>NZ_FOXE01000008.1 GCF_900115635.1 Oscillibacter sp. PC13 | reverse complement strand
GGGGTGACGCAGGCGATGACGCCCACGGGGTGGGCCACTTCGATGATGCCCGTCTCCTTGTCCTCGCCGATGATGCCCACCGACTTCTTGTCCTTCAGGTAGTTCCAGAATGCGGTGGGGGTATCCGTGTTCTTGGCAATCTTGTCCTCGTAGTATCCCAGCCCCGTCTCGTCCACTGCCTCCCGCGCCAGCGGCTCCGCGTTCTTGTAGATAATCTTGGCTGCCTCGTATACCAGCTTATCTACTTGCTCCTGGTTATACTCCTTGATTGCTTCCACCGCTTTCCGCGCTCGCTCTACATATTCCTCTACTTTCATTCCTGTTTCCGCTCCTTTGCTATTTTTTATGGTTTCCATTCTATATTGGGGGTGCTGTCAGGCGTTGTACGCCTTATTCAGTAAATCAAAGTAATCCTGTACGGTAATTTCTCTTGGGTTGTTGGGGGTGGACATATTCCGGAACGAAGCCTCTGCCAGCTCCTGGAAGTCTTTTGGATTGATGACGTCAAAATCCCGCATTTTGGGAATCTTTACGTCCGCGCAGATGGACTTCATAGCGTCAACACAGCTGTAGGCTGCTTCTTCTGTTGTCATACCGGCGGTATTTACCCCAAGGTGTCTGGCAACCTCGGCGTATTTCTCCGCTGCAGCGGGAATGTTAAATTCCGTTACGGTAGACAGCACCATGGCATTGGACACGCCGTGGGGAGTATCATAGCGTCCGCCCAGCGCCTCTGCAATGCAGTGCACCCCCGCAACGTCGGAATAGCCAAATGCAACACCCGCCATTGTGCTTCCCAGCATCATATTTCTGCAGGATTCCTTCGTCCGCTTGTAAACGGCCTCCCGAATATTTGCACCAATCAGATCGATGGCATACAGCGCAAACGCATCCGTAATGGGAGATGCCGCCTTACAGGTGTATGCCTCGACCGCATGAACCAGCGCGTCAACGCCGGTGGCAGACATCACCTTTTCCGGAAGTCCCTGCAGCACATTCGGGTCCACCAGCGCCACCTTCGGCGCAATCTTCAGATCCAGAATATTCAGCTTTTCATGCGCTTCCGTATCTGTGATAACCGCATCAAAGGTCACCTCACTGCCTGTTCCCGCCGTTGTCGGAACGGCAATCAGCGGGAGAATTTCATGTTCCAGCTGTGCAGGAGCTGCCCAGGTCCGAATGTTTCCGCCGTTTGTGAGAAGCGTGCCTACGGCCTTTGCGGTATCCATGGAACTGCCGCCGCCAATGGCAATCATGCCGTCAATCTGGTGTTCCTTTGCAAATTCCGCACCGGCGATGCAATGAATGTCCCGGGGATTCGGAAGAATTTGATCGTAAATCACATAGTCCACATGCTCTGCCCTCAGGGACTCCTCAATCGGTTTCACAATGCCGCATGCAATAATTCCCTTGTCCGCGATAACCATTGCCTTTTTGATTCCCAGCTTCTTTGCTTCTGCGCCCGCATGGGTGAGATATCCCTCTCCAAACTCAATTCTGGTGGCAAGGGGAAATGAAAATTTTGATAAAGCCATCGTATTACTCTCCTTGTATTATAAGATAAAAGTTGTCAGGCTCGAACAAATGAGCGGAAAGTCACATAAACTCACATCCCTTCGGAATTGCGCGATATTTAGATGATGTTTCATGGCTTTTCTATACGTCAATATATCAAGCAAATTTGGCGCCAACTTTTCCTCCAGTCCGAAAAAACTTTTCCTTTTTGCTTTAAACCCTTTATTTTCCTCAGTTTCTTTTATGAACCGCATACGTTTTTTCTCTCTTTCTTGTCGAATAATTGGGCGGCACATAAGGCTTTTTGATCTGGTCGCATACTTCCGCGTTTATTCTATGTAATATTTTTTTACACACAAAAAGCGGCATGTAAATATATTTTACATGCCGCTTTTCACAAAATTCAACTTTCCATTTTTGTATATTATTTTTACACTTCATCACTTGCAGTCACAAATTTCCCCCGTTTCCGATCTCCCACAACGGCTCCCTTTTCAACGACAACGCTGCCGTTTACCAGCACATAATGGATTCCAATGGGCAGCGCGTCGGGACTCCCTTGGTTGACATAACCCGCCCTGTCTATAATGGTATCGTAATGAAAAATAACAATATCTGCATTCTTCCCAACCTCGATGCTACCGATATGCTGCAGGTTAAAGCGCCTGGCCGGCAGAATCGTGATTTTCTTAATCGCTTCCATCAAAGAGAGCTCACGCTCCTGCCTGACATACCGCCCAATCAGACGTGGAAAGGTCCCTGCGACCTCAGGAGAGCCGCATGTTGGGTAAAATGGCCCGTCCGCCGCATTGGTCGACACATAAATATAATCCTTTTTCAATGCCATTGCCACAGCATCGTGGTCACCGACAAAGGCCGTAATTAATGTAGACGGGCTTTTTTCCCGGAGTTCTTTGAAAAGCTTCTCATTACACCGCTCCCCCATATGGATTCCGCTGCTCACAATCAGGCTTTCATAGCTCCGCCCGCCGTAGCTTCTCTCCCATCCATCGTCAAAAACACCTGTTCCGATACAAACCGTAAAGGCATCATATACTCCGCTGTCTCCCGTAATATCAATTCCGCTCTTGCGGGCCTGGTCAATCAGTTCCAGCGCCTTTGGCATCGTTCCCGCCATCCCCACCATATACATGAGCTCCAGCAGGTGGACCTTCACTCCGGTTTCAATTGCCATTTCAAAAATTTCATCAAAGGTGTCCAGCGCCTCGCTGCCATCCTTGCGGATATGGATTGTCACGATTTTGTTGTACGCTCTTGCGACCTTTGAAATTTCAATGAATTCCTTTTGAGAAACACCCGGAATCAGCTCCAGGGGAAAGCAGATGCCGCACGCCCCGAACTCCATGAATTTCCCTGCCAGCTCTGCCATCACGCCGATTTCTTTGTCACTGGCGCTTGCATAGGTACTCTTTACCCCGGCGGCATCCCGCAGCACAAAAGGCTGCGAGACAAAAAAGCCGTGATTGATAATAAATCCCTCTTCTGCGATTTCCTTGATAATTTTCCCATTTAAGTTCCGCTCCCCGCCGAGCGTGGTGGTCCCGCCCTGCCGGACAAGGCATTCTGCCGCATAGGCCTTGCCATCCACATGGGAGTGGAAATCAATGAATCCGGGAGAGATCATCAATCCCTTGGCATCTATATAATGGGTTCCCTGGATTGTCTCTTTGGTAATTGCCCCTATTTTCTCGCCTTCAATTCCAATATTTGCTTGGATCAGGCATTCGTTTACAACGTCTATAACCGTTCCGTCCCGTATCACCAGGTCATAGACCTTCTCATTTCCGCACGTATTCATGGCAGCCCCTTCACTTTGTCAGCTTTTGTGCCCGCCGTTCAGGTATTTGTATACCGTCACTCTGCTGATACCCAAAACCTCTGCAGCTTTTTTGATGTTCCCGCCGTATTTTTCCGCAGTCTTTTTAACGTAAAAGGAGCATATGTCATTCAACGTCTTTTCCTCCAGGTCAAACTCATTGATTTTTTCCTGTGATGAAACACTTCGCAGGATTTCGTCCGGGATGCTCTCCCGCCCTATGGTCTTGGCGTTTGAAATAATCACCATTCTCTCAATAACGTTTTCCAGCTGCCGCACATTCCCGGGCCATTCATAGCTGCTCAAGATATCGACAGCCTCTTTGGAAAGGCGCATATCTCCCTTTGGATTATACTTGTGCATGAAGTACTTTAAAAACAATTGCAGGTCATTTTCCCGCTCTGTCAAAGAGGGAATCTTGATATGGATTAAGTTCAGCCGGTAGAAGAGATCCCTTCTGAAATTTCCCTGTTCAATCTCTGCCACAATGTCCTTGTTGGTGGCCGCAATTACCTGAACGTCAAGGCTCACAGGCTCAGCCCCGCCAATCGGAACAATCTTTCGCTCCTGCAGGGCTCTTAACAGCTTCGCCTGCACATCATAGGGCATATTGGTGATTTCGTCCAAAAACAAAACGCCCTTGTTGGCCAATTCAAACCTGCCCTTTTTTCCGCCCCGTTTTGCCCCGGTGAACGCGCCCTCCTCATATCCGAAAAGTTCGCTTTCCAAAAGTCCGCTTGGCAAAGCGCCGCAGTCCACGGCAATAAACGGCCCGTCCTTTCTCGGTCCGTAGCTGTGGATCGCCTGGGCCAGCATTTCCTTGCCGGTGCCGCTGTCACCCTCTATGATGGTTCCAGCCTCAAAGGACGACGCTTTCTTTGCCAGCTCAATCACGATTTTCATGGCTTTGGAGTTGCTCTTGATATCGTCAAAGGTGAATCTGCTGGTATTTCCTGCCGAGAGCTTCTTTGCCAGCTTTTTAATATCGGAATAGACGGTAAAGACCCAGACCTCGTTATTTTCCTGGGAGCCGTATTCCATAATTTTATATTTGTTCAAAAAGCTCTGCCGACTCTCTCCCCGGCTGTTGACAATGCTGATCTTATTATCGCAGCTGGAATAGATCGAGCTGAAAGGATATTTTTTGAGTTCATCAACCGGCGGTGTGGTACTTAAATTGGAGATGTCTCCACCGACAACACTCTCGCTCTTCACGCCGAAAAGCTCAAATAGCTTGCGGTTTCCGTGCACGATTTTACCGTCCACATCCACATAGGCCACTCCGTCGGAAACCGTGTCCAGAATATACTGCTTTTCCTCCCGCTGCTTTTCCACAATTTCCCGGCTGTTCAGCCATTTCAAACTGTTCTCGATGGCCCGTTCCACCGCCACCACAAAGGAAATGATATAATCATCCATTTGTTCTGCCATGGTGTAAAAGCCAACCATTCCAATTATTTCATTGTCAATGTTAAAAATAGGGGCCGCATAGCCTGCAAAGCGATGGAAAAACTCAAAATAATGCTGGGCACCGGCTACACTATAAGGTTTTTTGATCTCTGCTACAACGGAAAAGCAGTTCGTTCCAACTTTTTCCTCGGCAAAGCTCGGAATCTCACTGATTTCCTTCAATCTCCCTGAAAACGCATCGGATTCATTTCCAAGGCCAAATAGTTTTTTTCCCTCCCGATCGGTAATAATTCCATAAAAACAATCACTGTCGAGATTTTTGAAGATATCCTTGATGATGCTGCCGCCGTTTCCCACAAGAAATTCTGTGATAAAATCGCCTTTTTCGCTTTTTGCCGCTTTTTCGGAGGCGGTATCAAAAGAGAGCCCCCCATTATGGCATCGTCGCCAGGAATTTGCGATATCTTTAGAGATGATGGCATGATTGATCTCATTATGTTTGATAAAGCGAATCCAAGCATACTCATAGCCCATCAGCTGTGGATTTTCAATATTATAAAACGGATTATACCCCATAACTGCCCCCTGCAAATGGCCCGAATTCCTATTTTATCCATATTAACACATGACATACGGAAAAACTATACGGCAGTTTTCAATTTTTTACGCGGGCGGCCCGGACGCACCATTTTGCAAGAAAGCCTGAAGTCATATGACTTCAGGCTTTCTTCGCAGAGCTTTCTCTGAAACTTTCCGCTTACGCTGCATTTTCATTTTTGTCCAGCAGCAGAACTCTACCGTTTATCCGCTTTTCCGAAAGCCTCCCGTACTCGTCAGCTCATGCTTCCAGCGCGCGGATAAGGTTCACCATTTCAATCGCCCCTTGGGCGCACTCGGCGCCCTTGTTGCCTGCCTTGGTACCGGCCCGTTCGATGGCCTGCTCGATGGTATCTGTGGTGAGTACGCCGAACATCACCGGAATCTCACTGTTCAGCGCCACATGGGCAACGCCCTTGGACACCTCACTGCACACGTAGTCGTAATGGCTGGTGCTGCCCCGGATCACGGCGCCCAGCGCAATGACGGCGTCATATTTCCCGCTCTTTGCCAGCTTAGATACAATCAGCGGAATCTCAAAGGCGCCGGGGACCCAGGCCACGGAGATGTCGTCCGACCGGACATTGTGCCGCAGCAGCGTGTCCTCGCAGCCGCTGAGCAGTTTGGACACAATGAACTCATTGAAGCGGGCACACACAATGCCCACCTTGACGCCATCGGATACCAGTTTTCCCTCAAATGTTTTCACGGTTATTTCCTCCTGCTATTCTATGATAATTTGGTATTGGTTTCCTTTCAATCCTCCGCTTAGTAGTTCAGCATGTGGCCCATGCGCTGCTGCTTTGTCCGCAGATAGAAGAGATCGTCCGCCGTGGCGGCTATCTGAATCGGCACCCGCTCCGCAATTTGCAGGCCGAAGTCCGCCAGCTGATATACCTTGTCCGGGTTATTGGTAAGCAGCCGCATGGTTTTGACGCCCAGATCCCGCAGAATCTGCGCGCCGGTCCAATACTCCCGCAGGTCGGGAGCAAACCCAAGCTTTACATTGGCGTCCACTGTGTCGAACCCCTGCTCCTGCAGCGCATAGGCCTTCAGCTTGTTGACGAGGCCGATGCCGCGGCCCTCCTGACGCATATACAGCAAAATTCCGCGCCCTTCCCGCTCGATCTGCTGCATGGCGGCCGCCAGCTGGTCGCCGCAGTCACAGCGGCGGGAGCCGAACACATCTCCCGTCAGGCACTCGGAGTGAACCCTGCACAGCACGTCCCGGCCGTCGCCAATCTCTCCTTTTACCAGGGCCACATGATGCTCCCCGGTGAGATCGTTGATATAGCCGTAGATTTGGAAATCCCCAAAACGGGTCGGCATTTTGGCACAGGCCTCCCGCACCACATGCTTGTCGTGGCGTCGGCAGTAATCCTGCAGGGCTTTGATGGTGATGACCTTCAGTCCCCACTCCCGGGCCTTTTCCAACAGCTCTGTGGTCCGCATCATGGTGCCGTCGTCCCGCATAATCTCACAGCACAGCCCGCAGTGGGCCAGGCCCGCCAGCCGGCACAGGTCCACCGTGGCCTCCGTATGGCCGCTGCGGGTCAGCACGCCACCGCGCCGGGCCACCAGCGGAAAGACGTGGCCCGGACGTCGCAGTTCCTCCGGCCTGGTAGCGGGATCCACACATTTGCGGCAGGTGTACCCACGCTCCTCGGCGGAAATACCGGTGGTGGTGTCCGCATGATCGATGGACACGGTAAACGCCGTGCAGTGGTTGTCGGTGTTGACCTTTACCATCTGCTCCAGCCCCAGCCGGGCGGCCACTTCCTCGCTCATGGGTGTGCAGATGAGGCCCTTGGCGTGCACGGCCATGAAGTTGACATTTTCCGTTGTGGCAAACTGGGCCGCACAGAGCATATCCCCCTCGTTTTCCCGGTCCGGGTCATCGATGGTGATGAGAATGCGTCCCGCCCGCAGTTCCTCCAGCGCCTCTTCCACCGTGCAGTATTGCTGTTCCATGCCAATTCCTCCTTAAATATTGTCAAAATCCGTTCTCTGCCAGAAATTCCAGGGAAATGCCGCCGGGCTGCGATGGGTTCTCTGCGGGCCGCAACAGCTTTTCCACGTATTTTCCAAGGATGTCCGTCTCTAGGTTGACAACCTCTCCAGGCCCCTTCTGCCCGAGAATCGTCACCGCCGCCGTGTGGGGGATCACAGAGACGGAAAAGCCAGTGTCCGTGACGGCGGCTACTGTCAGACTGATGCCATCGATGGTGATAGAGCCCTTCTCCACAATATACCGCAGCAGTGGAGGGGCTGCCTCCACGGTGTACCAGAGGGCATTGTCATCCCCCCGGACGGCCGCAATGCGGCCTGTGCCGTCAATATGGCCAGAGACGATATGCCCGCCGAAGCGGCCATCCGCGGCCATGGCCCGCTCCAGGTTCACACGGCTGCCGGCATGCAGGCTGTCCAGGGAAGATCGGTTCAATGTCTCATGCATCACATCTGCGGTAAACCCACCCTCGTCCTTTCCGGTGGCCGTCAGGCACACGCCGTTTACCGCTACGCTGTCTCCTACCTTCAGGCCGGAAAGCACCAGCGCCGCCCCAATGGACAGCACCGAGGAGTGCGCACCCCGCCGGACGGCTCGAATCGTGCCAACCTCCTCAACAATCCCTGTAAACATTTCCATCCACCTCACTTTCCAGCAGAATGTCCTCCCCCACTCGGGTGATTACCGTGTTTTCCAAGCGCATCGCCCGGGCTGGCACCGCCACTCCAAGGCCTCCCACCGGAGATTTTGCATCTGCGCCGCCGAACAGCTTGGGCGCGATGTAAGCTTGCACCCTTTGGACGATGCCGCTTTCCAGCGCCGCCCAGTTCAGGGCCCCGCCGCCCTCCAGCAGGACGCTGTCAATTTCCTCTTCCCCCAACCGCTTCATCAGCGCACGCAGCTCCACGCGGCCACCCCGCTCCGGCAGATCCCATACCTTGCAGCCGGTCTCCTCCAGAGCCGTTTTTTTCTCCGACTCCGGCCGGACAGCGGCCAAGATGGTTGGCACTTCCCGGGCCGTCCGGACGATTTGACTGTCCAGCGGAATTCGCAGACGGCTGTCGCAGATCACCCGAAGGGGGGTTCTGCCGCCCTCTATCCGGCAGGTCAGCTGCGGATCGTCTGCCAGCACTGTTCCAATCCCCGCCATGATGGCCGCATAGCGGTGGCGGTCCTGGTGGACTCTCTGGCGGGCCTCCTCCCCGGTAATCCACTGGGAGGCCCCGGTACGGGTGGCAATCTTACCGTCCATGGTCATGGCGTATTTCATGACCACATAGGACCGCCCGGTGCGGATGTAGTGGAAAAACACCCGGTTCAACGCATCGCACTCTTTCTTCAGCACGCCCGTTTCCACCGCAATTCCATGGGCGCGCAGAAGCGAGATCCCCTTTCCCGCAACCAGCGGATTTGGATCCTCCGATCCTACTACAACCCGGGCAATCCCCGCCTCCAGAATGGCCTCTGTGCAGGGCGGCTGCCGTCCCTGATGGCAGCAGGGCTCCAACGTGACATACAGCGTAGCGCCCCGGGGGGACTCCGTGCAGCCCGCCAGAGCATGGCGCTCCGCGTGGAGGGCACCGCACCGGACGTGCCAGCCCTGGCCGATGATATGACTGTCCTTTACAAGCACAGCACCTACCATGGGATTGGGATTTGTCCAGCCCATCCCCCGTTTGGCCAGCTCCAGTGCCAGACGCATATACTTCATATCGTTCATCTTCAGCCTCCGTCCAGCAAAAAATGCCTTGAACAAATCGTTCAAGGCATCATGAACCGGCGGGATAGCCCACGCCCATGGAAAACAAAAGCTCCGGAATGATACCATTCCAGAGCGGCCCCATGCGCGCAGGTAAAAACTCCCCTGCGGTACACAATCTTCTTTCATCCAGACTATACTGTCGGCCTCGGAATTTCACCGAATCCTGCCTTGCGGCTCGTGGGCTTTACCACCGGTGGGGAATCGCACCCCGCCCTGAAGATCCTGATTCAATTAAGCGCATTATAGGCGCACACAGGCCGCTTGTCAACCCCTAGGAAAGATGGGCAGGCAAATTTTCGCTCCATGCCGGCGCAGCCGCGTCCGCTTTTCACGCTTGAATGCAGTCTCACCCCGGCTTTACGTGCCTCCCCCTGCGATTTATAAAATCATTGCTTTTTTTGGACAGAAGGGGTAGTCAACTCAAATACCTTGTGCTATAATATTTTGTCAGCCAATAAAATTCGCCAGAATAGTTACGAGGTGTTTTTATGAACGCGACTTTTACAGGAACCAGTCAATATGTAGCCTCCGACGAGTTGATGGGCGCCGTCAATATTGCGATTACCCTGCAGAAGCCCCTGCTCATTAAGGGAGAGCCCGGTACCGGAAAGACCATGCTGGCCCAGGCAGTGGCGGATGCTCTCAGCAAACAGCTGATTATTTGGAATGTGAAGTCCACCACCAAGGCCCAGGACGGCCTGTATGTCTATGATGTGGTGCAGCGGCTGTATGACAGCCAGTTTGGCACCCACGGTGTGGATGATATTGCCCATTACATTAAGCTGGGCAAACTGGGCGAGGCTTTCCAATCCGAAAATCAAGTGGTTTTGCTGATCGACGAAATTGACAAGGCGGATCTGGAATTCCCCAACGATCTTCTTTGGGAGCTGGATCAGATGGAGTTCTATATCCCGGAGACAAAAGAGACCGTCCGCGCCAAGCAGCGGCCCATTGTCATCATTACCTCCAATGCAGAAAAAGAGCTGCCGGACGCCTTTTTACGCCGGTGCGTCTTCCACTATATCGAGTTTCCTGACCAGGCGCAGATGGCAGAGATTGTCCGCGTCCATTTCGGTGATCTGGACGGTAAGCTCGTCTCCCAGGCACTGGTAGCCTTTTACTGGGTGAGGCAGCTGCGGGATCTGGAAAAGAAGCCCAGTACCTCGGAGTTGGTGGACTGGCTGCGGGCACTGGTGGCCGGCGGCGTGGATCCGGAGCGGATTCAGAAAGAAATTCCCTTTGCCGGGGTCCTGTTGAAGAAGGATAAGGATCTGCGGACGCTGCAGAAGAATCTTCGGTAAGCTGCGATGTTTGTTTCCTTTTTTTATCTGCTGCGCCAACGGGGACTGGATGTCTCCCTGAACGAGTGGCTATCTTTGCTGGAGGGAATGGAGAAGGGTCTGCACCGCTCCTCTCTCACCGGCTTCTATCACCTGTGCCGGGCGCTTTTGGTCAAAAGCGAGGCGGACTACGACCGCTTTGACCAGGCATTTCTGGAGTTTTTCAAGGATGTCCCCTACCAGGGAGAGCTGCCCCCAGAGCTGCTGGATTGGCTGAATCATCCCTCCGAAGACCTTGGCCGCACCCTGGAAGAACTAAAGGCCCTGGGCTTTCCGGACGAAAAGCTGGAGGAGCTTTTGAAAATGCTGGAGGAACGGCTGAAGGAGCAAAAGGAGGAGCACAACGGCGGCAATTATTGGGTTGGTACGCAGGGCCGTTCCGTGTTCGGCAACGGGGGCTGGCACCCCAACTCTATCCGCGTGGGCGGAACCAGCCAGCGCCGGGCTGCCATGCTGGTGGCAGGCGAGCGGAAATTCCGGGACTTCCGGAAGGACAACACCCTGGACACCCGCCAGTTCCAGATGGCCTTCCGCCTGCTGCGCCAGCTGTCCATCCAAGTGGAGAGCAATGAGAAGGTATTGGACGTGGACGGCACAATCCGGGATACCTGCGACAATGCAGGTACGCTGAAGATCCGTTATCAGAACCCCCGCAAGAACGCAGTGAAGGTTCTGCTGCTGATTGACTCCGGCGGATCCATGGACTATTACGCCGGTCTTTGCAGCATGCTGTTTCAGGCTGCCACGAAATCCAACCATTTCAAGGAACTGCATACCTTTTACTTTCACAACTGCATTTATTCAGAGGTTTACCGCCATCCCGGCCTCCGGTGGGACAGTTCCGTGCCCACAGAGTGGATTCTCCAGAATTTTGACAGCAGCTATAAAGTGATTATTGTGGGAGATGCCGCTATGAATCCCTATGAGCTGCGGGAGACCCGGTATGACTGGAGCCGCGGGAAATACGGTCCCTCCGGCTTAGAGTGGCTCACTCGTATTCAAAAGCATTTCCCCTATCTCATCTGGCTGAATCCGGAAACCATGCCCCAGCGTCAGGACTACTGGAGTCAAACCCATTGGCAGCTCGGCCACCTGTTCCATATGTATGATCTTTCCGCTGAGGGGCTGGAGCAGGGGATGAAACGTCTCATGGTCCGGCGCTGACGGTACCACACTGCTTTTCGTCTAAAATGCCCGGATGCACTCCCCTGCATCCGGGCATTTTTTGATCAGATCGCGCGTGTTTCTCCCTTGCATTCTCCGGCAATTCTCTGTATGATAGTTACAACACAAATAAAGATGAAATTGTTTTTGACACGCGGACATTTTATGTTTTTGCCACACCCCGTAGCTTTTCAGGGAGGTTTTTTCTCATGCTGACATTGGATATGGTGCAGGAGGCCCAGACGGCGCTGAAGGGTATTGCCCGGCTGACACCGCTGGATCCGGCTCCCAAGCTGGGCCCGAACATTTACATCAAGGCAGAAAATCTGCAGCTCACCGGTGCCTTTAAGCTTCGCGGCGCCTATAATAAAATCCGCTCCCTTTCTCCGGAGGAGGCCTCGCTGGGCGTCATTGCCTGCTCTGCCGGAAACCACGCGCAAGGCATTGCCCTGTCCGCCAGCAAGCTTGGTATCAAGTCCATTATCTGCATGCCCGCCGGCGCTCCCATCAGCAAGGTGGAAGCCACCCGGGGATACGGCGCCGAGGTTGTTCTGGTTCCCGGCGTATACGATGATGCGGCCCGGGAGGCAGAGCGGTTGACTGCAGAACACGGCTACACCTTTGCCCATCCCTTTAACGACCCGCTGGTCATCGCCGGACAGGGCACCATCGGCCTGGAAATTTTGAAGCAGCTCCCCGATGTGGATCAGATTGTGGTCCCCATTGGAGGAGGCGGTCTCATCAGCGGTATTGCCTTTGCTGTTAAGCAGCTAAAGCCCTCCTGTAAAATTGTGGGCGTGCAGGCAGCCGGGGCGGCCTCTATGTATCTCTCCCGCCATGCCGGCGGCCCCACCGAGCTGCGGAGCGTGGCCACAATTGCAGATGGCATTGCTGTGAAAAAGCCCGGTGATTTGACATTTGCTCTGTGCCAGCAATATGTGGACGAAATTGTCACTGTCAGTGAGGACGAGATTGCCTCTGCCATTCTGGCGCTGATGGAGGGGCAGAAAACAGTGGCGGAAGGCGCAGGCGCCACGCCGGTGGCAGCCTGCATGTTCGGCAAGGTTCACACGGAAATGCGCAAAACCGTGTGCGTAGTATCCGGCGGCAATGTGGATGTGACCACCCTCTCCCGTATTATCACCAAGGGTCTTTCCAAGGATGGCCGTCTGGTGGAGCTGACCACAAAGGTGGTGGATAAGCCCGGCAGTCTTCTGCAGATGCTGCAGATTATTGCCGACAGCGGCGCTAACATTCTCAGTATCAACCACGCCCGGGAGGATAAGCACTCTGACGTGGGCGCCTGCATTGTCTCCATGGTCCTGGAGACCCGCAACGCAGATCATATTGAAGAGATCTCCAAGGCTCTTACCTCCCGGGGTTACATTTTGTTAGACTCCTGACATTCCCCCGCGCCAAAAAGCAGCCGCCGGAAGGCGGCTGCTTTTATTCACACGCTTTTTTCCCGGCGCTCCCTGCCTTGCGGCCCCGCTCTATCCGCTGAGCAATATAGGGCTCCACTTCTTCCTCCGGAATTCCAAGTGCCGCAGAGAGCTCCCCGTACAGCAGGCGCTCCGCCTGCTTCATAAAACGCTCGTCCACCATCCCCAGACGCCGGTTCTGCGCCTCTGCCTGCTGGCGCTTCACGTAAATGGATCGCAGAAGCTCCAAAAGATCCCGGCAGTCATGAGTGCGTACTGCATTCTGGTAATGCTGGGCCAGGGCCTGCAGGGTGGTGCCGTGGTATGCCTCTGCCCGGATGTTTGGAATCAGATCGATCAGCTTCTCAGCCTCTGTCTCTGTAATCACCGGGCGAATCGGCACCTTTCCATTGTTTTCCACCGGCGTGTATATAACGCCGTCCTGTTGGAGCGGTTTAAGCCGGTAATAGAGCCTTTTCCGGTCCGCACCCGTTACATCCGGCTGCGCCACTTCCTCCACCCGGCACACGCCCGTACTGCCGTAAACCACCAATTCTCCTGGCTGAAACATGGGTTTCCTCCTATTCCCTTCCACACGCCGATACGTTCAAAAAAGCGCAGTTCCGGCACAACTGGACTTACGTCTGCCGGGACTGCACGCTGTATTAGCAGTTTACCATATTTTCACATGAATATGTAAGTCCTTTTTTCAGAATCCTGCAATTTCTGCCGGGCATGCTATATTGGTGCAAAAGTCTGTAAAAAGAGAGAGGAATCTCGCCATGCCCAGAAAAACCATCCGAAAAAATCTTTCCTATGACAGTGACCGGCGACTGTATTACGTCTCTTTCCACCGAGACGGCAGACGCCGCACCTGCACCTACAACAGCTGGCCAGAGGCCCTGGCTGCGTTGGAAGAACAGGAGACATCTGTGCCGAAGCTGGCCCCTTCCTATACACTGGAGCAATGGATCAACTATTGGCTGGAGGAAGTGGTAGCCAGAGACCGGGCAGAGAGCACCCTATACAGCTATCGGAATATTGCCCGCTGCCATGTGATCCCCGCTTTGGGAAGCTTGCCCCTTTCAGAGGTAACCCCCCTGCGGGTCCAGACATATCTGCACCAGCAGATGGACCAGGGTCTTTCCCCCAATACAGTCCGAAAGCACTACGTTCTGCTGACCACCGCACTGGGCTTGGCGGTCCGGCTGGAGGTTTTGGAACGCAGCCCTATGGATCGGGTCATCGCGCCCAAGCTACAGGAAACCCGATATACTTTTTATGCTCCCGCACAGCTGCAGCAGCTTTTTTCCGCAGTCGCCGGAACCATGTTGGAGCTTCCGGTGAAGCTGGCGGCTTACCTGGGCCTCCGCCGCAGCGAAATCTGCGGCCTGCGCTGGGAGCACGTGGATCTGGATCAAGGTGTTCTCTCCGTCCAGGAAGTCCGTACAGAAGTCGGCGGCCGGGTGGTACTGAAGTCTCCTAAGACCCGCACTTCTGTACGCCGACTCGGCATTGCCGGGCTGCAGGATCTATTGGCGGTTTTGCGCCGGGCCAAGCACCTCCGCCCTCACAGCAGCCCAGAGGACTGGGTCGTGCTGCGTGAGGATGGAACGCCCCCCATGCCGGATCAGCTGACACGAGATCTGCTTGCAGTGGTGCGGCGCTGTGGGCTGCCCCATATTACCCTCCATGGCCTGCGGCACAGCTTTGCCTCTGTGGCCAACAGCCAAGGCGTTCCTATGTACGACATCTCACGGACCCTGGGGCACAGCTCCATTGCCGTCACCAGTAATATCTATACCCATCTGTTCGATGACACTGCCGCCCAAGCCCTGTCCGTGGTTGCAAAGGCCATCGAAAAGGGATAAAACAAGAGAGGAGCGGGTTGGGCCACTCCTCTCTTGTTTTAAAGAATGATAAGTTCTTTTGGAGCCTTCGTGAGATTTTTACAGCCATCTCCGGTCAGTAAAATCACGTCCTCAATGCGAACCCCCAGCTTCCCGGGCAGATAAATTCCGGGCTCGGCGGAAATCACCGCTCCCTCCGGCAGCGCTTTGTCATTCATGGGAGAGGCGTTGGGAGCCTCATGAATCTCCACCCCCACACCGTGGCCAAAGCTGTGGCCGAAATAGCCGCCGTATCCGGCGGCAGAAATAATGGATCGGGCCGCCGCGTCCACCTCTTTCCCACTGACACCGGCTCTGGCTGCCGCAATCCCTGCCTTTTGGGCCGCCAGGACAATCTGGTAAATCCTTTGCATCTCTTCCGTGGCAAAGCCCACCGCCACTGTGCGGGTCATATCGGAGCAATAACCGCGACAAATGCAGCCAAAGTCCATGGTGACAAATTCCCCGCCTTGAATCACCCGATCCCCGGGAACACCGTGGGGAAGGCTCCCGTTAGGTCCCGAGACCACAATTGGGTCAAAGGACATATTCTCCGCCCCAAAGTGCAGCATCAGATACTGCAGCCTAGCTGCAATCTCTTTCTCTGTTACCCCCGGCCGAATCTCCTCCAGAATCTGCTCCAGTGCCTTTTCCGCAATCCGCTGGGCGGCCACCATGGCGTCCAGCTCCTCCTTGTCCTTGACGCACCGCAGAGCCCACAGCAGATCTGTAGCAGGAACCAGTTCACATTTCAGTGCTTTTTCATAGGCCGCGTGATCCCGGACTGCCATATAGGCATCTTCAAATCCAAGACGGCGGATGCCGTGTTCCTGTATCGCCTCAGACAGCAGCACCGCATAGCCGCGGCCAGGACCAGTCTCCCGGATTTCAGCGCCCTGCACATGGCGGCCGGCAGCCTCCGTATAGCGGGAATCAGTAAAATAATAGGATTTCCGGTGGGTTACCAGGGCCACGCCGTCCGTACCGGCCGAATGGAATCCAGAGGCATAAAAGCGGTTTGCCTCTCCGGTTAACAGCATGGCGTCCAAGTGATGTGCCTCCAGCTGTCCGGCAATTTTCTGAAAATGGTTCAAACAAACACCCCTTCTCCCCCGGTTACCCGGCGGGCTTATGATGGTTTTTCTTCGGCAAAAGCCGCCCTTGGTTCTTATTTCGCAGTCTCCATTTTTTCCACCGACGCCTTCACAAAGCCGTAAAACAACGGATGCGGGCGGTCAGGACGGCTCTTGAACTCCGGATGGAACTGGGCGCCCACAAACCAAGGGTGATCCGGAATCTCTACGATTTCCACCAGGCGTCCGTTGGGCGACAGACCTGCCAGCACCATGCCCCGGGCCTGCAATTCTTCCCGATAGTCATTATTGAATTCAAAACGGTGGCGGTGGCGCTCAGAGATCTCCGGTGTGCCGTACAACTCTCTGCTTCGGGTTCCGTCAAGCAGTACACACGGATATTTGCCCAGGCGCATGGTGCCGCCCTTATCGGTGACATTCACCTGATCCGGCATCAGGGCAATGACCGGGTGCTGGCTGGTCTCAGAAAATTCAGAGGAATTGGCATCCGCAAAACCCACGATGTGGCGGGCAAACTCAATCACCGCCATCTGCATTCCAAGGCAGATCCCAAAATAAGGAACGCCATTTTCTCTGGCATACTGCGCCGCCAGAATCATCCCCTCGATGCCCCGGTCACCGAAGCCGCCGGGCACCAGAATACCGGCGCAGCCTGTCAGGGTGTCCCTTACATTCTTCTCCGTCAGAGACTCAGAGTCCACCCACTGAATTTCCACAATGGCATCATTGGCCGTTCCTGCATGATTCAACGACTCCACCACAGAAAGATAGGCGTCGTGGAGCTGTGTATATTTACCCACCAGTGCAATTTTCACCCGTTTATGGGCGTTCTTCTCCCGGCGAACCATGGCACTCCACTCCCGCAAGTCCGGCTGGTGGGTGATAAGCCCCAGCTTGCGGCAAACCACCTCATCCAAGCCCTCCTTCGCCATCAGCAAAGGGACTTCATAAAGCGTTTCTGCCGTAGTATTCTGAATGACGCAATCCGGCTCTACATTGCAGAAGAGGGAGATTTTCTTTTTGACGTCATCTGTAATGGGCACGTCGCACCGGCACACCAGTACATCCGGCTGAATTCCCAGGCTCAACAGCTCCTTCACCGAGTGCTGGGTCGGCTTGCTCTTCAGCTCTCCGCTGCCTGGAATTTGAACAATCAGCGGCACATGAATGAACATCACATCTCCCCGCGGCCGCTCGGCGTACACCTGGCGAATGGCCTCCAGAAAGGGCTGGGATTCGATATCTCCCACCGTACCGCCGATTTCCGTGATGACCACATCCACATCCTCGTTGGCCATGGCATACACCCGACTCTTAATCTCATTGGTGATGTGAGGAATGATCTGAACCGTGGCGCCCAGATAGTCTCCGCGGCGCTCCCGGTTTAATACGGACCAATAAATTTTGCCGGAGGAAATGGAGCTGTTGCCGGAGAGATTCTCATCCACGAACCGCTCATAATGTCCCAGATCCAAATCTGTTTCCGCACCGTCATCCGTGACAAAAACCTCTCCGTGCTGATAAGGGCTCATCGTGCCGGGATCCACATTGATATACGGATCAAATTTCTGGTTGCGCACCCGCAGTCCCCTCTGTTTTAAAAGCCTGCCCAGGGATGCCGCGCAGATGCCCTTGCCCAAGCCGGACACCACACCTCCGGTGACGAATACGAATTTGGTTGACATTGCTCTCACCTTACCTTTCCTCCACAGCATTTTTTGCTGAAATTTGAATTTGCACACACAAGATGGACAAATTCCATGTATTTTATCAAAATAAAAAAGCACCGCCGGACCATTTTGCGGCTAAAAGTCCCTTACCAGTTAAAAGACTTTCAGCTGCGATCCGCGGTGTCGCCGTTTGTTCGATTGTCGCGCTGCGGCAAAAGCCGCAAACCGCTGCCCAAAGCGTTTTCAAAATACTTTCATAATATAGCACCCGCTCCGAAAATTGTCAACGCCGGTTTTTTCTCTCCTCGGTGCCTTTACGCATTTTGTCAGGAGGCAGGAAGCCCCCGGTGCCAACTGTTTCCGGTGCCTTTTGCGGAGCGGCATCGTGTTTGTGAAAAAAAAGCTTTTGATTTTGTAAAAAATGACGGTTGACTTTATCTCTTTAAAGCTGTATGTTGGAAAAGTAAATTTAAGCTGTTTTGCAGCGGAAAGGAGTTTTGTCATGCGTTATAGCAGTTTTCTTCCCTTACATACCGCATCCAACTCCTTTTATTACTTTAGTCAGGTCCGCCTCGCGGGCCGTTATGTGTATGCGCAAAAGCAGTCAAACTGTCCATCTCAAAGACGCTGACCCTTGGTATGGAAAGCGGCTCTGTTTTCGGACAGGGCCGCTTTTTATAGGATGTTCTTGCAGTCCATTTATCATGAAAAGGAGATTGAAACGATGAAAAAGAAGTTGCTTGCACTGACGCTGGCCACTCTGATGGCGCTGTCCTTGGCAGCCTGCGGCAGCAGCGGTGAAACCACCCCTCCCGCAGAATCCGGCGATGCCGGAAACAGTGAACCTGATGCGCAAACCTATACCATTGGTATCTGCCAGCTGGTCCAGCACGACGCGCTGGATGCGGCTACCCAAGGCTTTAAAGACGCTGTTGTGGAAGCCCTTGGTGAGGAAAATGTCACTTTCAGCGAGCAGAACGCCTCCGGTGATTCCGCCAACTGCTCCACCATCTGCGGCCAATTTGTAACCGAGGGCGTAGACTTGATCCTCGCCAACGCCACGCCCGCTCTGCAGGCCGCCAAGGCCGCCACCGGCACGATTCCCGTTCTGGGCACCTCTGTGACCGAATACGGTGTGGCGCTCGGCATTGACGGCTTCACCGGCACGGTTGGCGGCAACGTTTCCGGCACTTCCGACCTGGCCCCCCTGGATCAGCAGGCCGCCATGGTCAAGGAACTGTTCCCCGATGCCAAGACCGTGGGTCTGCTGTATTGCTCCGCCGAGGCCAACAGCCAGTATCAGGTGGACACCGTGAAGGGATACCTGGAAGAAGAGGGCTATACCTGCACGCTGTACAGCTTTGTGGATTCCAATGACGTCACCTCTGTCACCAAAGCCGCCTGCGACGCCAGCGACGTGCTCTATATCCCCACCGACAACACCGCTGCCTCCAACACTGAAGCCATCAACAACGTCGCACAGCCTGCCGGCGTTCCCATTGTGGCTGGTGAGGAGGGCATCTGCGCCGGCTGCGGCGTGGCTACGCTTTCCATCAGCTACTATGATCTGGGCGTTGCCACCGGCAAGATGGCAGTCCGCATTCTGCGAGATGGCGAGGATATCTCCGCCATGCCCGTGGAATATGCCCCCCAGTTCACCAAGAAGTACAATCCCACTCTGGCTGAAGCTTTGAACATCACAATTCCCGAAGGCTACGAGGCCATCGGCTGATTGACCCGTTTTTTCTCCAAAAAGACTCCAAAAACCGCGGGAAAGGGCTTTCCTTTCCCGCGGTTTTCTGTTAAACTGTTGATATCTGTATGCTCTTAACTATATGTATTTGGAGGGAAACAATCATGTTAGACTTCGCAAAGCTGATCAGCAGCTTGCCGGGCGGAGTGGCACAGGGCCTGATCTGGGGTGTGATGGCCATCGGCGTCTATCTGACCTACAAAATTCTGGACATTGCGGACCTGACGGTAGACGGCACCATGTGTACCGGCGGTGCCGTGTGTGTTATGATGATCATCAACGGGCACAGTGTCCCCGTGGCGCTGCTGTGTGCATTTCTGGCTGGCATGGCCGCGGGCCTTGTCACCGGCCTGCTGCATACCGCCATGGGTATCCAGGCCCTTTTGGCCGGTATTTTGACCCAGTTGGCCCTGTATTCCATCAATTTGAAGATTATGGGTTGGGGAACCGGATCGGGCCGCTCCAATCAGCCCATCAGCGTGGATAATTACAATTTGGTGGTTTCCTCCCGCTATCTCTTTGACGGCAGCTATCCCTGGTATAAAAGCCCCATTTTCTGGGGTGCCGTTTTCTGTGTCGTGATCATTCTTATTTTATACTGGTTTTTCGGCACAGAGCTGGGCTGTGCCATCCGGGCCACGGGCGCCAACCCCAATATGAGCCGGGCCCAAGGAATCAATGTGGACTTCAATAAAGTGCTGGGGCTAATGCTCTCCAACGGTCTGGTGGCCCTGTCCTCCGGCCTGCTGGCCCAGTATCAGGGCTTTATCGATATCAACAGCGGCCGCGGAGCCATCGTCATCGGTCTGGCCGCCGTCATCATCGGCGAGGTGGTGTTCTCCCGCATCTTCCGCAACTTTGCTCTGAAGATGCTGGGGGTGGTGTTCGGCGCCATTATTTATTACATGGTGATGCAGGTGGTGCTGTGGCTGAAGGTGGACTCTGACATGCTGAAAATTTTGTCTGCCGCCATTGTGGCCATTTTCCTGGCGGTTCCCTACTGGAAGGGGAAGTATACCCATGTCCATGTGAAACATCTGCCCGAAGCTGCCGATGGAGCGGGATCTTCCGCAGCAGCAGGAGAGGAGGCTGGCCGCAATGCTTGAGCTGAAAAACATCTGGAAAACCTTTAATGCAGGCACCGTCAATGAAAAGCAGGCTCTTCGGGGTTTGAATCTGACGCTGAAGGATGGGGATTTCGTCACTGTCATCGGCGGCAACGGTGCCGGTAAATCCACGATGCTCAATGCCGTAGCCGGCGTTTGGTCCGTAGACGAGGGGTCCATCACCATCGACGGCACAGATGTAACCCGTCTGCCGGAATACAAGCGTGCCAAATTCATTGGCCGCGTATTCCAGGATCCCATGATGGGTACTGCTCCCACCATGCAGATCGAGGAAAATCTCGCTCTGGCGGCCCGTCGCGGCCAAAGGCGCGGCTTGGGCTGGGGCATTACCCGGACGGAGCGGGCAGACTATATGGAACTGCTCCGGAACCTGGATCTGGGGCTGGAGAACCGCCTTACCAGCAAGGTGGGCCTGTTGTCCGGCGGCCAGCGGCAGGCATTGACGCTGCTGATGGCATCCTTGAAACAGCCAAAGCTGCTGCTTTTGGACGAGCATACGGCCGCCTTGGATCCCAAGACCGCGGCCAAGGTTCTGGCCCTGTCCGATCAAATTGTGGCAGAGAACCATCTGACTACCCTGATGGTCACCCATAACATGAAAGACGCCATTGCCCACGGCAACCGCCTGATCATGATGTACGACGGCAAAATCGTCATTGACGTGGCAGGGGAGGAGAAGAAGAAGCTGACCGTTCCCGATCTGCTGGCCCTGTTCAGCAAGGTCAGCGGATCTGATGAGGCCGACGACAAGCTGCTGCTCTCCTGATTCGCAGGTCCATGCGTACTTTCTCAGCCGGGGCGGATTATATCCGCCCCGGCTTTTTGAGTCAGCAGCCCTGGCGGAACGGCCCACTCGCCTTGGTGGCACCCGCAAGACCGTCCCTCCGCCCGTCTTGTCTTGAATTTGTGCAAATTGACAATTGACTTCTGCCCATCCCCTGCGTATAATGCAAAACAATCAAAGCAAACCTGTGAGCAAGAGGAGTATCCGGTCAGGTCACCTTTCAGAGAGCTGTGGATGGTGGGATCACAGCAGAGAACTTTCCGGCGAATGGACTTGTGAGGGCGGCGCGAACAAGCGGGAGCTTCAGTAGCGGCCGACGGGTACCGCACCCGTTATCAGGGCGGCGCGTATGAACGTACGCGGAACGAGCGGGCGCTATGCGCCAACTTGGGTGGTACCGCAGGATGAAAGTCTTGTCCCATATTGGGACGGGACTTTTTTTGTTGCTTTTTTGAGTTAGGATTGGAGATGCTTATGATAAACGCAAAACGATGGCGGGGCCTGTGAGGTTTACGGCCTATCCAAAATTCCCTTTACTATTATTTTGAAGATAAAGATTGGAGAAATCGTCATGAAAGCTATTCAGAAATTTACCTGCGCCCTGGTGGCGCTGACCATGTCCCTGTCTCTGGCCGCCTGCGGCAGCAGCGAATCCCCCGCCCCCGGTTCTGACGGCTCTTCGGAGCCGGAAGCCGCTGTTTACAAGATCGGCATCAGCCAGTATGGCCAACACGCCTCCCTGGACAACTGCCGGGAGGGCTTCCTTCAGGGGCTGGCCCAGGCAGGCATTGTGGAAGGCGATAACTTGGAGGTGCTCTCCGAGAACGCAGGCTTTGATGACAACGTAGCTGTCCAGATCGGCCAGAACTTCTCCGCTGCGGATGTGGATTTGATGGTTGCCATCGCAACTCCATCAGCCACCGCCTGCTATGCCGCGGCCGAAGACAAGAACATTCCTGTCATCTTCACTGCCATCACCGACCCGGTGGAGGCCAAGCTGGACTCCGGCAACATCACCGGTACCAGCGACAAGCTGCCGGTAGAAGCCCAGTTGGATTTGATCCGACAGCTGCAGCCGGAGGCCAAGACCATCGGCATTATCTACACCACCAGCGAACCGAACTCCGTTTCTGCCATTGAAGAGTATCGGGAGAAGGGCGGCGATTACGGCTTTACCATTGATGCCATCGGCGTCACCGCCCAGGCAGAGGTTACCCAGGCTGCTGATACCCTGATCTCCCACAAGGTGGCCTGCATTTCCAACCTGACGGACAACAATGTGGTGGGCGTCCTCTCCGCCATCCTGGAAAAAACCAACGAGGCGGGGATTCCCATCTACGGATCTGAGGTGGAGCAGGTGAAGCTGGGCTGCGTGGCCTCCGCCGGCATTGACTATGTGCAGCTGGGTATTCAGACCGGTCTGATGGCCGCCAAAGTTTTGAAGGGTGAGGCCACCTGCGAGGAGCTTCCTTACGAGACCATTTCCGAGTACGGTATCTATGTGAATTCGGAGGCTCTGGACACCATGGGGATTACACTTCCCTCCGATATTGCGGATAAGGCCATCGAATCTTCTGCAGCCTAAATTCAATCTTCATTATAAGGAGCGACGTTTCATGAAATTAATCACATACTCCCGGGGAGAAGCATCCTTTGTGGGAGCCCTCTCGAAAGACGGCACCTCTGTGCTGCCGCTTTCCTATCCTGATATGAATACCCTTATTGAAACCGCCGCGCTCTCCGATCTGCGCTCCGCCGCTGAAGCGGCAAAGCGCAGCGGCGCGTCTATCCCCTTGTCGGAAGTGACGCTTCTGGCCCCCATCCCCCGTCCCCGGCAGGACGTTGTCTGCCTTGGCATGAACTATCTGGATCATGCCAGGGAGGCCGCCCAATATAACGGGGAGGCATTTGAAAAAGAGAAGCACGTGGCAGTGTATTTCTCTAAGCGGGTGAACGAGGCCGTGGCGCCGGAGGGCGATATCGACAGCCACGCCGGTCTGGTCACGCGGCTGGATTACGAGGTGGAGCTGGGCGTTATTATTGGCAGGGCTGCGAAGCATGTAAAGCCGGAGGAAGCCGCCGATTATATCTTCGGCTATACCGTCATCAATGATGTCTCCGCGCGGGATTTGCAGACCGGCCATAAGCAGTGGTACTTCGGAAAGAGCCTGGACGGCTTTACGCCCATGGGCCCCTGCATTGTTACAGCGGATGAGATCGCCTATCCTCCGGCGCTGGACATCTCCGCCCGTGTCAACGGCGAACTGCGGCAAAGCTCCAATACCTCTCTGCTGATTACCACCATTGCCGAGGCGCTGGCGGAGCTGACCGCCGGCATGACGCTCCTGCCCGGCACCATCATCGCCACCGGGACTCCCGCTGGCGTGGGACTCGGCTTTGATCCCCCCAAGTTTTTAAACCCCGGCGACACGGTGGAATGCTCGATTTCTGAAATCGGCACGCTGCGCAATACCATTCGCTAATCACAAAAAAGGAGGGTCCGCCATGGCAGACCTGCTGATCAGCACGCTGACCCAGGGCCTGATTTACGCCCTGATTTCCTTCGGCGTCTATATCACCTATTCCATTCTGGACTTCCCCGATCTGGGGGTGGACGGCACCTTCCCCCTTGGGGCGGCCGTTACCGCCATTTTGCTGGTAAAGGGTGTGAATCCCTATTTGACACTCCCCATTTCCCTGGCCGTGGGAGCCCTGGCTGGTTTTGTCACTGGCTTCATCCATGTGCGGCTGAGAGTCCGGAATCTGCTGGCGGGCATCATCACGATGACGGCCCTGTTTTCCATCAACCTGGTCATCGTCAACGGCTCCAACCTGACGGTGGAGCGGGCAGTGGATACCATTTTTACCGCCGCGCCTACTGTGGCGGTTCTGGGTGGCATGAGCCTTCTGTGGAGAAAGCTTGTGGTGTCCTTGCTGTTGGTGATTGTGGTAAAGCTGGTGCTGGACACCTATTTTAAAACCAAGTCCGGCCTGCTGCTGCGGGCCGTGGGCGACAACGCCACCCTGGTGACCTCCCTGGCCAAGGACAAGGGCAGCGTCAAGATTCAAGGACTGGTTCTCTCCAATGCCCTGGTGGCACTGGCAGGCTGTATTGTCTGTCACGAGCAGCGGAGCTTTTCTGCCACCATGGGCACCGGCCAGCTGGTGTACGGGCTGGCGGCTGTCATCATCGGCATCTCGCTGATGAACTTTTACACCGGCACGGGTATGGCCCGGGGATTGCGGGGCTTCCATCCCCTGCGGTGGCTGGGCTCCCCCCAGGGAACCACCGCGGTCATTGTGGGCAGCTTCCTGTACAAGGCCTGCATTCAGGCAGCGCTGAGTCTGGGACTTCCCGCCAACATGATGAAGCTCATCACCGCCGTACTGTTTTTGCTGGTGCTGGTGGTATCCGGCCAGAAGGGAGAGGAGATCATCCATGCTTGAGGTACGGGACATTACCAAAGTTTACAACCCCGGCACCATTACGGAGCAGTGCCTGTTCGACCGCTTTTCCCTGACCGTGGAGAAGGGCCAGTTTGTGGCCATCGTAGGCAGCAACGGCAGCGGGAAAACCTCCCTGCTGAACATTATCTGCGGCTCCATTCCCATTGAGGGCGGCGACGTGCTGGTGGGCGGCAAAAGCATCTCCAAATTGAAAGATTACCAGCGATATGCCACCATGGGCCGGGTGTATCAGAACCCGGCGGCTGGTACCTCCCCCAACCTGACCATGCTGGAGAACCTGTCTCTGGCGGACAACAAGGGCAAGGCCTTTGGCCTGAGCCGGGGCGTCAACCGCGCACGCATTGATTTTTACCGGGACCAGCTTCAGTCTCTGGGGCTGGGACTGGAGGATAAGCTGGACGTCAAAATGGGGGCGCTCTCCGGCGGCCAACGGCAGGCTGTGGCGCTGCTGATGGCCACCATGACGCCGCTTCAGTTTTTGATTCTGGATGAGCACACCGCCGCGCTGGATCCCAAAACTGCGGAGATCATCATGCAGCTCACCGACAAGGTCATCCGGGAAAAGCGGCTCACCGCCATGATGGTGACCCATAACCTGCGCTACGCCGTGGAATATGGTGACCGGATTCTCATGATGAACCGCGGTCATGTGGTGCTGGACCGGGCCGGTGAAGAAAAGAAGAACACCTCCATGGAGGACATCCTCACCATGTTCAACCAAATTTCCATCGAGTGCGGCAACTGACCCGCGCTCTCCCGCCGCAAAGAAGCGCCCCGGCAGATCATCTGCCGGGGCGCTTCTTTATTCTTTTGATAGGAACTGCCGCCCGCTCCCTCGGGAAAGCCGCCCGGCTCCGCGGCGGCCCCTTCGCAGAATCACGCCGTCCAATCCTCGATGGAGATCTCACAGTCTCCGGCCCGGATGGCACGCACCTCGTCCAGATCCAGAATCTCATGGAAGCGGCAGCTGAAGCTGAGGGTGGTGAACACCTCGCTGTCCGTGGGGCGGCTGCCGCCCCCGCCCCAGCCCAGATCCTTGGCCGGGAGCTTCTCAGAGCCGTCCCGGTATACCAATACCACGTCCTTTGCAAATTCCCCGATAGACGTATAGTCCCCGAAATAGCTCTTTGCCGACAGGGCAAAGGGAGAGAGGGTAATCTCATACTTCAGCCTGCCCTCCCCGTCCCGCAGCTGGTAAAAGCGGGCCTGCTGGATATAGTCCGGCTGAAAGGTGAGAATGGCCGGATGGCCGGACAGCGGCGTCACCGCGCCATTTTGATACAGGGCCGGGCTGTCTACCAGCAACGTCATGGGGCCGTCGGTCAGACTCCGGTCTTTCATCTCCAGCGTCATGGAAATCAGATAGGTCATGATTTTGGTATCCTGGTCAAAGGCCATCTCGCTGACGCTGCCGCTATACCCGCTCGCAGGAAACCGGCTGCCGTACAGCAGCGCTTCCGCCTCCTCATACGTCAGGTCCTGAATATCCGCCCAAGTTACCTCATCTGTAGCATAAGGCCGAACCCGCGGAGTATCCATCCAGACGGAAGGCTCCTCTGATTCCATGACCGCCTGGATTTTCCCTGTGTCCACGTCCTGGGGCAGCTGCAGATCCAGAATCAGATAGATGGTCTTGTCATCCCCCACCGCCTGCCGCACCGTCAGCGTCACGTCGCCGCAGACGGAGGTGACATTCACCTCCTGAAAGGCCCGGGCGGCTGTCTCAGAGGCCGCGGCCTCCAGTCCGAACCGCTCCGCAAAAATGGTGTCCCACGGCACCTGCGTCAGTGCGGCGCCCACAGAGGCCGTCAGCACCGCCGCAATCACCGCTGCCAGCAGCAGCTTCCGCCCAAAGCTCCGGGGGCGGTAGACCCGGCAGTGCCGCGCCGGTTCCCCGCCCGCCGCCAGCACCCTCCTTCGCAGGCGTTCCTCCAGCCCGGAATCCGGGCCGCAGCGGTCCATGGCAGAACAATAGTCTCTCATCCCGCATCCTCCAGTCTCTCCCGCAGGGCGTCCCGCCCCCGCTTCATCCGCATCTTGACGGTGGAAACCGTCACCCCCAGCAGCTGCGCGATCTCCCGGACCGCATAGCCCTCGTAATAGTGGAGGTGGATCACCGTCCGCAGCTTCTCCGGCAGCGCCATCACCGTCTCCAGCACCTCCCGCTCCTCCGGCGGCAACACAACCAGCTCTGCCGTATCCAGCGGCAGATCCCGGCGCCGGTGCCGCTTCCATTCGTCCCGGCACTGATTCACCGCCACCCGGAACAGCCAGCGCCGCTCATGCTCCGGCGAGTCAAATTCCGGCGATTGATACAGCCGCTTGATGAACACCTCCTGCAGGACATCCTCCGCATCGGCAGGATGCTTCATCTGCAGCAGGCAAAACCGGTACAGCGCCGGTCCATAGGCCTCGTATACCCGGCTGAACGTCTCCTCGGCCGTTGGCATGGGCGAACACCTCCTTCTGCCTGTATAACGACTGGCCGGCCAAAACGGTCACATCGCCCAGCGTACCAATCGTACGATTGTTAAAAGCGTCACCCCTTCTTCATCCCTTCCAGACAGAAGCGGCGCTTCAGCTTCCTATCCAATCACAGCCCGACCCGACGCCTTCCCTGTAAAGCGGCCTTCATCAATGGCAGGCACCCCGTTGACAAACACCCAGTCCATTCCCTCCGCCAGCTGCTCCGGCTCCTGCCAGGTAGCGCGCTCATGGACATTTTCCAGATGGAACAGGCACAGATCCGCATCCGCCCCCACGGCCAGCCGTCCCTTGCCGGTCAGGCCATACCGGTCTGCGGGCTGGCGGGTCACCTTGCGGACGGCCTCGGGCAGCGTCAGAATTTCCCGCTTTCCCACGTAGGTCTCCAGCAGGCGGGCCACGCTGCCGTATACGCGGGGATGTAAGCGTCCTCCGGGGTAGGTGGCATCGGAAATGAGGCTGGTAAAAGGCGATTGCAGAATTTCCGCGATGTCCTCCTCCGCCGCGATGAAATCAATCATGGAGGGGGCACAGCGCTCCGCCGCCAGAAGATCGAACAGCGCGTCATACGGATCCTGCCCCCGGGCGGCGGCGATTTCCGCGATGGATTGCCCTTCAAAGCACCTGTTTTCCGGGCAGGTCAGGGACGTGGCCAAAATCTGTTCAAACCCCACCAGCAGGGAGATATTTTCAAAGTCACTCCCCATCTCCATCCGGCGGCGTATCGCCCGCCGCTTCTCCGGGGTCCGGAGGGCTTCCGTCAGTGCCTTCTGCCCGCCGGCCTGGAACTCCGGCGGCAGCACGTGAATCAGCTGTGTAGATCCCGCCGGATAGGGATATACATCACAGGACACATCCAGGCCACTCTCCCGGGCCTGCCGGATCATGGTCAGCATCTCCGGAACTGCCCGCCGCCAGTTCCGGCGGCCAATCCCCTTCAGATGGCTGATCTCCACCGGTGTCCGCAGTGCTGCGGCAACGGCCAGCATCTCCTGAAGGGCCTCCACCACGCCGTCTCCCTCCTGGCGCATATGAACAGAGATCACCACACCGGAATCCTGGAGCGGTGTCAAGGCCCTCAGCAGTTCTTCCGTCGTATAAAAGCACTCTGGCGCGTAGCCCAGGCCAAGAGAAACGCCCAGTACACCGTCTGCAAGCGTCTTCTCCAGCAGGGCATGCAGCTTTCGAAGCTGATCCGCTGACAGCGATCTGTCCTGAAAACCCGCCGCATTGGCCCGCAAGGTTCCCATACCAGCCAGCATCCCCACATTCAACGGCAGCGGCACCGTCTTTACCTGCCGGAAATAGTCTTCCATGGTGGGAAATACCTCTCCCTCCGGTAATTCCCCAACAATCGGTGCCAGATACCGCAGAATCGCCTCTTGGTAAGCTCCTTCGACCGGGGCCAGGGACAGGCCGCAGTTGCCGTTGATAACGGTCGTGAGTCCCTGGGCCAGCTCTGCCCAGCCATAGCCAGGACGGAACAAAGCGGCATCGCCGTGGCGGTGGATATCGATAAAGCCCGGTATCAGATATCGGCCTGCGGCGTCTATAACCCGGGTGGCCTCTGTATCTCCCAGCATACCCAGCGCTACAATTTTCCCGCCGGCAACCGCCAGATCTCCCCTTGTCTCCGGGGCGCCGGTTCCGTCCAGCAGCCGGGCATTCCGGATCAAATAGTCGTACATGATTTGCCCTCTTCCCCTCAAAAGTTGGCAGAGGCAGCGTTTCCGCCTCTCGCAATTCTTTTCACAGTGTAGCACGCGCCCTCTCCGCATGCAATGTCTCCGCTCCGGACGACCGCAGCTAAAAAAACGAGGACGCCGTCGGCGTCCTCGTTTTGGAATTGGATAAAACGATCAGTCCTCGCACAGGCCAGCGGTGATGATGGCCATGGAGTAGACCTCCTGAGCGTTGCAGCCGCGGGAGAGGTCGTTGATGGGGGCGTTCTGGCCCTGCAGAATCGGACCGTAAGCATCGAAGGAACCCAGACGCTGTGCAATCTTGTAGCCAATATTGCCGGCGTTGATGTCCGGGAAGATAAAGGTGTTGGCATGGCCGGCCACCTTGGAATCAGGGCACTTGGTGTGGGCCACGCGGGGAGAGACGGCAGCGTCGAACTGCAGCTCACCATCAATGTCCAGTTCAGGCTCCAACGCCTTCAGCTTGGCGCAAGCATTGCGCATTTTATCTACATCCTCACCCTTGCCGGATCCCAGCGTAGAGTAACTCAAATAGGCAACCTTGGGATCGATGCCGAACACCTTCGCAGTGGCTGCCGTCTCACGGCCAATCTCTACCAGCTCGTCCTCGGTGGGCTTGATGTTGATGGCACAGTCACCCATTGCCAGAACCTCACGGTCGCCGGTGGCGGAGGGACGGACCAGGATGAAGCAGGAGGAGACAATCTTGTTGCCCGGTTTGGTCTTGACAATCTGCAGCGCCGGACGAACCGTATCGGCGGTGGAGTATGTAGCACCGCCCAGCAGCGCGTCCGCATAACCCATCTTCACGAGCATGGTGCCAAAGTAGTTGCCCTGCTTCAGGTAGGTGCGGCACTGTTCCTCCGTCATCTTGCCCTTGCGCAGTTCCACCAATGTGGCGACCATCTTCTCCATCTCGGGAAAGTTCTCAGGATCAATGATCTCAGCGCCACGGATATTGAACCCAATATCTTCAGCAGCCGCCTGCACCTCCTCCGGATTTCCTACCAGAACAGGTGTCAGGAAGGTACCGGACAGCAGCCGGGCAGAGGCCTCCAAAATGCGGGGATCCGTACCCTCGGTGAAGACAATCTTTCGGGGATGTGCCTTCAGCTTTTTAATCAGAAACTCAAACATCTTTCAATTCCTCCAAATTGCAAACTGGGGATTAAAATATACCATATCTATTATACACAACTGGACGGTGGGGTCAATTGAAAAAGCAAAAATATCGCGCCAAAATTCACGCTTTTTTCACCATTTCTTCTGTCAAATGTGTAAAATGCCTAAGTTAAGGCTAGATACTGTGGTGTAAAATAGGGGAACGCCTATTTATAGCCTCTTTTTTTCATGGAAAGAGGGCTTGACGGATTCCGAAAAAGCATGTATCATAAAACGGTAACAAATTGTAACTTTTTGGTTGTCCTTTCTGCCAGAGACGTTCTTTTGGCGATAAGGCCAATTGCTCCGGAATCTATCAATATCGATAACGCAGGAGACCGTATGATTGATGAGCAGAAAAAAGTAAACAACGCTGTCAGGAAACCGCAAAAGGGCGGTAAACGTTTGGCAAAAAGCCCGGAGGAACTGCATCGCCGTTCCCCTGCCGCTGGAGACCGAACCACCAATGCCCGCATTCGGACGCCCCACCGGGACATGCCGGTGCAGGACATGCCTGCTGCCGGATCGGACGATGCCGCCCGTTCTGTCCGGCGCAGGGAGACCGTGCGCCCCGTCAGGGAGGCAGCCAAGCCGGCAATTGACGCCTGGGCGGAGGATATCTCTCCCTCCCATGACAACGCTGAGCCGGATAGCGCCCTTCGGAAGATGCGCCGCGCCGCGCAGCGGTGGCAGGAGGCGGACGGTGACACCAGCCCCCTTATCAGCCTTTACCACACACTGGTGTCCAAGGCCAAGCGGGTCCGCCGCCGCTGGCGCCATATTGTCCGGGAAAAACGGGCTAAAAATTTCCCTGAATCCGAACGGTTTCCCATTCAGTTCCTGCTGTTTGCCTGGAGCATGCTTCCCATGCTGGGGAGCCGTCTGCGGGAGCGGACCTGGGGCTATCGGAAACAGACTATGAAGCAGATTGCCCGCTTGCGGGCACAGGTGGAACAGCATCGGGTGCATCCTGCGGTTTTCCTGGGCGCAGGTGGGGCCATTGCGGCCATCGCCTTGTTCTTCTCCTTTTACACCTTAGGCACCACTGTGCGGTATGATGGCGAGGTCATTGCCGCAGTTTCTTCCCAAGCGGACGCCGAGGAAGCCCGGGCAAGGCTGGAGGACATTACCACCCGTACTTTGGGAGAAACCTATACGATTGATGACTCTCTTCTGCAGTATTCCTCCGGGCTTCTGCGCCGCCAGGATGTCGTAGACAGCGAAGTGTTTGAAGAGGATCTGTCTGAGGAAATCGGATTGGTAACTCCTGCATACTGCCTTTATATTGATGGAGAGCGAATCGGGGCTACCCCCTATGAAGGTGCCTTGGATGAACTGCTTCAGCAGCTGCAGGATGCAGCCACCAATGAGAACACCATTTCCTGTTCTTTTGCCGAGGACGTCCAGATTAAGCAGGAATATGTGCCCAGTTCCGAGATTATGAATTTGGGTTATCTGGCGGAAACACTGTACAGCACCAAAACCGCCGAGGTTACCTACACCGTGGTCAAGGGCGATACCTGGTCTGAAATTGCAGAGGAGCACGGCCTCTCTTCCAAGGAACTGTTGGCTTTGAACCCGGGCTATAACATCGATAAGCTTCAGATTGGCGAAGTGTTGACACTTTCCGCCTCTGTCCCCTATCTGACCATGACGGTGGTGCAGCGGGAGCGATATGTGGACGATGTTCCCTTTGATATTGAATATACCAATTCTGCAAACCTGTATAAGGGCGATTATAAGGTGACCTCCGCCGGTGTCTACGGTGCTGCCGACGTAGTGGCCAATGTCACATATGTCAACGGCGAGGAAGTAGAGCGCACCGTCCTCTCCTCCGTTACACTGCGGGATCCCGTCACAGAGCAGCGGCTGCAGGGCACCAAGGAACGGCCCACCTGGCTTCCCACCGGTACCTTCCGCTGGCCGGCCACTGGCCGCATTACCTCCCGTTTCGGTGGGCGGAAGTCCCCCGGCGGCGTTGGATCCACCAATCACAAGGGCATTGATATCGCCGGGCGGTATGGCACACCCATTTATGCTGCCGATGGCGGCACCGTAGCCTATGCAGGCTGGATGAGCGGCTACGGTTATTTGGTTCAGATCAACCATGGCAACGGCTATGTTACCTATTACGGCCACAACAGCAGTCTGTTGGTATCCGTTGGGCAGCATGTTTACAAGGGCCAGCAGATTGCCAAAATGGGTTCTACGGGCAACTCTACCGGCAATCACTGCCATTTTGAGGTCCGTTACAACGGCGTGGCCAAGAATCCACTGAATTATCTGCCATAGCACACAGGGCGCCTGATGCGTATCAGGCGCCCTTTTTCCGGATGCCGTTCCTGTGGAAAAGCAAAGCGGAGGCCCCTCCTAAAGAGGGGACCTCCGCTATTATGATCGCAGGGCTTTGTGTCTTACCGCAGGTTGAAGAAGGCCTTCATCCCGGGATATTCGGCAATGTCGCCCAGCTCCTCTTCAATGCGGAGCAGCTGGTTGTACTTGGCCACCCGGTCGGTGCGGCTGGGTGCACCGGTCTTAATCTGGCCGGCGTTGAGGGCCACAGCAATGTCCGCGATGGTGGCATCCTCCGTCTCACCGGAGCGATGGGAAACAATGGCGGTGTAACCGGCCCGGTTGGCCATCTGGATGGCATCCAGGGTCTCGGTCAGTGTGCCAATCTGGTTGACCTTAATCAAAATGGCGTTTGCCACCTTTTTCTCAATACCGGTGGACAGGCGCTCCACATTGGTGACAAACAGATCGTCACCCACAAGCTGGACACGGCTGCCGATGGCCTCGGTCAGCATGGCCCAGCCCTCCCAATCGGTTTCGGCCATGCCGTCTTCCAGAGAGATGATGGGATAGGTGTCGGCAAACTGTTTCCACATCTCCACCAGCTGCTGCGCCGTCAGCTTGGTGCCGGATTTGGGCTGGATATAGCACTTCTGATCCTCGTCCCACCATTCGGAGGAGGCGGCGTCAATGGCAATTTTGAAGTCCGCGCCGGGCTGATAGCCGGCCTTCTCAATGGCCTGGACAATCACTTTCAGGGCATCCTCATCCTTGCCCAGGTTGGGCGCGTAGCCACCTTCGTCTCCCACGCCGGCCGCAGGTGTGCCGTTTTCCTTCAGCACGGTCTTCAGGGTATGGAATACCTCCGCGCAGCGGCGCAGAGCCTCCCGGAAGGTCGGTGCGGAAACCGGCATAATCATGAACTCCTGAATCTCCACATTGTTGGTGGCGTGAGCGCCGCCGTTGAGAATGTTCATCATGGGAACAGGCAGCATTTTGGCGTTGACACCGCCGATATAGTTGTACAGAGAGGTGCCGAGAGACTCCGCAGCTGCCTTCGCGCAGGCCAGAGAAGCGCCCAAGATGGCATTGGCGCCCAAGCGGGATTTATTGGGCGTGCCGTCCAGCTCTATCATGGCCTTATCGATGGAGGTTTGATCCAGAACGTTCATGCCGATCAAGCACTCCGCAATTTCTGTATTGACGTTCTGCACAGCCTGGGTCACGCCCTTGCCCAGATAGCGGCCCTTGTCTCCGTCCCGGAGCTCGCAGGCCTCATAGATACCGGTAGATGCACCGGAGGGTACAGCAGCACGGCCCATGGTGCCGTCCTCCAGATAGACCTCCACCTCCACGGTGGGATTGCCGCGGCTGTCCAGGATCTCGCGGCCGATGACATCGACGATCTCAAGAATCTGTTTCATAGAAATTGATCTCCTTTTATCAGTTTGATCATGCGGGTTTCAAGTTTGTCCTGTTTTTCCCTGGGATTTGGTGCTTTTACGGATTCATTATATCGGCAAACGATTACCCTGTCAAGCAAGGGAAGAAAACTACGCTGCACGACAGGGCGGCCAATTTTTCAAATGATTTTCTGTGGGAAATGCCGGAGAACCCGGTATCATTTCATTTAAAAAAGGAACCTCCGGTACGACAAATATGCTCCCTGCCAAAAGCCGCTGTTTCACTTGGAAATGCTGCCTCCACCTGTAGCAAAGAACAGCGGCAGGACACTTTGTGTCCTGCCGCCGCTTGTCTATCTTGTTTGGATACACACTGTCAGCACGGCTGTGCTTTTTTACAGTACGTTCATCAGGTTGAACGCCAGAATCAGACCAGAGAACACGATGGAAACCGTGGAGCACAGCTTGATCAGAATGTTCAGGGAAGGGCCGGAGGTATCCTTGAAGGGATCGCCCACGGTATCGCCCACGACAGCGGCCTTATGGCACTCGGAACCCTTGCCGCCGTGATGGCCGCCCTCGATATACTTCTTAGCGTTGTCCCAAGCGCCGCCGGCGTTGGACATGAACACAGCCATAGCAAAGCCGGTGACGGATACGCCGCCCAGCAGGCCCACCACACCGGTAGGTCCGAGGATGAGGCCTGTGGCAATGGGTACAATGATGGCCAGCAATGCGGGAGCAACCATTTCGCGAAGCGCACCCTTCGTGCACAGGGCCACGCAGGCTGCATAGTCGGGATCCGCCTTATAGTCCATGATCCCTGCAATCTCACGGAACTGACGGCGAACCTCCACCACGATGGACTGGGCAGCCGTCTGTACTGCGCTCATCGTAAAGGCAGAGAATACGAAAGTCAGCATGGCACCGATGAACATACCCACCAGAACCGTCGGGCTGGTCAGGGTGAAGTTCAGAGTTTCGGTGGTGTTTTCCTGAACAATGTTGACGTAGGACACCAGCAATGCCAGAGCAGTCAGAGAAGCGGAGCCGATGGCAAAGCCCTTGCCGGTGGCAGCAGTGGTGTTGCCCAGGGAATCCAGAGCATCCGTGCGCTCCCGGACGGTCTCAGGCAGGCCGCTCATCTCGGCAATGCCGCCGGCATTGTCGGCCACGGGGCCATAGGCGTCAGTAGCCAGGGTGATGCCCAGGGTGGACAGCATGCCCACGCCGGCAATACCAATGCCGTACAGGCCCTGGTTGAAGGCGGCGGTGAAGGCACCGGCCTCGTCCACAATCACGGTGGAGCCGCCCGCCGCAAAGTAGCTGACCAGAACCGCCGCAGCCACAATCAGAATGGAGGTCAAGGTGGACTTGAGGCCCAGGGAAATGCCGCCGATGATAATGGTGGCGGATCCAGTCTCAGAGGCAGCCGCCAGATCCTGAGTGGGCTTGTAGGTATCAGAAGTGTAGTACTCAGTGAAATAGCCGATGGCGCAGCCGCCGATCAGGCCGCAGAGAATGGCAATATACACGCCCCAGCTGCCCAGAATGTAGTAGGTCAGAGGCGCAGCCAGAACAGCAGAGAGAACGGCTGCCGTATAGGTGCCGGTCCGCAGGCTCTTCAGCAGGGACTGCTGGGTGGCGTTTTCCTTGGTCTTCACCAAGAAGGAGCCAATGATGGAGCAGATGATGCCGCACACGGCCAGCGCCACAGGCAGCAGCATGCCGTTCCAGCCGTATCCGCCCACAGCGCCCAGCGCAAAGGTGGCCAGAATGGAGCCCACGTAGGACTCATACAGGTCGGCGCCCATGCCGGCCACGTCGCCCACGTTGTCGCCCACGTTATCGGCGATGGTGGCGGGGTTCCGGGGATCATCCTCGGGAATGCCGGCTTCCACCTTGCCCACCAGGTCTGCGCCCACGTCAGCGGCCTTGGTATAGATACCGCCGCCCACACGGGCAAATAGGGCCATGAAGGAAGCGCCCATGCCGTTCATGACCATGATGTTGCCCAGTTGGACAGGATCATTGATGCCGAAACCATAGCGCAGGATGAAGAACCACAGGGTAATGTCCAGCATGCCCAGGCCCACCACGGTAAAGCCCATCACGCTGCCGGAGGAGAACGCCACCCGCAGGCCCTTATTCAGGCTTTCAGAGGCGGCCTGTGCCGTCCGGGCATTGGAGTTCGTCGCGATCTTCATGCCGATGAAGCCAGCCAGCATCGACCAGATGCCGCCGGTGACAAAGGCAAAGGGGGTGAACTTAGAGAGCATCGTTCCGTTTGTGGCAAACGCCATTGCCAGAAGAACAAGGAACACCACGACGAATACTTTCGCTACCGTGGTGTACTGGTGTTTCAGGTACGCATTTGCGCCCTCCCGAATGGATGCCGCAATTTTCTGCATCTTTTCTGTGCCCTCGGAATAACTCATGACCTTTTTTGCCTGCATAACCGCAAACAGTCCAGCCACAATTGCGCCGAGGAACCCGATCCAGAACAGGTTTTCCATGTTTTTTCCACTCCTCGTAATATTGTGTTTCACAGTGCCTATTTATTCTAGCACAGACGCCTGATTTTGCAAGAAAATCTTAGGTAATTTCATACGTAAGCGTTCTTATTTTTACGTTTTAACAAAAATTCATCATGAACTCCATCTTTTTTTGTCCCTTTTGGCAGAGCCTTTTCCCGGTCTATTTCTGTGTTTGTTTGTTTTTTTAAAATCACCCCGGGCCATACGGCCCGGGGCAACGATCTTTTCTGTGTTTTCTGCCTTCAATCCGGCAGCTGAAAATTTGTGAACACCCATCTTCCGTCCACCTGTTCATAGGAAAACACATAGCTCTCCATTCCTGTGACAGTAATCCGGTCATTGTCCAGCAAGTCCACTGCCACTGTGACAAAATAAGCGGTATTGCTGTCCTGCTCTACTTCCGTACGGACTTCTCCTACGTACGGATCCCTTTCCCTGCCTCTTAAAAATCCATACAGCCCCCCGTCTATATCCAAATAGGGAGGATGTTCTCCATTCACATCCAGAAGGCGTTCCACCACTTCCTCTGAAAACAGCCCCCGCAGATATACCCGGAGATCCTCCACATTTTCCAGTCCGGGATAATCCACCCGATAATAAAGCCTTCCGTTCACGCTCCGGGTCTCGCCTGTGGTAGGCAATGGTGTCAGGTCAAACCACTCATATGCTGCAACTGCGCGGTCATATGCGGAAAGGATCTCCTCCTCTGTCAATGTCCGGGCCATAGCCTCTGTCCGGGAGGCTGCCAGTATCGTTCCCTCAGATACCGGCTCTCCCGCCGCAGATGTATTTTGTTCCGTGGGTATGCGTTGTTCTGCCGCGTTCCCATCCGCGGCGGGCTGTAGCCCACACCCTGTAGGAAGGAGCAGCAATGCCAACAGCAAAAACAGCACGCTCCTCTTTTTCATCATTCCCTCTCCTTTTTGGAAAACACAATTTCTCTCAGCACGCAGATTTCTTCTGTTTTTATTATACCACCTTTCTACAGAAAATCCATATAATTTCCAGTCTTTTCAGGCCTTCTGCAAAAAAATACCGTCCAAAATGATTGGGCGGTATCTCCATATCCGGGGCTTCGTTTATTAAAAACCGGACCGCCGTCCGGAAATACATCACAAGTGCCGGCCGCTGACTACAGAAATCTTTCGTCCTGTCAGCCGCAGCCGGAAGGCGGCGCGGGATCCAACCTGTTAAGCAGAAAAAAATCCACGCCCGCCGGCGTGGCCTTCTTTTTCTACATTTTTACCGCTCGCTCCGGGTCCAAGTGTCGTCCGTAAAAATCAAGTCATCCACGTCATCGAATACAAATTTTCTCAGCATCATTCTGCATCCCTCCTTTCCTTTTATTGTATTTTTATCATAGCAGGGTTCTCTTTATTTTGCAAGATCAAAATTGTATAATTTACATAAAATTAACACGCTTTTTTATTCAATATGTCAATTCCGCGTAAGAGCTCTCTTCAAGGTTTCAAAAATTTGTAAAAGGCCTGTGAAAAACGCACGGAAAGCCTGCGAATCTGCTTCTTTTTCCGATGGTTCTTTGTACATTTTTTCTCTCGCAAAGCCGTGCGCTTCTATGCTATACTAAGGTGTATTCATTTGATACAGTTCAGGGACACGTACATGTTGGATTCCTGATTTCTCATTTTGCGGAGGAGGTCCCTGGATCATGGCAAAGCGTCCGCGGAAACGCCGTCCTTGCCGGACGGCCTGCTTTTTGTTGTTGGCTGCTTTTTTGATTGGCGGCTTCCTCTGGTGGGATAACCGCACACTGCAAGTCACCCGGTTCACCCCATCCTTTGCCTCGCTCCCCATTGGTTTTGACGGATGCCGCATCGCCGTTCTCAGCGATCTGCACGGTGCGGAGTTCGGTGAGAATCATGAGGATCTTTTTTCTGCCGTAGAGGCAGAGCAGCCGGACTATATCTTCTATCTCGGGGATTTGGAAGACCGCTATCGGGGCCCTGCGGCCGGATACCCGGCGTCAATTGCGAACGGACTCTCCGCCATTGCCCCAACCTACTATGTCACAGGCAATCACGAGTGGGCCATCGGCGGCGTACCGGCATTGAAGGAAACCCTTGCGGCCCATGGCGTAACTGTGCTCTCCAACCAGTTTGTAGCGCTGGAGCGGAACGGAGATTCCATTGTGCTGGCCGGCATCGACGACCCCAACGGCTATGCCGATCAAAAAACGCCGGAGGAGCTGGCCTCTGAGCTCTATGCATCCTGGGGCGATCCCTTCTGGATTCTGCTGGCCCACCGCAACGACCATTTTGAAAGCCAGTACAGCCTGCTGGGCGCGGATTTGGTGGTATCCGGACACGGCCACGGCGGCATTGTTCGCCTGCCCTTTACCGATGGGCTGCTGTCCACTGACCGGACGTTCTTTCCCTCCTACACCGCGGGGCTGTATGAAAAGAACGGATCCGCCCTGTTCGTCACCCGTGGGCTGGGCAATTCCGGGCCGCTGATCCGTGTGTTCAACCGGCCGGAGATTGCGGTAGTGACTCTGCAAAAAGGATAATCTCAAATTCGTTCGGCATGCTTCCGACGGATGTGCTGCCAAGCAGACTTTAAGGCGGGCGCTTCCTTCGGTATGGCATTCTGCTGCGAATCGCTGATTTCTATGATGTCTCCGTGGATTGACTGATGGGCCGCACTGAGATCCAATCTGTCACCTACTGAAAGGATTTTTTCATGACCGAGTTTCACGCCGGACAATTTGACGTCGCCGTGATTGGCGCCGGCCATGCCGGGATTGAGGCAGCGCTGGCCGCCGCCCGGCTGGGGATGGAGACCATTGTCTTTACCATCAACCTGGACGCAGTGGGCAATATGCCCTGTAACCCCGCCATCGGCGGCACCGGCAAGGGCCACCTGGTCCGGGAGCTGGACGCCTTGGGCGGCGAGATGGCACGGGCCGCCGATGCGTGCTGCATCCAGTACCGTCTTCTGAACAAGGGCAAGGGACCTGCGGTCTGGTCCCTCCGGGCCCAGGCGGACCGCCGGAAGTACCAGGAGCGGATGAAGCATACCCTGGAACAGCAGGAACGCCTGACCGTCCGTCAGGGTGAGGTGGTAGAGGTTCGGGCGGAGGGCGGCGCGGTCTCCCAGGTGGTTTTGACCACCGGCGCGGTATTCGATGTACGGGCCGTCATCATCGCCACCGGCACGTATCTGGCCGGCCGCACCATCATCGGTGAGTGTGTGGAGGACTCCGGCCCCGACGGGATGCACCCGGCGCGGCGGCTGACGGAGTCCCTGCTCCGCCTGGGACTGCCTCTGCGGCGCTTTAAAACCGGCACGCCGCCCCGGGTAAACGCCCGCAGTGTGGACTTCGGCGCCATGGAGCTGCAGCCTGGAGATGAACTGCCTGTTCCCTTCTCTTACTCCACCCAGTCTCCGCCGGAAAACCGGGCCGTCTGCTGGCTCACGTGGACTACGGAGGAAACCCGGCGGATTGTGCAGGAGAATCTGGACCGCTCTCCCATTTACTCCGGAGTTATCGAGGGCATCGGCCCCCGGTACTGCCCTTCTTTTGAAACCAAAATCGTCCGCTTTCCGGACAAGCTCCGCCATCAGCTGTTTGTAGAGCCCATGGGGCTGAATACAGAAGAGTTGTACATTCAGGGTTTCTCCTCCTCCATGCCGGAGGAGGTGCAGGTACGGATGCTCCACAGTGTCCCGGGGCTCACCCATGCGGAGATGACCCGCCCCGCCTATGCCATCGAGTATGATTGTATCGATCCCCTGGCCCTGAAGCCCACTCTGGAGACAAAGGCAGTTTCCGGGTTATACGGTGCCGGTCAGTTCAACGGCTCCTCCGGGTACGAGGAGGCAGCGGTGCAGGGCTTTGTTGCGGGCGTGAACGCCGTTCGCAAACTGCGGGGGCAGGATGATTTCGTTCTCTCCCGCAGCGAGAGCTATATCGGCACTCTGGTTGACGATCTGGTGACCAAGGGCACCAACGAGCCTTACCGCATTATGACATCCCGCAGTGAATACCGCCTCTTGCTGCGACAGGACAACGCCGATGCGCGGCTGACCCGGAAGGGCCACGAAATTGGTCTGGTATCTGCGGAGCGGCTGCGGGCAGTGGAGGACAAATACGAGGCTGTCCGGCGGGAGATCTACCGTCTGACCCATACGGGCGCTTCTCCCTCTCCCGCCCTCTCCGCCTTTCTGGCGGAAAAAGAGACAGCGGATGTCACTGACGGTTGTCCCCTGATTTCCCTGCTGCGGCGGCCTCAGCTCCATTATGGGGAGCTGGCTCCCTTTGACCCCACCCGTCCAAGCCTGCCGGAAGATGTGGCAGAGCAGGTGGAGATCTCCGTCAAGTACGAGGGATATATCCAGCGGCAGCAGAAGCAGGTGGCGGATTTTCAGAAGATGGAATCCCATAAACTCCCACCCGATCTGGACTACAGCGGCATCCAGGGCCTGCGGCTGGAAGCCCGGGAGAAGCTGGATGCTGTGCGCCCTCTGGATCTGGGACAGGCCTCCCGCATCTCCGGCGTCAGCCCGGCAGACATTGCGGCTTTGATGATCCATCTGGAAAAATAGCCGTTTTTTGTCCGGGAACGCGTCCTCCGATAGATTTCAGCGGCAGGACGTTCCGCAGCTTTTTGATTTGTTGGATTTTCGGGACAGGCGGCCGCAGCCTCTGTCCCCGGTATTTGAGAGAGAAAAACTGTCTATACTGCAAAGGAAGGAAGCTTTCCATGATTATTGATCTGACACACACCATTACGCCGGAAACTTTCGTCTATCCCGGCACTCCCGCCCCCTCCTTCTCCGTCACGCGCTCCATCACCCGGGACGGCGCCCGGGAAACACTGTTGCAGGTTGGATCTCACACAGGAACCCACATGGATGCTCCCCGGCATATTCTGCCGGATGGCTTTGGCTTGGATCAGCTGCCCGCCTCCCAATTCTGCGGACGGGCCGCTGTGATTAACGTTTCCCACTTGGCTCCCGGCAGTGTCATCACCGCTGATTTTCTGCGGGAGCAAAACGGCTATCTTCGCTCCGCCGACTTCGCGCTTTTCTATACAGGCTGGGAGAAAAAGTGGGATACGCCTGCCTTTTTGGATGACCCCTTTCCCATTTTGGATGCGGAAGCCGCCCAGTATCTGGTGTGCTGTGGACTCAAAGGCGTGGGGACTGACGCCATCAGCGTGGACGCGCTGTCCGATGCAGGGTTTACCGCTCATCACGTTCTGCTGAACGGCGGCCTCGTCATCGTGGAAAACCTGTGCCTGAAAAAGCTGGTAGGTCGGCGGGACATCATGTTCTTCGCCCTTCCGCTGAAATTTGAAGATGCCGACGGCGCGCCGGTTCGTGCCATTGCGGAGTTTCGTGATTTTCCGGAGCCGGAGGAAAAGGAGATGCTGGAGAAATGAGGAAATTTCTCGCCATCCTGGTGTGCAAAATGGGCCGGGCAGTTGGAAAGCTGGTGGGCAAGGGCAGTTCCATGCCCGGAAAATTTGCCCTGAAGATCTGTCCGGATATTTTGCGGCAGGTGGAGCTTCCCCAGCATGTCATTGCCGTCACCGGCAGCAACGGAAAGACCTCCACTGTGGAAATGATAGCTGCGATTCTCCGGGCGGGCGGCAAAACAGTGGTTTACAACGAGGAGGGCGCCAACCAGATTGAAGGCGTCACCACGATGGTGCTAACACACGCCACCTTTGGCGGCCGGGTCAACGCAGATGTGCTGCTGATTGAGTCTGATGAGCGGTATGCCGCGCACAGTTTCCAGTTTTTCCACCCCACGGAGTTTGTCATTACCAATCTGTATCGGGACCAGATGACCCGGAACGGTCATCCAGAGTGGGTATACGATGCCATTCTCCCCGCTATCGCTCCGGAGACAGAGCTTATCCTCAACGCGGACGATCCCCTGTCCAGCTGCTTTGCAGACGGCCATGAGCGGGTACAGTGGTTCGGTTTGGACCGCTGCAGCACGGATACGGATGCTCCCACCGGCGTGTATCATGACGGTGCTTATTGCCCTGTTTGCCATGCCCCCATGGAGTATGACTATGTCCACTATAATCACATCGGCGCCTACCGGTGCACCAAGTGCAGCCACTGCAAACCAAAAACGGACTATACTGCCACCAGCCTGGATCTGGAGCGGGGCTCTCTGACCATCGATGGCACCGTCACCATTCAGCTGGCTTTCCGCAGCATTTACAATGTCTATAACATTCTGGCTGCCTATGCGGCCTGCCGCCGGGTAGGTATCGCTCAGGACACCATTGCCGGTGTTATCAACAACTATATTCTGAAAAATGGGCGGATGCAGAAGTTTATCCTGGGAAATCACCATGGCGTGCTGCTGACCTCCAAGCACGAAAACAGCATTGCCTACGACACCAACTTGCGTTATATTGCCTCCACCAGATCCGATTGCGTGGTGTTGGTCATTGTGGACGCCGTGAGCCGCAAGTACTTCACCAGTGAGACCAGCTGGCTGTGGGACATTGATTTTGACCAATTGAATGTCCCACACGTCAAAAAGATTTTGTTGGCCGGACAGTACTGCAATGACTTGGCAGAGCGGTTTTCCTTTACCGGCATTCCGGAGGAAAAACTGGAAGTGCAGCCAAGCATTCCGAAGACTGCCGCCCGTTTGCAGGACGGTGCAGAGCAAGCCCTGGCCGGCAGGGAGGATCTGTATGTGGTCACCTGTTTTTCAGATCGGGACAAGCTGCTGACCCTGCCGGGTGTGAAAAAGGAGGCGTAAGGCGATGGAATTTCGATTCATCCATTTCTATCCCGATCTGATGAGCCTGTACGGCAGTTACGCCAATCTCTCCGTTTTGAAGCGGTATTTGGAGGAACTCGGAAACACTGTGGTAGTGGAATCCGTGCTTCCCGGCCAGGAGATTGATTTGGCTGGAGCGGACTTCCTTTTTATGGGGGCCGGCACGGAGCGTGCGCAGAAAGCAGCGCTGGCAGATTTTATGCGCTGCAGCGATGCGGTGAAGGCCGCGGCGGAACGCGGCACCGCGATGCTGTTCGCCGGAACCGCTATGGAGCTGCTGGGAAAAACCATCACCGACGCAGGCGGGACCATCTATGATGGGATGGGATTAGCAGACTTTGTGGCGGTACAGGGTCCGCACCGTATGGTTGGGGATGTTTATGGGGTTACCGATCTTTACTCCGGTGCGGTTGTTGGCTTTATGAACAAGTGTGCTCATATCACCGGTGTCAAAACGCCGTTGTTGACCTCTCTGGCCATGGGATTTGGCAACGAGGCAGAAGGCGGCCCTGAGGGATTCCACTGGAACCATGTATTTGCCTCTGAATTGACAGGTCCCCTTTTGGTGAAAAATCCCCGTCTTCTGGATACAGTGGCCGATGCAATTCTTCGTCAGCGGAATGCTTCGTTGCCAGAGGAGCGCCCTGCGAACCGCTGGGCGGACGGCAGTTATGCCATCACCGCGGAGCAGCTGCGGTTGCGCTGCGAAGCACAGAAAACAACAAAATAAAACGAAGCGGGGACTGCGGTTCCCGCTTTTTTATGGCTTTATTGGGCATCTGACGCAGCCCAAAGACACGGTCTGTTCCAGCCATATGCCGTAAAAGGAAGTTTTTATGGAAACAATTTTATATCCGGCGGCGTGTTCCTGGCGGCACCGCTCTTCGCAACGCCTTTTCCTCCCATTTGGCCGGTGTTGCAGATAGCAGCCGGCTTTCGGTGAGCAAAAATGCTGGGCCTGCAGAACAAATGTCTGCGGGCCCAGTGTCTGTTATTCCGTATCACTTAAAACCTCGTTGTGCTTATCCACCACGCGAATATCCAGATCCCGGTAACTCTCCGTCCCCGGATCCTCTGTCAGGCACAAAATGCGGGAGGAACGGTACTCTGTATCCAGCTGTTTCCCATCTACTGTAACCTCACAATAAGGGCTGAAGTTTTCTCCGGTTACCATCCAGTTCTTTCCCCATGGATAAAGGCCTCTCACTGTGATGGGAACCATCCCCATCTGCATGTCCGTGGGTTCATACGGCGAGGTGTCCCCATAAAGATACCGGCGTCCGTACAGCACATCATACTGCAGCAGTTTCAAGTCCAGGCGATAGGTGGGTTCTTCCCTGCAAACCTGATGAAAGCGGTTGAGAAATCCCGTGGTGATTCCGAGCTCCCCCAGCACTGACGCTGACAGCTGATAGGATGCCAGATCCTCATCCTGCTTTTCCAGCCCAAAGTTGTTCCAAACCACGTAACGGGTTCGATACAGGCTGCCGCTCTTCATGTCATGCGTTTCTAAATTCAGCGCAGGCAGATGGTCGCCGTAGAGCACCAAAACGGTTTTTTCACTCCGTTCCTCCAGAGCCGATGTCAGTTCGCCCACAAAGGTATCCATCTCCCGGATCTGATTGACATAGTACTCAAAGGCATACTGATATTCCTGATCCGGGCAGGCCTCTACCGTAATCGCAGGATCCACCAGAACCTGGGTTTTTGGATATTTCCCGTGTCCCTGAACAGAGACGGTAAACACCAGATCCGGCTGGTTTGGTGTCGCGTCCAGCGCCTTGACAATTTCTCCGGTCAGGATACGGTCCTTTGCCCAGTTTTTAGGGGTCATTTCTGCCTTTGGCATATATTCCAATGAAGTAAAATCATCAAACCCCAAATTTGCATATACCTGGTTGCGGCTGTAAAACGTGGCCCGGTGGTTGTGAATCGCATGGGTGGCGTATCCATTTTCCTTTAAGTCATAGGCCACAGATTCCGCCGTTCGGTCCAGCATCCGTGTCTCATAGGGATACTCTCCAGGGCCAAAAAACCGGGTGCTCATACCAGTGAGCATCTCAAACTCCGTGTTGGCAGTGCCCGCTCCTACCACCGGAACCGTCAGGTAGCCGGAGGCATACTGTTCTGTCAATGCCGTCCAGTTTGGCACTGCGTTTTCCGACAGTTCCAGCCCTTTGATCTCATTGGGATCCACGAAAGACTCCAGCTGCACATAAATGATATTTACATCCGTCTGGGCAGGCGCCGCCTCCGCCAGCATATTTTCCTCCACCCGCGCCTCCACTGCCCGGACGGAAGAAGCCTGATATCCGATGGGGCGGGGAATTCCCTTGTTCAGCCAGGTTTCAAGAAAACAATAAGAAAAGCCGTAATCCTCATAGGCAAATGCCAGGTTGGAAAAAACCGTGCTCAGCTGCCTGGTTTGAAAGGCCGCCGACCAACTGGCGGCCAGCGCGCCGCCGCTGATGATCAAGGCCAGCAGACCGGACAAAATCCGCCGGCGCCCACCGGCAGGACTTTTGGGCCCACGCCAAAACAGCAGAATCAGCCCCACAAGCAGGCCAATCAGCCCTGTTGCCAGCAGGGCGATATACCCTTTGGAAAGGTAGTTGGGCAGGGTATCCAGACCGCTGTTCAGGACAGTCAAATCCGCGATGGTAAACGGTGTCATGCGGTTCAGCAGGATAAACCCATTGGCCGCGCCCGCGGCCAGCCAAACCGCCGATGCCAGCACACACCAAAACACCTGACGCCGGAGAAACATGGCCGGAACCAGCGTTGCCAGGACAAGCATCACATTGACCAACAGGGCCAGCGGCGCCTCGGTCACAAATTTCAAGAAGGTGCCCAGGCCTTCTGTAAATGTCTTGTGGTTAAAAAGTTCAATGACCAACGTATCCAGCAAGGCCAGCAAAACCATATACAGGAACGCTCTGCGTTCCTGCGGATGCTTGGCATCCGGGGCCGCAGAGGTCTTTCTCTTCCGTTTCATAATAGCCTCCTCTTTGATAGACTGAAAGATTATAGTCCTTTGGCCCCGGAGTTTCTACCTCTTTTTATAAAATTTTTGATTGTTTTTTACACAGGTATTGGAATGGCCCGTCACACGGTTGCTTGGCAGCCTGTCTTGAGCAGCATATTGAGGCAGGCCGCTTACCCAGCTCTGTTTTTTCCTGTTATCCGCGCAAAAAGGCCACGGGAAGCTCCCGTGGCCTTTTTATCCGGTTGAACAGGGGATCAGCCCTCGTACATGCTCTTCAGCTTGAGCAGATGCTCATACCGTGCCTTTGCAGCCTCCTCGGATTTCTCAAACAGCACAGTGGCGCGTTCCGGGAACTCACGGGTAAGGCGGCTGTAGCGGGCTTCGTTCATCAGGAACTCCTGATAGCCGCCGGCCGGCTCCTTGGAATCCAGGGTGAACTTGGCGCCCTCGGCAGTGGGATTAAAGCGGAACAGGTTCCAATAGCCGCAGTCCACAGCACGCTTCATTTCCTTCTGGGCATTCATCATGCCGCCCTTGATGGAATGCATCTCGCAGGGAGAATAGCCGATGATCAGGGAGGGACCGTGATAGGCCTCGGCCTCCTTAATGGCTTTCAGTGTCTGCGCAGGATTGGCACCCATGGCCACCTGTGCCACATAGATATAGCCGTAACTCATGGCAATCTCCGCCAGGGACTTCTTCTTGATCTCCTTGCCGGCCGCGGCGAACTGTGCCACCTGGCCGATGTTGGAGGCCTTGGAAGCCTGTCCGCCGGTATTGGAATAGACCTCGGTATCGAAGACGAAGATGTTCACATCATTGCCGGAGGCCAGCACATGATCCACACCGCCGAAGCCGATGTCATAGGCCCAGCCGTCGCCGCCGAAAATCCACATGGACTTCTTGCACAGATATTCCTTATCCGCCAGGATAGCCTTGCTGTACGGGCAGTCGGGATCGGCCTCCAGTTCGGCAATCAGCTTGTCGGTGGCGGGCTTATTGGCAGTGTAGTCCTCCATGGTGGCGAGGTATTCCTCGCAAGCAGCCTTCTTGGCGGGAATGGTCGTCACTCCGGCCAGTTCCTTGATCTGCTCAGCCAAGCGGCTGCGGGTGGCCTGCTGGCCCAGGAACATGCCCAAGCCGTGCTCTGCGTTGTCCTCAAACAGGGAGTTGGACCAGGCAGGGCCATGGCCGGCCTTGTTCGTGCAGTAAGGAGAGGTGGCAGCCGGACCGCCCCAGATGGAAGAGCAGCCGGTGGCGTTGGAGATATACATATGATCGCCGAAGAGCTGGGTAATCAGGCGGGCATAGCTGGTCTCGGCGCAGCCTGCGCAGGAGCCGGAGAATTCCAGCATGGGCTGCTTGAACTGGCTGCCCTTGACGGTATCGTCCTGCATGTCCTTCTTCTCAGCGACCTTCTCCACGCAGTAGCCCCAGACCTCCTGCTGAGCGGCCTCCTGCTCCTGGGGAACCATTGCCAGGGCATCCACCGGGCACTGGCCCACGCAGACGCCGCAGCCCATGCAGTCCAGAGGAGACACGGCCATGGTATACTTGTACACGCCCTTGCCCTTGCCGGCCTTCACATCCACAATCTTAGCGGCGGCGGGGGCATTCTTGGCCTCCTCCTCCGTCAGCGCGTAGGGACGGATGGTGGCATGGGGGCAGACATAGGCGCAGTTGTTGCACTGGATGCACTTGGTGGAATCCCAGGTGGGGACGCTCACCGCCACGCCGCGCTTTTCGTAAGCGGCGGCGCCCAGCTCAAACTGGCCGTCCACGTGCTTGACGAATGCGGACACAGGCAGGCTGTCGCCGTCCATCTTGCCAACGGGATCCAGGATGGTGCTCACCTGCTCCACCAGAGCGGCAGGGCCCTCGTGCTTGACGCCGGTGTTCTCATCCTTCGCATCCGCCCAGTCAGCCGGCACATCGAACTTCTTGTAAGCAGTCGCGCCGGCGTCAATAGCCTTGTGGTTCATATCCACCACATCCTGGCCCTTCTTCAGGTAGGAGTGGGTGGCAGCGTCCTTCATGTACTGGACAGCCTCTGCGCCAGGCATCACCTTAGCCAGAGAGAAGAACGCGGACTGCAGGATCGTATTGGTCCGCTTGCCCATGCCGATCTTGGCAGCCAGATCGATAGCATCAATGGTATAAACCTGGATGTTATTCTTTGCGATATAGCGCTTGGACGCGGCATCCAGATGGTGACTCAGATCCTCATCACTCCACTGGCAGTTGATCAGGAAAGTGCCGCCGGGCTTTACGTCGCGGACAATGGGGAATCCCTTGGTGATGTAAGCGGGCACATGGCAGGCCACAAAGTCGGCCTTATTGATGTAATAAGAAGACTTGATGGGCTTATCACCAAAGCGCAGATGGCTGATGGTCACGCCGCCGGTCTTCTTGGAGTCGTACTGGAAGTACGCCTGCACATATTTATCGGTGTGGTCGCCGATGATCTTGATGGAGTTCTTGTTGGCGCCCACGGTGCCGTCGCCGCCCAGGCCCCAGAACTTGCAGGCGATCGTGCCGGCGGGAGCCACGCTGGGAGCGGGCCTCTCCTCCAGGGAGAGGTGCGTGACATCGTCCACGATGCCGATGGTGAACTGACGCTTCATCTGATCCTTGGCCAGCTCCTCATACACGGCAAAGACGCTCCGGGGCGGCGTATCCTTGCTGCCCAGGCCGTAACGGCCGCCGATCACCTGGATATCGGTCTTGCCGGCATTGGCCAGCGCGGTGACAACATCCATGTACAGGGGCTCACCCTGGGAGCCGGGCTCCTTGGTACGGTCCAGAACGGCGATCTTCCTGGCAGTGGCGGGAATGGCTGCAATCAGCTTGTCAGCCCGGAAGGGGCGGTACAGGCGAACCTTCACCATACCGACCTTCTCGCCCTGGGCGGTCATGTAGTCGATAACTTCCTCGGCCACGTCGCAGATGGAGCCCATGGCGATGATGACGCGGTCTGCGTCGGGCGCGCCATAATAGTTGAACAGCTGATAGTCGGTGCCCAGCTTCTCGTTGACCTTGCCCATGTACTTCTCCACCACATCGGGCAGAGCATCATAATAGGGGTTACAGGCCTCACGATGCTGGAAGAAAATATCGCCGTTCTCGTGGGAACCGCGCATGTTGGGGCGCTCGGGATTCAGGGCGTGCTTGCGGAACGCGGTAACAGCGTCCATATCGCACATTTCCTTCAGATCCTCGTAATCCCATACAGCCACCTTCTGGATCTCGTGAGAGGTCCGGAAGCCATCAAAGAAGTTAATAAAGGGGACACGGCCCTCAATTGCGGCCAGATGGGCCACAGGAGCCAAATCCATGACCTCCTGGGGATCATTCTCGCACAGCATGGCAAAGCCGGTCTGGCGGCAGGCCATGACATCAGAATGATCGCCAAAGATATTCAGCGCGTGGGTGGAAACCGTACGTGCAGAGACATGGAATACGCAGGGCAACAACTCGCCGGCGATCTTATACATATTGGGAATCATCAGCAGCAGGCCCTGAGACGCGGTATAGGTAGTGGTCAGCGCACCGGCCGCCAAAGAGCCGTGAACCGTTCCGGAAGCGCCAGCCTCAGACTGCATTTCGCATACCTTGACCGTCGTACCGAAAATGTTCTTCTGGCCGGCCGCAGACCACTGGTCGACCAGGTCCGCCATGGGAGAGGACGGGGTAATCGGATAGATACCCGCCACTTCGGTAAATGCATAGCTGACATAGGCAGCAGCATTATTACCGTCCATGGACTTGAACTTTCTTGCCATAAACTTACCTCCTACAATTTGCTGCCCTGGGCAGCAATCTTAAGCCAAACACGAAATCCAGATAAAACTCCCCCGGAATTTTCATGCGATAGTATTATATCACTTGTCCTTTTCTCTGTAAACCAGGACTTTGTTATTTTTTACACAATTTTTTCCTTTTCTGCGTAAAGTCCAAAATATTTTCCTTTTTTTAGGCACTTTTCGAATTCAGTGTTCCCTATTTCGTCAATTTGTGGTAAACTTCAAGAAGCATTCCTCCAGATTTTCATTGATTTTCCAGCCGGTTTTTATGCCGGTGCAGACGGGGTGGTATGAATGGTCGTGACGGTGCGCTCCATGGGGCTGAACGGCATCACAGGGTATGAGGTCAGCGCGGAGTGTTTTCTCTCCGGCGGGCTGCCCGCCTTTGATGTGGTGGGTCTGCCGGACACCGCGGTGCGGGAGGCCCGGGAGCGGGTGCGGGCTGCGGTGAAGAACTGCGGCGCCAAATTCCCGGTCAGCCGCATCACGGTCAATCTGGCTCCCGCCGGTCAAAAAAAGGCCGGAACAATCTATGACCTGCCCATTTTTGTGGGAATTCTGGCCGCCGGCGGCGATCTGCCTCCTCTGCCGGAGGACGCGGCCTTTTTGGGAGAGTTGTCCCTTACCGGATCCCTGCGCGGCGTTGCGGGTGTTTTGCCGATGGCCCTGGCCGCCCGGGAGGCGGGCGTGCGCCAGCTGTTTGTTCCGGCGGAGAATGCCGCCGAGGCCACGCTGGCATCCGGGCTGACGGTATACGGCGTGCCGGACGTCCGTTCCCTGGCGGCTCATCTGCGGGGGGAGAGCCTCCTCTCTCCGGCCCCCGCCTGGGCACCGGAGCCTGACCGCACCCCCCTGCCGGATTTCCGGGACGTGATGGGACAGGAAAACGTGAAACGGGCGCTGGAAATTGCCGCGGCGGGTGGGCACAATCTTTTGATGATTGGCAGTCCGGGCGCCGGCAAGTCCATGCTTGCCAAGCGGCTGCCCTCTATTCTGCCGGATATGAGCCGGGACGAGGCGTTGGAGGTCTCCGGCATTTGGTCCGTAGCAGGCCTGACGGATCCTTCGCAGCCGCTGCTGACCAGGCGGCCCTTCCGCGCGCCCCATCACACCGCCTCCGCCGCGGCGCTGGCAGGGGGCGGCCCGGCCCTCCGTCCCGGAGAAATCTCCCTGGCCCATCACGGGATTTTGTTTCTGGACGAACTGCCGGAATTCCGGCGGGATGTACTGGAGGCCATGCGGCAGCCCCTGGAGGAGGGCGAGGTCACCGTAGCCCGGTCAGGCGGCACGCTGCACCTGCCCGCCCGGTTTCAGCTGATCTGCGCCATGAACCCCTGCCGCTGCGGCTGGCGGGGGCATCCGTCCGGCAAGTGCACCTGCTCCGACCGGGAGGTGGAAAAATACGTGCAGAAGATCTCCGGCCCCCTGCTGGACCGGATTGACCTGCATGTTCACGTCCCCTCCGTGGAGTATGAGGCCATGCGGCGGAGAGAAACACCGGAATCCTCAGCGGAGGTCAAGCAGCGGGTGGACGCCGCCCGGGCCATTCAGACCGCCCGTTTGGGCGGGAGCGGCGCCGTCTGCAACGCCCGGCTGTCCCCGGCCCAGCTGGCGGCGCATTGCCGCCTGGACAGCCGGGGCGAGGCGCTGATGAAGGCCGCCTTCTCCCGCATGGGGCTGAGCGCCCGTTCCCACGACCGGATTCTCCGGGTAGCCCGGACCATCGCGGATCTGGACGGTGCGGCCGACATTGGCCCGGATCATCTGGCCGAGGCGATTTCGTTCCGAAACACGGATATTTTAAGGGGATAGGTTTGGCCCCCGCCGCGGCATGCGCGGCGGGGGCCGTTTTAATATTTATATAGGTATCGGGTGGGCTGAATTTTTCTACTGCACGGCATGCAGCAAGCCGTGCAGGAACCTCCCCACACTATATAATAGTGTGGGGCTTGGCCAGCCCCCTGAATTTTCCCCCAAAAACAACGAAAAAGGAGACATTTCATTTGCTGCAAACGACCAATTATCAGCTCTGTCAGTGGGAACCCTCCGACCGGATTCTCCGGACAGACTTCAACCGTGACAACAAAAAAATTGACACCGCCCTGGCGGCGGCCGCCGGACAGTCCATTCTGCGGCCGATTCGGGAAATCGTAACCACAGAAAGTGCCACCAGTATTCGAATACAGTTAGACGACATCGACTGGAGTCAGTGGCAGTCTATCGTGGTGGATGCGGAACTGCTCTCCAACAACAAGGGAACCGTCAAAATTGAGTTTGATAATAGCACCGAGGTTGGATCCGCATACAGTAATGGAGAAAGCGTACAGGAATCGTCCCGATATGGTCCCAGCCGACTGATCTTATTTTGCAACCAGAATGTCCAATGCTCGGTCAATGCACTGTCACTTTGCTATCAAACGGCAGAATTTCTTCCGCTTTCCCACCGCTTCAGCTACATCTCCTATTTGGACTATTCCGGCGCCATCACCAATCTGACTTTCGCCGTCGGATGCCGGTTCCGAATCTGGGGGGTGAAGTGAGTTGCTGTTGATTTGCTGGCCGGACGGGCGGCAGGAGTTGGTGGAGAATCCCATTCCTGCAGAGCTCCCCACAGATCCGGAAGAATAAATAAATGCAAAAGCCCCGCACCGTATGGTGCGGGGCTTTTGTTATCTCAACGGAAAACCGTTTTTGATAGATTACTCTCCAGCAACGGGCGTGTAGGTGAAGGAGACCTCATAGGAGGTAGTTCCTTCCACATAGGTCACGTTCTTGCTGGCAATAATGGGAGCGTAGCCATCGAAGTCCGGAGCCTCCACAGCGTACTTGCCATCCACAAAGTCCTCAGCGGTCAGATCGGCGATGACCGTGTCATCCAGGGTATCGGTAACACCGTTGCCCAAGTTGACAATAGCCTTGACAGTGATGGTGATGGTCTCGGGCTCATCGCCACCCTCATCGGGGATGACGGGATTGCCGTCAGCGTCCACCTCAACAGCGTCGGAGATGTAGATGTACAGCTCAGTGACAACGTCACTGTCATCATCGTCCAGGTTGAAGAAGACATTGCCGTCCACCTTGTAGCCCTTGACCATGCCGGCCAGAGCGCGGGCGGAGATGCCCAGATAGGTCTCGTAATCAGCGGCAGGGTCCTTCAGCAGCTCGGTCACGCCCTTGCCGATGACCAGATAGGTCTTGGTGTCAGCGGAGATGATCATCTCCGCATCGCCTTCCTCATCAACGATGGTAACCGTACCGTCGCTGTAGGAGATGGTGCCTCCGACCATTGCAATATCGTCAATCCAAGCGATCTGGGTATCCTTATCGCCAAACTTCTTGGCGCCGGTGATGTAACCCTTGCTGTTCTCCTTGACGTTGTAGTACAGGTCGCCGCGCACGTTGCCGTCAACAATCTCGTCCACCACGTACTTGGTGGTCTCCTCGCCGTCGATGATGACCTTGTACTGATAATAGGTATCATCAGCAATCACGGTCTTGTTGGGGGTGGGCTTCAGCAGCATCAGGTAATCGGCAACAGCCTGGTCGTCCACGCTGGAAGTTGTAGCGTCGGACAGGTCAACGGCCACGTACTTGGCATAGCCGGAGGTGTTCTCAACCCACTCGACTCTGACAGCACCGCTGGCGTAGATGTCGGGAATCTCCTTGACGCCGGTGTAAACGGTGGGATCGCCGTCCTCGTCGATGACGACCATGACAGTGGAGTCATTGGCCTTGGGGCCATTATTGAACAGGAAGCGGACTCTGTCGCTCATAACAATCTGAACCTCGCCGTCCAGATCAACGAAGCCGCCGCCGGTGATCAGCTTGGTGTTGGTCAGATTGTACTTACCAGCAGAGGTCTTGCTGAAGGTGTACCAGCCGTTCAGCTCATCGAGAACCTCGATGCAGTCGCCGTTCTTGACGGTGGCAGTTTCGGTGACCTTACCGTCATTGTCACGCTCGGTGACAAAGGAGACCTTCGCCACGCTGATCTCGTCAGCAGTGCCGTCGGCAAAGTAAGCCTGGGCGATAGCACTCTTATTCAGACCGCTGGCGCCAGCAGCGTCCTGAATCCAGACATAGTTGGAGGTGGAGACAGCATTATCAACATACAGGATGTAGCCATAAGCGTCCAGAACCACGATGGCATCCTCGCCGATGGCGTACTCCACGTCCTTGCCGTGATCGCCGGTGCCAACCATCTTGTCATACTTGTAGGTAGTGCCGTCCATGATGACATAGTCGGTCACGGTGTACTCGGAAACCTCGCCGGTAACAACCTCAGCCTTCACAGCGGACTCGATGGCGTCGCTCATGTAGGAGTAGGTGACCAGGATGTAGTCGTCTTCCTTGAACTCTTCCACGTTCACATCATCGTTGTCGATGGTGGTGCCCATGGGAGCAACCCACTCACCGGTCGCAACAGACTCAATGGACAGAGTGCCCTTGGTGCTGTTGTAGTCAGCAGTGGCCTTGGCCAGATAGGTATTGATGATCACGATGGTGACGTTGTTGTCGTCATCCATGTAAACCTCGGTCAGGACACCGTTGCCAGTGACACCAGGAGCCTTGGTGCTCTTGCCCTCAGCGGCGCCGGAGCTGTTCTTCACAAACAGGTCGGCAACAGCGGGAGTCTTGACCTCGTCGCCGTCCACATAGACAGTCAGGTCATAGTCTTTGTCCTCGATGCCCTTCACAGTGCTGGAGCCAACCAGGCTGTACAGGTCGCCCTTCTTGGCCTTGGCGGTGTAGGTGGCGATCAGGTCGCTGTCGTCGGCGTAGGTGCCGATGATGGTGGACTTGAACTTCCACTCAGCGGCGGGACGGCCGAAGTTATCGGTGTAGTTCTTGGTGCGGGTCAGCTTGGGGAAGTACTTCTCAGCGAACTGCAGGTTGTCCTTGTTCAGGGTGTCGTCATAGCCGGCAGCCTCTTCGGAAGCAATCTTCTGAGCCTTGGTGTTGCCAATGACAACCTCAGCGCCGTTGACGTTGACGGAAGTCTTGGAATCATACTCCACCATGTCAGCCTTCAGGGTGTTGAAGGTGTACAGGCAGGCCTCTTCACGGTTGACGGTCTTGGTGCCGACGAAATCGTCGTTGCCGCTGGTGAGCTTGTTGCCCAGAGCGGTCTTGGCGACCTGCACGGACCAGTTGCCGCCCACAAAGCCCTCGATCTGGGCATCATAGCCCAGGCCGCCCAGCAGCATCTTCAGGAATGCATAGCCAGTCAGGGGAGCGGCGGGACGGAAGGTGCCGTCTGCATAGCCGGAGATGATGCCCTGCTGTGCGCAGTAAGCAATGTAACCGGCAAACTCATGAGTGGCGGGCACGTCCTTGAAAGGAGCGGTGTCTGCGCTCAGAGCGCTGGCGGTGGTGGGCCCGAGGATCAGGTTGCAAATGATCTTTGCAGCTGCGCCACGGGTCAGGTTGTTCTGGGGATTGAAGCTGCCGTCGGTATAGCCGTCGACAACGCCAATCTCGGACACCACGGCGACAGCTTCTTCATAGGTGATCTTGCTGTTGTCCGTGAAGTCCTTGGCGCCGGCGCTGATGGTGACCAGAGACATGGTCATAACCAGAGCCAGAACCAGAGAAAGGAACTTCTTCATGGTAGGATTTCCTCCTTTAAAATTTTTGCGAATCGTCCGCCGCAGGACACGCCGCCCTCTTCCGGGTTTCGTGTCGGGGCTAGCCGAACTCGAAAAAAGCCCTGTTCCACAGAAGCTTTCGCGAGCCTACACCAAGCCTGGAATGGCCTGTGCGCCTCCGCCGTCCGTCCGCATGCCTTAATTTAGCGTGGAATTTTTTGTTTGTCTATGGATTTGGGGGAAGTGTCATGCAATTGAGAAACGGCGTGCTTTTATCCGGTTTTTGTGTCCTTCGGGTGTAACAAATTGGTAATGGGGCTTTCTGTCCTCACGCTTCTTTCAGCATGTATTTCTGACGATCCTGAGTAATCGTTCCCTCGTCAATCATGCGCTTTAAAATGGGGCGGCACTGGCGGGGATCGATCCGCAGCAGCCGGGCAATGTCCTGGCGATAGGCAAACCCCTCCTTCGTCAGATACTCCAAAATCACCTGGGTCTGCCGCTCCGGCGGCACCACTGCGTCGTGGAGATAATATCGGGCGCCTATCTGCGTCAGCTTGCCCCGGCGCACCATCTGCTTGAGCCGGTTATATGCCGTGGTTTTGGACACGCCCAGCAGCGCCGCCGCCTCGTTCCGGGTGATGCACTGGTGCTCCCGGACGTAGGCCACCACCTGATTCTCCCCGCCGATGCGGATGTCACAATCCAGCCGCAAATCCCGCAGCGTCACATTGTCCATGCCGCCGTGAATCAACGCCGTCCGCACCAGTTTGGAAAGCCGCGTGCGGTCAAACGGATTGCCGCTGCGGGGTGCCGTTACTACATAGGCTGCGGAAGACGGCAGCTCCTGCCGCAGCTGTCGCAGAATTCCCAGCACACCGCTGGTCAGCATGACCTTTCGATCCCGCAGATGCAGGGCCTCCGCCTTGAAGTCCACCTGCTCCCACTGCAGGGCAATGATTTCCTCCAGCTGCAGTCCCAGCTGCCACGTCAGCCACAGCGCTACGCCCGCCGGCGAGGTTTTTTCCGCCTGCAGCAGCTTCCAAAGTGCAAACTCATCAATCTGCGCCGGCGCTTTCCGCCGGATGCGGGTGGAGACCTTCTTTTCTTTCAGGTGCTCGGCAAAGTGCACCCGCAGCGCAGCTGCCTCCACACCAGTGATGCGGGAGACATACTGCCAATCGTGCGCCTCCAGCTGGCGGAGGATGAAATCGTGGCGCAAATCAATCAGCCGGATATCCGTCTGTCCCTCCCGATCCAGCGCCGTCCGGGCCAGCCGGGATATGGATTGGGGCGTCAGGGGCTTTTGATCTCTGTCCGACAAAACCACCACCTCCGAACGGCGGTTCCGGGCATCCCGTAGCGCCTCCAGCCAAACACTCAGCTCCTCCGCAATGGGAACAGCCCGATCCGGCAGCACAAGCCGGTGATCCAAAAAGTCAATCTGCGCCCAGGTCAGATGCTGAATTTCGTCCCGCAGCAGTCCCGCCTGCCACGCCAGACGCAAAATGACTCCGGCCGCATTGTCTGAATTCTTCGCCAATATTTGGTTCATGGCCTCCTCTTCGGGCCGGTTTACAACGTATTCCTGCATGTCCTCTCCCAAGTTTTGTTACAACTGTGTATCAAATAAATGTCTGTTATTTTTTTGCTTTTCTCCCAACTTTTTAAAAAGTTCATACAAACTACGCAGACTTTCTCCTCTTTTCTTTGCTACACTTGTGTAACAAATGTTTACTTAATTTTCAGCAACCGCTGAATCCATTGCAGCGCAACGGTTTGAAGGATATTTATGCCTATAAAATACGTTAAAAGATAACAAAAATCAATATCTATCAGCATATTTTCATTTATTTGTTCAACGCTAGACTGTGGGAAAGGAGTGTGCGATACATGACGAAACAGGAATTGATTGCCATTGGTCAGAGGCTGCGGCAGCAACGGAATCGTCTGAATCTGACCCGGGAGCAGTTTGCGGAACTGGCGGACATCGGTGCCGGCTATTATGGGCAGATCGAAGTGGGGACTTCTCAGATGTCCATTGATACTTTGATTAAAGTGTCTAAGACTTCCAGGCTTTCCATGGAGTATATTCTGTTTGGAGAGGAAGATGGAACATCTGATTTGTGCGCCATTGATGCCATGCTGGCTCATTGTTCTCCCCGGGAACTGCGCCTGGCGGAAAAGGTCCTGCAGTTGTTTTTACTGCGCGGTGATCTGTCAGACTAACGCCAAAACCGCCCCGCTGAAAAGCGGGGCGGTTCATTTTGGCATCCATTTAAAAATCAGGCTTTTTCTTCTGGAACAATTGCAGTATAATATTAAAATTGATATTTAATTCGGAGGAAACTTCCATATGATGAATCAGAATGAGATTTTTCTGCTGAAGCTGGGCGAGGTCGTGCTGAAGGGCCTGAACCGGCGATCCTTTGAGGATAAACTGCTGGCCAACGTCCGCCGTCGGATACGCCACTGCGGCAGCTTCCAGGTCACGCTCCGCCAGAGTACCATCTATGTGGAGCCCGCCCAGGATGACTGCGACATGGAGGCCGCTTACACTGCCTGCCGGCAGGTGTTCGGCGTAGCGGCCGTAGCCAGGGCGGTTCCCTGTGAGAAGACCGTGGAGGCGATTGTGGCAACAGCCAAGGCCTATCTGGGAGAAGCCCTGGCAGCCGCACGCAGCTTCAAGGTAGAGAGCAAGCGGGCAGACAAGACGTTTTTCATGAACTCCATTCAGTTGTCTCAGGCGGTAGGCGGAGATCTGGCCGAGCTCTTTCCAAATGTCACAGTGGATGTCCACAAACCGGATCTGACGGTATTTGTGGAGATCCGCGAGAAATACGCCTATGTCCATGCCCCTGCGGTTTCCGGCGCCGGCGGCCTCCCGGTGGGTATGGGCGGCCATGCGGTGAGCCTGCTCTCCGGCGGCATCGACAGCCCGGTCTCTTCCTGGATGATGGCGCGCCGGGGCGTGGAGCTGGAGATGGTTCACTTCGTCTCTCCGCCCTACACCTCCCAGCAGGCTCAAGATAAGGTGCTGGAGCTGGCCCGGCTGCTGACGGCCTACTGCGGCCGGATGCTGGTCCACATTGTGCCCTTCACCGAGATTCAGGAGGAAATCCGCAAGAACTGCCCGGAGGAATATTTCACCCTCATTATGCGGCGGTTTATGATGCGCCTTGCGGAAGCAGTTGCGAAAAAAGCAGGCGCCAAGGCCCTGATCACCGGAGAATCTCTTGGGCAGGTGGCCAGCCAGACCATGCTGGCTCTGGGCGTCACTGAAGATGTGACCACCCTGCCGGTGCTGCGCCCCCTGATCGGCATGGATAAGGTGGAGATCATCCGCATTGCCCGGGAAATCGGCACCTTTGACACTTCTATCCTCCCCTATGAGGACTGCTGCACCGTGTTCACTCCGCGCCATCCCGCCACCCGGCCCAACCTGGAAGACGTGCGGGCCGCAGAGTCCAAGCTGGACGTGGAGGGTCTTGTCGCAAAGGCTATGGCCGGCGAGCAGTGGGTGCGGGTTAAATATTGAGAGGATTGCCGGCAATCCCGCAGAGCGCTGCCCCTTTATTCCATCCCATGAAAGAAGGAACCCTCATGTCACATACCGCAGAACTCATTGCCGTGGGCACCGAGCTGCTTCTCGGCAACATCGCCAACACCAACGCGCAAATGCTCTCCCAAAGCCTGTCCACCCTAGGCATCAACGTTTTTTGGCACACAGTTGTGGGAGACAACCCTGAACGGCTGAAAGCGGCTTTGGACATTGCCCGGTGCCGGGCGGATATCATTCTCACCACCGGCGGTCTGGGCCCCACTTACGACGATCTCACCAAACAGACCATCTGCGAGGCCTTTGGCCGGAAACTGGTGCTGCATCCGGATATTTTGGAGGACATCCGCACCTTTTATGAATCAGCCCTCCATGTGCCGATGCCGGAGAACAACACCCAGCAGGCGGAGCTGCCGGAGGGCTGCGTGGTGTTTGACAACCCCGTCGGAACCGCTCCCGGCTGTGCTTTTGAAGCCAGCGGCATCCATGTGCTGATGCTGCCGGGTCCGCCCCATGAGTGCGAGACCATGCTCCGCCGCTGTGCGGTGCCGTACCTGCGCGGGCTCTCCAAAGAGGTCATCGTCTCCCATGACATCATGACCTTCGGCATGGGAGAGTCCTCTGTGGACCAGCTGCTCCACGAGCGGATGAGCCATATGCGCAATCCCACGCTGGCCACCTATGCCAAGCCCTGCGAGGTGCGGCTGAGGGCCACTGCCAAGGCGGACAGTGAGGCGGGGGCAGAAGCCATGCTGGCACCCGTTGTCCAGGAAGTCCGGGATGCCTTGGGAGACGTGGTCTACGGCATCGACGTGAGGGGACTGGAGGATGTCTGTTTTCAGCTTCTGCAGAAGCGGGGCTGGACCTTTGCCACGGCGGAGAGCTGCACCGGCGGCTTGGTAGCACAGCGGATGACCGCTCTGCCGGGTGCTTCGGCAGTGTACCGGGGCGGTGTGGTGAGTTACTGGACAGATGTGAAGGCTGATGTACTGGGTGTTCCCCAGGAAACTCTGGATACTTACGGCGCAGTGTCTGAAGAAACTGCCCGCGCCATGGCGGATGGGGCCCGGCGCATCACCGGAGCGGATGTGGCCGTCTCCGTCACCGGCGTGGCTGGACCCGACCCGGATGAGCGGAACAATCCGGTTGGCATTGTGTATGTCGGCCTGTCGACGCCGGACGGCACGTTCTGCCGCCGCTGTGATTTTGGTCCCCGGCGACGGGACCGCATCCAGGGTCTGGCCTCCAACCATGCCTTTGACATCATGCGGCGGTATCTCACCGGCCTGCCCATCTGACGGGTACTGGGCGGCATCTGCAGTCCCAGATATTTCCATGAAAAAGAGGCTGCATAAGCAGCCTCTTTTTCATTTGGTATTCGCCATTTCTCAGGCTCCATCCTGGAGCCGCTGTCGATCGCGGTTGTTGTGCCAAAAGCTCAGCGCCGCCATACCGCAGACGATAAGATACCCCAAAAGGCTGAGGGCATCCGGAACATCACCGAACAGGAAAAAGCCCAGAATGGTGCTGAAAATCACCTGGGAATAGTCGTAGATGGAGATCTCCCGAGCGGGCGCACAGCAGTAAGCCGCTGTGACGCTGAACTGTCCCCCCGCCGCACAGAGCCCCGCTCCCAGCAGCCAGGCAATCTGTGCCAGCGACATTGGGGCGTGTACAATCAGCACGTAAGGCAGCGCCACCAAGCAGGAAAACGAAGAGAAAAAGAACACAATATAGGTGCCATGCTCTCCCCGCTTGCCCAGCAACCGGACAAAGCTGTACGCCATTCCGGCGCCAAACCCGCCCAGCAGCCCAATCAGGGACGGAAATAGATCCAGATTGCTGAAAGTCGGCTTGATAATCAGCAGGGCCCCGCCGAATGCGCCCAGCAGGGACACGATTTGCACGGGTGTCAGCTTTTCCTTCAGGAGGAAGTAGGAGACAATCACAGCAAAAAACGGAGACATTTTATTGAGCATGGAGGCATCTGACAGCAGCAAATGGTCCACTGCGTAAAAGTTGCACAGGATACCAATGGTTCCGAAAACCGATCTGGCCAACAGATACTTCAGGTTTTCCCGTTTGGCCGGCCGGAATCCCCCGCCCTCCCGCACAAGAAGGAGCAGCGCCACCAGCATTGCCACCAGATTGCGGAAAAAGCTCTTCTGCACCGCTGGTACGTCTCCTGCCAGACGCACACAGGCGGACATGCAGCAAAAGCAGAAGGCCGATATGACAATGAACAGAATTCCCCTGTATTTGGCTTTGACTTTCGTATCACGCACCGGCTTTCCGACAGAATATCATCAGTTTACCGCAAATTTCCTGAAAAAGGAAGAGCGTTTTTTCCGGCGTCCCCCCTCCGCTGAGCCGGCCGCTAACGCAGCTTCTCAGCCCAGCGCCACATCCAGCACCATCATGATAAGGAAGCCCAGCACAAAGCCGCAGGTGCCAGCCCGGCTGTGAGCCTGTGGAATCAGCTCTTCCACCACCACATACAGCATGGCACCGGCAGCAAAGCTCAAAAGCCAGGGCATCAGCGGGCGGACACCGGCTGCCGCCAGCACCACCAGCACGCCGAAAACCGGCTCCACAATGCCGGAAAGTGCTCCGCCAAGGAAGGATTTTTTGCGGGACCAGCCGTTCTGACGCAGCGGCAGGGCGATGGCCGCCCCCTCCGGAAAGTTCTGAATGCCAATGCCCAGGGCCAGCGCTGCCGCTCCTGCTGCACCGTCCCCGGCCGCCGCCAGGGCAAATGCCAGCCCAACCGCCATCCCCTCCGGCACATTATGTAACGTGATAGCGGTCACCAGCAAGGTGGTCTGCTTCCACCCGGCGGTCATCTCCTCCCGTTTCCTGCGCAGACGGGGCAGCAGCGCGTCCAGCGCCGCCAGGAAAACCACCCCCAGCAGCATTCCACCCGCCGCCGGCAGCCAGCCGGGAAGCGCGCTCTCCGCCGACGCCTGGTCAATTGCCGGGATCAGCAGGCTCCAGACCGAGGCCGCCGTCATTACCCCCGCCGCAAACCCCAGCATGGCCCGCTGGAACCGGGGCTGCGGCTCTCCAGCAAAGAAAAACACCATGGCGGCGCCCAGCGTGGTCATCAGGAATGTAAATCCCGTCCCTGCCGCCGCCCATTGAATTGCCTGTAACATCACGATCTCCGCCTTTTCTTCTTGGTTCGGGCGGAACGCCGCCCGTATTCCATCTTAAGCAGGCGGACGCCAATTGTGACAGGGCTTGCTTTTTTGGGAAAAGTGTGTTATGTTGTCAAACAGAAACATACAAATGAGATGGACTCATATAAGTTCGCTGATTCATGGTGCGAACGTCTCTACGGGGCCGCCGAAAGGCTCTGCTATGGGTGTCTGGACGGGTGGAGTTTTTCACCTTGGACAGGCGCTCTTTTTCTTTTGTCAAAATACTTGATTATGAGGTGTTTGTATGGCTGCTGTGATTTTAAAGGGAACCATCGTATCTGCCCCGGCATTGGGCCAGCTGGAGATAACGGAACACGGCTTTTTAGTGGCGGAGGACGGCGTAATTCGTGGTGTTTTCCCGGTGCTGCCAGAGCAGTACGCGGGTGCTCCCTTGGAGGACTTTGGGGACGCGCTGATTCTGCAGTCCTTTGCGGACCTCCATCTTCACGCACCCCAGTACCCCATGCTGGGCACCGGCATGGATCTGCCTTTGCTGGACTGGCTGAACGCTTATGCTTTCCCAACAGAGGCCCGGTTTGCAAACCCGGACTACGCCCGGGAGATCTACCGGCACCTTGCCCGGGAGCTGGTGGAAAACGGCACCACGCGGGTGTGCATGTTCTCCTCCCTCCACACCGACGCCACCCTCATTTTGATGGAGGAACTGGAAAAGGCCGGGATCACCGGCTACGTGGGCAAGGTGAACATGGATCGCAACAGTGCCCCCGGTGTTTTGGAGGAAACCACGGAGGAGTCCATGCGGGAAACGCTCCGGTGGTTGGATGCATGCCAGGACTTCCGCTGCGTAAAGCCGGTGTTGACACCCAGGTTCACCCCCTCCTGCTCCAACGAACTGATGGCCTTTCTCGGCCGGCTTGCAGCGGAGCGGGCGCTTCCGGTGCAGTCCCATCTGTCGGAAAACCAGGCAGAGATGGCCTGGGTGCGGCAGCTGCACCCGGACTGCCGGCAGTACTGGGAGACCTATGCCAAATACGGCCTGTGGAACAGCCGCACCGTCATGGCCCACTGCGTCTGGTCCGATGAGCGGGAGCGGACCGCCATGCGGGACGCGGGCGTCACAGCGGTCCACTGCGCGAATTCCAACCAAAATATCTGCTCCGGCGTGGCGCCGGTGCGGGTGATGCTGCAGGAGGGCGTGCATGTGGCCCTTGGCAGCGATATCGCCGGCGGCGACCAGCTCCACATGTTCGACGTGGTGGCGGCCACCGTCCGTGCCTCCAAGGCCCGCCGGATTCTGGACGGCTGGGAGACGGATTTTTTGACCGTGCCGGAAGGCTGGTTCCTGGGTACCTCCGCCGGGGCCGCCTTCTTCGGGGAGCAGCCGGGCTTTGCCCCGGGGAACCGCCTTCATGCCCTGGTGCTGGAGGACGGCACACTCCCCCAGCCCCACCCCCTGACGGCGGCGGAGCGGCTGGAGCGAAGCGTATATCTGCGGCAGCCGGGCGCCATCCAGGCGGTCTGGAGCGAAGGGCGCAAGGTATTTTCAGCAAACTAAACGAGCGGGGCCCAAAGGGCCCCGCTCGTTTTCTCTCTACTGCATCTCCTGCTCCAGCCCCGCAAACTCCGGGCCGGAGAAGAACTCCTCCAGGGAAATTCCCAAACCGTCGCAGAGCAGTTTGATGGTGACAATCGACACATCTCTGCGCCGGGCATCCATCATGCTGTACACTGTTGATGGCGTCACGCCGGAACGCACTGCGAGTTCGTTATATTTCATCCCGCGCTGACGGCAAATTGCCGCAAACCGGTTCACCACAGCGTCTTTTACCCCCATGCGCTCACCTCATGAATATGGTATTCACTTTTGCGCACCAGAGTATACGCACTTGCGTATATTTAAAGAATGTGGTATTCTGGGCTGGGGTGATTTTATGCAGAGCGAACAGAAATTTTACCGCTGTCTCGTCTCCGACGCCAGCAGCCGGGCGCTGCTGAAAATCCGTGACATTTTGTCTGACGAAACGCTTTCGGACGAGAGCTGCTTTGCCCGGATTGAGGCCATTGTCTCCCTGCTGGAAGAGCTGGGAATTTCCTGCGGTGGGCGGCACGACTTCGGCTGACCGCAAAAAAGGCGCGCCGTCCGGCGCGCCTCTTTTCCATTTACTCCATCAGCACAAAGGTCTGCGCAATGGCGGACAGCCGGGCGCCAAAGCCCTCGGCCGCCTCCGCCGGATAGTTCCAGAACACCACATAGGTCTCTCCATCCCTCTCCGCTGCCATAAAGGACAGCACTTCGTTATCCTCCGCGTCGGCGCCGGTCAGCGGATCTCCCAGTTCGCCGCCCAGCAGATCTTCGAATACATAGTCCTCCTTGTCCTGCACGAACCGCTGCTTCGCCTGGTCCAGCGTCTGTTCAGCATAGCACCGGACGCCCAGTTCCACATCGTCGTTTACCGTGCTGTCCCAGGAATCCTCCCAGACCGCACCGTCGTCCCGGCCGTCGCTCTCAAAGGTCCATCCCTCGTCGGGGATATAGATGGAATACCCCTGGCGGACAGCCAGCGTGGCCGGAACCTCCTCGTCCGTTCCCTCCACCGAAATGGCGAGCGTGGTCGTTTCCTCCCGGCCCAGCTCCGACGCGGTAGGATTCCGGTCGGCAGAGACGGATCCGGTCTCCTGGCTGGTCTCCTTTCCGCTGTCTCCGGTTCCACTCGTTCCATCCGTACCGCAGCCGACGAGGAGCAGCGATACCAGCAAGGTACAAGCAATCAACTGTTTTTTCATCCGTGGTTCCTCCTTCATATGAACAATACATCATACCCCTCAGATTGTTTTTTAGACGAACCTCTCTGGAAAAAGTTTCATGCCAGTGTAAAATTTTTAGATTCTAATGAAAATGTTTTGAACGGCCGCCGGGCTGCAGCGTGAAAAAACAGCCGCTGCGGCGGCTGTTTTGGATGCCATTATCTTCCGATATGTTCGCCCTTCTTATCGAGCACACGGTTTCGGAAGAAGATGAGGATGCCAAGGGAAACCATCAGGGTATTGAGGGCATAGAAGAACCAGACATAGGCCGGGGTATTCTGCCCGCCCAGCATCTTGATGTACTTACCAATGAGGCCGAAGACATATCCAATCCAGATAAAGAAATAGAAGAGGACACTGGTTCCCTTAGCCGTTCTGGCCCTCCAGGCCTTTTGGATGTTGAGGGGCCAGGAAATGCCGAAGCAGACAACCATTAACACTTCAAAAAAATCCGCCATTGTTTCTCCTTTACCAACCGGCAGCAAGTGAGATTAGTCCCTTCCAAGGGCCTGGAGCATGGGAAGGTTAAACTGCCGTTCGCGTTCCATTGTGGTAGTGCGCATATGCCCGGGATAAACCGCGTAGTCGCCGGGCAGTTCCCCCAGGCGCCTGAGGGAGAGAAGCTCCCGCCTCCGGTCCCCGCCGGGCAAATCCGTTCTGCCGCAGCTGTTTCTGAAGAGGGTATCGCCGGTAAACAGGCAGTCTCCGCACAGCAAAGACACACTCCCCGGGGTATGCCCCGGCGTCTCAAGCACCAAAAACCGCAGGGAGCCCACAGCAATTTCCTCCCCATCCCGGTAGGTACGAAGCTGCTCCGCCTGGGAAACCCCTGTCTTTTCAGCAATCGGCAAATCCTTTTCATGCACATAAAGCGCCGCTCCAGTGGCGCTTGCCAGGTCTGCCGCCCGGCCGCTGTGGTCCCGGTGTCCGTGGGTCAGGAAAATGCAGCGGCAGCGCAGGCCGTCCGTCTCCAGCTCCTCCTGAATGCGTTCCAACTCATCCCCCGGGTCAATGACTGCGCAGTCAGTCTCCCCATCCCCAGCAGCAATGTAGCAATTCGCCTGGAAGGATCCCACCGTCAGGTTTTTCAAAAACATCTCCGCGCTCCCTTTTTATGTGTTTCCCGCAGCTTCCCCTATGCCGGCAGGATGCGCTCCATCACCCACAGCCACCAGGAGACCGTGACAACTGCCCCCACGGTGGAGAGGATGACAAGTCCTGCACTGTCTAATTGCGCCCGGTGGTCCGGGTCGTACTTGATGCAGAAGGTGGTGAGCAGCGGCCCGCAGGGCAGTGCCGTGTACAGGACAATGATGCGGCCGATGAGCCCCCCGACTCCAAGCAGGCGCAGAAGCAGCAGCGCCATGGTGGGGAGCAGGAGCAGCTTGTACAGGGCCATCAGCACACTACCCGGAGAGCAGATGCTGTTCCACTCGTATCCCGCCACAATGATGCCAATCAGCATCATGCCAAGCGGCTTGCAGCACCCTCCCACGCTGCCTATTGCGTTCATGCAGACCTCCGGCAGCCGTACCCCCGCATACGCACATGCCAGCCCGGCAAAGCAGGCCAGCACGGAGGGGGCCATGGCCGCGTGCCAAAGCCGCCGGCCCATATCCCGCCTTCCTCCGGGAGGCTGTGGGGAGAGCAGGACATCCGGCAGACAGTAATAGCCCAATCGGATGGGGATGTAAAACAGCATCAGGTACAGCAGCCCCGTTTCCCCCCAATATGCCTCCGCAAGGGGGATGCCGAACAGCAGCGCATTGGAAAACATGGTGCCAAACCGGAGAATCCGCCCGCGGCTGCTCCTCTTTAAAAGGCGGAACACAGCCGTCCCAATCAGGAAGAGGAGCCCCAGCGTGACGACGGCCGCCAGAATCGTCTTTCCACCCTCACGGAGCATCCCCGGCAGGTTCTCCTGCAGGCAGATTGCCCGGAAGACATAGCAGGGAACGATGACGTCGATTAAAAAACGTGACAGCGCCTCCCCGAAGTCCTCCCCCACCACATGCGTCTTACAGGCGGCAAACCCAAGCAGGCTCATCAGCAGCAGCTCTCCCGCCACCAGAAACAGCGCCATCCCCCGCCCTCCTTGCACAACAATCCCGACTTACTTCTTCTCGCTGTAGTTGTAGAAGCCCCTGCCCGTCTTCCGGCCCAGCAGGCCCGCCTCCACCATGTCCTTCAGGATTTTGGGCGGCTTCATCGCCGGATCTCCTGTCCGCTCGTAAATGGAGCTGGTGGCATAATAGGTCACGTCCAGCCCCACCATGTCCTGCAGCTCCAGCGGACCCATCGGATGTCCCAGGCCCAGCTTTGCCGCCGTGTCAATGTCCTCCGCTGTGGCCACGCCATTTTCCAGCATGCGCATGGCGTTCAGACGGAAGGGATACTGCAGGTAGTTCACCACAAACCCCGGGGAATCCGGCGCCATGATGGTTGTCTTTCCAAGAGACTCCACAATCTCCTTCGCCCTGGACACAATCTCCGGCTGCACCATCCTTGTCCGCACGATTTCCACCAGCTTCATCGCCGGAACCGGGTTGAAAAAGTGGATGCCCACCAGGCGGGAGGGCTCTTCCATCCCCGCTGCGATTTCCGCCAGGGACAAACTGGAGGTGTTCGTTGCCAGAATCGCCTCCGGCTTCGCCATCTTCTCCAGCCGGGAGAAGAGGCTGCGCTTCATCTCCAGGTCTTCCTTAATGCACTCAATCATCACGTCCGCGTCCGCGCACGCCGCCTCTTCCTCAATCAGGATCCGCTTCAGCAGCTCCTCCACGGCCTCCTGCGTCATTTTCCCCTTTGCCACCCGCTTGGCAAGGGACGCCTCCAGCTTCTCCTTATGCGTTTGCGCGGACGCCGGAGAGCTGGCGTACAGATACACGGTGTGCCCCTTCGCGGCAAAGACCTGGGCAATTCCGCTGCCCATGGTGCCCGCGCCAAAAACTGCTACTTTCATGTCCTTTTTCCCCCAGTTCAACGCAAGTTTTCAAATGCCATGGCCATGCCCAGGCCACCCGCAATACAGATGGTTGCAAGACCGTATTTCGTCCCCCGCTTGTTCATCTCGTGAATCAGCGTGGTGCAGATCCGCGCGCCGGAGCAGCCCAGGGGGTGGCCCAGAGCAATGGCCCCGCCATTCACATTCACCCGCTCCATGTCCAGCCCCAGTTCCCGCACGCTGGCAACAGACTGGGCTGCAAACGCCTCGTTGATCTCCACCAGGCCGAAATCGTCCAGCGCAAGATGCTCTGCCGCACTCAGCCGCTCCATGAGCTTCCTCGTTGCGAAAACCGGCGCAATGCCCATGTACCGCGGATCCACGCCCGCCGCGGCCCCCGCAATCAGGCGCGCCATCGGCTTCAGCCCAAGCTCCGCCGCTTTCTCCGCACTCATCAGCAGCATCCCGCACGCTCCGTCGTTCCGTCCCGACGCGTTGCCCGCCGTCGTCACGCCGCCTGCAAAAATCGGCTTCAGCTTCGCCAGCTTTTCCAGGCTGGTGTTCCGCTTCGGGTACTCGTCCACGTCAAAGCGGATGGGATCGCTCTTCCGCTGCGGGATCATCACCGGCACAAGCTCATCCTGGAAACGCCCGCTGTCAATAGCCGCCACAGCCTTCTGCTGGCTTGCCAGGGCGAATTCGTCGCACGCCTCCCGCGTTACCCCATACTTCTCCGCCACATTGTCCGCCGTATTGATCATATTGAAGGTGCCGTAGACATTCGCCGGCTGGCTCCGCGGCTGGCTCTCAATATTCGGGTCGATGAACACCGTGTTGCCGTTCCCCGTGCCGAACCGCGTGTTCCGCACATAGAATGGCGCCGTGCTCATGCTCTCCACGCCGCCCACCAGCACCACATCGGAATAGCCGCACTGAATCTGCTGCGCTGCGTTCAGCAGCGCCTGCATGCTCGACGCACACTGACGGTGAATGGAATAGGCGGGAACCTCCACCGGAATCTCCGCCATCAGCGCAGACAGCCGCGCGATGTTCGGCGCGTCCGTTGTCTGCTTCGCATGGCCGGCAATGACCTCGTCTATGATTCCCTTCTCTATCCCCGCTTTCCCTATCGCGCCCTCCAGCGCCACCCGCAGAAGCTCCTCCGGCCGGGTGTTCTTCAAGGCTCCGCCGATGGAGCCAATCGGCGTCCGGACCGCCGACACTACTACCACTTCTCGCATATGTTTCCCCTTATCTGTCCATCACGGTGTTTTCCACGTGTGCCCGCCCCGCGCTTCCCGTTCCGCCGGGGCGGGGCACACCGTTCTTTCTGCTTGATGTTTCTCTGCGTCCGTCTGTCCCGTGGTCCTTATTTCTTCAATATGGTGACCGCGCAGTTGCCGCTGGCACCCAGCACCTGGCCCAGCGCCACCTTCGCGCCCTCTACCTGTCTCGGACCGCAGTTCCCACGCAGCTGCTGCACCAGCTCGTACAGCTGCCCAAGGTGGGACGCGCCTACCGGCTCGCCCTTGCTGATCAGGCCGCCGCTCATGTTCACCGGCTTGCTTCCCGTAATCTCCGTCACGCCCTCGTCAATCAGGCGCCCCGCCTCTCCGAACGGGCACAGGCCCAGCTGCTCATAAATCTCCAGCTCACAGAAGGCGTCTGTGTCCTGCACCTCGAAGCAGTCCACATCCTCCGGGCCGATCCCCGCCTTCTCATACGCCTTCTTTGACGTCACCTCCGTCGGGCCGGGGTTGTTCGCCTTTGCGCTCAGAGAGTCTATCGGGCAGCGGAAGTCCGCCGAATAGGCCGCCAGCGTGTGCACGCACGCCGCTATCGTAATCGGCGTGTTGCTGCTGTACTTGTGCGCCACTTCCTTCGCGCAGATGATCAGGCACGCCGCCCCTTCGTTCGGCGCGCAGATCTCCATCAGGTGGATCGGATCGCACACCATTTTCGACCCCATAATCTCCTCCATCGTGAAGGCCTTCCGGTACATCGAGTTGGGGTTGTGCACACTGTTCTTGTGGTTCTTGTACGCCACCTTCGCAATCTGCTCTTCCGTCGTCCCGTATTCATGCATGTGACGCCGCGCACGCATCGCCCAATAGCTCGGGTTTGTCGACATCCCCATGTACGCCTGCCACTCAGAGTAAATCATCAGCGGGTTCATAAACCCACGCGGCATCTTCTCCACGCCCAGCACCATTGCCACGTCAATATCCCCGGACTGAATCGCCAGCATCGCCTGGCGCAGCGTCGATCCGCCGCTGGCGCACGCCGACTCCATATCCATAATCGGAATCCCCGTCGCCCCGAACGGCTTCAGAATCCGCGGGCCTGTTGTGGAGGGCAGGTACTGCTCCGATACCACCGCTGCCTGCACATCCCGCCAACTGATTCCCGCGTCGTTCAGCGCTGCACGCGCCGCATACTGCCCTATCTCGATGTACGTCTCATCAAACCGGCCAAACGGATGGATGCCCGCGCCGATAATTGCCACTTCTCTCATTTCTTTCCTTCCTCCCTTCACTTCGCCTTGAATTTCCACGCTACGACTTCTTCCCCTGCCTCGTTTTCATACAGCACGTACGGCTCCAGCTCCAGCTTCATCCCGATTTTGATCTCCTCCAGCGGACAGTCCAGAATCGACACCACACGCACTCCCTCCGGCACCTCCACCAGGCCCTCCCCAAACGGGATGAACGGATTCTTCGGCCCCTTATACGGCTCCGGCGGGCAGTGGTTGATGATCGTATAGCTCCAAAGCGTCCCTTCCCGGCTCAACGGGATCTGCTCTACTTCCTCAGATGCGCAGTTCGCGCAGCTGTGATACGTCCCAAACATCACCTCGCCGCAGTCGTGGCACCGCGTCCCTACCAGACGCACTTCCTCAAACTGCTCCAGCGGTCCTGTCAGCAGGCCTTCGCCCACTGCTACCCTTTTTTTACTCTCCATGCCTTGCTTCCTCCTTTTTCCTGCTCTCTTGCTTTATTTCCCTTTAAATTCCGGTTCCCGTTTTTCCAGGAAGGCCTCTATCCCCTCCAGGTGATCCTCCGTGCTGAATGCTATCGTCTGGTACAGGCACTCCAGAAGCAGCGCGCTGTTCATGTCCGTCCCCGCGCCATCCTTGCACGACGCCTTTGCCAAACGCACGATGATCGGACTCTTCGCCTTGATTTTCTCCGCCATCGCCTCCGCTTCTTCCATCAGGCGCTCATGCGGCACCACCTTGTTCACAAGTCCGATTCTCTCCGCCTCCCGCGCATCCACAATCGCGCCCGTCAGCACCATCTCAAGACCCTTCCCCAGGCCCACCAGCCGGCACAGCCGCTGCGTGCCTCCTGCACCAGGTATCAGCCCCAGGTTGATCTCCGTCTGGCCCAGCTTGGCCCGCTCGCTCGCGATCCGGATGTCACACGCCAGCGTCAGCTCACAGCCCCCGCCCAGCGCATATCCGTTCACCGCCGCTATCGTCGGTTTGCGGATTGCCGCTATCTCATTCAATATCAGCGGCGTCTCCCGGTCCAGCGTCTCTATCATCGTCCGCTTCTTTAAGTACTTTGCATCCGATCCTGCCACGAAGGCCTTGTCGCCCTTCCCGCTTACGATGATCACTCGTACCTCGTCATCCTTGTCGTGCGAAACAAACGCGTCCCGCACCTCTCGCCAGATCTCCTGGTTCAGCGCGTTCCGCACCTCCGGACGGTTGATCCAGATATACCCGATCCCGTCCTTCTTCTCCACCAATATGTTCGCCATTTCTTTTCTCCTGCCATTCTAATCGGTGATTGTTTGTTTTTATGGTTTCGCTCTTTTCAAAACGCAGTTGAAATTGTTGCAGTCGTTGATAACAAACCGCTCCATTTCCAGGCCGCAGAGCGCAGAAAGCTCATAAAGTTCCTTCTCCGTGTAAAAATAAGTGTGCTTCAGGTTCAAATCCATCCAATCGATGCGGCTTTTGTTCGCTTTGTAATATGTCTCCCTATCGCCGGAGAACGGAGGAATCTCCCTCCAGGATCGATAGAGGTTTTCATTTTCCCAGTTGGGCGTGGAGAGGTAGATTCTCCCATTCGGCCCCAGCATGGAGGCAATTTTTTTCAGCGTCACATCAGGTGCCGCGCCGAAATGCTCAAATACCTCCGTCATGATAATACAATCATACTGTTCGTCTATCCGGTATTCGGGATCTTCAATCATGCCGAATTTTTGCGTGATCGGATACCGCTTTGTGGCCGGATCAATAAAGGACGGCCTTGTACTGTCTTCCACCGCCAGGCTCAGCCAATGGATATTGCTTTGCGGCCTCATAAGCTTGATGATCAAAGAGACAAAGCCAAATCCAGGCCCGATATCCAGAACCTTTGGTCCCTGCCCGAAGGCCTTCAAATCATCCCGGAGCCAATACAGCTCCTGGCTCCACCACTCCAGTCCCGGGAGCAGCCGCAGGGTGATCCCCATCGGGGCATTTTTATGAATTTGCGCACTGTATTCGTTGTTAATCAGGCAGTTCAGTGCCGCCATCACAACGGTGCGGATTTCCTCGTCTTTAAAATCAATAATCGTATCCGCGTGAAAAAAGAAACTGTAATCCTTAACGCCGCAGTGGGCAAATTGATCTGCAATTGGCTCAAAATGCTCCTGGTCAGGAGCGGCAATCAGGTGATAGGTATCCGTTTCAAAAAGGTCAAAAGGCGAGACAACCTGCTTTCCAAAAAACAGCTTTCCCACCATTTGAGGGTCGTTGTCGCAATAGGCAGAGATCTCTATTCCATGCCGCCCCAGGAGCTCCGTGCACCAAAGGCTGTGTTCTCCGGTTCCCAGGACCGCAATCTTTTTCTTCTTTAACTGTTCCAGGGACGCGCTTCCGTACAGAAACGCAACAAATGCCGTTTTCTTCTGCCAGTGTGGATTTCCGCTGAAATCATGATGCACACCATAGAACAGGTCCCCCACATAATCCAAATATTTCACAGCGTCACCCAATTCCATCCGTCGGTTTTGTTTTAAACATCATCGACCGTTCCCACTGTGCAACGATTGTGCCGTCTTGTTTCACCACATGATCCTCAAAGGTGATCACACCCCGCCCCGGCTTACTCGTCAGCCGCTTACTGAGAATGGTGATCTCCAGGTGAATGGTATCGTTGATGAAAAGAGGCGCAGGGAATCTCACTTTATCGAAGCCCAGGAAGGCAACCATACTCTCCCCACAGAAGGTGTCCCCGTTATACCAGATCATGCTTGCCCGCAGCCCGGCCGCGATGACCATGCTCATCTGCGCATTGACCACCCGCTGTCCAAACACGGTCGTCTTTGCATATTCGGCATCGCAGTGCAGCGGGACATAGCTGCCAGAAAGCCCGCACAAAGCAATCAAATCCGCCTCTGTAATGGTTCTGCCAAAAGACACCCGCGTGTCTCCCACGATCGCGTCATCCCACCACGCAACTGTATTCTTGTTCAAGGTTTTCCTCCTTTTCAATTCTTCAAAAGGCATCTTCACACGCACGCATCTGACGGCTTTTTATCAAGCAGGCTGGGACGCATGGTTACGATTGGACACCCGGCTGTCTTTTCGTGTCAGATAATCCCCTTTTCATACATCTCTTTGATCTCCGCTTCGGAATACCCCAGTTTGCCGTAGTATTCCTCGTTGTAGTCGCCGATGGCAGGCGGCGCGAGGCGCACCGTACCGGGCGTGTCGCTGAGCTTTACCACAATGCCTGGCATGGGAATATTCTCTCCCGTATGGCAACGTGCCCAGACGACATCTTCCCGGTATTGAACCTGCTCATTGGCCAGCACCTGTTCAATATCGTTGATTGGCGCACACGGAACGTCGTTCTTTTCCAGAGCCGCAAGGACCTCTTCTGTCGTGAGACTCTTCGTCCATTCCTCCACCAGGTGATCCACCTCCGCGGAATTTTCAAGCCGGGCCGCTTCTGTGCTGAACTTTGGATTTTCCATCCACTCAGGGTGGCCGGCGGCGTGGGTCAGGCCCTCATACTGCTTTTGTGTGGCTGCCGTGATGAACAGGTATCCGTTACTGGTTTGGAAGGATCCGATGGGGCAGTGGTATGCATTCCGGCTGCCGTTGCGCGGCGGTTTCTTGTTGAACAGCAGATAGTCCGGAATGGAGGTTCTCAGCCAGGAGACGATGGAATCCAGCAGCGCGATGTCCACATGCTGCCCCTTGCCGGTGTGCTCGCGGTTGAACAGCGCCAACATGGTGCCGAACGCGGCGTACAGCCCGGCGCTGTAATCTCCCACCCAGGTTCCGGCGAGAACAGGGCGCCCCTCGCCCGTCATGCTCATCAGTCCGCCCATTGCCTGGGCAACAGAGTCAAACGCCGGGCGCTTTGCCGCAGGCCCGCTCTGCCCAAAGCCGGAAATGGACGTCATGATAATCCGCGGATTCAATTCCCGCAGCTGCTCATAGCCGAAGCCCAGACGCTCCATAACGCCGGGGCGGAAATTCTCCACCACAACGTCCGCATCACGCAGCAGCCTGCACAGGATTTCCTTACCCGTGGGATCCTTCAGATTCAGCGTTAAAGAACGCTTGTTTCGGTTGGCCACAATAAAGTATGTACTCAGATCGTCAACTGCCGGCTCCATCTCGCGCTGCTCATCTCCGTTGGGCCGTTCCACCTTAATCACTTCGGCGCCCATATCGCCAAGCAGCATGGAGCAGTAAGGTCCCGCGACAAACCGGGATAAATCAACGACCTTATATCCTTCCAATACCTGTGACAACGTCACTCACTCCTTTTGGTAAAATCACTCTGCACAAGCCGGGTAAGTCTTGTGCTCAAACACCTTGTAATCATGGCCCGGCAGAATAAACGCATTCAGCTCATCCAGACGCTTCAAGGACGCCTCAAAGTCCAGCAAATTCACATGGGCCGTGGAATATAGGTGCCGCAGGGCGCCCTTCCCCTCCCAGTTTTCATACTGCATGACGGTATCGCCCGCCACCAGATAGGGACCATCCACCGTATTGACCAGCACACTCTGTCCGCCGGGTGTGTGGCCCGGCGTAAACAGCAGGTCAATGCCGTCGGCCAGTTTCATGTCGCCCTTTACCAGCCGGAGCTGCTTGATGACCGGCATCCATCCGGGCATCATCCCGCCCTTGGGCGATTCATACACGTTGATGTGCATATCCAGCGGATTTATCGCATAGTTGAGTTCCGCCTCCTGCACATAAAAGGGCGTCGTCGCCGGAAATTTTTCACCGTTATAGCAGTGGTCCCAGTGAAGATGGGTCCAGATGACCGCGTCAATGTCCTCCGGCTTCACGCCCTTTTCCGCCAGCGCGTTGATCACATTTGCCTCTATCGGAAAATCGATTTCAAGCCCCGGATGCAGTTTTGCAAGGGCTTCCTGTTCTCCCGGGCCGGTATCCACCAGGATGTTTTTTCCATTTCCCTGAATGAGATAGCCCATCGCAGGGCTGTCTACCTTTTTCCCATAGTCCGTCATCATCTGCAAAACGGATTTTTCATAGGAAGGGAAGCGTCCATAATACAGCGGAACAATGGAGTACGTTGCGCCTGTCATATTTGTGCTCATCAATAAATCCTCCCATATCAAGCAATTTCCGTAAAATGCCCCGGAGGGCTCCCAAGATTCCGTCGTTTCTACAGGAGCCCTCCAATCGGCACATACGTTTACATATGTATCATTACATCAGGACGCAGGCCAGCGGATAGCAGAGCACGCATGCGATCACATACAGAACCACCACTGCCGGCAGGCCATAGGAAATCCCGTGTTTTACTTCCAGATAGCCGGAGGTAAAGCACATGGGGGAGCAAACGGACGCAGAGGGGAACATAAATGCAACATTGGCAACCAAAACCATGACCACGCCCCAGGCAGCAATATTGAAGCTGCCGCCGCTGGCATTCAGCGCCATCAGAACCGGCATAAATGCAGCCCAAATCAGGTTCAGCACAACGATGTTGGACAGGAACTGCGTCATCACGATTGTCAGCAGCAGCGTAATCCAAACAACGGCGCCGCCGGGAATGCTCTCCGCAAAGGGAGCAAAAATATTGCCCAGCCAGGTGCTGACGCCGGTGGCCTCGTTGGTCAGTGTGTTGGCAAACGCCTGGATACCGACGATGAAAATCAGGGTCGGCAGAGGGATCCGGAAAAGATCCTTCTTTACATTGAGGATAGGCTTGTCATCAATGTGAATGACAGCCAGAAGCGCAACGCCCAGGGTCGGGGGGGCGACAAAGCCCATCTGGGAGAAAATGCCGGCAAATTCAGGCGCAAACGCCTTGAAGATATCGGGGGCCAGCCAGCAGAAAACGATTGCAATAAAAATCACAACCGCAACCTTTCCCTTGGCATCCAGGGGCTTAAGGCTTTTTCTCATCTCGTCGGGATCATAGGCATCGAACTTGGTAAAATCAGGGCGAACCATAAACTTCAGAATCAGCATGACGATGACCAGCGCCAGCAGGGAGAAGGGTACGCCAACCGCCATATACTGACCTGCGGTGATCGGAAGCCCGACCTGCTCCAGGAAGCCCATCATCAAAACTGCACCGGGATGGGAAATGGGAGTCGCACCGTAGGGAATAATGACCAGAACCAGAATGGAGTAAACCAAGGCCTGACCAAATCTGGAGCCCTTTTCATAGCCCAGCATTTGGCAAATGCGGTCGGCCATAACCAGGTAGATCAGCGTCACGGGCACGCAGTCCAAAAAGAATTCCAAAAATACGCAGGAGAACAGGAACATGCCCAGGAAAACCCAGGGGCGGCCCTTACACATCTTACGGGAAATAAACCAAGTGGCAACTTTTTCAATCACACCGGTGTCCTCCAGCGCCACGTTGACCAGCATGGTGGTAAGGACATATGCAAAACACATATTGCCGAACGACACCGCCAGCATCTGTGTTTGGCTCATAACGCCGAAGGCAATCAGCGCACCGGGTACCAGCAGCGAGGGCCAATCCACCCCCACAAAAATCCAAAGCCAAATGGTGCCTGCAAACAACGCAACTGTAATGACACCCTTGTCAGTCAGTCCGTTGCCCGGATGGAGGAGTAGGTTCACCACAATGAAAATGATGAGTGCAATCGCAATGTGCAGATATCGCTTGGATGTCTCAGATTTCGCCATTGTATAGTCCCTCCTATTTGTTTTTGTCTCTCTATATTTTCTTAAAAAGGCTCCCGCTTTTTTCTCAGCGAATAAACTTCCCCCCTTTTATTCAAAGCGGCCGAACCTCCGCTTTTTGATGTATTTTGGGTTTTGAGGAGTGCGGGTTCATTAGGCTTTGGCATTTCCCTTTCTTTTTCCCCTTCCCCCCTCTTGTGTATTTTTAATATAATTCCAATGTTCAAAAACGTCCAATATATGTATTATGACCCTAGTAATAGGTTTTCCCTATCGCATATTTGATTTTTTATTTAATTTGTATATAATGCAGTTGTTCCTGACTGCATATGGTCCATTCCAGCACGCGGTTTCCTGTTTCCATTTTTCCTGTTTGCGACAATTATGATATGGGGGAAGTCTTATGAACCTGAATGTGCTCCGATACGTCATCGCCGTAGCAGAAGAGCAGAACTTTACTGCTGCCGCAAAGCGGCTTTATGTTTCCCAGCCCTCTTTGAGTCAGAGTATCCATACGCTGGAAAAACAGCTTGGCACTGAGCTGTTTGATCGAAAAGCATCCCCTGTGGCACTCACTTCCGCCGGGGAACTCTATTTGAAGTGGGCCAAGCAGGTGGTCCGCACACAGCATCAGATAGAACGGCAAATCTCTGATATGGTGGGCGGAACCCGTACATTTCTCTCCATCGGCGCATCGGCTGAGCGTGTCCGATACCTGCTTCCTCCCGTCATGAAGCGGTTTTACGAACTCCGTCCCAACTGCATGCTGAAAATATGGGACGTCCCCAGCGCACAACTGATCGGTCTGCTGGAAAAAGAAGCTGTGGACGTGATTCTGGGCCGGCCGGAGGCAGATACAATCCGTTATACCAGCCACCCTATCGGTGAAGAGCAGACCCTGCTGGCCGTTCCAGCGGATCATCCTTTAAACATTCCGCCCAGCGCAGATCCATTTCCCAAAATTGATCTTCGCAGGTTTAAGGACGCGCACTTTATCGCACTTGGATCGGAGCAATCCCTTGGCCGGGCTCTGCTGCAATACTGTGATACCTGCGGGTTTGTCCCGAACATCCGCCTGGAGTGCCGGCTCCTGCACAACCTGCACAATATGGTGGCTGCCGGCGTGGGCGTTGGATTGGTGTCAAAACCCTTTGTCCGGCAGTTTCGCGATGACTTTCATGTGCGGTATTACGCACTTTCGAATTTTTCCGCCGCACAGCCCATTGCTGCCATTTACCGAAAGGACCGCTATCTCTCCCGTGACGCCGAGGTTCTGATTTCCCTTCTCCACACATAGAGGCCCCCCTTTCCTCCCGGAGCTGTTCATCAGCTTTGCAGCAAAAAAGGTACGACAGTTTGCCGTACCCTCTTTCATCAAAAATTTATAAAAAGGGCCGTCTCTCAACAGATTTGTTTTGAGACAGCCCTTTTTCTTTCACGTTTTCCGGATGTGTCCTTTCGAATTCCATCCCATGTTCTGCGGATAGAATCAAACGGGCCTCCATGGTTTTTTCAGAACAGCTGCACCAACCCCATGGTCACAACCGTCGTAATGGCCCCTGCAATGATCAATCCCAGCAAAATGGCCGGGATCGCGTGGCGCATCCGGATATCCAGCAGGGCGGCAACCAATGCGCCGGTCCAGGCACCGGTGCCCGGCAGGGGAATCCCTACCAGAATGACCAATCCCGCCAAGCGGTACTTGCGTACCAAACGCCCCTTCAAATGCGCCCGGCGCTCCAGCCATTCGATTTTGGGACCAAAGAAGGACGTGCCCCGCAGCCAATCAAATAGCCGACGAATCAGCAGCATAATCAGCGGAACCGGCAGCAAATTCCCCAGGATAGCTACGCCGCAGGCCACCGCCGGAGGCAAGCCGGCAGCCACGCCCAGAGGGATCGCCCCCCGCAGCTCCAGCACCGGCACCATGGCCACGCCGAAGGTCATCAGAAGTTTCTCAAATATGGTTCCAGAAATACCCATGGACTTCCTCCGGAAAACAGGTTTGCGGAGCGGGGGCAAAGCCCCCGTTCCGCGTGAAGTTTATATGTCCAGTTTACTCCAGGTTCAGGTGTCTCTTCAAGAAGAACGTTGTCACAACATAGAAAATCGCGCCATAGAGCACAACGCCGAAAATCAAGACAATCATCAGCAGGTGTGTAGCCGCCATACCGCTGAGCTGCCAGTCCGTGAGCTGCAGCAGCCAGCGATGGAAGGGGCTTTCATCCAGAAAGACAATCAGAAGGGAGCCCATCAGCTGGACGGCGAATTGAAATACAAAGAAAAACACCACACTCATAAGCCCCTTGTGATTGGGGAAGCTGTGCCCCACCGCCATGGCGGCGTAGAACTGCAGACACATGGCGCAGCACGTCACAAAACACAGCAGCAGGAATTCCAGCACAAGCGCCGTGCCGTTGAGGGCATAGTAGGCGGTCAGTTGCCGGAATACCTCTCCCAGTCCGTGAAAGAACGCCTTCATAAAGCCGACCTCATAGACCATGATGGTCCCTGCCGCACATACCGCCAGAAGCGTCGCCGCAAACCACACGGCGGAGACAATCAGCTTGCTCCACACCTGCTGGTGAACAGAGGCAGGCAGCGTGAACATCACATACCCCTCGTCTCCCAACAGGTTTTTATAAAACCGCTGAACCATCAGCACCAGACTCATCAGACACACGCCCATGATGGCAAACACAAATGCTACCACCAGCAAACCGCCCAGCATATTCAGAAAGCTGCTGTTTGTCTCCAGCAGGCCCCGGGTAGAAAGATTTGCGCCAATAGCGGTTACCAGCAGCACCAGATACAGCGGCCCCATCACCCGGCCGGTTGCACGGAATTCGTGCTTCATCAGTTTGATCAGCATTTGAACACCTCCCGGAAGAGCGCGTCCACGCTCATGCCCTTCTCCTCCCGGATTTCATCCACCGAGGATTGAAGCACCAGCTGGCCCTGATTGATGAAAATCACATCGTCCAGTACCTTTTCCACGTCGGCAATCAAGTGGGTGGAAATCATGACGGATGCCTCCGGATTATAGTTTCCAATAATCGTGGAAAGAATGTAATCCCGCGTGGCCGGGTCTACACCACCGATGGGCTCATCCAGCAGATACAGCTTGGCAGCACGGCTCATCACCATAATCAACTGCACCTTCTCCCGGGTACCCTTGCTCATCTGCTTGATGCGCTGCTTGGGCTGAATGTTCAGATGCCGAAGCATCTCCTCCGCCGCCTCCCGGCGAAAATCCGCATAGAAGTCCCCGTAAAAATCCAGCAGCTGCCGGGTGGACATCCAGGTGGGAATGGCGGTGCGTTCCGGCAGATAACTGACCTGAGCATGACTTTCCCTCCCAGGTGCCGCGCCGCATACCACAATCTCTCCCTCGCTGGGAGTCAGCAGGCCGTTTGCCAGCTTCAGCAGTGTTGTTTTTCCGCTGCCGTTGGGGCCAAGCAGCCCCACGATACGACCGGGCTCCACCGTAAAACTCACATGGTTCAGTGCCGGCGCGCTGCCGTAGTGCTTGGTCAGATTATTACATTCCAGAACCGACATCAATCAATTCCTCCTCATTTACTTCTGCTGCAGGTTCCTGCTCCAGCAGACTCACAATTTCCTCTCTCTGATACCCCAGATGGGTCATGGCCGCCAGGAACGCCTTGATGTGTCCCTCTGCCAAGCCTCGTTTGGCCGAATCAATCATCGCTTTGTCCTCCGTCACAAATCTGCCCGCCGTCCGCTGGCTGTATACCAGGCCGTCCCGCTCCAGTTCCGTCAGCGCCCGCTGCATGGTGTTGGGATTCACGCCTGCCTCTGTAGCCAGGTCACGCACCGACGGAAGCCGTTCCCCCGGTGGGAACATGCCGGATACAATCCCCACTTTAATTTGCAGAATCAGCTGGGCATAAATCGGAGCGTCGCTGGAAAACTCCCATTTCACGTAAACACCTCCCGTGTTCTGTACTTTTGTACTAAGCAATTAATACAATAACACATTCCATACATTTGTCAAGTTCTTTTTCACAAAAATTTTGCGCCCCAGCGGCAACCCGCTGGGGCGCAAGGGGTTTCCAATTCACTTTTTTCGCCGGACCGCCTGTTTTCCCAGGAAAACCAAGGCCAAACCCACTGTGAGAACCACAGCTGCAAACAGCAGCAAACCTCCGTACTGAGACCAAAACAGCTCATCGCCGCCAGCGGCCGCATTCTCCGGCGCCACCCGCATCATCAGCAGCAAAAGCCCCGCCCGGAGAAATTCCAGGATCCCCCAAAGCACCGGAAACATTCCCGCATGGTACCAGCAAAGCTGTCCCGCCCGGCGGCGGCACAGCAAAACAGTTCCAAGTCCCGCCACAGAAATATTACCATAGAAGGCAGGATACACCAGAAACATCCAGCCCCGCAACCACCAGGAATCCTGGAACACCAGCAGCCGCCACATCCGTGCCATGCAGTACGCTCCCCAGGCGCAGGGAATCCAGCCCAAAAGCCAGCCCCGCTCCCGGAACCACTCGCCGAACTCCCGCCGCCGCGGGCGCTCCTCCGGCTGCTCCGGTTCGTCTTTCAATAAGTAGTCTGTGGTAACGTGAAAGGAATTGCTGATGCGGACCACTTTCTCCGTCTCGGGCATGGTCTCGTCCCGCTCCCACTTGCTCACTGCCTGGCGGCTCACATCCAGCAGCTCCGCCAAGGCGTCCTGAGAAAGTCCCTCCCGGGTCCGGAGCTTTTGCAGTTTTTCACCAAAGGTCATAAGCGGTTTCCTCCTGTGTCGGTTTGTGCACTCAGCATAGCAAACTTACGCGCCCTGCGCCAGCAACCCGGCACGGAACTTTCGCAACTTCAGGTTGCGCTTCCCCTTTTTGCCGCCAAATGGCCTCTGCGCCGTCTCAAAAGGTGCTCAGCCGGGGTACCGCTCCTCCAAATGGACAACCACTGCCGCCAGCGCGCCGTCCCGGGCATGGGGGACGATGGTGGCTCCACTCTCCCGCACGGCAGGCACGCAATTGGCCGGGGCAAACCCCTCCGCGGCGATGCGCAGCATGGGGATGTCATTGGCCTCGTCCCCGGCGCAGTACACATGCTCCATGGAAATGCCAAGTCTGTCCGCCAAGCGGCGGATCATGCCGCCCTTGTTGGCGCCTTTCGCCGTCATCTCCAGCAGTGTCTGACCGGAAAAAATCAGCTCATAGTCTTCGCTCCAGCCCTGATTTGTCAAATAGTCCCGCACCGCCTCCAGTGTGGGATGGTCTGCCTCAAACAGCAGCTTGCCGAGGGGCAGCGGCACATCCAGCAGCGTCGGTGCCTCCGTCACGGACACCTTTGTCAGGTGCTCGTGCTGGCGGGTAATTTCGTTTGGCTGTACTGCGTGGATGACATTGTCAATGTGATAAGCCTCCACCGCCACCGCCGGAAAACAGTTCAGCACGGCCTGTCCCCGCTGTCGTGCGGCCTCGTCCAGCATGGCAACCTCCAGGTATTCCTGCTTTTCAAAATCATACAGGGCCGCTCCATTGCAGACAACTGCAGGCACATTCATGGGGATGTTGCCCGCATACCTGAGGAAGGCCGCCAGTGCCCGGCCGGTGGCAACGGTGAACCGGCCGCCCTCTGCCATAAAGTACTCCAGTGCCGCACGGTTTTCCGGCGGCAGTTCCGGCACGGCCGCGCCGGAGCGCAGGGCTTCCTCCGTGTAAATTAACGTATTGTCAAAATCGCTGGCCAGCAGCACACCTCTGAATCTTCCCATCCTGTCTCTCCTTTGATCTGTCAAATTCAAGGCCGAAAAGCGCCCGCCGCCCGCGGTGCGGACGGCGGGACGCCGATCGTTCTTATTCGCTTTTAGGTGTGGTATTTTCACCGCCTCCGCCGCCCTTATTCCGACGGCGGCCGCCACGGTGGTGAGACCGGCGGCGCCTGGCTTCTCCGCTCTCTCCGCTCTCGGCAGGTTTTCCCTCCGGACGCGGCACCTGCGGCTTTTTCTGCCCCTGTGCCTTGGATGGGCGCAGCTTTCCCTCCTGCTGGCCGGACTTTTCCTCGCCGGATTTGGCGGTCTTTTTCTGCTGAGACGGTTTTCCCTGGCCCTTGGGCTGCTGCGCTTCGGTCGCAGCCTTGGAGCCGCTCCGGCGGCGGCCGCCCCTGTGCCGGCGGCGGGATTTCCCCTCACTGCCGTCAGGCGCCCCAATCTTCTCCCGCACCGGGGCCTCTTCCAGCGCTGTGTCCACCATATAGAACGGTGTGGTGAGCATCGGTGCGTCGAATTCCTCTTCCTCCTGCTTTTCCACAACATAGCGCTCCGGCCGATCGGGGGGGATCTCAATTCCCTCCCGGCTGCCCTTCCCGTTGCGCAGGATACAAATCTCGCAGTTGTGATAGCACTTCAGCGGCTCTGAGGGAGCGGCCGCATCCAGACTGACCTTTACCGTCTCCCGCAGCAAATCCACGCTCTTGACATTGCCGGGCCCATCCGGCGTCTGCACAAAGGATTCCGCCTTTGGCATTCGTTTGGCCGCGTCCTCATAGGCGTTCTGCTCATACTTCAAACAGCACATCAGCCGACCGCAGGTACCGGAGATTTTCGTAGGATTCAGACTCAGGTTCTGTGTCTTGGCCATCTTGATGGAAACCGGCATGAAGCCGTCCAGGAACTGAGAACAGCAAAAGGGCCGGCCGCAGATGCCAAGGCCGCCAATCATCTTCGCCTCGTCCCGAACCCCGATCTGCCGCAGTTCAATGCGGGCCCGGAATACGCTTGCCAAGTCCCGTACCAGCTCCCGGAAGTCCACCCGTCCGTCAGCCGTGAAGAAAAAGATAATCTTGCTGCCGTCAAAGCTGGCCGATACGTTGACCAGCTTCATCTCCAGGCCGTGGGCCGCAATCCGCTTCTCGCAGACGTCAAAGGCCTCACTCTCTTTTTTCTTGTTAAGCTCCACGGTGCGGCGGTCATTTTCCGTAGCCAGCCGCAAAACGGGGCTCAGGGGTTTGACGATAGCGGAATCCTCCACCTCGTGGTTCGCCTCTGTGCAGGTGGCAAACTCCGGGCCCTGGGCCGTTTCCACAATCACCTGATCCCCCATCTTCACCTGCATATCGCCTGGATCAAAAAAATAATTCTTGCATCCGCCCCGAAAGCGGACGCTGATCACTTCTGTCAAAGGATACCCTCCAATTCCACCGCCAGAGCCCCCAGCACATGGCCGGGTCCCACGTTATACGCACACTCTGCGCGGTACTTCTGTAACAGTTCTATTGTGCGCATGATTTGGGTTTTTGTCAAGTTTTTCGCAAGAAATGGCGCAATTTCCCGCTCTTCTGATAAAGGTTGTTGTCCATACAGCAGCAGCAGCGCCGATGCGAATGCATTTCTGCTTTGATCCAGCATGGCAGCCAGTTCTTCCCGCGTCATACGTTTTTTTTCCAGCCGAACCGCCAGTTCGGCTGCCGCACCGGACCGGTGGCTGCCCACTGCGCGGCACAGGGCTTCTGCCATCTCCGGATTCTCTCCGGCCTTTGCAGCGGCGGGCCGCAGTTTCAGCTCCACGCAGCGGGAACGGAGCGTCTGCAGCACCGACGCACCATTTTCCGCGCAGAATAAAAATGCCGCATAGGGTGGTCCCTCTTCCACAATCTTCAGCAGGACATTTTGATCCTGTTCTGTCAGCAGCGCGCAGTCCGGAAAAAGGTAAACTTTCCGCTGGCCCTCATTTGGCCGGATATAAGCATCTGCCCGGATCTGGCGCACCACATCCACAGCGATATTCTTGTGATCCGGATCCCGAACAGTGATCACATCGGGATGAACGCCACCCCGCACTTTTCGGCACCCCTCGCACACGCCGCAGGGCCGCGTCTCCGCCGTGCACTCCATCGCAGCGGCAGCATAACGGGCGGCTTCCTCCCTGTCACCGCTGCCGGTGAACAGCAGCGCATGAGACAGGGTACCCCTGGTAGCGGCCTCCCGAATGCGCACGCGCACGAAATCCTGTGCCGTCAGGTCAAAGGCGGACATGGCAAATCTCCTCTCATTCTGCTCCATTTATCTTGAAGCTTATCCTACCATAAAACGCCCGGAAAGGGAAGTCGTGCCTCCTTAAACGCTCTTGTAAATTTTGACGTTGCCTCAAATGCCTCAAGCGTAAATTTTTTCTTATTTGCGCAACAATTTATTATGCAATTTTCACAATATACTTGTAAAAATTTCCCACATACGGTTTGTTTTCTTATGCCGTTCATGCATTGTTTTTCAAAAACTTTCCCATTATAATAGAAAGGTAAATTTGGCTAATCGTTTACCCACGGACGCTTGATCACTCATCTGTCCCCGGGGCAGCAAAAATGGAGGAACAAACATGAGCAAAAAGTATGTGTATCTCTTCAGCGAAGGCAATGCCGGCATGCGGGAGCTGCTGGGCGGCAAGGGCGCCAACCTGGCAGAAATGACCAACATCGGCCTGCCTGTGCCCCAGGGCTTTACCATTACCACCGAGGCCTGCACCCAATATTATGAGGACGGCCGGCAAATCAATCCAGAGATCCAGGCGGAGATCATGGAATATATCACGAAAATGGAAACCATCACCGGAAAAAAGTTCGGTGATCTGGAGAACCCGCTTCTGGTCTCCGTCCGTTCTGGCGCAAGGGCCTCCATGCCCGGTATGATGGACACCATTTTGAACCTGGGTCTCAACGAAGACGTGGTGGACGTCCTGTCCAAAAAGTCCGGTAACCCCCGCTGGGCGTGGGACTGCTACCGTCGTTTTATCCAGATGTACTCCGATGTGGTCATGGAGGTTGGCAAGAAGTACTTTGAGCAGCTCATTGACCAAATGAAGGAGACCCGCGGCGTAACCCAGGATGTGGAGCTGACCGCGGAGGATCTGAAGGAGCTGGCCGGCCAGTTCAAGGCTGAGTACAAGGCCAAAATCGGCCAGGACTTCCCCACAGATCCCAAAGAGCAGCTGATGGGCGCCATCCAGGCAGTCTTTCGCTCCTGGGACAATCCCCGCGCCAATGTGTACCGCCGGGACAATGACATCCCCTATTCCTGGGGCACCGCCGTCAACGTCCAGTCCATGGCCTTCGGCAATATGGGCGACGACTGCGGCACCGGTGTGGCCTTCACCCGGAACCCCGCCACCGGCGAGAAGAAGCTCTTCGGTGAGTTTTTGACCAACGCCCAGGGCGAAGACGTGGTGGCCGGCGTCCGGACTCCCATGCCCATCAGCCAGATGGCAGAAAAGTTTCCGGAGGCTTTCGCCCAGTTCCAGGAGGTCTGTAAGCTGCTGGAAAACCACTATCATGACATGCAGGACATGGAGTTCACTGTGGAAAACGGCAAGCTCTATATGCTGCAGACCCGCAACGGCAAGCGCACCCCTGCCGCCGCCCTGAAAATTGCCTGCGATTTGGTGGACGAGGGACAGATTGACGAGAAGCAGGCCGTGGCCATGATCGAGCCCCGCTCCCTGGACACCCTGCTCCATCCCCAGTTTGACGCCAAGGTTTTGAAGGAGACTCCCGTCATCGGCTCCGCACTGGCCGCCTCTCCCGGCGCCGCCAGCGGCCGCATCGTCTTTACTGCTGAGGACGCCAAGGAGTGGGCACAGCGGGGCGAAAAGGTCGTTCTGGTCCGGCTGGAAACCTCTCCCGAGGACATCGAGGGCATGAAGGCCGCCCAAGGCATTTTGACAGTCCGCGGCGGCATGACCTCCCACGCCGCGGTGGTGGCACGGGGCATGGGCAAGTGCTGCGTGTCCGGCTGCTCCGCCATTAAAATGGATGAGGAAGCCAAGCAGTTTGTGCTGGACGGCAAGACCTTCCGCGAGGGCGACTGGCTGAGTTTGGACGGCTCCACCGGCAAGATTTACGACGGCGCCATTCCCACAGTGGACGCCTCCATCGGCGGCGAATTCGGCCGTGTCATGGGCTGGGCCGACAAGTACCGCCGTTTGAAGGTCCGTACCAACGCCGACACCCCCCACGACGCCTCCCAGGCCCGCACCTTCGGCGCAGAGGGCATCGGTTTGTGCCGGACCGAGCATATGTTCTTTGACGCGGACCGCATCCCCGCCATCCGGGAGATGATCTGCTCCGATACCATGGAGCAGCGGGAGAAGGCCCTCAGCAAGCTGGAGCCCATGCAGCAGGGTGACTTCGAGGGCATTTATGAAGCCATGGAGGGCTGTCCGGTCACTATCCGCTTCCTGGATCCTCCCCTGCATGAGTTCGTACCCACCGAAGAAGCAGACATCGCGCTGCTGGCAAAGGATATGGGCAAGAGTGTCGCCGACATCAAGTCCATCATTGCCGGTCTCCACGAGTTCAACCCCATGATGGGCCACCGGGGCTGCCGTCTGGCAGTCACCTATCCGGAGATTGCCGCCATGCAGACCCGGGCTGTCATCAAAGCGGCACTGCATGTCCAGGCCAAGCATCCCGAGTGGACTATGGTTCCCGAGATCATGATTCCCCTGGTGGGCGAGGTCAAAGAGCTGGCCTATGTGAAGAAGGTCGTTGTGGAAACCGCCGATGCCATCATCCGGGAAGCCGGTTCCTCCATGAAGTACCTGGTGGGCACCATGATCGAAATTCCCCGGGCCGCCTTGACCGCCGATGAAATCGCCAAGGAAGCGGACTTCTTCTCCTTCGGCACCAACGATCTGACTCAGATGACCTTTGGCTTCTCCCGCGACGACGCCGGAAAGTTCCTGGACGCCTATTACGATAAGAAGATCTATGAAAACGACCCCTTTGCCAAGCTGGATCAAAAGGGTGTCGGCAGACTGGTAGACATGGCCTGCAAGCTGGGCCGGGCCGCAAATCCCGCTCTGCATCTCGGCATCTGCGGGGAGCACGGCGGGGATCCCTCCTCTGTGGAGTTCTGCCACCGCACGGGGCTGGACTATGTGTCCTGTTCTCCCTTCCGGGTGCCCATTGCCCGTCTGGCCGCTGCGCAGGCCGCCATCAAGGCGAGCAATTAAGCGCTTGTCGGAAGTCCTTATAGCCCGTATCATGAACAAGCCCCCGGCTCTTGTGAGCCGGGGGCTTGTTCTGCTATGCATTCGTTCAGCTACGGAGGGTGCCGCGTACCGCCAATCGGATAAAAGCCCACACGCACTGCGTGTGGGCTTTTGTTGGTATGGAGGGTGCAAACTCTGTGATATGCTTCTGCATAAGCGGCTGAACGGCGTTTTCTGCTGTTGCTCAGCTTTTAGATATAAGCAATTGCTTCGACCTCAATGCTGGCATCTTTCGGCAGACGGGCCACCTGGACGGCACTGCGGGCGGGGCAAGCGGTGTGGAAGAACGTTTTGTACACTTCGTTCACAACGGCAAAGTCATTCATGTCCGTCAGGAACACAGTGACCTTCACTGCCTTTTCCATGGAGCTGCCGGCGGCCTCCAGTACACCAGCCACATTTTTAAGGGACTGGGCAGCCTGGGCCTCAATGCCCTCGGGCATCACGCCGGTAGCAGGATCAATGGGCAGTTGGCCGGAGGTAAAAGCAAGACTGGCGGCGGCGATGCCCTGAGAATAGGGACCAATGGCGGCAGGAGCGTTCTGCGTGGACAAGACGAGCTTAGACATAGGGACCTCCAAATTTTTGATTAATGATACAGAATATTGGGTAGGAACAGGGAGATGCCGGGCACCAGCACGATAATGGCCAGTGCGATAATGCTGATAAGGAAGAAGGGAAGAACCCCCTTATAAATCTCTCCCATCTTGGCGTTGGCAATGGGCTGGGCCACAAACAGATTCAGGCCGAAAGGCGGGGAGAACATACCGATGCATACGGTGGTGATCATGATGACGCCCAGATGGATCAGGTCAATGTTCAGCGCAGTCACGGTGGACATGACGATGGGTAAGATGATCATGAAGGCAGAGACACCGTCAATAAACATACCGGCAATCAGCATGTACACACACAGCAGAGCCAGGAAACCCAAGGCGTTGATATTCAGCGTGGCCATCCAAGCCGAAAACAGCTGAGGCAGACCGCCCACAGTCAGCAGCCAAGCAAACGCAGAGGCCGCGGCCATCAGAATCATGGTCTGTGCAGTGGTCTTGATGGAGGCCACAAGTGTCTCGCGGAAGAGCTTCATGTCCATCTCTTTATAGATGAACACGCTGACCAGCAGCGCATACACGCAGGAGAGGCCGGAGGCCTCCGTCGGAGTGCAGATGCCGGAGTAAATGCCGCCAATAATAATGATGGGCACACCCAGGGCCCACAGTGCGTTAAGGGTGGCCCGTCCCTTGTCCTTCCAGCTGGCCCGCGCTTCCTTAGGAATGCGGTGGCGTTTTGCATAAAGGTAGATGTACACCAGGAAGATAGCGCCATACACCAAGCCAGCGGTCAGGCCGGCCATAAACAGCTCGCCAACGGAGGCATTGGTCATGGTGCAGTACATGATGGCAGTGATGCTGGGGGGAATTAACAGGGCCACGGATCCGCTGGAGGCAATCAGGCCCAGCGAGAAGCCCTTGGGATACTTTTTCTCCCGCAGGCCGGGATACAGCAGGCCGCCGATAGCAACCACAGTGGAGGGGGAGGAGCCGGAAACGGCTCCGAAAAACATACTGGCCACCTCAGCGGTGAAGGCAAGGCCGCCAGTAGTATCGCCTACCATCGCGGCCGCCCAGTTGACGATGCGCCGCCCGATACCGCCATTTTTCATAATATTGGCGGCCAAAATGAAGAAGGGAACGGACAGCAGGGAGAACTTGTCGATGCCGCCGAACATCTTCATGGCCACAACGGTGATCTCATTGTTGGTAAACAGCATAATGGCTGCCACGGTGGGCAGGCAGAGAGCCACAAAAATAGGCGCACCCAAAAACAGCAGCAGGAACATGCCCACGATCAGAAAAATATTCATTTCCATAACGGTTGTGACCCTCCTTTCAGTTCAGATCCAGCAGGTTGATATCAGCAGCGTTCTCGACCTTGTCCGCCAGCTCCTTGTGATCGACACGGATGTAGAACATAAGACGCAGCGCGTACTGTAGGGTGGAGAGAATGGCGCCGATGGGCAGGGACAGATATACAATCCACAGGGGAACCTGCATCACGGCACTGCGCTGCATATTTTTCAGCGCCATCAGCACATAGTTTGTGCAGGCAACACTGTAAAGAGCGCAGAAAATGCAGGCAGCCATCATGCACAAGATCTTCAGGACTTTTCTGGCCTTGGTACGGGAGAGCTGATAGAAGATATCTACGCCCACATGGCTGTCATCCTCCGCGCAGAGGGACATCCCCAGGAAGGTGATCCAGATGCTGCAGTAGCGCATATACTCCTCCGCCCAGTCCAAGGCGGGGAGAGCGGAAACACGGCGGAAGATCACGTTCAGCGTCAAAACCACCAGAGCAGTGGAGAAGAGGACGCCCGCGATGATGAGCTCAGCATTGCGGATTCCTTTCAGAATTTTTTTGAACATAATACACCACTTTCTGAAAAAGGGGCGGAGCAATTATTTCGCTGCTCCGCCCTAAGGGTTTACTGGTTGGCAGGATCGGCCAGGAACTCCTGGACACGATTCAGCAAATCGGTGCCGATTTCCTCGCCGAACTTTTCGTAGACAGGAGCGCAGGCATCCTTGAAGGCCTGACGCTCTTCGGGAGTCAGCTCGTAGATGGTGATATCGCTGGCTGCGATGGTGGCATAATACTCCTCGTTGTACTCCTGGAGACGGTCATAGCAGAACTGCTGGTTCTCATTGACAACTTCCTGAATCAAAGCCTTGGTGTTGTCATCCAGGTCGTTCCACCACTGGCCGCTGCAGGCCATGATGTATTCCAGATAGGAGTGGGCGGAGACGATCATGTACTTCTGGACCTCGAACAGCTTCATGCTGGCGATAGACAGGAAGGGGTTCTCCTGGCCATCGACTGTCTTGTTCTGCAGCGCGTTGTACAGTTCCATGATGTCAATGGCTGTGGTGGTAGCGCCCCAGCATTTATACATCTCCATGATGATGGGAGCTTCCTGGGTGCGGATACGCAGGCCCTGGAAATCCTCGGGCTTGTGGATCTCATAGTTATTGGTGAAGTTTTTGGATCCAGAGGAATAGAACGCCAGACCGTGGATGCCGATGTCATCCAGACCGGACATCATCTCAGTAGCCAGATCGCTCTGGAACAGCTTCATGGTGGACTCCTGCGTGGGGAACAGGAAGGGCATATCCATGATGTTCAGCGTGGGATAAAATCCGCCGTACTTGGAGGTGGGCAGCAGAACCATCTCCACCGTGTTCATCTGCATGGATTCAATCATCTCGGAGGCGCTGCCCAGCTGCTGCGTGGGGTACAGTTCCACGGTAATGGCTCCGCCGGAACGCTCCTCCAGAGCGGCCTTGATATTCTCACAGGCCTCATGATGGGGGGTGGTCAGGGGTGCGTCATGGGCCAGGCGAATGGTCATGGTGGGATAGGTGGCCTCGGTGGAAGGGGTATCGGTGGATTCGTTGGGAGCGGAATCCGGAGTCTCGGTTTCCGTGGGCTTGCTGCCGCAAGCGGTCATGGTCACGATCATCGCGATTGCCATGAGCAGAGCAAGAGTCTTCTTCATGTTGTTTCTCCTTTTCTGTATGTTTATCCCTCTAACGGCTGACGCCGCTCGACTAGGCTGGATGGATTTAGATAGAGAGTCCGTACGCGCTTTGCAGGGCATCGCGCAGGGCGTCCATCTCGGGTTGGATAGTAGGCACCGGAGGCAATTTTTCCTTCGTGGAAGCTGGATCTTTCAAACCGGTGGATGTCAGCACAGCCACAACCTTCTGGTCGGGGGCAATCTTGCCCTCTTTTGCCAACTTTGCCAGAGCCACCAGACTGGTGCAGGAACTGGCCTCGGCATAGATACCCTCGGAGGAGGCCAGCATCAGCTGCATTTCCATGGTCTCCTTGTCATTGGAAGAGCGGGCGTAGCCGTTGGAAGCCCGGACGGCCTCCAGGCCCTGCCAGGTGCACAGCCCGTTTGCGATGGAGAAGGAGACAGACCATTCAGAGGGAACGGAAACCGGATCCTTGCTGCCGGCGGCCAGGGTCTTTTCAATGGAGCCGAATACTTCAGCCGCCACAAACTGGGGCACCTTTTCGATACAGCCCATTTCCTTCAAATCGCAGGCCCCCTTGAAGGTGCCATACAGGCCATCGGAGTAGCAGGCCGGAACGGAGATCATATCGGGCGCTGTGTTGCCCAACTGCTCGTAGATCTCAAAGGCGATGGATTTGTAGCCGTCGATGCCGTAGCAGTTGCTGCCGATTGCCGGCGCCTGGAAGCCGCTGATGGGCATCCAGCCAAGCTGGTCTACACATTTCCCCATAATGGTCCAGCGATCCACAGCGGTTGGGGTCACGATGACGCAGGCACCGTAGGCCTGCATAAGCGTCTTCATAGTCTCGGGTACCTGAGGAACGGTAAAAATGACGCAGGGCATACCAGCTGCGGCGGCATAAGCCGCGGCGGCCGCACCGTGGTTGCCGGTAGAGGCAATGGTGACTGCCTGGGCGCCCTCGTAACGGGCCTTCGTCAGGATCAGGGAGCACAGACGATCCTTATAGGACATGGTGGGGTTGCGGGACTCGTCTTTGACATAGAGGTTCCGGATTCCCAGCTTTTCGCCCAGACGATCCAGCTTCAGCAAGGGCGTGTTGCCCTCCCCAATGCTCACGGGCACGGCATCGTCTGCCAGGGGATAGAAGTCCCGGAAGCGGAAAATGCCGGGCTGGCCGTTCTGGCCGGGGAACTTGGCGCCTGCCAAATCATAACGGGCGGTGTAGTTTGCACCCACGCCCTCGGCCTTGCAAACCGGGCATCCGGTGTAAAACGGGTCTCCGCCCAGGGGATGACCGCAGCGGATGCAGGTCATTTCTTTAAAATAGCTCATTTTAAACCTCCAGGACGATCAGGGCGTCGCCGCTCTTATCCAAATAGCGGCAGCCATCCTTTGTAACGACGACTGTGTTTTCCATCTGCACGCCGCCCCATCCCAGTTCGTAGTAAGGCGTCTCCACATTGAGGACCATGCCCTCCACCAAGGGAGTCGTGTCGCCGGGAGCCACGGAGGGATAATCATAACACTCCACGCCGATGCCGTGACCGCAGTGGTGGCGCTCATAGTGGGGGATGCCGTTTTGGCGGGTGGACTGCATGGCGGTTTCAAACACCTGCTCTGCCGTGATGCCGGGCTTGATGGCAGCAATGGCATCGTGGGTGCCCCGGCGGACAGCCTCGAAATAGCGGGCAGTCTTTTCATCAGGCCGGCCAACGACGGCGGTGCGGGCCAGGTCGGAGTTATAGCCGTTCCACACGCAGCCGTAGTCGAAGCGGATGATATCGCCCGGCTGGATGGCCAGATCTGTGTTTTTCGTGTCGGAGTATGCAGCGCGGTGGGAAGCCGTGGCCACAAAGAAAAGCGGTTTGGCGTCATGCCGGGCCAGCTCCATCTGATAGGTATGCTGGAGATCCAGCTCGGTCATACCGGGCTTGAAGTCCTTCAGCGCCGCGGCCAAAGCCGCCTCAGCAATCTCGGTTGCGCGCTCCACGCCAGCGATCTCCTCCTGGTGCTTGACCAGACGTGCCTTCATGAAAACAGAGGAACCGGGGAAAATCTCCGCAGCGGGGCAAGCCTTCACCACGGCGTTCCAGTTGGTAATGCAGCAGCGATTTTCATCAAACGCCACACGCTTGGCACCGGAGGCCCGAATGGCTGCGGCCAAAGCGGCTGGAAGGGTACCGAAATTGCGGGTGGCCTGAGTTTTTGCCAGCAGCTCTGTGAGAGGATGGCCCTCCACACCAGCAAACTTGAAAGAACCGTAGCAGTACACGTCGGCATCCATGCCGGTCTCCTCCACAATGCTGGGCAGCTCCGCGATGGATCCCACGATGCTCACCGCACCGTCGGCAGGGCGGAAGAGCGCGTAGCTCTCCGTCCGCTGGAGGACATCCGTGTTGATGCTGAAATATCCGGAGATGTATTTGACGTTGGCTGGTAAAGAAGCCACCACCAGATCTGCGCCGGCCTCCTGCGCAGCCTGTGTCAGCCGCTGAACGCGGAATTCCTTGAGGGTCATTTCTCTTACACCTCGTTTTACTTGCTGTATTTACTGATGATCTCTTCAGAGAAGAACTGCATATGATCCCGGGTCTCGTCCAGGTTGTTGTCAGCGAAAATCAAGGCGGAGAAGGTAGTGACACCCGCCTCGATATAGCGCTCCACCTGGGCGCGGACCTCATCCACAGATCCGATCAGGTTACGCTCCAGATAGTTGGTGGCATCCTTTCCCTTCATAGTAGACTTCCCCAGAGAGCAGCTGTGGCGGTAAATCTGAGATTTCTCGTAGCGGGCAACAGCCTCTTCGTGCGTCTTGGCAATGGACACGGAAATCTGGGGAGCCACATCGATGTCCGCAATGCTGCGGCCCACAGCGGCGCATTCCTCCGTAATGGCATCCACGCCAGCCTTGACCTCAGAGGGGGTCAGCAGAGCAGGCAACCAGCCTGTGCCCCACTGGGCCACGCGGTGATAACCCTTGGTAGAGTTGCCGCCGAAGTAGAACGCGAAAGGTGCCTGAATGGGATGGGGGAAGCACTGGGCATTTTGGATGTCAAAGTACTTTCCGGTATAGGTGATGTTGTCCTCGGTGAACAGCTTGTGCATGATGGCGATAGACTCGTCCAGCATCTCGCCGCGGATCATGCCCTGGGCGTGGCCGCCGAATTCAGCTTCAAATTCCTCGCGGTAAGCGCCCAAGCCCACGCCCAGCAGCAGGCGGCCTCCGGAGAGCTGATCGAGGGTAGCAATCTCCTTGGCCATGACCAGGGGATTGCGGAAGGGAACAACCAGCAGCGCGGTGGCCACCTTCAGCGTGGTGGTCCGCTCAGCGATAGCAGCCAGTGTCAGCAGCGGGGCGTAATAGCGGGGCGGCTGCTGGAACTCCTCGCGGACGTAATTTTGAGTGGTGATGTGGTCATTGCCCCAAACGGAGTGGAAGCCGAGCTTCTCTGCATAAACAGACAGTTCCACCACGTCTCTTGCGGAAGAGTAGGGGATGGGGTACATAAGCCCCTCCGTACCGGTTGCAATGCCGAGACCAAAGTTTGCCTTCATTTTGGATATCCTCCTTCATATGTCGAACATGGTTATGGAATGGGCAGAGAGGGACCGATCAGCGGGGGCTGCTCCTGGCGGAGGCTCTGAACCTCCCGCAGGTAGCGGTAGATCGTTTGCTCGGATACATCCAGCCGTTTGGCCACCATGCCCACCGCCCCCTTCAAGACGAAAAGGCCCCGGGCGTGGAGCCGCTCCACAATCCGTTTCTTTTCGTCGATTGTCAATCGTTGAGAGGGAACGGGGTAATCCGCCATAATCCGTTCAATGGCGTTGTTCATGGTGTCCTCCACCGAGGCGGAGAAGGTCTCCTGAACCATCGGCAGTACCGGCGAAACAGGTGCCTTTTCCGGTTCCGGAGCAGTAGAGAAGCGCGTGAACTGTTTGATAAGGTTTCCGGCATTGATCCAGTCCGTGATGTCTTGGTTCAGGCAGAACAGACCGATGGTGGTGCCGCTTTCATCCCGGATAAAAAAGGTAGACGATTTTAAGATCCGGTTTCGGTCCGGGGTAGATCCCGGGTAGTTCACCGCAAAGGGCTTGTCCTGATATTGGGGGTCGTGCACCACTTCCAGGCCAAAGTCTGTGATGTGGCCGCCCACCTGGCGATTGGTAATATGTCCGTTGGCGATGGCGACGATAGAGTGTTCAATATTCGTAAGGTCGTGCAGAATGACCTCACAGCTTTCACCGAAAGCCTGACCGAAATACTCCACCAAGGGAACATACGGCAACAGAAGAGGATTGATTTCCAAGCCTTCCACCTTCTTTATTGAAAATAGATCGTTGAGAGATATAAGAAAAAGGGGCAAGCCGCGGTAAACCGCCACGCGTGTGCACCCCTTTGTAACAGCTTCTCTCGATGTGTTAATCTTTTTTTAACACAGTGACAAAAAAATGTCAACACAAAAAATGAATAAATTATGAAACCGGATAGTTTCACAGAAGAATGAAGCATAATTTGGATAGTTTGATCGATGCTTGTCGCTTGACAAAATCGTTCGGCATGGTATCCTGAGAATAATTTTACCTGCGAAAGGAGCGGCATATGGAAAAACTGGATATTTTTCCAGTACACGGCGCGGAAGAATGGACAGCCGGAATGGACTTGGCAGCATGGATCACGGCACGGTTTTCCCTGGAGGAGGGCGATGTGGTGGTGGTCTCCTCCAAAGCAGTATCCAAGGCGGAGGGGCATATGCTTCAGCAGGAAGAGCTTGTCCCGTCCGCCTTTGCAAAAGAGTTGGCGGATCGGACAGGGCATGATCCGGTATACTGCGAGGCAGTGTTGCGGGAGAGTCGGGACATTGTGCGCATGGCCCCGGGCGTAATAATCTGCCGCACGCGTCATGGGTTTGTAGTGGCCAATGCAGGAGTGGATGCCTCCAACTGCCGGGAGGGCGAGTACGCCATTTTGCCGCCGAACCCCGACAGCTCTGCCGCTCGCATCCGGGATGCTTTGGCGGAACGAACCGGTAAACAGGTGGCGGTAATCTTGTCGGACACCTTCGGCCGTGCCTGGCGGGTGGGGCAGACGGACCTGGCCGTGGGGGTCGCCGGTATGACTCCCCTTCGGAACTACCGCGGATGCGCGGACCGATATGGGCGGGAGCTGTACTGGACCTGTCTGGCGGACGCAGATGAGTTGGCCTCTGCAGCAGAGCTGGTGCGGGGCAAAGCTGACGGCGTCCCCGTTGTGGTGATCCGCGGATACTGTCCCCAGGGAAGCGGCTCTGCAGCAGACCTGGTGATGCCCCCGGAGCGCGATCTGTTCCGGTAAAACAACCCCCGCTGCTGTTGAAACAGCAGCGGGGGTTGTTTTTTTAGAAAGAGAGTTTACTCCAAGAATCAATGGCAGCCCGGATGGATCTGGTACGCTCGATGGATCCCTTGCCCTCCACACAGCGTGCGGAGAATTTAGCGAGCCAGGTCTGCATCTGCTCCATGGACTCGTACTGCCCGCGATCCCGCAGCATCTCCATCAGCTCCCCGCGGTCGAAATCCTGATAGACCTCCTCATGGATCAGGTATTTCTGCTGGTAGCGGCGGATGGGGGCCCGATTCAGCTGCTGCTCTGTGGCATAGCCGATGCAGAGGGTAACCACCGGTACCACGCCCGCCGGACAGCCCAAAGCGGCAGTGCGATCCTCAAAATGCTCCATGATATCTCCCAAATACACAGAGCTCAGGCCCAGAGTCTCTGCTGCCAATACCGCATTCTCAGCGGCGATGACTGTGTCAATTACGGCCAGCTGATACTCCCCCTCCTGGGGGCGGCGGTTGCTTTCTGTCATGCCGTCGAAGATGCGGCTCCAGCGGCGGTAATCCGCGCAGAACACCAGCACCATGGGCGCCCGCCGGATAGCAGGCTGTTTTGACAGCTTGGCCCGGATCTCCGGGTCAGAAACGGAAATGACGCTGTACATCATCATATTTTCCGTGGTGGGGGCGGCAAGAATCGCGTCATAGATGGCCTGGCGCTTTTCGGGCTCCACGTCCCGTTCAATAAAATCCCGGACGGATTTCCGATTCTTAATCAGCGCAAGGGCATTCGGATGCTCTTCATACATAGGGCTCTTTCCTCGCTTCGATTGATTTATAAATCGCCTGCCCCACCGGATGATACAGGCACAGGGCAAAAACGCTGTTGAGTCCAGTCTTTACCAGGTTATAGGGGATGATGTAGATCATGGAGGAGGATACCGCTGCAGGATCCATCCCATACTGCAGATGCAGGATGACGTAGTTCGCCGGGATCATAACCAGCGTGGCAGCCACAGCGCCCGCAAAGCAGCACAGGATCATCTGTACCTTTGAGGCAGACCGCAGCCTTCCCAGCAGAAACGTGGCGCAGCCCGCAAAGACGCAGGTAGCCAGCAGGTCGCTGAGGTGACCGTATGGGCTCCCTCCATGCACCAGAAAATACAAAATACACTTGACAATCGCACACTCCAGTGCTCCGGCGGGTCCCAGCAATAACCCGCATAGTAGGATGACGCCGCCGCTGGGTTCATATTTGAGATAAGTTGCCCCGGGGATGACGGAGATGCCAAAGCAAAGCATACACAGCATCGCGATGGATGCCAGCAGTGCAATGAACACCCTCCGCTTCAGCGGGGTGATTGGCAGCTTTTTCAAACCAAATGCCTCCTTTGTATAAAATTCCCCCGACGAAAAACAGCTCGCGGAGTTGATACCTTTTTAACACATTAAAAAATTTTTGTCAACACATGGAGGCATTGGTTTCTTATTTTTTAGAAAAGGCCTCCCCCTGAATTTGGTAAAGCTGCCGTTCCTTTGGCAGCCGGAGGTCGGCGGCATCAGTCTCCAGGAAGGAAGGTGCAAAGCCGCGCACCAGGACAGCGGGGATGCCTTCACTCCCCTGTCCCATGACCAGAGTTGCTGCGCCGGCGATTTCGTCCGCCACAGCCTCCTGCGTGCTGACCAGCTGTCGCCCGTCCCGATCAGCGGCTCCCGTATAACGACGGATAGGATCCAACCCGAAGCAGCCCACCGCCACACCGACAGTACCGCTGCGGAGAGCGCGGCCGTGGGTGTCGCAGATGACGACCGGGATCGGAAAGCCACACTGGGCAGTGAGGGATCTGCTGATATCTCTGGCTTGGGTGTCGCAGTCCTCCGGGAGCAGAACCACGGTGTCCCGTCCGCCGGCGTTAGAGGCGTCTACCCCGGCGTTGCAGCAGATCCAGCCGTCCCGGCGCTCTGCGATTAGAATCCCGCGGTCACAGGCATATACGGTGTCCGCGCAGGACAGGATCACCTCTGTCAAACGCGGGTCTTTCCCAACTCGTTCCGCAATTGCATAGGCCTGCTCGGAGGGGGTTACGGCAGATAAATTTCGAACCTGCCCAGCAGCCTTTGAAAGAATCTTATGGGTGACAACCAAAATATCCCCGGGCTGCGGAGTGACCTCGGAGACCGCCAGGGCATCCCAAAGAAGCTGCGGGAGACAGCAGCCTGTGGTCACATCGGGAATTCCCGACAATGGGTGAAACGAAAGCGTGTTCATGAAGCGCCGCTCCTTTAAAATAGATTTCCAACCAGTGGTTGGCGGATTCAAAAGCACAAATTTGTCTTAATTTCAAATATATTCCTGAAAATACAGGCAAAAATATCACCATTTTTGCGTCTATATTATAGAGTGTTTTTCTGCCTATTTCAATGACCTCCTTTTGTCCGGCAAAGAGCACTCTGTTTCCTTGTTCCTCATGGAAGCGGCGGGGCCCCGTCCTTGATGCGCGGTCTCAATTGAAGGTCCAGGTTTTCCGTGTTAGAATAAGCGGGACCGCTTCATATCTTTTTTAACTTTCACTGATTTTTCTGTTTCTGAAACATTTTTGATTCCCCAGTTGTATAGCATGCAGAACCGATAAGCTGCGATCCATTTGCAATACAGAAAGGAAGCAATTATGATGAAGAAGATTTTTTTAATGCTTTTGACCCTCTCCCTGACCTCCGCTTTGGCCGTTACGGCCCTGGCGGCTCCCATTGCCGCCCCCATTGCCGACGCAGAAAAGGCCGTCTCCACGGCAGCCGGCTCCTATACCGTTCAGGTAAACGGCAAGGACAGCGGCGCCGCGGCCTGCATCATGGTGCCTCTGCGCACCGTCGCTGAGTCCCTGGGCTTCACGGTGCAGTGGAACAACGGAACCGTTCTGGTAGATGATGGCGTCATGCACACGGAAATCGTCATCGGCAAGGACCTCTATACGGTTGTCACCAGTTCCGACAGCTTGGTCGGCATGAGCGCTCCCTTCTCCCTGGGCGTTCCCTCCTATGTGGCCGGCGGTGTGACCTATGTCCCTCTGGGGCTGTTTGACGCACTGCTGGGCAGCAAGGAAGGTACCGTCACCATCAACGGCGGCACCATTCAGATAGAGGCCGACCGCACCGCCGACAGCAACACAGAAATCCCCAACCCGTTCCAGAATTATGAAACTCTGGATACCGCCGCCCAGGCTGCCGGCTTTTCTCTGTCCGTACCCGAGACCGTACCCGGCTTCCAGCGGAGCGGCATCCAGGTGTTCAACAACGAGATGATCCAGGTCTTTTTCGGCAGCGGCGAGGATGAGATCCTGGTCCGCAAGGCCGCCGGCAGCGCGGACATCAGCGGCGATTACAACGTCTATGCCGAGACCGGCACTCTGACAGTGGGCCAGCTGGAGATCACTGTGAAGTGCAATGACGGCCTTGTCCACGTGGCCACCTGGACCGACGGCGGTTACAGCTACGCCGTGGACGCCAGCGCCGGTCTGAGCAAGGCCCCCTCTCCGCCCTGATTGCCGCCGTCCGCTGACGCACACCAGACCCCCCATTCCAATTTTAGGAGGAAGCATTTGTGGAGCTTCTTTTGATATCCCCTGTCTCCTGGCTCTGTTTTTTGCGGCGCCTTCTGCCGTCCGCCGGAATATTTCCGGCTGGTTCGCAGGAGAACGCCGCCCCCCGCTCCCCCGCTGAAACGGCCCGGGAGCGAAACCGGCAGGCAGAGCGGCTGTTGGATACCTACGGTAACCATATTCTGCGGCTGGCCTACTCCTATCTCCACAATTCGGGAGACGCGGAGGATGTCCTGCAGGATACGCTGATCCAGTTTTTAAAAGCGGAACCCATTTTTGAAAGCGGCATCCAGGAAAAAGCCTGGCTGCTGCGGGTGGCGGCCAATCTCAGCAAAAATCGCATCCGTTACAACAAGGTCCGGGATGCCGACCAGCTCCAAGAGACCCTCGCCGCCGAGGAACGGGCGGATCTCTCCTTTGTCTGGGAGGCTGTGAAATCTCTGCCCCAGCCCTATCGGGAGGTACTCCATCTCTTCTATTATGAGGGTTGTTCCAGCGCCGAGATTTCCTCCATCCTGGGGCTCAAGGAGGCCACTGTCCGCACCCATCTCCGACGGGGCCGGGCGCGGCTGAAGGACATTTTAAAGGAGGCCTATGATTTTGACGAATCCGTATGAGGAAATTATGGACCATATCCAGCTGACCCCGGAGATGCGCGCCCGGGTTCTGACACACATTGCGTCCACGGATCCAACTCCCCATCCCCGGGCAATCTGTTTCCCCGCCAAAAAGCTGTGGCTCTCCGCCGCATGTCTGGCCCTTCTGTTGGCCGGTGTCCGTTTTCTGCCGGGGACATGGGGGGGTCCCTCCGTGGACCAGCCGCAGCAGGTGATTCCGGACATTGTCACCTGCGACTCCGCAGAGGCCCTGTCCCAGGCAGTGGGTTTTTCCATTCAGGATATTGAAGCCCTTCCCTTCCAGCCGGAAACGCGCACATACACCGTCTACTGGAAGACGCTGGCGGAAATTTCCTACACCAGCAGCAGTGCTTCCGCCGACTACCGGAAGTCCCCCGGCAGCGAGGATAATTCCGGCGACTACACTGCCTATGCCGCTGAAACAGAGCTGGATGCAAACGGCTGCGCCGTCACATTGAAGGGCGACGGCGACACCTACGCGCTGGCCGTCTGGTCCGATGGGACCTACGCCTACTCCCTGCGCCTTTCCCCCGGTCTTTCAGCGGATGAATGGACACCCATTCTCTCCGAGCTTTGCGGAACGTAACCGTAGCCAATTGGGGGCATTCAAGGAGGCTTCCCTGGCTATATGTATTGTTTTGGATCAGGCAATTCCATTATTCAAGGACTTGTATCGGCCTTTCTGATCTGGGATACGGTTCGCCTTCAGCAGGAAATCGACATCCGTACCAAGCGGTATATCGCGGACGTATCCGTTCAACTGACAGACAGTATTAACAGCCTGCTCGATCATATCACTGTGGATTTAAAAACGTTGGGAGACACTTTGCTGCAGGCCACTATCCATGACCTGGAGACAATTCACGGGTATTTACAAGATAAGGCGTCCTTGCTCGGGTACTCCTCCTTTATTTTTGTGAGTCCTGATGGCAGCGTCTGCCAGTCGAACTCCGCAGTGGAGAACGTCCTCTCCCTGCCGGGAATTCAGGCATCCATGGCAGGTAAAAACGGCATCTCCTTCATGGGAGGACAAAATATTCTGTACAGCGTCGCCCTTTACCGAAGCGGTGAATTTGCCAGTGCTGGGCGGCATCCGGGACAAGGGCAATATGCAGTCTCTGATTCAGTCCGAAAGCTTCAGCGGCCAGAGTCTGACCTGTATTATCAATCAGTCGTAGCAGGTGGTTATCTCTCCAACGGACATTGCTCCCTTTCTGGAGCTTGACAGTATTTTCAAAGAAGATCCCACCAGCATGACCGTGCAGGATATTTTCCAAATGGAACGGGATATTGCAAATGGGAAGGCGGGACTTTTCCGATTTGACGGGGTCAGCGGGGACAATCTAATCCTCGCCTATAATCCGCTGGACAGCTATGGCTGGGTTTTGCTGACTCTGGTACCCAGCAATGTGGTCTCAGGAAAAATGGATCTTTATATTCGCGAGAGCTATCTGATTGTCGCCATTGTAATTGCATTATTGGGTTTCATTCTTGGATTGCTCTTTGCCTGTCTACTTTCCTATTCCCACAGAATGGAAAAGGCCGCTTTTGTGGACAGTGTGACAGGCGGGATGAACAACACTGCTTTTTGTCTCCGCTGTGAGGCCCTTCTGCCCCACGCTCCGCCAAACACCCATTCCATTATTTTGCTGAACATCAAAAAGTTCAAGCTGATTAATATGGACCTCAGCAGTGACATCGGCGATTTGGTCTTGAAGCGGCTGATGCATGTTCTTCAGGCACAAACGGCATGGATTGGCTTTGCTGGCCGTATGCATGCTGACATTTTTTATCTCTGCGTAAAAGAGACGGACCGAGACAGGCTTTTGGCGCTGGTTAAGGAGATTCAGCACGATGTGGCCACTGAGGTTCAGCAGGTCAGCCAGTACCGCAGTTCCCCGATGCCCTTCATTCTCCAGTCCGGCATTTACATTGTGGATGATCCCACCCCTAAAATCAGAGTCATGCAGGATCGGGCCAACGTCGCTTGTCAGAACGGCACCGAGGCGGAGGACGGTATCTGCAAGTTCTTTTAGGCGGATGTTCTCGTTCAGCTGGAGCGATAGCAGCTGCTGAACGGCAGCTTTGCAGCCTCCCTGGAGCAGCATCATTTTAAGGTTTATCTGCAGCCCAAAATCTGTCTGGCGGATGGTTGTGCCTGCGGTGCAGAGGCATTGGTTCGCTGGCAGCATCCGGAAAGGGGGCTAATTTGTCCGGACAAATTCATTTCGCTGTTTGAGAAAAATGGAAACATCTGCCGCTTGGATCTCTATGTGTTTGAGGAGGTCTGCAAACTGCTGCGGCGCAGAATGGATTCCGGACAGCTATTGTTTCCCATCTCGGTCAATCTCTCCCGGCAGCACTTCCAGGATCCCGATTTTCTAAATACCTATGAGGCTCTCGCCCGGCGGTATGGCATTCTCCGAGGGATAATTGAGCTGGAACTGACAGAGGCCGTCTTTTTCGATGACCGCGCCATTGAGAACGTCAAGCGGGAAATCAGGCGGATGCATGAGATGGGCTTTTCCTGCTTTCTGGATGACTTTGGATCCGGCTTCTCCTCCTTAGGGCTTTTGATGGAGTTTGATATTGACACCATCAAGCTGGACCGCAGGCTGACCAAAAATCTCTCCAATCAAAAGGCCCGCTGTGATATGGTACAGAGATACATCTATTCCAAGCCTTTGCCAATTCCGGCATTTGAGGAATGGATCCCGCAGCAAAACAAACTGCCGTAATAGCCGGCAGCTCTTGCCCTCCCCCATTGATAAAAAAGGCAGCTTCGCATATGCGAAGCTGCCTTTTTTATCAAATAAACGTGATTTGAAAGGACAACGGAAGTACAACCCGGCCGCAGCCGCATTAAACCGAAGGCGGTTCCTGCTCCATCCTTCTGGAGGATCTCCACCCCTGCCAAGCCGTACGCCATTGCAGCAGCCAGCTCGGCACCACATCCTTCGGGAAGAAGTAATTAATCCCCAGTGCCACCAAAACGCCTACCGCTGTATCCAGCGTGCGGTTCAGCGCATAGCTGATATAGGTATCCACCGGCGTGTTGAACAGTAAAATACACAGCACCACACCGCCCGGCTGTACACCGCCAACCCAGAAAATCTGGCAGAGCACAATCAGTAAAATGGTCCCAATAAATACCAGAAGGACCAGCAGCGGCGTATATCCTCCCTCTGGATAGAAGCACAGGTAAATGCGGAAGAGCACTATCCCTAAAAATCCCCCGATGGCCGTTCCAAATAGACGGTTTCCCCCGTTCAGGCGGGAATCCTCCATATCAGATCCCATCCCGAAAATGGCTCCAATACAAGCGAATGCAGGACTTCTTTCCCAATAGTAGTATATCAACGCACAAAGCGCGGCGGCTAACGCAGTTTTGATATTGCGCAGTCCAATGGTGGGACGGCGATGCATTGGCTTCCTTTCCATCAGTATAGGCTCCCCCGATTTTTTATTGAAAGTCCCGTTAAGAAAACGTTTGTGAATATTATATCATAGAAGCCCGTGAATGAAAAGCATCTTTCGCCATTTTTCTCGGTTTTTTGCAAAAATTCAAAAAAGTGCCGTATACCGGATGCATGTATCCTTTCTATCTTCTTCTATTTGCCCGCCTGAAAGCAGCCGGCAGCACTTTTCTGCAGGGGCGTCCGGCACAGTTGAACCAAAGTGAAACCGGCAGCTGTTTATGGTTTCCGGCAGATCGTTTTATCATATTATTTTAATATAACAGCAACATCAACTATGCACTTCCTTTTTCCCAAAAAAAGTGTATACTTGAACACCGTGGATAAAGAAATTTCTCGGAAAAGCGATTTGATCCGGGATCCGCGCATTCGGCTGCGGACAGTTTAAGCCTGAGATAGGAGAACATACCATGGAAAAGGATCTGACAGTGGGAGCCCCCCAAACCGTTCTTTGGAGATTTTGTCTGCCTCTGTTCGGCAGTATTGTCTTTCAGCAGCTGTATAATATTGCAGATAGTCTGGTGGCTGGAAAATTTGTAGGAGAAAACGCTCTGGCAGCTGTCGGCAACAGCTATGAGATTACGTTGATTTTTATCGCGTTTGCGTTTGGCTGCAATATCGGCTGCTCCGTCGTCGTGTCCCAGCTGTTCGGCGCCAAGAAGCTTGCCGACATGAAAACCTCCATCCATACCGCCCTGATTGCCTGTGCCGTCCTCTGTGCCGTTCTGATGGCAGCCGGGCTGCTGACCGGCGGACTGCTGCTGGAGGCCATCCATACCCCGCAGGAAGTCATGGAAGACTCCCTGCTGTATTTGAACATCTATGTCTACGGCCTGCCCTTTGTCTTTCTTTATAATGTCGCCACCGGCATTTTCTCTGCTCTGGGGGACTCCAAAACCCCGTTTCTCTTTTTGGCCTGCTCCTCCACCAGCAACATCGCCGTGGATATCCTGTTCGTCACGGTTTTCGACATGGGCGTAGCGGGCGTCGCCTGGGCAACCTTTTTGTGTCAGGGCATCAGCTGTCTGCTGGCTCTAACGGTGGTGTTTCTGCGGCTGCGGCGGATTGCCGCAGAGGGTCCTTCCCGGATGTTCTCTCTGCCTCTTTTGAAAAAGATTGCCACCGTGGCAGTCCCCAGCATTTTGCAGCAGAGCTTTATCTCCGTCGGCAACATTTTGATCCAGGGCGTCATCAACGGCTTTGGAACCGGCGTCATGGCTGGATACTCCGCATCAGTAAAGCTGAACAATCTGGTGGTCACTTCCTTCACAACGCTTGGAAACGGGATTTCCAACTACACTGCGCAAAATATCGGCGCCGGAAAACCCCATCGGATCAAGGCGGGATTCCGCGCCGGGCTGAAGCTGGTGTGGGTGCTGTGCATTCCTTTGGTACTGCTCTATCTGACTGCCGGCAGTTCCCTGGTCCGCTTTTTTATTGATACCCCCACCAAAACCGCTGTTCAGACGGGCACATTATTTCTGCGGATCCTCTCTCCCTTCTATTTTGTTGTCTCCGCCAAGCTGGTAGCCGATGGAGTTCTTCGGGGAGCCAGCCTCATGGGCCGCTTTATGGCCTCCACTTTTACGGATTTGATTCTGCGGGTGATCCTGGCCTATGGGCTCTCCGCGCTGCTGCAGTCCTCCATCGGCATCTGGCTGGCATGGCCCATCGGCTGGACAGTTTCCACCATGCTCTCCCTCCTCTTCTATTGCCGCGGCCCCTGGTCCGACGCCCGGGATGCAGACGATATCCCTGCTGCGGGAATGCAGCAGACTCATGATATTTAATCAAATGTCCGGCACTCCGTTTTTCGGAGTGCCGGACAGTTTACTCAGTTTTTTAATATTCCACAGACCCAGTATAAACCAGTTTGGCGTCGCCGGTAAGGGTAACCGCTTCGTCGGTGTAATTGACCACCAAATCGCCGCCGCGAACCTTCACTGTCACATCGCTGCCTTTTGTGCAAAGCCCATTGGCAACCGCGGCCACCACGGCCGCGCAGGCTCCGGTACCGCAGGCCAGTGTTTCGCCGCTGCCCCGCTCCCAGACCCGCATTTTAATGGTATTGGGATTTACCACCCGGATGAACTCCGTGTTGATGCGCTCCGGGAAACAGGATGCGTGTTCGAAGCTTGGACCCACCGCAGCCACATCCACGGCATCCACCCGTGGACAGAATACCACGCAGTGGGGGTTTCCCATGTCCACACAAGTGATGGACCAGACCCTTCCACCAATTTGAACCGGATAGTCCACCACCGTCTTTTCCGGAATATTCAGCTGCAGCGCTGTGGTATCCAGGGTCGCATATCCCATATCCACGCAGGCAGAGGTGACCTTTCCATTGGTGGTGTAGAGCCGGACGCGCTTCACGCCCTTATCTGTCTCAATGGTAAGGACGTCTTTTTTCATCAGGCCGTTGTCGTACAGGTACTTGCCCATGCACCGCAGGGCGTTGCCGGCCATGGTTCCCTCACTGCCGTCGCTGTTGAACATGCGCATTTTTGCATCGGCCTTTTGGGAGTACTCCATCAGCACAATGCCGTCAGCGCCGATGCCGTAATGCCGGTCGCAGAGGGTGATGCACAGGGATTCCGGACAGGTAATGGCCCCGTCGAAATTCTCCAGGAAGATATAGTCGTTTCCACAGGTCTGCATTTTGGAGAAGGACAGCTTCTGCCGCTCCGTCCGCAGATGGCAGATGTCAATCAGTTCCGTATTGGTCTGGTTATAGCGGGAGGCCAGAATATCCGTCAAGGCATTGGCCGTGTCCAGGGACGTCAGGCAGGGGATTCCAAGTTGGACGCAGCGGTGGTTCAGATGGATGAAGTCCCGGATGTAGCCGGGCTCCGTGGAACCAGTGAGTATCACATAGTCAATTTTGCCGGCCTCCAGCATCTGGAACACCCGGTTGTCCTGACCCAGCTTGCCCACCACCTCCACGTCGGTGCCCAGCTGGGAGATTTCATAGGCGGTGCGGTCGGTGGCGTAGAGCTTGTAGCCCATGTCATCCAGCTTCCGAGCAATCCCCACAATCTCCGGCTGATCCCGCCGGTTGACCGAGATCAGCACGCCGCCCCGGGTGGGCTTTTCCACCTTATAGCCTGCGGAAACCAAGCCCTTGAACATAGCCTCCTGCAGGTTTTTCCCAAGGCCCAGCACCTCGCCGGTGGATTTCATCTCCGGTGAGAGGGAAGCGTTGGCGTCGGTGATCTTCTCAAAGGAGAACACCGGAACCTTTACCGCCACATAGGGCGGCTGCTTGTAAAGGCCGGTTCCGTAGCCCAGGGATTTCAGACTCTGTCCCACCATGACCCGGGTGGCCAGATCCACCATGGGTACACCTGTGACCTTGGAAATATAGGGTACGGTACGGGAGGCCCGGGGGTTCACCTCGATAACGTACAGCTCTCCCTGGTAGATGAGGTACTGAATATTGATGAGACCCCGGGTACCCAGGGACAGCGCCAGCTTTTCGGAGCAGTCGATGATGACCTTCAGCATCTTGTCACCGATGGAGAAGGGCGGATACACGGCAATGGAGTCACCGGAGTGCACGCCGGTGCGCTCAATATGCTGCATGACGCCGGGAATCAGGACGTCGGTGCCGTCGGAGATGACATCCACCTCCAGCTCCTTGCCCATGAGGTATTGGTCCACCAGCACCGGATTTTCAATCTTTCCGGAGAGGATGACCTCCATATAGATGCGCACATCCTCGTCGTTGTGGGCAATGACCATGTTTTGGCCGCCGATGACATAGCTGGGGCGCAGCAGCACCGGATAGCCCAACTCATGGGCAGCATCCAGCGCCTCCTGCATGCCGGTGATGCCCCGGCCCTGGGGCCGCTTGATGGAGAACCGTTCCAGCAGCTCGTCAAACCGCTCCCGGTCTTCGGCCATGTCGATGGACTCGGCACTGGTACCCAGAATCTTCACCCCGTGGCTGTCCAGAAATTTGGTGAGCTTAATGGCCGTCTGGCCGCCGAAGGCCACCACCACGCCCACGGGCTTCTCCACGTCGATGATGTGCATGACATCCTCCGGGCACAGGGGCTCAAAGTACAGCCGGTCGGCGGTGTCGTAGTCTGTGGAGACGGTTTCGGGGTTGTTGTTGACGATGACCACCTCATAGCCCAGTTCCTTCAACGTCCAGACACAGTGGACGGAGGAGTAGTCAAACTCGATACCCTGGCCAATGCGGATGGGTCCGGAGCCCAGCACCATAATGACGGGCTTGCCGCTTCGGGGGAAGGTCCGGGATTCACAGAAGGAGTCAAAAGAGGAGTAGAAATAGGGCGTCTCGGCGTCGAACTCCGCGCCGCAGGTGTCCACCATTTTGTAGACGGCAGTCCTGGGCTTTCCAGGAAGCTTGTCCGCACCGGAGAGGCGCAGCAGCGTGTCGTCCGGATAGCCCAGGCGCTTGCCGGTTTCATAGCGCTCCGCTGTCAATCCGTCCTTCTCCAGCGCCTTTTCAAATTCCGCCAGCTTTTGAAGCTTGGCCAAAAACCAGCGGTCAATCTTTGTCAGATCAAAAATCTCGTCGATGGAGATACCAGTCTTCAGCGCCTCAAACACTGTGAAGAGCCGGTGGTCATCTACCCGGGCCAGCCGCTCCTGAACGGAGGCGTGATCCTCCGGATCCCGCCTGCGGTTCAGGCTGTCCTGGCTGATCTCCGCGCCGCGGACAGCCTTCATCAGAGCCATCTCAAAGCTGGGTCCGATGGCCATGACCTCTCCGGTGGCTTTCATCTGGGTGCCCAAGGTCCGGCTGGCGTCGGCGAACTTGTCAAAGGGCCACTTTGGCATCTTTACCACAATGTAGTCCAGTGTGGGCTCAAAGCAGGCGCAGGTCTTGCCGGTGATGTCGTTTTTAATCTCATCCAAGGTATAGCCCAAGGCAATTTTGGTGGTGATTTTGGCAATGGGATAGCCGGTGGCCTTGGAGGCCAGGGCGGAGGAGCGGGAAACCCGGGGGTTCACCTCGATGACCGCGTACTCAAAGCTTTCCGGATTCAGCGCCAGCTGGCAGTTGCAGCCGCCCACAATCCCCAGGTGCGTGATGATGTCCAAAGACGCCTTGCGGAGCATCTGGAACTCCTTGTCCGCCAAGGTCTGGGTGGGCGCCACCACGATGGAGTCTCCGGTATGGACGCCTACGGGGTCAAAGTTTTCCATGGAGCAGACGGCAATCACATTGCCCACGCTGTCCCGCATGGTCTCAAACTCAATTTCCTTCCAGCCGAAGATGGCCTTTTCCACCAGAATCTGCGTGATGGGAGAGGCGTCCAGCCCCGTCTGGGCGATGATCTTCAACTCTCCGGCGTCCTTGGCGGCGCCGCCGCCAGCACCGCCCAGCGTAAAGGCTGGACGGACAATGACCGGATAGCCGATGCGATCCGCCACAGCGAGGGCTTCCTCTATGGTCTCCGCAATGTCGGAGGCAATCACCGGCTGGCCAATTTCTGCCATAGCCTCCTTAAAGAGCTCCCGGTCCTCGGCCCGGGAGATGGCGGCAGCGTCAGTGCCCAGAAGGCGTACGCCGGCCTCCTGCAAAAACCCCTCCTGATCCAGCTGCATGGCCAGGGTCAGGCCGGTCTGGCCGCCCAGCCCCGCCAGAATGGAGTCGGGTTTCTCTTTTTTGATGATGCGCTTGATGGTCTCCACAGTCAGCGGTTCCAAATAAATTTCATCCGCCATGGCCTGGTCCGTCATGATGGTGGCGGGGTTGGAGTTGCAGAGGACAACCTCCACGCCGGCCTCCTTTAAAATCCGGCAGGCCTGGGCGCCGGCATAGTCAAACTCCGCCGCCTGGCCGATGACAATGGGGCCGGATCCAATGACCAGAACTTTTCGAATACTCTTATCCAATGGCATTACCGGTCACCGCCTTTCATAAATTCCAAAAACCGGTCAAAGAGGAAGGATGTATCCTTGGGACCAGTGCAGGCCTCCGGGTGGAACTGCACCGTGAACGCCCGCAGCTCCGGATAGTCGATACCCTCGCAGGTTCCGTCGTTGGCATTGGCGAACCGGACAACTCCTTTTTGAACCGTGCCGCTGTCCACCGCATAGCCGTGGTTCTGGCTGGTGATGTATGTCCGCACCCCCGCCAAATCCCGGACGGGCTGGTTGACACCCCGGTGGCCATACTTCAGCTTATAGGTGCTGCCGCCGGCAGCCAGCGCCGTCAACTGGTGTCCAAGGCAGATGCCGAACATGGGAACCTTTCCCAAAAGCTTTTGTATCTGGGCAATTTCAAATGTGTTCTCCGCCGGGTCGCCGGGGCCGTTGGAGAGCATGACTCCGTCCGGCTTTGCGGCCAGAATCTCCTCCGCAGCGGTGGAGGCCGGCAGTACCGTCACGGTGCAGCCCCGCTTCTGAAGCTCCCGGACGATGTTGCGCTTGGCACCGTAGTCAATGAGGGAGACTTTAAACCTCTCCCCCCCATCGGCCGGATGAACCGTGGGTTCCGCACAGGTGACGGCCTTCACCACGCCGGTGACTGCATAGGTCTCCACTGCCTCCAAATCTGCAGGCACCTCGTTGCAGATGCATGCGTTCATGACACCGTGCTCCCGAATGATACGGGTCAGTTCCCGGGTGTCCACGCCGTACAGGCCCGGCACATTCTGTTCTTTCAGGAAGGTGTCCAGATTACAGTCCGCGCGGAAGTTGGAGGGTGCGTCGCACTGCTCCCGGACCACATAGCCTTTCACGCAGCAGGCGCCTTCAAAGTCCTCCCGGATGATGCCGTAGTTGCCGATAAGCGGATAGGTCTGCAGGACAATCTGCCCCGCATAGCTGGGATCTGTCAATGTCTCAATATAGCCGCACATACCGGTGGTGAACACCAGCTCGCCAATGGTGTCTCTTTCCGCGCCAAAGCGGACGCCCTCAAACACCCGGCCGTCCTGCAACACCAAATATCCTTTTTTCATGATCTCCTCCCGCCGAAGACTCTGTATTTTTATACGTATTTATGTCATTATGATGGTTTTTTCCACAACAGTCAATCATTTCCTCTCAATTGGACTAGTAGAGTTTTCATGGTTCCAGAGATCTCTTTTTGTGCATTTCTTCAAAGGCCGACCTTTTTTCTCCTGCTGGGGTCCGCCAAGCACAAATTTTCCAGCTTTCCATTGCAAGACGGCACGAAGTCCCCTATAATGAAATTTATCAAACCGAGGGGGCCATGCCATGTCCAAGCGTCTGGATAAATTCACAAAACCCTTTCAGGGCAGCCGGATTCCCTTCCTTCTGGTTGAAGTCGTCACCGATGGAACGGGGCAGATGGTGGATTTGCTGTTCCGGTACGTCAATTTTCCCGCAGCTGTTCTCGTCGGCCTCCCAGCAGATACCCTGCAGGGTCAGCGTTTTACTCATCTATTTCCCGCGGACCGGCTGTCCGCACTTCGGCCATTTCAGGCAGTGGCTTTCTCCGGTTCCGCTGCCTTTTTTCCCTATACGACTCTGCTGGGGCATGAGATGACCATTACCTGCTATCAGCCAATGTACGGCCTGGTGGCCTGTATTTTGGACTCTCCCTGGGCAGAAAGCAGCCCGGCGGAGTCCGGAACAGCTCTGGTGGAAAATCTGCCCGGTGCGGTGGCCGTGCTGGAGCTGAGCCGCAGCGGGGTCCAGTTTCTCTCGTTCAACCAGCGTCTATGTAATCTCTGCCATTGGAGCAGAAAAGAGTTGCTGGACCGCTCGGCCGGCGATTTTGCATCCTTGGTGGCGCCGGCCGACTGGCCGGATTTGCTGCAGGAGCTGCTGGACGCCGGTCGGGATGGCCGGGACGCCAACCGCGATTTTCGGTTGCTGCGTGGGAGCGGAGACCCTCTCTGGGTCAATCTTCGGGCAAAGGTCCTGTCCGTCCGAAACGGAATCCGGACATTTTATGCCATTCTTTTGGATATCGATCAGCAGCGAAGAGCCCAGCTGCGGTTTGCTGAAACGCTCCGGCAGCTGGAAACTGCGCGTCAGCAGTTGAGTCAGCTGTTTGACAGTCTGCCGGTTGGCTGCTGCCTGCTTCAGGTACCTTTCGGGGACGGCAGCGCCGTGCCGCTGCACGTCAGCCGCGGCCTTTCTGAGTTGTTTGGATATTCCGCGCAGGAGTTTCTGCAGGATCTTACCGCAGATCCCCTGGGGCGGATTTACCCGGCGGATCGGGAGGCGTTATCGGCGGAGGCGCGCCAAGCCCGTGAAACCGGTGCGCCCCTGCAGTCTGTTTGCCGGGCCTATTCAAAAGCCGGCAGCATTCTTTGGATTTCCATCAAGGTGGTCTGGCAGCCTCAGCCGGACGGCAGCACGCTGCTGTATATCGCCTGCTCTGATGTCACCCGGGAAAAAGAGGCTGAGCTGGATCTCCAGATTCAATCCCGTCTGTGCGGGCTGCTGCTGGAACATTCCCGCACCGTCAGCTTTAACTATGATCTGAAGACCGATACTGCCTATCTGGATTTCTTCGCCGGGGGACGGCGAAGCACCCGTACCGTTCACGGATATTTGGATGACTTGAAAACCTCTGCCTTTGTCCACCCGGAGGACCGGCGAGCGCTGGCTGCCTCCGTGCGCCGCGCCGTGAACCGGCCCGGCACCGAAACGCTGGAGTACCGCGGAGATTATGACGGCAGCGGTTGGCGGTGGTACCAGATCTCCTGGGAAAGCCTTTTTGACGGGCGCGGCGACGTATACCGCCTGCTGGGCAAGGCAGAGGATATCACTTCCCACAAGGCTGCAGAGGTTCGTTTCCGGAATCTGATTCAGCATCAAAAACGGCTGTCTAAGCAAGCGCTTCTCTCTTTTCGGCTGGACCTTTCTGCCAATCAAATGATGGACTGCCATGCCAGGAGTTCCCGTTTGAATGCCGCGTTCTCCGGAAGTGCGGCGGATGTGTGCCTATGCAGCATTGCCTCCCGCCTCCCTGTCCCAGCAGAGCGGGAGCAGTTTCAAGCGCTTTTTCAGCGGGACGCTCTTTTGAACGCCTTCCGCTGCGGAACCATTCACTTTGGTCAGGAGCACCTTTTCGCGCCGGAAGGTACCGGCCGTATCTGGGCCCGGACTATGCTGGATCTGGCGGAGGATCCCGTCTCCCTGCATCTGACGGCTTTCTGCTGTATTCTGGATGTCGATGAGAGCTGTCAGCAATCCATGCTTTTGCAGACGCTTCTCCAACGGGATTATGAATTTGTGTTGACGGTGGATGTTGCCAGCGGCCGCTGCCGTGCCCATGGCAGAAATCGTGAAACCCTGCCGTCCAGCAGTACATACCGAGGCCTGCTGGCCACTTATATCTGTGCGCAGACCCCCTCGCGGGAACGAGCCGCTATTCGAAAAGCCATGCGCCTGGAAACCGTAACGGCCGCCTTGGAGAACACGGAATGCTATCAATACCAGTGCGCCCCAGAGTCAGAATCCGGGCAGCGGGCAAGCTGTCTGCGCTGGTCCTGGCTGGATCGGGAGCGGGGCCTTTTGCTTCTCACCGTCAGCCGTGACGGCTGACGGAAACTTTGAGCGGCAGGCATTACGCCTGCCGCTCTTTCTGTTCAAATGGCCAGGCAGAGCTCCCGCCTGTTTCAATGGTTTGCTGACCCGTATCACTCGTCCAATTTCAGGACGGCCAAAAATGCCTCCGTCGGAATCTGCACACTCCCAAGGCTGCGCATCTTCTTTTTGCCCTCTTTCTGCTTTTCCAGCAGCTTTTTCTTCCGGGTAATGTCACCACCATAACACTTGGCCAGCACATCCTTCCGCATGGCCTTGACAGTCTCCCGGGCGATGACCCGGCCGCCAATGGCCGCCTGGACCGGAACCTCAAACAACTGGCGGGGAATGTTCTCCTTCAGCTTCTCACACAGCCGCCGGGCCCGGGGATAGGCCTTATCCTTGTGGGCAATAAAGCTCAGTGCATCCACGGCATCGCCGTTGAGCTTCAGATCCACCTTCACCAGCTCGCTGGGCCGGTAGCCGGAGAGTTCATAGTCCAGGGAGGCGTAGCCCTTGGTGTTGGCCTTCAGGGTGTCGAAGAAGTCGTAGATAATTTCATTCAGCGGCATTTGATAGTGAAGTTCCACCAGATTGGTATCCAGATACTGCATATCCTTGAATTCGCCGCGGCGGTCCTGGCACATGGGCATGATATTGCCCACATATTCATTGGGGCTGATGATGGAGACCTTCACATAGGGCTCCTCCGCCCGCTCAATGGTGGCAGGGTCCGGATAGTTGTGGGGATTATCCACCAACACCTCGGTGCCGTCCGTCTTATAGACATGATAAATCACAGAGGGCAGCGTCGTCACCAGATCCAGATCAAACTCCCGCTCCAGCCGCTCCTGAATGACCTCCATGTGGAGCATGCCCAAAAAGCCGCACCGGAAGCCAAAGCCAAGGGCCACAGAAGACTCCGGCTCAAAGGAGAGGGAGGCGTCATTCAGCTGGAGCTTCTCCAGCGCATCCCGCAGATCCGGGTACTTGGATCCGTCCTCGGTATAAATGCCACAGTACACCATGGGCTGCACGGGCCGGTAGCCCGGCAGTGCCTCGGCCGTGGGCCTTGCGGCATCGGTGACGGTGTCGCCCACCCGGGTGTCCTGGACATTTTTGATGCTGGCGGTGAAATAACCCACCTCACCAGCCTCCAGCGCATCACAGGGTTCCATGCCAAGCGGCAGAAGATGTCCGCATTCGATGACGCTGTATGTGGCACCGGAAGCCATCATTTTCACCTGCTGTCCTACCCGGAGAGTGCCCTCCATAATACGGAAGTATACAATGACGCCCCGGTAGCTGTCATACTGGCTGTCAAAAATCAAGGCCTTCAGAGGGGCGCCGACATCGCCGGTGGGCGGCGGCACGTTTTTTACCACATCCTCCAGCACGGCGTCAATATTGATGCCCATTTTGGCGGAGATCTCCGGCGCGTCCATCGCGGGCAGGCCGATAATGTCCTCCACCTCGTGCTTGGCCTTTTCCGGATCCGCGGCAGGCAAATCGATTTTATTGAACACCGGCAGAATCTCCAGGTCATGCTCCATGGCAAGGTAGGTATTGGCCAGGGTCTGGGCTTCCACGCCCTGGGTGGAGTCCACCACCAGCACCGCCCCCTCACAGGCGGCAAGGGACCGGGAGACCTCGTAGTTGAAGTCCACGTGGCCCGGCGTGTCAATGAGGTTCAGCTCGTAGTCCTGCCCGTCCTGGGCATGGTAGGTCAGCCGGACGGCCCGGGCCTTGATGGTAATCCCCCGCTCACGCTCCAGATCCATGTTGTCCAGCAACTGGCTGGACATCTCCCGGGCGGAGACGGCATTGCACTTTTCCAGCAGCCGGTCCGCCAGCGTGGATTTACCGTGGTCAATGTGGGCAATGATGGAAAAGTTGCGGATATTCTGTTGTTTTGTCATAAGCAAACGCCTCCGTAAGGCAAGTCCGCGCAGAGCCCCGCACCGCAAGACAGCGCGCAACGCCATAAAATGAAATCAGATAACTCCCCCAAAAGCCGCTGGTTGGTTCCCTTCACCGGGAAATGCGCGGCTTTCCGGTCACACCGCCGGTTTCCAGACCACCGGGGCCCCGTGGTCAATATTCCACTTCCACCAGAAGGCGTCGGTCCAGAATTTGTCGTAGTCATAGTGTACCACAAACTCCCGCCAGTTGGCGAGGGTCTTCTCCCAACTTTCTGCGGTCAGCTCCATCTCCCCGGCCGCCATTTTCTGCAGAATCTCCGTACAGACCTGGCCGGAGTGGTGGACATAATCACAGTAATTGTCCAAATCCTCTGTAATCTCCCGGTCAAAGAGAAATCCGAACAGACGTACATTGTCATACCGGAGCAGTGTCCGGCAGGCCTGTTCCAGCGCCGCAAACACCGCGTCCGTGTGCCCCTGGCGAATGGTCTTATCCCAGTACAGCAGGCTGTACGGCGGAAAAAAGATGTCAAACTCCGTGTCCGGATGGGCGGCCAGCCATCCGGTGACCACCTGCAGATTCTCCTCCACCTGTCCCGCATAGGCCTCTGCCGCCAGCTGCTGCGTTGCAATCTCCGGGCGCTGATATTCCTCCAGGGCGGTCATGTGGTTCCACCAGATGTCCCCGTCCCAGGTGAATCCCTCGTCCAGGGTCTGCCCCTGCCCCCAGCGGTTGGCCATGAGGACGTAGAGGCTGTAATACAGGGTATCCTTGTTCAGGAGATATTTCACGTCATCCAGCGGATTTTCGTTATAGAGATAATCCGGCATGACGGCATCATGTCCGCCGTCCTCATCCCGCATCAGAATATTCGCATCCAGCCCGAACACCACCCGCTTTGGGTTCTGCTTTCGGTAAAGCGCCGTCATCACCTGGTCGAATTCGCTGAAGTATCCATCCGGAAGCGTGACCCGCACCGCCGGTCCGCCAAAGGTCCCCGCCACCTGGCCGGCGCGATAGTTGGCCACCATGGAGGTTCCCAGCACCACGGTATCCGCCAGGACATTGCGGACCAGGCCCGCCGCCTGATACCGCTCGCTGAAGAACACCGGGTCCCATGTTTCCGGCATCCGGTAATAGAGACAGGGGTCTACCGTATAAACCAGGGCGGCGCAGAAAGCCAGCAGCGCCAAGACCGCAGCCAGGAGGCCGCAGACCCAGCGTCGATATGCTTGTTTCATAAGGGCCTCCTATTAAAAGTTTGAATAGATGAAGGTGGCAATTCCCGTAAAGGAGAGCACGGACCAGACCATGCCCGCCACCAGCACCGCGCCCCGCCAGATCGTGGGTCGGAAGGTATCCATCCGGGCCACCGTGTTCCGAGGCCACAGCGCAGCCAGCAGTCCCACCCCATAAAGGATCACAACCCGCAGAATGTTCGTCCAGCTCCGCACTGCGGGAACCAGCATCTCCACGGCATTGATCTCCTTACCGTAAAGACCGGCCAGCAGCCATTCCTGGGGCTTGGCAAACCCTCCGGCCACCGCCCGCCCCAGCAGCTCCATCGCTCCGGACAGATTCGGTGCCCGGAAAAACACCCAGGCCGCGTTAACAAACAGGAAGGTCAATCCCCAGCGGATCCAGACCGGCAGCCGCTCCCGGCCCGGTCCCCAGGCGCGCTCCGCCGCCTGGGCCAGCCCGTGGAGGGCGCCCCAGACGAGAAATGTCCATCCGGCCCCGTGCCAGAAGCCGCTGACCAAAAAGACAACCAGGATGTTGAGATACGTCCTGGCCGCCCCCTTCCGGCTGCCGCCCAGAGGAATATAGAGGCACTCCCGGAGGAAGCTGGTCAGCGTGATGTGCCACCGCTTCCAGAACTCTCCCACGGAAAGGCTCCGGTAGGGGGAGTTGAAGTTCACCGGCAGGCGCAGCCCCAGCAGCCGGGCAGCGCCGGCGGCAATGTCGCAATAGCCGGAAAAGTCAAAGTACAGCTGCAGCGTATAGCCCAGCACCACCAGCCAGGCCGCCGGGGCGGACAGCTCTCCCAAACGTCCCCAGCCGTTGTTCACCACCACGCCGAAGGCGTCCGCCAGCAGCACCTTTTTCATCGTGCCGCAGCAAATCGCATATAATCCTGCCGCGATGTCCGCCCACTCCGGATGGAGAAACCGCCCCTCCCACAGCTGAGGAAAAAAGGCTTGAGGCTTCAAAATGGGGCCGGAGGTGACCGTAGGGAAGAAAAAGCTGTACAGCACCAGGCTGTCCTCCCGGGCGGGAACATACTGCCCGGTATACACCTCTTTCAAATACCAGAGCTGCTGAAAGGTGAAAAAGCTCAGGCCCACCGGGGCCCATCCCATAGACAGCACACCGCCGGTAAAAAAGCCGGTATACTTAAACACCGCCAGCACCGCAATGTGGTAGACACAGGCTGCCGCCAGTGCCGGGTGACGCCGGTCCGTATCGGCGATCCGCTCCGCCGCCCATTTCGTCACGCCGCAGCCCAGCAGTAAAATCAGCATCCCGGCAGCACCCCTTGGCGCCAGCAGGTAAAACACAGCCGAGGCCGCGCCCAGCAGGAGCATCCCCCGCCTGCGGCTGCTCCGCCCCGCGGTCAGGCATACCGCCGCGGTCAGGGCCAAAAAGGCCAAAAAAGCAATTGACTGGAAATTCATCGGCTCTGCTCCGATAGCGCGCTCAGCCGGGCATCCGCCGTGCTGAGCACCTGGGTCATGCTCTGGGATCGGCCGGGATAGGCTGCCGCTAGCGCCTCTGGCGACAGATCCGGAAACTCCGCCTTCTGGGAGACCTGTCCCCGCAGGGCCCTGGCATACGCCGTTTCCGCGATCTTTCGGTCCGCGTCCGCCATTCCCATGGTGCAGGCGGCAGGATCCAACGCAAAGTAGGCCTCATTGGCCCCTGCGGCCCGGTACAGGTGGCGGTACAGCTGATAGATGCCGCCGCCGAGGTAGGCCGCCGCCGCATTGATAGCGGCCTTGTCGTTCAGCTTTCCCAAAAGGCCGAACAGCACGCCGACGGCACCGGAGAGGAGCTTGCTCTGCAGCGTGGCCAGCACGCTGCCCTGCAGAACATTGCCCGGCTCGGCGGCGTTGAGCACCTCCTCGGAGGTCAGCATGCTGCCGTCCCGGGACAGGGTGCGGCCCAGAATAAAATCTGCCGAGACATGGTAGTAGTCGCAGGCCTTCACCACAAAGGAAAGGCCCGGTTCCCGGATGCCGTTTTCATAGTGGGACAGCAGCGCCTGGGAGATGCCCAAATCTCCGGCGGCAGTCCGCTGGGAAACGCCCCGCTCCTGCCGCAGCAGGGAGAGGGTGCGGGAAAATTCGGATGTGGAAGCCATGAAGTATTCTCTCCTCGTCTTTATATAAATACACGCCGTATAGTTTAGCAGAAACTATACGGCGTGTAAAGCTTATCATAGAATTTCTCTGCGGTTTTTTCAGTCCAGCCTTAAAACAACCCCACCTGGCCCTGCAGCATATCACCGCCGATGCTGCGCAACTGCTGGAGATTCTCCTCCCACAGCCGGTCTGTGACCGCCATCTTCCGGAGGATGTCCTTTACCGTGACGTCCAGGGCGGTACCCTCCCGGTAATCCGCGGGGAAGATAAAATCCACCCGACCCTTGACCAGCAAATCCTCTACACCCAGCCGGTTGCTCTCCTGATACACGGCGATGGCCTGGCCGCCATAGGCCCGCATCATCTTCATGCAGGGCACATCGGAAAGACCGTCTCCCATGTAAATCATATTGGTAAATGGGACCCGCTTGCTGTCGTCCGGCATGGAGGCGTTCAGATCCTTGTCGTTGGACACATCCAGCACGCCCTTGTTAATTCGGTAAACAAACTGGGTCTTGGCGGTAAAGTTGACCGCCAGCTTGGGCCAGACAGGAACACCGTCCTCATTGTAGTAAAACTCACTGGCATAGATCTCCTGAAAGGCACCGCTGATAGGAGATCCCTCAATAATCTCCCGCAGGCCGGAGGAGATGATATAGTGCTCCAGCTGAAGGCCCTGCTGCGCACCGAAGGCATTGATCCGCTCAAACCAGCTCTCCACCCCCGGAAAAAGGACAATGCCCTTTCCCTTTTCCACCAGATCTTCCCGGGTAAAGGGCAGGTGCTTTTTTTCCGCCTCCCGGATCATGGTGTACATATAGGCCAAAATGCCGTCAATCCGGTTGGCGCGGCCAAAGCCGTTGGCCTCCGCCCAGAACTCCGCCGGGGTCATCCCCAGGCTGGGAATAAAGGCGTAGTCCTGCATGTCGGTGGTGCAGAGCGTCTTGTCAAAGTCATACAAAAAGGCCACAATGGGCTGCTGTCTCTCCATAGCAGTTCCTCCGTGCTTTTAAGGAAAAAAGCGGCTCCCAGGAGCCGCTTTTCTCACATTCAATCCTTTTCGCCGGTATAATTGCGGCCAAACTTTAAATCGTTCAGATTGATGCGGCGGGTGGAGGTCATATCATCCTCTCCGCTGGCAAAGGGATCCCCCTCAGGGTAGTCCTCTGCGGAAGCCGCTTCTTCGTGCGCCGGCTCCCGCGTCTCCTTGATCTCCTGCTCTCCGAACGCAGCCATGACATGTTCTTCAATCTCACTGACCTTTTCATGCTCCGCCTCCGGCGCAGCCTCGGGAGCGGGCTGTTCCACCGGCAATTGGGGCAGCTGATCCAAGAACTGCAGCTCCCGGCCGCAGATGTCCCGGCTGGTAGCGATAAACCGCGCCAATTCCTGCTGACCCTGCCGCAGGCGTTCCTCAGCAGCAGAAACCTCCTGCTGCAGCCGGCCGATCTTGGCCTGGGCGTCCGCCTCCGCCTGACTTAAAATCTGATCCCGCTTGGACTCCGCCTCATGGACAATGGAGTCCGCCATCTTTTGGGCAGTCAGAAGCGTGGCGCGCATGGAATCCTCCGTGGCACGGTAATCCTCCACCTTTTCCACCAGAACCTTCATCTTCGCTTTCAGCGCCGCGTTCTCCTTATAGAGGGCGGTGTAATCATCCGTGAGTTCATCCAGGAACTCGTCAACCATAGCCATATTGTACCCGCCCATCACCGCTTTGGTGAAGGCGTGGGTGGAAACTTCCTGCGGTGTCAGCATAATGCGATGTACCCCCTATGTAATTCCTGCGGTATTCCCCAATTCAATACGAAATCTTATTCAAGCGAAGCGGCCGATATTCTCCGGCTTTTACGCAAGATTCCATCAGCTGGAAACCACCTTATCCGAAAGCGTTCTCCCAGCATGGCGCCAGCCGCTGGGACGCCGGGCAGAGGCCGGTTAAAAATAGAGGCCGTTGTTCTCCAGTTCGTCAATCAAATCGCCCTCAATATCCACATGGTAGGGCGTAATGATATAGGTATTGGCGGCAACCTTTTTAATCTTGCCCTCACCGGCATAGGCCACACCGGAGAGGAAATCAATCAGGCGCCGGGCAATATCCTTATTGGTAGACTCCAGATTCAGTACCACTGTCCGTTTGTCCTTCAGGTGATCGGCAATCTCAGAAGCATTTTCAAACCGCTCCGGCTTCACCAATACCACCTTCAGCTGGGTAGTGGCGTGGATGTTCACGACCTTGTTTCGGCGGTCTTCGATTTTGGCCTTCCGGTCCTCAAAGACGGGCTCCCGGTGAGACGATTCCTCAAAGTCATCGTACTCCTCGTCCTCATCCTCATAGGGATGCGTCCATTTCTTCAGTTCATCTAAAATGCTCATACGGCAAAGCCTCCTATCGGAGCAGCGCTCCGGCATTCATTCGTGATAGTGGCGGGCACCAAAAATAGCGGAACCCACCCGGACCATCGTGGCGCCGCAGCGGATGGCATCCGCATAGTCGCCGCTCATGCCCATGGACAGATATTCTAATTTATTATGGAACAATTTTGTATTGATGTCAACATAAAGTGCCTGAACTTCCTGAAAATACCGCATATTTTCCTCCCGGTCCGCATCTGCAGGGGGAATGGTCATGATACCCCGCACCCCGATATGGGATTTGGCCAAGGCCGCTTCCGCAGCGGCGGTCAAATTTTCAGAAAAAAAGCCGCTTTTGGCCTCCTCCCGGCCAATGTTCACCTCCAACAGAATGTCCTGTGTGAGTTCCCGGGCGGCGGCAACCTTTTCGATCTCCTCCAGCAGCTCCAAAGATCCCACAGACTGGATCAGCGCCACGCGGCCCACCACCTGCTTGACCTTGTTTCGCTGCAGATGGCCGATAAAATGCAGCGGAGCCCCTTCATAGGCGTTCTCCGCCAGTTTCTGGACCATCTCCTGCACCCGGTTCTCCCCCAGTGCGTCAATTCCAGCGGCGACAGCCTCCCGGCAGGCAGCGGTATCGTTCATCTTGCTGGCGCCCACCAGCAGGATGTCATCGGGATTCCGGCCGCTCTCCCGGGCGGCCTCGGCCATGTTCGCCCTTACTCTGGCAATGTTTTCTGCAATGGACATATGCTTTCCGACTTCCTTTTCTTGATTTTCTCTCGGGCCCCGCCGAATTCTTCGGGCGGAGACTCTGCATTTTACGCAGCTGGTCAGGCAAAGCCGCTTCAGCTCAAGGGTTTTCCCCGCCGGCAAAACGGCTGCTGAATTCCCCGTATAGTTCTCCCCCAGCTGCCTGTTTATCCCACAACTTTTCCGTCATACAAGTCGTTGGCTGTGATAATCACCTCGTCGCCGGGGCGAAGGCGGGTCTTTTCCTGGACGGCGGTGATATCCGCCAAATCCTCCAGCGTGGATCGTACCAGGACAAAGCCATCGCCGTTATACAGTACCTTCACCGGCTTAAACCGAGCCTCGGCGCCAACCACACAGTAGATGCCGGTTTGTTCGGTTACCGTACGGCTGCCATCCTCGTTGATACTGACCTTCTCCGCCCGCAGTGCTTCCTTCGGCACCCGGATTCCCTCAATTTCCCGCAGGATAATCTCGGCGCTCTGCTGGCGCAGCAGAGTCAGCTGCGGGAGGTACGTCTTTCCGCGAAACACCGTCACCACCTGGCCGTTTTCCTCTGGTCCCACTGCGGAGACAGCAACAGACAGATCACGCTCCACGCTCTTGGAAAACCGCAGCGTCAGCTGCCCCTGCTCCTGCAGAAGCGCCGCCTCTTCTGCATCCATTGCCACAGCATAATACCATGCATCTCCAAGAATCAGTTTCCCGGCCTCGGATCGTACCGCCTCGTCCGGCGTCAGTGCATCAAGCTGGCTGGGCGTCAAGGTTTCCAGGGTGGCCGGCGTCAGCACAGTCTCATACCCATCCACCACTGCGGAATACAGCCCGGATTTCGGTGCCGTAATCCGGCGGGTGGAGGCAGCAGCCTGGGACTGCAGTGTCTTCAGCTGCGTTTGCAGTTCGGTAATTTGTCCCGTTAAATCCGCCGTGTCCGTATAAGTATAGTCCCGTTTCAGGACAAGGGAGCGGAGCGTTGAACCATGCGCTTCCGCCCTGTCCAGGCGGTCCGCCGTCAGATCGCTTCGAAAATCCAGAATGCTCTGCATAATCTGGTTGTCCAGCTTGAGCGACACTTCTGATCCCAGCGCCGCTTCCTCCGCATATTGAAGCTGCTCAATCCGGGTCTGCAGTGCATCCATCTCATTCTGCCGGTCCAGGGACGCCTGGTCTGCATAGACCGTGGCCACCACGCCCCCGGCACTGATACGCTCCCCCTCCGTCCTCTGCAGACGCAGCAGGCCGCTGGTGCTGTCATCCGGCAGCACCTGCTCGTCCCGCACCACATAGCCGGAGAGGTCCACACTCTCTTCCACCTGATACGAATACGCCAGCGTTGTGGTCAGCGGGTCGCCGAAGTAGCGCAGCCCCTGCATCCCGAAATACGCCAGGATTGCCAGGGTCACCGCCGCCAGCAGAAGCTTTGTTCCAATGGAGCTGTTTTTCATGGGATACCTCTTCTATCTCTTCTGTATCTGTCTCCATAGTCCAGGATGTATACGGTCCGGACAGGATGCAGGCAAGCTCACGCCTCTTCCAGGCTCACCGGCCGCACCGGCGCAATTGTTGAAATGGCGTGCTTGTATATGATTTGCTGCCTACCTTCGCTGTCCAGCACCACCACAAAGGCGTCAAACCCCGTAATTGTGCCCCGCATCTGGAACCCGTTCATTAAAAACATGGTGACGGGCAGCTTATCCCGTTTTGCCCGGAGGAGAAACAGGTCCTGTAAGTTTGCTTTTGTTTGCATGATTCGTCCGCTCCTTTATGTCTTTTCGGTCGGACGATATCTATTCCTGCCGCCCGCCTAGCGTAAGGATACGCCAGCATTGGCCAGGATTTCCGTCGAAATCTGTAGGGCCCGCGCAAAATTACGGTCTTTTTCCCACCAGAGCCAATGGACATCCGGATTTCTTCGCAGCCAGGTCAACTGCCGCTTGGCGTACTGTCGGGATCGAAGCTTTACTTCTTCAATGGCCTCTTCCTCTGTGGAGGCACCCTCCAGCACGCTCAGAAATTCTTTATATCCAATGGCCTGCAGGGCCGTGGCGTTTCGGGGCAGGCCCTTTTGAAGAAGTTCCCGTACCTCTGCCAGCAGCCCATCCCCCACCATTTGATCCACCCGCCGATCAATCAGGGCTTTCATATCAGCCCGATCCGCAAACTGCAGGCCAATCCACACCGCGTCATACCGCGGCGGCAGCTCCCGGGTCTCCCGGTTGTGTTCCGTGATGGTCTTCCCCGTCTCCCGGTAGACCTCCAGCGCCCGGAGAATTCTCTTTTCATCCGCCGGATGAAGGCGGGCCGCCGCCGCTGGATCCACCTGGCGCAATTCGGAAAGCAGCGGTTCCATTCCCTCCTGCTCCAGGCGGCGCTGCAATTCCTGCCGGACAGCTCCGCCGGCGTGTCCGGCTGCAAAGCCGTGGCCACGGACCACCGCGTCCAGCCAGAGCCCGGTGCCACCCACCAGGATGGGCAGTTTTCCCCGGGCCAAAATGTCATCCACAATTGGAATGGCGGCCTGGGCATACCGGGCGGCAGACCACTGCTCTGCCGGATCCGCCACACCCACCATGTGGTGGGGAATCCCGTCCATCTCCTCCGGCCTTGGGGCAGCGGTGCCGATTACCATCCCGCGGTAAATCTGCATGGAGTCTGCAGAGACAATCTCGCCGTTGTATTTCTGCGCCAGCAGAACCCCCAGTTTCGTTTTTCCGCAGGCCGTAGGGCCTACCACACAGACAATCTTCGGTGCCATGGACGCCTCCATTCCATCAGAGCGCTTCTGCAAGCCGGCTGGCCCGCCGGCAGGCAGCTGCCACCAGCTCCTCCGCTTTCCCGGGATCCAAATCCAGCCCGCTGGCAAACACATCATCAAACCGCGGAATGCCGAACATGGAGCTAAGCTGTTTCCAGTGCAGAATCCCCAGGCTCTCCGCCTGCTCCGCATCGCCGCCGGAGGTCAGATACGTCAGCGTGGCGGCTCTGCAGTCCCCATGGCAGCCCTCCGCATCATAGTGATAGGTCAGCCCAACAACGGAGATGTGTTCGATGTAAATCCGCAGCATGGCCGGAAAGCTCAGATCCCAGAAGGGCGCCGCCACCAGAACGGCGTCAGCTTCCCGGAATTGGCGGGCCAGATCAAATACCGGCGCGCGAAAATCCCCGGCCTTGGCAAGCGCCGCCCGCTCGTTCAGCATCCGCTCGTCAAACGGCTGCAGGTTCATCTGTTCCAACGCCACACGCTCTACTTGGGCGCCCGGGTGCGTCTCCAAAAAAGTCTCCAGAAATGCATTCGCCAGCGCGCGGGTGCGGGACTGGTCTCCCCGCTGGCTGATGCAGCTGTCCACAAATAGCAATCTCATGATTTACTCCTCGTCAAAAATCTCGGTAATGACCGGCTTTCCCTCCCGATCCAGCAGAGGCGTCAGGCCGCAGCCCACATTGCCGTATGACTGAAGGAAGTAATTGACGCCGGTCTCCCGATCCACCCAGATCTCACTGACATCGCCCCACTGAGACTCTTTGAGAATACGAACAAACCGCTTTCCATCCTTCATATAAACACGCCTTCTTTTATTCAAGTGTTCAAGCAAAATTTACGCCCGCTTGAACATCTTCTCCAGCTCGTGCTTTGTCAGCTTCACCGCCACCGGGCGGCCGTGGGGGCAGTACTTCACCTCTCCGCTCTGCACCTTGTCCACCAGTACCCGCAACTCCGCCGGATCGCTGGTCCAGCCGCCCTTGATGGCGGCCTTGCACGCCATGGTGTGCAGCAGGTTTTCCCGCCGCTCCGAGAGGGAGCGGCCTGTCCGCAGATCCTCTGCAATTTCCTCCAGCGTGGCCGCCGTATCCGCAGCGTCAATGTCCGCCGGGATCTCCCGCACCAAAACAGTGCCGTCGCCAAAATCCTCGCAGGCAAAACCGAACTGCTCCAAAAGCGGCAGGCTCTCCAGCAGCAGCGCCGCATCCTCCCGGCCCAGCTCCGCCGCCACCGGCTGCAGCAGGGTCTGCCGCATGGGGGGCTCCTGGGCCGCCTGAAGCCGGTCAAAATTGACTCGTTCATGGGCGGCGTGTTTATCAATCAGCCATACGGCGGCATCCTCTGCCTCGCAGACGATGTAGGTATGCAAAATTTCCCCCGCAATCCGCCAGGGCGCCTCCTGTGGCGGCTGAATCGTTTGCTGCTCCGGCAAATCCAGCGCCGCCTGGGGCAGCGGAATCGCCGGGACAAAGGGACGCTCAGGCTTCGGCACTTCCGCAGCCGCCGGAGAGGCAACCGCAAAGGCCGGCGGCGCCGTCCTCGGCGGCATCTCCCGCCGTTCCTGGTAAAAAGCCGCCGCAGGTACGCTGTCCGCCACCTTCGCATGGGTTTTCCACTCTGTATTCCAGCCGGAAGATGCGGGTGTGTCAGACTTGGGCGGTGCGGGCCTGGACGCAGGGGGAACAGGTGCCGGGGCGGTTCCCTGCCGCTGTCGGAAGGTTCCGACATCCATGGTCTGAAAAAAGTCCTGCCGCACCTTCCCTGTCTCCGCCGCCTTCGGCGTCGTCTGCGGCACCCGGTCGGCATCCAGTGCGTCCAGCACCGTGTGGTACACCGCTTCAAACACATCATGTTCTCTGGCAAATTTCACCACAGTCTTCGCCGGATGGACATTTACATCCACCGCCGTCACCGGCACGGTGACGGACAGGACGCAGCCGGGGAATTTCCCCTTCATCATCTGGTTGCGGTACCCCTCCTCCAGAGCCGCCGTCAGCAGCTGGGACTTGATATACCGGCCGTTGACGAAAAAGGTCTGCATGGATCGGGATCCCCGGCCCATCAGGGGGGCCGTCACAAAGCCGGAGACCGCCACCTCGCCGCCCCGGCCGTCCACAGCCACCAGCCCCCGGGCAAACTCCCGGCCCAGGGCCGCATAAACCGCGGAAACCAATTTCCCGTCGCCGGGGGTGTGGAGTGCTTCCACTCCATCTTTGATAAATTTAAAGGAGATATCCGGATGGCTGAGGGCCAGGTGCTGCATCAGCCCGTTGACCGCCGCCGTCTCTGCCGTGTCCTTCTTCATGAACTTCAGCCGGGCAGGCGTGTTGTAAAACAGATCCCGCACGATGATCGTGGTCCCCTCCGGGGCGCCGGCCTCCTCCACCGGACCGGGGACGCCGCCTTCCAGATGGAGGGCTGCCCCTGTGGAAGCCGCAGCCGTACGGGTCAGGATGTCCGTGCGGCTGACAGCGGAGATGGCTGCCAATGCCTCACCCCGGAACCCAAGGGTTCCGATTTTCCCCAAATCCGCCTCCGTGCGGAGTTTAGAGGTGGCGTGGCGGAGAAAGGCAGTGGGCAGCTCCGGCGCGGCAATGCCGCAGCCGTTGTCCGTCAGCCGAATCAGTCCCATGCCGCCCCGCTGGATTTCCACCACCACAGCGGTGGCTCCGGCGTCCACAGCATTTTCCACCAGTTCCTTCACCACACTGGCGGGCCGCTCCACCACCTCGCCGGCAGCAATGAGATCGGCAACATGAGATTCTAGTTGTTGGATATGGGGCATGGTTCCCTTCCTTTCTGTGAAGCAGCCGGTGTGCCGGGCGCACTGGCATAGTAGTACATCGTCAAGCTCTTAACGCCTGTGGAATCGCTCCGGGCAATTCCCACCCCAGGCTCCCGGCAAACGGCACAGGCTGGGGGGTATTATTCTTCCGTCCACTGGCTGCCATAGCCCAGTGCAATCACCAGTGCCCGCAACTGCCGGGCAGCGCGCGCCGCATCCTCGCCCTCCGTCAGGGCGCGGAGCAGCTGATTTTTTCCCGTGGTTTCGATATTCACTGTCCAGCCCTTGCCCGCATGCCCCAGCGCATCCCGATTGGGCCAGCAGTGAACCATTTTAATGGTGCTGCGGGGGATGACAGTCTGCCCCAGCGTCAGCGTGTCCGGCGTCACCGTCCAGGTCAAAGCCTGACTTTTTTGCTGTGGAAAAGCCTTAAAAAACACTGGGTAGAGCAGCCGGAACAGGACATATGCCGTCAGCGCCGCGACAACCGCCAGTGTCAGTCCCTCCATGGACAGGCGGGACACCATGAGAAATGTGAGGCCCACGGACAGGGCAATGCTTCCCACCAAGGCAAACAGGGTCCGCCCCCAGCTGCCGTTCTCTAAAATCAATTCACCTGACATTGCAGTGTCTCCTTATATCATGGTCCATACGCTGATGGCATTGGCAGCCGCATGGAGGCCGATAGAGGCCCACAGCGTCCCACTGTAATCATAGGCCCAGGCCAACACCAATCCCGGCACCAGGTATTGAAGCATCAGCAGAAAATAGGTGATGTCCTGCTTCACCACTGCGAACTGCCACACATGCAGCAGGGCAAACAGCAGGCAGCTGGCTGCATATGCCACCGCCCGGCTTTTGGGCCGGAGGTTTCCGAACACCAGCCCCCGGAAAAGCACCTCTTCCACAAAGGGCGCCAAAAAGATCACGATCAGCAGGGTCATGTGGGGCGCATCGTCAATCTGCGCGGAGATGGTGGTGTCATTCAAATTTGTCTGGTTTGCAACCATTAGCTTTGTCAGCCGGTACACCAGCTCGTTGAGGCCGTACAGGGCGATGAGGCCAACGGCCACTGCCCGGCAGGCCGTGCCGAGATTGTCTGCAAACTGCCGGGAGGTGCGGCCCAGAAAGCCGTGAAAAATGATAATGCTGACGGCAAACAGCACATAGTAGTAGAGAATGTTCTGCAGGCCGGAACTGATGTTCACGCCCAGCAGCGTGCCGATCAGGCGGAACAGCGGAGTGGTCACAAAGGGCAGCACCACAAGATAAATTACAAAAAAGACAGTGCCGGCAATCTGCTCTCCCGGGGACATATAGGCAGTGGATTTTTTTCTGGGCATTCCTTCACCTTCTGCAAAAAATTAAAATCATATGCGCCGCTGCCGACACTTCAACTCAGTTTTTGTTTCAGCTCGTACAGCAGACTCATCGCCTCAATCGGCGTCAGCGTATCCGGCTGGCAGCGGCGGAGGGCGTCCAGCACCTCTCCCTCGCTGATGGAGCCCAGGGAGACCTGCTCCGTCTCCTTCCGGGCCGCCACGTACTGGACGCCGTTTTCGCTCTCCAGCTCCGTCAGCACGGTCTTAGCCCGCTGCACCACCTTGTCCGGCAGGCCCGCCAGCTTGGCGACCTCGATGCCGTAGCTCCGGTCCGCGCCGCCGGCGACAATCTTCCGCAGAAAGATGATGTCCTCTCCCCTGGTTTTGACGGCAATGTTGTAATTCACCGTGCCCGGCAGGGTGTTCTCCAGCTCTGTCAGCTCGTGATAGTGGGTGGCGAACAGGGTTTTTGCGCCCAGCAGCTTTTTATCCGCACAGTACTCCAGCACCGCCCGGGCGATGGACATGCCGTCAAAGGTGCTGGTCCCCCGGCCGATTTCGTCCAGAATCAGCAGGGAGTTTCTTGTGGCGTGGTGCAGGATCTCCGCCACCTCCGTCATCTCCACCATGAAGGTGGACTGCCCGGCGGAGAGGTCGTCGCTGGCGCCGATACGGGTGAAAATCCGATCCACCACACCGATGCGGGCATGGGACGCCGGGACGAAGCTGCCCATCTGGGCCATCAGGACAATGAGAGCCACCTGGCGCATGTAGGTGGACTTGCCCGCCATGTTGGGGCCGGTGATGATGGCCACCCGCTCCTCCTTCTCCCCCATAAAGGTGTCGTTGGGGACGAAGAGGTTGTTCTTGAGAACCTGCTCCACCACCGGATGGCGGCCCTCCCGGATTTCAATCACGCCGGACTCGTCCACATCCGGGCGGCAGTAGCGGTTCCGCACGGCGACGGCCGCAAAGGACGCCAGGGCGTCCACCTCGGCCACGGCGGCGGCCGTTTTCTGGATACGGGCCGCGGCGGCGGAGACCTCCTCCCGGAGCTTGCCGAACAGCTCGTACTCCAGGGCCACCACCCGCTCTGAGGCGGTGAGAATCTCATGCTCCAGATTTTTCAGCTCTTCCGTAATAAACCGCTCGCCGTTGACCAGGGTCTGCTTGCGGATGTACTCCGGCGGCACCAGCTCCTTAAAGGAATTGGAGACCTCGATGTAATAGCCGAAGACCTTGTTATAGCCGATTTTCAGCGTCCGGATGCCGGTGCGCTCCTTCTCCCGGGCCTCCATCTCCGCGATGACGCCCTTGCCGCCCTTTAAAATGCCCCGCAGGCGGTCCACCTCGCCGTCAAACCCCGGGCGGATGAAGCCCCCCTCCCGGATGGAGAAGGGCGGGTCGTCGTCAATGGCGGAGGCAATGGTCCCGCCCACATCGTCCAGGGTATCCAGCTCCCGGCGCAGTTCGCTCAGCCGCCGGTCCGTGAAGGCGCCCAGCTGGGTTTCGATGGCGGGCAGCCGCTCAATGGCCGCCCGGAGGGAGTTCATGTCCTTGCCGCCGGCGGTGCCGTAGACAATGCGGCCAATCAGCCGCTCCATGTCTCCCAGGCCCGTCATGGCGGCAATCAGCTCCTCCCGGGCCATGGTGCTTTCCACCAGGGCGCCCACGGCGGCATTCCGCTTGGTGATGGCGGTGACGGACAGCAGCGGCCGCTCCAGAAAGCTTCGCAGGCAACGGGCGCCCATGGGGGTTTTCGTCTTGTCCAGCACCCACAAAAGGCTTCCCTTCTTCTCCTTGCCCCGGAGCGTCTCCGTCAGCTCCAGGTTCCGCCGGGCCGTCAGGTCCAGCTCCATGAACCGGCCCTGCTCGTAATAGTCCAGGTCGCGGATGTGGGAGAGGTCTGTCTTCTGGGTCTCATACAGATAGCTCAAAAGGCCGCCCAGCGCCATGGCCGCCGCCGGATTTCCGGCGGGCAGACGGGAGAAGGCCTCGTCCCCGTACTGGGCGCGGATGTTCCGCTCCGCCTCCGGCAGAAGGAAGCGGCGGGCGCCGCCGTTTTCCACGCGGCAGGAGAACTTCTCCCGCAGGGCATCTGTCAGAGGGCCTTCCGCGTAAGCGCCGTCGCTTAAAATGGCCTCCGCCGGGGAAAAGCGCCCCAGCTCGTTGATGACGTGCTCCACCCGCTCCTTGCCCGTGAAGGCGGTCAGATGGGTCTTGCCGGTGGAGATGTCGCAGAAGGCCACACCGGCGCTGCGCTCGTCCAGATAAATCCCGCAGAGGAAGTTTGCGGCCTTGTCGTCCAGGCAGGCGGCGTCAATCACCGTGCCGGGGGTCACCACCCGGATAATGTCCCGCTTCACAAGGCCCTTTGCCAGCGCCGGATCCTCCAGCTGTTCGCAGATGGCCACCTTGTACCCCTTGGCAATCAGGCGGGCGATATAGGACTCGCTGGCGTGATAGGGGATGCCGCACATGGGGATTTTCTCCTCGGCGGATTTGTTGGGGTCCTTGTCCCGGGAGGTCAGGGTCAAATCCAGCTCCTGGGAGGCGGTGCGGGCGTCGTCGGCAAACATCTCGTAAAAATCGCCCAGCCGGAAAAACAAAATAGAGTCCGGATTGTCCTTCTTAATCTCCAGGTACTGCTTCATCATGGGGGTCAATTCTGCCAAGGGTGTCACCTCATTGTTCGTTGTTCTCTGTCTCTTCCGCCCGGGGGAAAGGCCTGGTGCGGGGACGGGGCGTATGGCCGATCAGCTCGTCCACACTGATGCCGTAAAAATCCGCCAGGGCCACCAGGGTGGAGAGCCCCGGTTCCCGCTCCCCATACTCATAACGCTGATAGACCCGCACAACAACGCCGGCCGCTTTGGCCACATCCTTTTGCAGCAGGCCGTTTTTTGTTCTCAATGTCAAAAGATGCTCTGAAAACGTCATCAAACCTAGCTCCCGCCTCTTGACATGACCGTTTGAGCATGTTATACTTTTCATCATAAGACGACCGTTCGGACATGTCAATTTATTTTTTCAATGCCTGCCCTGTCAGATCTCCGCCACGCTTCCGCCGGTCATGGGGCGCAGCCGCTCCCCCAAAACGGCGGAGAGCCGCTCATAGGCATACGCCCCCGTGCAGTGGCCGGTGTAGTACATGGTTTTCCCGGGCAGCAGCGCCTCGCCGGTGGCGTCGATCAGGGCGTCGGCGGCCGGATCCCCCGCCGCCAGCTCGAACAGGTGGAACCCGCCGAAAAGGGCGTCCGGATCCTTTCCCAGCCGCCTGCGGGCCTCCGCCAGAATATTGACCGCGCCCCGGTGGGCGCAGCCCGCCACCAGCACGGACTTCCCCGCCGCCTGAATCAACAGGCTCTGCTCGTGGCGGAACGCATCGGGCAGCAGCTCGCCGCCCACCTTCTCCCCCAGCTTGGCGCTGGCGGAGCCAATGTCAAACACCGCCGCGGGGTTGGCGAACAGGGTCAGCTCCCGGTCAATCACCGTCTCCTCCCCGGTGAGGACAAAGCGGTCCCGGAACTCCTCCAGCCCCAGGGGCAGGCCGATGTACCGCAGTGCGCCGTCCGCCTCCCGGGCGTAATAGGCGCCGAAGGCGGCCCTGTGGAGATAGATCTGCGCCCGGCTGTTCAGGCGGCAGAAGGCGGCCAGGCCGCCCCCGTGGTCATAGTGGCCGTGGGACAGCACCGCCAGATCCACCGCCGCCAGATCCACGCCCAGCGCTTTTGCGTTGGCCAGAAAATCATCGTTTGGCCCCATGTCGAAGAGGATCTTGTGCCGGGGCGTCTCGATATAGAGGGACAGGCCGTGGGCATGGCAGAGATCCTCCCGGCAGGCGGTGTTCTCCAGCAGGGTGGTCACCCGGATGCACCGCTTCCGCCCCACCAGCTCGTCCAGGGGCAGGTCGTAAAAATCGGCCAGGGCCGTCAGGGCTGTCAACTGCGGTTCCCGCAGGCCCCGCTCGTAATTTTGATACGCACGCAGGCTGAGTCCCGCTCCATCAGCAACTTCCTGCTGCTTCATGGAGTTTTTATGGCGCAGCCGCAGCAAATTTTCGTGGAAATACATAGTGCCCCTTTCTATTGACAGGCACATACGGGTATGTTATATTATACATACCCAAACGTACTTGTCAATTTTGTTTTTAGGTGGTGCTTATGGACGATTACATCACGGTTCTTCTGAATCACTTAACCGAGCACAGCCCGTCCGCCAACTGGGAATACCTTGCCCGGCAGACCCGGCAGCACCAGGCGGGGGAAGCGCTGCGGAACACCCTGTCTCCGGAGCAGCGCAGGCTGTTCCTCCGCTATGAGGAGGCCAGCAACGCCCTTGCCTCCGTCAGCGAGGAGATCTTTGCCCGGCAGGCTTTTTTGCTGGCCAGGGAGATTTTCCGCTGATCCCGGCCTCTCTCAAACCGCCTCGGCGTACAGTGCCCAGGTGTTGCTGGCAGTGACGCGCACCTGGGCAAACTGCCCGATGAGGGCCTTGTCCCCCTTCAGCCGCACCAGGCGGTTGCCCTCCGTCCGGGAGGAGAGGGGATAGTCCGGATCGTCGCTTTCGCCGTCCACCAGCACCCGGACCGTCCTTCCGATATAGGCGGCGTGAAGCGCTGCGGACATGCGGTTCTGCACCTCCAGGAGCTTATCGAACCACTTCTGTTTCTCCGCCCGGGTGGCGGGGTCCGGCATGGCCGCCGCTTTGGTGCCGGGCCGGGGGGAGTAGATAAACGTGAAGAGGGCGTCAAAGCCCACCTCCTCCACCAGCGACACGGTGTCCATGGCCTCGGCCTCGGTCTCGCCGGGAAAGCCGATGATCACATCGGAGGTCAGAACCAGGCCCGGCATCTTCTCCTTGGCGTAATTCACCAGCTCCAGATACTGCGACCGGGTGTACCGGCGGTTCATCTCCCTCAGCACCCGGTCGTTGCCGGACTGGAAGGGCAGGTGCAGCTGCCTGGCCACGTGGCCGCAGCGCGCCATGGTGTCAAAGAGCTTTTTCGTGGCGTCCTTGGGATGGCTGGACATAAAGCGGATCCAATACTCGCCGGGGATGCGGTCAATCTCCGCCAGCAGATCCGCAAAGTCATATCCGATTTCCAAATCGTTTCCATAGGAGTTGACGTTCTGGCCCAGCAGGGTGATGTCCTTGTAGCCGGCGGCCACCAGCTCCCGGACCTCGGCGAGCACCGCCTCCGGATCCCGGCTCCGCTCCCGGCCCCGGACATAGGGCACGATGCAGTACGAGCAGAAGTTGTTGCACCCGTACATGATGGAGACCCAGGCCTTCACGCCCTTCTCCCGCACCACGGGGATTCCCTCGGCAATCGTGCCGTGCTCGTCGTCCACGGCGAAAACCCGCCTGCGGCTGTCGTACACCTGCCAGAGAAGCTCCGGAAATTTCCACAGGGCATGGGGGCCGAACACCAAATCCACATGGCGGTAGGACTCCTTCACCCGTTTTGCCACCCGCTCCTCCTGCGCCATGCAGCCGCACAAAGCCACCACCTGCTCCGGATTCTCCCGCTTTGTGTGGGTCAGAATGCCAAGGTTCCCGAACACCCGCTGCTCCGCGTGCTCCCGGACGGCGCAGGTGTTCAAAATCACCAGATCCGCCTCCTTGGGATCCTCCGTAAAGGTAAAGCCGCACGCCTCCAGCATACCCATCAGCTTCTGGCCGTCGGCCACGTTCTGCTGGCAGCCGAAGGTATCCACGCAGGCCACGGGATGGGCCTGGCGGGCGGCGAACATGGTCTTGATCTTCTCTTCAAAGTCCCGCTGGCGGGCAAGGTCCGCCCCGGAGACCAATACGTTTTCGCGTTCCAACTTTGTTCCTCCAAATACAGATACTTCAACTAGATTATCATAGCATAACCCGCGAAAAAGCACAAGGCGGAATCCAAACGCCCCCGCAGGATTTTGACAATTTTTGTATGGATTCAAGCTTGCCGCTCCGGCCGCTGTGTGCTACAATCAGGGCAATTCCAAAAGGAGTGATGCCCTGTGATCATCCGGCTTGCCGCCCCGGCCGACGCTCCTGCGCTGCTGCGGATTTACGGCCAATATATGGATACCCCCATTACGTTTGAATACACGCTTCCCACAGAGGAGGCGTTTGCCCGGCGGATTGCCGACATCTCCGGGGGGTACCCCTATCTGGTCTGCGAGGAGGACGGCCGCATCACGGGCTATGCCTACGCCCACCGGCAGGCGGAGCGGGCGGCCTATCAGTGGAACGCGGAGCTGTCCGTCTATCTGGACCGCGCCTGCACCTCCCGGGGACTGGGAAGGCAGCTGTACACGGCGCTGATAGAGCTTTTGAAGCTTCAGGGCATCCGCACGGTCTACGGCTGCGTCACTGTGCCCAACGAAAAGAGTGAGCGCCTTCACGAATCCCTAGGCTTCCGGCGCATCGGCACCTACCGCCTGGCGGGGTTCAAGGCCGGGGCCTGGCACGATGTGGCCTGGTTTGAAAAGCCCATTGCCCCCTATGATCAAGACCCCATTCCCCTTCTCCCCTTTCCGGCGGTGCCCCGGGATGAGACCGACGCGGTGCTGCGCCGCTTTTCGCAGCCCCGCCGTTTGTCCCCGCGCTGAATGTTCAAATGAATGCGCCCGGCCGGGCGCGGGAGGAGAGCTTTATGACGGAAAAAGAAAAAATGCTGGCGGGAAAGCTCTATCTTGCGGATGTCCTGCAGCTGTCAACGGAACGGATGGCGGCCAAGGATCTCTGCCATGCGTTCAACCAGCTGCCGCCCTCCCGCGCAGAGGAGCAGGAGGAGATTTTGAAAACCCTGCTGGGCCGCATGGGGGCTTCCTGCTCCATTATGCCGCCCTTCTGGTGTGACTACGGATACAACATCACCGTGGGCAGCCACTTTTTCGCCAACCACAACTGCGTGATTCTGGACTGCGCCCCCGTGATCTTCGGGGACTTTGTGTTCATCGCGCCCAACTGCGGATTTTATACCGCCACACACCCCATCGACAGCGTGCGCCGGGACTGGGGCCTGGAATATGCCCGGCCCATTACCGTGGGCGATCACGTGTGGTTCGGCGGCGGGGTGCAGGTGCTGCCCGGCGTCACCATCGGCAGCAATGTGGTCATCGGAGGCGGCAGCGTGGTGACCCGCGACATTCCGGACGGCGTGGTGGCCGTGGGCAATCCCTGCCGGGTGCTCCGCCCCATTACAAAGGAGGACGAGGAAATTACCATCGGCCTTGAAATTTGACACAGGCGGGGCATACTATTTCCCGTCAATACAACGAAGGAGGACGCAACATGCATCTCTGGCACGACGTCAATCCCGCCCACATGCAGCCGGAGGACTTCTGGGCTGTCATTGAAATTCAGAAGGGCTCCAAGAACAAATACGAGCTGGACAAGGAGACCGGCGCGCTACGGCTGGACCGGATTCTCTATACCTCCACCCACTATCCCGCCAACTACGGCCTTCTGCCCCTGACCCTGGCGGAGGACGGCGACCCGCTGGATGTGCTGGTGCTGTGCAGCGAGCCCATTTTGCCCATGAGCATTGTCCGGTGCTATCCCATCGGCGTCATCATCATGACGGATGACGGCGAGCGGGACGAGAAAATTCTGGCCATTCCCTTTGAGGACCCGGCCTACCGGGAGTTTTCCGACATTGTGGAGCTTCCCGTCCATATCTCCGAGGAGATGCGCCACTTTTTCGCGGTCTACAAGGGGCTGGAGGGAAAGTACACCGTCATCGGCGACGCCAAGGGCCGGGAGGCCGCCATCTCCATCATTCAGGAGGCGTTGGACAAATACCGGCAGGTCTACGGGGCCTGAGCGAAAACCGGGAGAGCGTCTGCTCTCCCGGTTTTTTTACGTCTCCCCAAGCTCCCGGAGGAGTTCCGCCAGCTCCGCCGGCGTGCGGGCCACGGCGTCCGGCGGGATGGAAAACTCCGGCTCTGCGCCCGCCTCCCACCGGACGGCCACGCAGGTGACGGCAGCTTTCGCCCCCCGCTCCCGCAGGATGCGCTCCGCCGCCCTGCCGAAGGCCACATCCCCGGGGTGGTCCCCGATATACACAAACTGTCCGCCGGTCAGGCCCAGCCGCTCCAGGCAGAGCAGGAAGGCCGCCGGGTTAGGCTTCTGGGCCGAATAGGGCACGTCGTCATTGCCCACCACGGCGGCAAAGCACTCCCCCACCCCGTGGCGCGCCAGAGCGGCGCGGATATTGTCCGCGCTGTTTTGGGAGCAGATGCCCATGGGAACGCCGCGCAGCTGCCGCAGCACCTCCCTCAGTCCGCCGAAAAGGGGCGGCAGCGTCTCATCCGCCTGCTGGCAGGGCGCCCACAGGCGGCCCGCCTCGTCCAGGCGCGCCTCCGGCACGCCGCAGGCGTGGGCGTACAGCTCCCGCCAGTTCTTCCAGCGGTAATTGGCCGCCCGATAGTCCTCCAGAGAGGACAGCGCCTCCGGCGGCGGGTTCAGCAGGGCCGGATCCAGCCGCTGAAACACCGCCCGGGTCACCGCCAGGTTTTTTACCATCGTATCGGCCAGCGTGCCGTCGTAGTCCCAGAGAACCGCGTCCAGCATCAAAAGGGCCCTCCCTGCCGCCTGTCAGCGCGGCCCACCAGATAATCCAGGCTGACGCCGTAAAGATCCGCCAGCCGAATCAGCATGTCGATGGGGATGTTGATTTTCCCGTTTTCATAATCAGAATACGTTCCCTGGTTAACACCAAGGTACTTTGCAATCTCAATTTGCTTCATATCTCTGTCCGTGCGAAGTTCACCAATTCTCCGAAAATACATTGTATCACCTCTTGGTAATACAATAGCGTATCGGTAATTCCGATATTGACAAATATGGTTCTCACCGATATTATTTTTTATGGAGGTGATGAACATGCCCCTTTATGAGAAGCGGGACGACGTGTACTGCGGCGGCTGCGGCCATTTTATCCGCCATTACATCTGGTACCGCACCCAATTTATGCCCCTGAGCGTGGGACACTGCACCTTTCCCCGGGTCAAGGACCGGCAGGAGGGCCAGTCCTGCCCCCTTTGGGTCCCGGCGGAGCCGGGGCACAATCCCCTCTGCCCCGCAGAAAAAGGCCGCTGACCGCGGCCTTCTCTCCTGTTTTGGCGCCGGCTGTTACCGCCGGGCTTCCAGCTTCTTGAGCTGGGCCTGGAATTCCTCCGGCAGGCCGCAGGCAAGCTCCACCAGCGCCCCGGTGCGGGGATGGACAAACGAAAGGCCCACCGCGTGAAGGCACTGGCCCTGCAGGCCGGGGACCGGCTTTTTGTTCCCATATACCGTGTCCCCCAGAATCGGGTGGCCGATGTGGGCCATGTGAACCCGGATTTGATGGGTGCGCCCCGTCTCCAGCCGGCACTCCACATAGGTGAAGCCCGGAAACCGCTCCAATACCTTCCAGTGGGTGACGGCGCGCCGTCCGCCGGCCGTCACGGCCATCTTCTTCCGGTCCGCCGGGTGACGCCCAATCGGCGCGTCCACGGTGCCGGCATCCTCCCGCAGGCTGCCCGTCACAATGCACCGGTAAATCCGGGCCAGGGTGTGGTCCTGCAGCTGGGCTGCCAGCTTCTGGTGGGCGTAATCGTTTTTGGCCGCGATGATAAGCCCCGAGGTATCCCGGTCAATCCGGTGGACAATGCCGGGCCGCAGCTCCCCGCCAATGCCAGACAGGGACTCCCCGCAGTGGTACAGCAGCGCATTCACCAGCGTGCCGTCCGGATGGCCGGGAGCCGGGTGGACCACCAGCCCCTTGGGCTTGTTCACCACAATCACATCCCCGTCCTCGTACACCACGTCCAGGGGGATGTCCTGGGGCCGCACATCCACAGGCTCCGGGTCCGGGAGCGTAACTGTCAGCGTCTCCGTCCCGGTCAGCTTGTGGTTCTTCCCCAGGGCCTTTTCGCCGCAGACCACCCGCCCCTCCCCGCACAGCCGGGCCGCGGCGGAGCGGGTCACCCCCTCCAGACAGGAGGCGAGGTACGCGTCAGCCCGCCGCCCCGCATCCTCTTTATTGACTTGGAGTGTCAGAAGCTCCATGGGCGCCGCCCTTCCCGTCGTATTTGTCGTAGAACCACAGATAGTACATACACCCCAGCACCGCGCCGGAGACAATCCAGATGTCCGCCAGGTTGAACACCGGATAGGAGGGCCAGAACTGGAAGTGGAACATATCCACCACATATCCCAGCCGGACCCGGTCGATGATATTGCCCAGGCCGCCGGAGAGCACCAGGCAGCCGGCCGCCATTCCCAGCGGGTGGCGGACCACGCCCTTTGCCAGCAGCACCGCCACGCCCAGCACAATCACCCCGGTGACTGCCACCAGCAGCCATCGCATCCCGGAAAAGCTGGACCAGGCGGCGCCGTAATTATGCACCCGCGTCAGCTCCACCACGCCCGGCAGCAGGGGTCTTGCCGCGTCAGCCGTGGCATAGAGGTTCGGCGGCACCGGGGCGGCAAAGTTCGCCGCCGTCCACCACTTTATCCACTGGTCCAGCGCCAGCAGCACCGCCGCCAGCGCCAGAAACAGCGGCAACGTACCCTTTCTTGAATCCTTCATACCCGTGACTGCTCCTTCCTCTTCGGGTTTTGGGGAAACCAGCCCTTTTTCACCCGCTCCTCCTGCTCCCGGACCTCTCCGATTCCCCACAGGGCGGAGAAGCCGAACAAGGCCACTCCCACGCTGGCGAAGGTGTTTTCCAGCAGCAGCGAGGCAATCACACATGCCGCGCCCACCACGGCGAACACCGGGATGCAGACGTTTTTTCCAAAGTAATATTCCCCTTTGATGACAATGGGGTGCCACACCCCAATGATGCAAAAGGACACGATGCCCAGCAAAATGCCCTGAATATTCATAAGGCCCTCTACCCCCTCTGTTTTTCCGGCACCTTCCGCCGGGAAGTTTATTTTCAGTGTACCCGATTTGACGGGGATTTGCAACGGCGTTGTCACAGCCTTCCGGCCCGCCCCTGCTGGGAAAAAGGCCCGGAAGCGGATGCTTCCGGGCCTTTTACACCGTTTACCGTTCGCTTCAGAACTGGGGCAGATTCTTCACCACCGCAGCGCAGCGGGGGCACAATGTGGGATGGTCGGCATCCTCGCCCACGCGGGTGGAGTGCATCCAGCAGCGCTCACACTTGCCGCCCTTGGCCTCACTGACCTCCACGGTGAGGCCCGGGAAGGCGGTGCCCCGGCCTGTCACGGAGCTCTCGGCAGGGGCGGCACCGGAAACCGCGCAGTCGGAGACGATGAAGATCTCCGCCAGGTTCAGTCCGGACACCTGCATCAGGGCAGCGGCCGTCTCGTCGTCCCCGGCATGGAGAGCCACATGGGCCTCCAGGGCCTTGCCGATCTTCTTGTCGGCGCGGGCGGTTTCCAGCACGGCGTTGACATCGTCCCGCATACGGACGGCCACATCCCACTTGGCCATGGCGGCCTCGTCCAGGGCGTAGTCGGCAAAGGGCTTGTTCATCTCGTTGAACACCACGTTGCGATGGTCGTCCCCGGCGCGGTGGGGCATGGCCTGCCAGATCTCATCGCAGGTGAAGGCCAGGATGGGAGCCATGATTTTGGTCATGGTGTCCAGGATCAGGAACAGGGCGGTCTGGGCGCTGCGGCGAAGGGCGCCGTCCTTCTCCTCGCAGTACAGGCGGTCCTTGATAATGTCCAGGTAGAAGTTGCTCATCTCCACCACGCAGAAATCGTTCACCGCGTGGGTGACCACCAGGAATTCGTAATCGTCATAGGCGGCAAAGCACTTCTCAATCAGTGCGTTCAGCCGGGTGACAGCCCAGCGGTCCAACTCCTCCATCTGGGAGGCGGGAACCAGGTCGCCCGCGTCAAAGCCGTCCAGGTTGCCCAGGCAGTACCGGGCGGTGTTGCGGAACTTCAGATAATTCTGGGAGAGCTGCTTGAAGATGGCGTCGGAGCAGCGGACGTCCGCGTGGTAGTCGGCACTGGCCGCCCACAGCCGCAGCAAATCGGCGCCGTACTTATTGAAAATCTCATAGGGGTCCATGCCGTTACCCAGGGACTTGTGCATGGCCTTGCCCTCACCATCCACGGTCCAGCCGTGGGTGACGCACTCCTTGAAGGGCGCACCCATGCCCAGAGCGCCCACGGCAGTGAGCAGGGAGCTCTGGAACCAGCCGCGGTACTGGTCCAGCCCCTCCAGATACATGTCGGCAGGCCAGAAGCCCTGGTCCTTCTTCATGGATGCGAAGTGGGTGGAGCCGGAGTCGAACCAGCCGTCCAGGGTGTCCTCCTCCTTGGTAAAACCGCTCTTGGCGCCGCAGTGGGGGCAGGCGAAGCCCTCCGGCAGAATTTCCTCCGCCTCCCTGGCAAACCAGGCGTTGGAGCCCTCCTTCTCAAACAGCGCGGAGATGGCGGCAATCGTCTCATCGTTGCAGATGGGCTTGCCGCAGTCCTTGCAGTATACCACCGGAATGGGCAGGCCCCACTTCCGCTGGCGGGAGATGCACCAGTCGTTACGCTCCCGGATCATGGACTTCATCCGGTCAATGCCCCAGCCGGGCACCCAGCGCACGTCGTCGCAGGCAGTACAAGCCTCGTCCTTGAAGGCATCTACGGAACAGAACCACTGGGGCGTGGCCCGGAAGATGATGGGGCCCTTGCAGCGCCAGCAGTGGGGGTAGCTGTGAACGATGTCCTCAGAGGCAAAGAGGGCGCCGCTCTCCTTCATGTCGTTCAAAATGACGGGGTTGGACTCCTCCGTCTTCATGCCGGCGTACTTTCCGGCATAGTCGGTGTGGCGGCCCTGGTCGTCCACAGGCACCACCATCTCCATGCCGTAGCGGCGGCAGGTCTGATAGTCGTCCGCGCCGAAGCCGGGAGCGGTGTGGACGCAGCCGGTACCGGAGTCCATGGTGACATAGTCCGCCAGCAGCAGGCGGCTGGTTTTGGGCAGGAAGGGGTGATCCGCCAGCATGTTCTCAAAGAACGCGCCGGGATGGGTCTCCACAATCTCATAGCTCTCAAAGCCACCGATGCGCATCACCTTATCGGTAAGGGCCTCAGCCATGATGAACACGTCGCCGGAGGGGACCTTCACCAGGGCGTAGGACTCGTCGGGATGCAGGGCGATGGCCAGGTTGCCCGGCAGCGTCCAGATGGTGGTGGTCCAAATCACAAAGCAGAGGCGGCTCTTGTCATAGCCGGAGAGCTTCCCCAAATCGTCGTGCATGGGGAATTTCACATACACGGTGGTGCAGGGGTCGTCCTGATACTCAATCTCCGCCTCCGCCAGGGCGGTCTCGTCCTTGGGACACCAGTACACAGGCTTGAGGCCCTTGTAGATATAGCCCTTCTTGTACATCTCGCCGAAGACCTTGACCTCCTCAGCCTCAAAGCCGGGGTCCATGGTCTTGTAGGGGTGCTCCCAGTCGGCGATGACGCCCATCCGCTGGAAGCCCTCCATCTGCACGTCGATATAGTGCTGGGCAAACTCATGGCAGGCGGAGCGGAAGTCCGGCACGCTCATGGCCTTGCGGTTGAGCTTATTCTGCTTGATGATGGCGGACTCGATGGGCATGCCGTGGTTGTCCCAGCCGGGGATATAGGGGGTGTAATAGCCCCGCATGGCATAGGACCGGGTGATAAAGTCCTTGATGGACTTATTCAGCGCGTGGCCCATGTGCAGCGCGCCGTTGGAAAACGGCGGGCCGTCGTGGAGGGAAAAGCGGGGCTTGCCCTCGTTCTTTTTCAAAAGCTCATTGTATACGTCCTGCTCCTGCCAGCGTTTGAGCATGTCCGGCTCCCGCTTGGGCAGACCCGCCCGCATGGGGAAGTCGGTCTTCGGCAGATTGATGGTCTTGTTATAGTCCATTCCGATGCGCTCCTTTTATTTTTAAAAAGTGATTCATAACACAAAAAACGCCTCTGTCTCCAAAGAGACAGAAGCGTTGTAAGCAAACTTCTGCGGTACCACTCTCAGTTGCCGTCCCCTCACGGGGCGCGGCCGCTCACAGCCTGCAAAAAAACAGGCCGATGCTGTAACGGGCATCACACGTCCACACCTACTCGCGTCGTCTTTCAGCAGGAGGCTCCAAGGTGATTTTCGTCCCGCGTCCCTCTCCGCCTTGCACCAAACGGCAGCTCTCTTCGCAGGGAACAGGGGAATACTCGTCCTTATCCACGCCAAACTATCCAATTCCTCACCTATCTTATCACGTTTCGCCGGTTTGTCAACCGCATTTTCCGTAAAAAGTGCCGAAAAGCCATCAAATCCTACTGGTAGCGATAGCGCTGCCTGGCATACTCATCCACTGCATGGATAAACATCTCCCAGCTGCGGAATTCCAGCGGCTGGCTCTCCTCCACCTCGTGAAAGGACACCACCCGTCTTCTGGTATCCACCCACATCCGCCAAACGGCCTCTCCCTGTTTCTCCGCCATTGTTCCGCCTCCTTCCCGCCCCTCCATATTATGCGATTTTCGCATAAAAATCAATATGCATTTTTTGCATATCATACAATCAGTAAAAAACAGGAGGGTCGCCTATGTACCGTCGGCTGCGTGATCTTCGGGAGGACCGCGATTTGAACCAGCAGGCCGTGGCCGCTGTGCTCCATGTTTCTCAGGCGACGTATTCCCGCTATGAAAGCGGCGCTCTGGATATTCCCAGCGCAGCCCTGATTGCCCTGGCACAGTTTTACGGCACCAGCACGGATTACCTGCTGGGTCTCACCAGCAATCCCGCACCATATCCCCTTTGAAAACAGAAACAAAAAGGACGCCGTACGGCGTCCTTTTTTCAGGCCAATACCAGATAGCCCATGCACAGGGCCACTGCGCTTAAAATGTAATGGCATGCCGGCAGCCACTCCCGGTCCCGGCAGGAGACAATCACGTTTGCCGCGCCAAACACGGCCACTGCCAGCACCATGGGCAGCCAGGTAAACATCCCCCGGATAAAAATAAATTCCAACACTGTTAAAAAGCCAACTGCCAGATAGGCAATCTGCAGGCCGTGTTTCCACGTCATCTTGGGTTCACTCTTTCTTTTATTTATTGGTAGCGGTATTGCCGGCCGGTGTACTGGTCCACGCAGTTCAAAAACATCTCGTGGCTTCGGAACTCCAGCAGCTGGCAGCCCTCCTCCTCGTGGAAGGAGACAATCCGCCGCTTGGTGTCGACCCAGATGCGCCACAGGTTTCCAATCGCTGTATTCTGTTCCATAAGGAAAGCTCCCTTCTTTGCGTCCGCACACATGCAAAATTTCTGATACTATATAGACGATTCAGAATGCCGATTTGTTTCATAAAAGTAAGAAAAAATTTTTACATTGTTTGCCGTCGGATCGCCCGTACCGCTTGCCTGTCAGGAATCCGCCTGCCGCTCCAGCTCCGCCGCCACGTCGGTGCGGAACCGGTCCCAGGCCTCCGGATGTTCCACATAGTATTTGGGGCAGTCCTTCCCCGTCACATCATAGTGGCGAATAACATCTGTTTCCGGGTCCAGATCAAATTCCCGGCACAGCCAGGCGGTCAGCTCCACCGTCCGGCGGTAAGTAACATCGGAAAACTCCCCGGCGTCATCCGGGTGGCAGACCTCCACGGACACGGTGTCGTCATTGCGGGTGTTGGAGGCATAGGCAATCTCCGTCAGGGGAATGCACTGAATCACCTCTCCCTCCAGCCCCACCACGAAGTGGCTGCTGGCATACACCCCTTCCTCGCCGGAGGCCAGGGACGCGAAGTAATTCCGGTTGGCCTCAGCGGTGGTGCCGGGATTCCCCACGTAGTGAATCACCACGCCGTCAATCCGTTCCAGCGCCGTGCCGGGGCGGGACCACTCGTTCACGGGCAGCGCATCCTGCTCCACATACTCGGGAGGCCGAACACCCTCTCCCGGAAGCCCCCGGCCCGCGTTCCACAGCCACAGGGCCGCGGCGGCCAGCACAAACAAAACCACCAGGCACAGGGCCGCAAACCGGGGGTTGATTTTTCGTTTTCTCTTTCGCGACGCCATGGGTCAGGTGTTCGCCTCCTGCGGGGTCCGCTCCTCCGTAGGCACCATCAGCACCTGCTCCCCCGTGTCGGGGTTCTCATAAACCACCGTGCCGGAGACATCCGGCGGCACCCGGCCCGCCTCAGCCGCAGCGCTGTAATTCTCCGTGGCCTCCAGCCCCGGAAGCTGGCCGCCCGTCTCGGAAATCTCATGCACCTCGCCCTGGGTCAGCAGGGGACGACTCTCCGTGGCGATGCCCAGCCGTTTCAGCGCGGCCACCGTCTCCGTATACTCTGGGGTAAAGGAGATCTGCACACTGAAGCGCTCCTCATTGTCCTCTCCCCGATAGCGGAAGAGAAGGTCGTTTTGATACACCTGATTCCAGCCGGCCTTCCGGAAAATGGTGCGGCCGCCCCGCCCGGCGTCGATGTCCCGCAGAAGCGCCGCCAGCACCTCCCGCGCCACAGACTCCTCAAAGGGATAGGTGCTTCCCTCCCAGCCCTCGCCGTTGCTGTAAATCCGCTGGACATAGTCCATCTGCCCGGAGGACAGGTGCTCCTCCAGGTCCTGCACCGTCACATCGTCCCAGTCGCTCATCAAACCGGCCCGCTGCACCGTGGGGTCGCTGGCCAGGGCCGCTGCCCTGGACACCAGGCTGTCCGGCTTTTCCAATTCCTCATAGACATAGGTCAGGCTGTAGCTGCGCCGCAGGGTATTGCCATCCAGATCATAGGTCAAATCCACCCAGCCGCTGTCGTGAGTCTCCCCCGCCGGTTCGGCATCATTGAAGCGGTAATAATCCTTCCGGCGCAGTTCCTCGTCCTTCCCGTCAATCAGCGCCTGGTGGAGATCCAAAAACTTTTGGATCGTCTCCCGATCGGTGACCGTGGCGGAGACGCTGTTGCTGCAGCCAATGCGGACGGAGAGTTCTTTGATTTCTCCAATCTCCGGCACCCGGGTTTCCACGCCGGTGACGTCCAGCCCCACGCCCACGCCCAGCGCCACCACAATGGCAGCGGTGAGAACGGCGCCCTTCCAGCCGGAGCGGAACACCCGGAAGGACTTGCACAGCAGCATCTCTGCCCCGTAAAAGCCCACAAGGCCCAGCGCCACCATACAGAGGATCGCCAGCGTCAGCACGTGAAGCCCCGTGTCCGCGTAAAAGAACTGATCCCAGATCAGTTGGTACAGCCACTGGCCGAAGGTCATGGCGGCGCACAGTCCCACACCGAAGCGGAACAGCTGCCGTGCCCACCGGATGGACACAGTGTCCCCTGCCGTCTCGCTGCGTCGGAGTTTATAAACCACCAGGGCACCCACGGCAAATGCCACGCCCGCCAGGGCGTAAATCCCGAGCGTACCAAGCCCCTCCACATCGTGGTTCACTCTGCAGCGCAGGGCCTCGTTCCACTCGCTGGTGGTCCGCAGGCGGCTTTCCAGCTGGTAGATGGGGGTCAGCCACTGCACCCAGCCGGGGGTGCCGCCGCCCTCATAGCCGTAGAGAAACAGCCCCGCAAAGCTCTGCACAGATGCGTCAAGCACATAAGCCACAGCGTTCCAGGCAACGTAAAATGCCGGGGCCGCCAGCATCTGGCCGGTAAACATGGCGCAGAACACGGCAAAGGCATAGAAAAACAGCATCTGCCCCGCTGCGCAGAGGAACCACAATCCGAGATTCCGCCAGTCCAGCATGCCGGCCGCAGCCTGAACGGCGGCGGTCAGCAGGGCGCTGACAACCAGCGTGGTGAGAAAGACCACGCAGCCCGTCAGGAAGTTGGTGAGAAACAGGCACTCCCGCCGGAGAGGAAAGCTGTGCATCATCCCCACGCTCCGGGCGGTGTACAGATAGGAATACAGGGCCATGGCGAACAGGCAGCCGAAGAGCACTGCCATCCACAGGCCGAATTCCGTCCCCGTCTCCAGCAGGGCTGCGGCGGACCGGTCCGCCAGCTGGGCGGCAGAGTCCACATACCGGGCAGTGACGCCGAAGAGCGTCAAGAACTGATAAACCGGCGCCGCCAGCGTCCAGATGGCCGCGTACAGCACCCACAGGGGCCAGAACCGGGTCAGATTTTTGCGGAGCAGGGTCCCATTCAGGCACTTAAAGCACGATGTCTTTGACTGCATAGTCCGCACCTCCCAGTTCGTAAATAAAAATCTCCTCCAGCGTCAGGGGCACCGCGTCCACCAGCAGCGGGCTGTACGCCGCCACCTTTGCCTCAGCCTCCTCGGCACTCATCCGCATGATCAGGGTGTGAATCCGGCCCACCCGGGAAGTATGAAGCACCGGCAGGTCCGCCGGAACCTCCGCCACACCGTCGGGAAACACCACCTGCAGCTTGACCATGTTGTCCTGCAGCTGGGCCAGGCTCCGCTCCAGCAGCACCTTGCCGTGGTCCATAATGCCCACATGGTCACACACGTCCTCCAGTTCCCGCAGGTTGTGGGAGGACACCAGCACCGTAGTGCCCCGCTGGGCCACGTCGCTCATCACCAGGGACCACACCTGCCGCCGCATCACCGGATCCAGGCCGTCCACCGGCTCATCCAGAATTAAGTAGTCCGGCATACAGGAGAGTGTCAGCCAGAAGGCCACCTGCTTCTGCATGCCCTTGGAGAGGCGGCGGATGGTCCGCTTCTCGTCAATGGCAAAGACCTCTTTCAGCTTTTCATACCGCTCCATGGAAAAGGCGGGATAAAAGCCCCGGTAAAAGCGCATCATATCCCGGACTGTGGACTGGAGGAAATAATACCAGTCATCCGGAATGGCGGCCACCCGGGCCTTCAGGGCGGCATTTTCCCAGACGTTCTCACCGCCGATGCGGATGCTGCCTCCGTCCTGACGGTAAATCCCCGTCAGGTGCCGGATCAGGGTGGACTTGCCGGCGCCGTTGGGGCCCACCAGCCCGTAAACACTGCCGGCCGGCACTGACAGCGTGGCCCCATCCAGAGCCGCAAAGCCGTCAAAAAGCTTGACGGCACCATTCACCTCAATCATACGCACACCTCCTTCATCAGATCCAGCAGCTCCTGCTGGCTGACACCCAGATACCGCAGCTCCGCCAAAAGCTCCCGGATCTTTGCCAGCAGCTCCTGCTTTCTGGCCGCATCCGCGCCGCTGTTTCCAGCGGCAAAGCTGCCCTTGCCTGGGACGGAGTAGATGTACCCCTCGCTCTCCAGATCGTTATAGGCCCGCTGGATGGTATTGGGGTTGATGGCCAGCTGGGTGGCCAGCGCCCGCACAGACGGAATTTTATCGTCCGCCTTGATGGCTCCCGTGACAATCAGCTTTCGCAGTCCGTCCTTGATCTGCTCGTAAATGGGGCGGGAGTCCCGGTAGTTCAGGCTGATCATCGTCCTCACCTTCCCTTCTGCGGCAGATGGATTCTGCCTGCCACAACTGTATTAACTGTACTAATACAGACAGAGTAGCATAGGTTTCTTTACCTGTCAATCCCTTTCTTTGGAAACTCCGCCCGGAAATTTTTCTTGACTTTGGGCGGTGTGGGACGGATGATAATACCAAATATATACATTTTTATGATCCGTTTTTCAGCAGGTCCCCGTACAGCCCATTGGACAGGAAAAGGAGCTCTTCATGGACAACCGCCCTATTTTAAAAAAACGCACCTTTCTCTACCTGACGGAATTTTTCTCCGGCGTAGCTGTCATGGCGGTGGAGCTGGGTGCCAGCCGCCTGCTGGCCCCCTATTTCAGCTCTTCCCAAATTGTCTGGACCATTATTATCGGCACGATTATGATTGCCATGGCTCTGGGCAATATTTACGGCGGCCGGGAGGCGGACAAACACCCCAACCCGGATCGTCTGTACCGGCGGATTTTAATTGCCGCCATTTGGATCGCGCTGATTCCGGTGGTTGGAAAATACGTGATTCTGGCCGTTTCGGCCCTGCTGATTTTTACAGTCAGCACCAACTTCCTCATTGCCGCGGCCTTTGCCGCCTGCATGATCATTTTTGTGTTTCCGCTGTTTCTGCTGGGCACCGTCACCCCCTCTCTGGTGAAGTACACCACCAAATCCCTGGAGGACAACGGACGCATTGTGGGGAATATGGAGGCCTTTAACACGGTGGGCAGTATTTTGGGTACATTCCTGCCTACCTTTGTCACCATTCCCGCGGTGGGGACCTCTGTCACGTTTTTGATTTTTGCGGGCATTCTCCTTGCCTTGGCATTGGTGTATTTTTTAAGCGGGCGAACGCATCTGCGGACCTGCGCGGCCGCCGTCGCCGCCGTCGTACTCTGCGCTGTGTTCGGCCATACGGACAGCTTTGCCTTCTGGGAGAGCGATCTCCTCTATGAGGGAGAGTCCGTGTACAACTACCTTCAGGTCAAAGAGACGGACCGCTCCGTCATTCTCTCTACCAACGTGCTCTTCGGCGTCCAATCTGTCAAACAAAAGGGCGGCGGTCTTACCGGCATGTATTACGATACCGCTCTGGCGGCCCCGTTGATGGCGGATATTCAGAAGAAGCCCCAATTTGACATCCTGATTCTGGGCATGGGCAGCGGTACATACGCAACGCAGTGCGGGGAGTTTTTCCCTTCTTCTCCCGACCGCAATCTGTCCGTCGAAGGCGTGGAAATCGACCGGTCCATTACAGATTTGGCCCGCACGTACTTTGATCTTCCGGAGGACGTAGCGGTAGCCACTTACGACGGGCGGGCCTACCTGCAGGCGGTAGACAAGCAGTACGACGTGATTCTGGTGGACGCCTATCAGGACATCACCATCCCCTTTCAGATGTCCACAGCGGAGTTTTTCACGCTGGTCCGTGACCACCTGAAGGAGGACGGCGTCATGGCAGTGAACATGAACATGCACTCCGACGGAGCGGACAGCATCAACGCCCATTTGGCAGACACCATTGCCTCCGCGTTTTCCCATGTCTACACTGCCGATGTGCCCCACACCACCAACCGGGAGCTCTTCGCCTGGAACTGCAGCGATGTCCTGGAGACCTTTTCCGCCAACACGGACACGGTGGAATCCCCCGAGCTGCGGCGGCTGATGGAGACGGTTTTGGAAGATCGCCTGGTCCCCTACCAGGCCGGGGATCTGCTGCTGACAGACGACTGCGCCCCTGTGGAGCTACTGGGAATCCATGTAATTGATACCCTGATTCAGAATGAAGTGGCGGCATACCGGGAAGTATACGAGCAGGAAGGCGTTCAGGGCCTGATGGACCGCCTTTTGTAAAAGGGGTCCACGGCGGTTTTGGGGCACTCAGCCCACCGCCCGCAAAAAAATGTTTCCCTGCGCAAGTTTTTCTTTACAACCAAATGCTTCTATGATATAGTTCATTAGGTATGCAAATGCATACAAATATTGCCCCAGCGCTTCGTTTTGCGGACTTTCACCGATCCCAAGGCGCAGTCCTGCGGGTGCTATTATCAGAAAGGTGGAACTTTACTATGCTGCGCAAAGAACAGAAAACTGCCATCATCGACGCAAACCGTACCCACGAAAACGACACCGGCTCTCCCGAGGTCCAGGTCGCCATTCTGACCGAGCGGATCAACGTGCTGACCGAGCACATGCGGGCCAATCCTCAGGACAAGCACTCCAACCGCGGATTGCTGCAGATGGTCGGTAAGCGCCGCCGTCTGCTGGACTACCTGCAGAAAAAGGACATCGAGCGCTACCGCGCCCTGATTGCCAAGCTGGGTATCCGGAAGTAAGTTTGAAACGGGGTGGTGTAGGATCTCCTTCACCACCCTTCTTTCACATCTATGCGCCGCGGACGCGGCGTACCCGTCTTTCGTCTTTTCACCAGGAGCCGCTGTCTTTTTGTGTTTGAAAGTGTGCCTGAATCCACCGGCCGCCGGACGGTAATCGTCTCGGACATGCTTTCAAATGCGAAAAGAGCCTCTCCTGAGTCATTTGTAAAGGAGCAACATTATGTCAACTATTATTACCAAGCGGCAATTCTCCAACTACCACAAGTACGAAATGGAGCTGGCCGGCCGGCCCCTGACTCTGGAAGTGGGCAAGCTGGCAGAGCTTGCCAACGCCGCCGTCATGGTGGGTTATGGCGACACCCGCGTGCTCTGCTGCGCCACCGCTTCCGCCCGTCCCCGGGACGGCATCGACTTCTTCCCCCTGAGCGTGGACTTCGAGGAGAAGATGTATTCTGTGGGCCGCATTCCCGGCAGTTTTAACCGCCGGGAGGGCCGGCCCGGCGAGAAGGGCGTTTTGACCAGCCGTGTCATCGACCGCCCCATCCGCCCCCTGTTCCCCTATGATTTCCGCAACGACGTCTCCATTATGTGCACGGTCATGAGCGTGGATCACGACTGCTCTCCCGAGATCGCGGCTTTGATCGGCACCTCCGCCGCCCTGGCCATCTCCGATATTCCCTGGAACGGCCCTGTGGGAGCCCTGAAGGTCGGCCTGGTGGATGGCAAGCTGGTCTTCAACCCCAACAGCGAGCAGCGGAAGGTCAGCGACCTGGACGTGACTGTGGTTTCCACCGATAAGAAGGTGGTTATGATTGAGGCCGGCGCCAACGAAGTTTCCAACGATGTCATGTTTGAGGCCATCAAGTCCGCCCATGCGGAAAACCAGAAGGTCATCACCCTGATCCATCAGATGGTCAGCGAGATCGGCAAGCCCAAGTTCGACTATCCCCATGCCGACTTTAACCAGGAGCTGTTCGACGATATTGTGGCCAACTTCATGGACGAGGCCAAGGCCGCCATGGACACCGACGACAAGAACGTCCGGGAGGCCCGCTGGAACGCCATGATCGAGCACTGGCATGAGAAGTACCTGGAGCAGTATCCGGATATGGACAAGTATCTGGAGGAGTTCACCTATAAGTTCCAGAAGAAGATCGTCAAGGCCTGGCTGCTGGAAGGCCACCGCGTAGACGGCCGCCAGAAGAACGAGATCCGTCCTCTGGCCGCCGAGGTGGGCGTGCTGCCCCGTGCCCATGGCTCCGGCCTGTTCACCCGCGGACAGACCCAGGTTCTGTCTGCCTGCACCCTGGATACCCTCTCCGCCAACCAGAAGCTGGACACCATCTGGGAAGAGACGGAGAAACGCTATATGCACCACTACAACTTCCCCGGCTATTCTGTCGGCGAGGCCAAGCCCGCCCGCAGTCCCGGCCGGCGTGAGATCGGCCACGGCGCCTTGGCAGAGCGGGCCCTGCTGCCCGTGCTGCCCTCCGTGGAGGAGTTCCCCTATGCCATCCGGGTTGTCTCCGAGGTGCTCAGCTCCAACGGCTCCACCTCTCAGGGCTCCATCTGCGGCTCCACCCTGGCGCTGATGGATGCCGGCGTGCCCATCAAGGCCCCTGTGGCCGGCATCTCCTGCGGCCTGATTCAGGATGACGACGGCTCCTTCACCACTTTTATCGACATCCAGGGCGTGGAGGATTTCCACGGCGAGATGGACTTCAAGGTGGGCGGCACCAAGAAGGGCATCACCGCCATTCAGATGGACCTGAAGAACGACGGCCTGACCATGGAGATCATCAAAGAGGCTCTGGACACCACCTATGACGCCCGCTGCCAGATTCTGGACCAGATCATGCTGCCCGCCATCGCAGAGCCCCGGAAGGAAGTCAGCCAGTACGCACCCAAGATGATTACCATGCACATCGATCCCTCCCGCATCCGGGAGGTCATCGGCTCCGGCGGCAAGGTCATCCAGAAGATCGTGGCCGACACCGGCGCGAAAATTGACATCAACGACGACGGCTCCATCTTCATCGCCGGCGTGGACGCCGCCAGCTGCGACGCCGCCAAGAAGTGCATTGACGACATTGTGTTTGTGCCTGAGGTGGGCGCCCTGTACTACGGCCGGGTTGTGCGATTGATGACCTTCGGCGCCTTTGTGGAGCTGGCCCCCGGCAAGGACGGCCTGGTGCACATCTCCAAGCTGGCCGACCACCGCATTGAGAAGGTGGAGGACGCCTGCAAGATCGGCGACATGATGTGGGTCAAGGTCACGGAAATCGACGA
>NZ_FOXE01000009.1 GCF_900115635.1 Oscillibacter sp. PC13 | reverse complement strand
GTGGGCCACTTCGATGATGCCCGTCTCCTTGTCCTCGCCGATGATGCCCACCGACTTCTTGTCCTTCAGGTAGTTCCAGAATGCGGTGGGGGTATCCGTGTTCTTGGCAATCTTGTCCTCGTAGTATCCCAGCCCCGTCTCGTCCACTGCCTCCCGCGCCAGCGGCTCCGCGTTCTTGTAGATAATCTTGGCTGCCTCGTATACCAGCTTATCTACCTGCTCCTGGTTATACTCCTTGATTGCTTCCACCGCTTTCCGCGCTCGCTCTACATATTCCTCTACTTTCATTCCTATTTCCGCTCCTTTGCTATTTTTTATGGTTTTAACAGAAGACCTTTCCGGGCTTATTACTCCTCCCAAACAGCGCCTTCCTTGATGTCGATGTTGTAAGTGATGCCCAGCGCATTTGCCCAGGCAATATACTGCTCGACCTGCTCATCATCCAGCATATCAGAGGAAATCAGGCCCTTCTGGGGGACCATGTCGTTGACCAGCAGCTTGGTATAGAGGAATGCACCCTGGCCGGTCAGGTACATCTCGCCGGTCATCTTGGCCCGCTCGTAGGCCTCCTTCAGGCCGGGAGAGGACACATGCAGGTCGACCATCACGTCCTTGCCGTTCTTCTTGCCGTAAGCCTCGCAGACAAATGCGCCGTTATCCTCCACGATGCCCTCGTCGATGATGGCCTTAATAACCTCGGGATCCTTCGGCGGCGTTGGAATGTGTTTGAGAACCCAGTCGAAGGGAACGATCTCATGGCCGTCAAACTCCTCAGGCGTGTGGTGCAGCAGGCCGGCTTTGTACAGGCCTTCGGAAAACTCGATGCCAGTTCCGCCGTATTTGAAATAGGCATTCTTGCAGCCCTTGAAGTACTTCTCGCGGTTAAAGCCGATGTACACGGGCTCGTCGTGGGCATGCTCTACCAAGGTAACCTCCCGGCCGCACTCCGGCCAGTTGCGCTTAATGGGACGGCTGAAGGGCTTGGTCCGGATCTGCTTACAGTTCTCAAAGGCGTAAGCATCCTCTTCCATGTCACATAGAGCCACCTCTGGAGACCAGAAGAACGGAATGAAGCGTTTCGTGCGGGTACCCTCATACACCATGCAGGCAATCGTGTCGCACTCGTCCAACTCATTGACCGCCTTCCGCGCCATAACACACATCACGCCTGGGGCGGAGCCGGTACCGATGATGGCGGTGGTGCCGTTTTCGGCAAACTTCCTGCCATACTCGGTGTACATGTACTTAATGCCTTCCAGCCAAGTGTCGTACTCCGGATAGCCCTCCACCACGTTCTCACAGGCGGACAGATCCTGATAGCATGCCTTAATTTGCAGCGCGGCGTTCATCACGTTCACACCGAACTCCAGGGGCATCACGTTCACGATTAGTTCGCAGCCCTCCGCCGCCTTTGCAATTTCGTCCACGTTGGCTGCATTCACTTGCTTCGGCGTCCCCTTCTTCATCAGCTTGCAGACAGCCTCCGCTGCAGCTAGGTTATAGTCCGCGCAGACAACCTCTTCAATGTTCGGTTCTTCGTCTAACCTTCTGCAGATGGTAGATCCTTGCGCGCCGCAGCCGCACACCATTACTTTTTTCATGTCAAAATTTCCTCCTTATCAGAATCAAATTCAAATATTTGTTTGGGTCGCCGCAAAACAAAAAGATCACTCGATTTCTCCGTTTGGAACTATACCATGCATCTCTTTGATCATGTCATCCAGCTTTTTCTTTCTGGCAGGCCGCAGAGCTTCCAGCGCAGGACCTTCCGTCTTTTTGCCGACGCGCACCATCACGGCGCCCGCAATCATCAAAACAGCACCGATGGCCAGGCAGAGAATCAGCATGCCGCTGAAATTGCTGAACAGGCCGGTCCCATATTCCTCCAGGTAATACTCCACGCCGTATTCCCTTTCGTACAGGTACAGGAAAACGGCCGCGCCAACAGACATGAGGCCCGAGAGCACCATATACATGCCCACATTGATTAAATCGCCCAGATCCAGCTTGGTCTTTGGGTTGAGCGGATAGAGCTCCGGATCGTCCAGCACCCGTCCCTTATAGACCCATTTGCACAGCAGATACGCAATCAATCCGCCGAAAATGACCACAAAGCCAGTGACAAAATAATCTGTTCCATTGACGTAAATAGCCAGCAGGCTTACCAGAATCACACTGATGGACATCAGCCACAGGCCCAGGTTTCCGCCGGGCATAATGGTAAGGCCCATGCGCCGCCGCTCCTCCACCGGATAGATCTTCCGGAACTTAATTACACAGGCAACCAGCATCAGATAGAGATACATCTGGATGGGGTTGGTGGCCATTACCAGGGTGGTGAAGTCGAACTGGCAGGTAATAATTGTGAAAATTGCCAGCAGGATAATGGAAACGGTGGGAATGCCCCGCTTGTCGACCTTCTTCATAATAGGCGGGAACATGTGGTCGTCCGCCATGACGAAGAATGCCCGGGATCCGTGGGCGATGTACGAGCAGAAAATGGAGCAGTTGGAGATAATCGCGATGATCACGAACAGCACGCCCGCCCAGGTGCCCACATGCTGCATCAGCACGTCCGCGTAACCGATGTTGCCGCCGCCCTGCTCTGTGGACCATGCGCTCCAATTGCCGACAGCCGCTAGGGCCGCCAGGGTTGGGAGAATATAGGACAGGGCGATGATGGGCTGGGAAAGACGCATGGCCTTGGGAATAACCTGTGGGTTTTCCAGCTCCGCCGCCATGTTGGACATGCACTCATAGCCCATGTACATCCAGATGATGATGGCCACACCGTCGCCGATGGAGTGGGTCAGGCCCTCCTCCGGATTGAAGAACGGCTGGAAGGGGCTGACATTCCAATTCATAAAGCCCACAATGGCCACTGCGGCAAAGCCCGCAATCACCAGGACGGTGAAGAAGGTCTCCAGCCGCTCTAGCCAGTCCAGACCGATGATGTTCACGATGGTGAAAACAATGACCACCGCTACCTTGACCATGAAGGTTCCCGTATCTGACAAGTCCACCAGCTTCGCCGCGTAGCCGGCAACCAGCGCGCAGTATTCCGCCTGGCACAGCCACGTGGTCAAAGCTGACCACAGACCTACCTGCCAGCCCCAGAATTCACCGAAGGACTCTCTTCCCCAGGAATAAACGCCGCCCTCTGTCGGCAGAAGGGATCCAAGTTCTCCCACCATCTCGCACAGCGGGAAAGACCAAATGAAGGGGAAGATGATCAACATGGCAAGGGTCAGGCCCGGACCGCTGGCGGAAATTGCTTCCTCGATTCCGAAGCAGCCAGCCGCGACAAAGGAAAAAACAATTGCAATGACACCAATCGTTGACATCTTTGACTTTTTCAGCAAGTCTGTATTTTTCTCGCTCATTTCTCTCCTCCTCTTTTTTGTATTGTTTTGGATACCTGGACTCAGTAAACCCTTACCGGCAACACCTCCAGTCAAATTTGTATAAATTCAATATTTTTTCAATAAACCAATCTCCGAAATTGTCTATTTTTCATATAAAATGATAAAAAAAGACAAGGAAAATTACTCGCGTAATTTTCCTCTGTCTTTTTGCCAGTTGGTTATAGCCTCATTGGCTCCACATTAAAGTGGTCTTTCCAAAGTACCGTCGAACAGCCTTTTCTTTACCTGTCAGTTTCCCCGGAGCATTCGCTAAATGCCCCAGCTTTCCGCGTCGGTCTTCCATATCGTTTCAACCAAATGGAATGTTTCGGACTGTTGTCGTTCGGTTCATGATTCAGTTGTTTTGGACCTCTGTTTGTCTTGCTGTATTTATGATACACAACCCATTCAGCAAAAACAACCCCACTTTTAAACAAGAATGCCACAAAATTCTTGTTTAAAATATCCAAATTTTTAGGGTACTTATATTTCTGTAGGATGTATTTTTGCTGAAGACTGCGACGGCAAACGCGCAGCTAACCAGCCTGTATGTTGGACGACGGAACGCTTCTTTTTTCTTGACGCTTCCCCCAAATTCTGCTACATTACGCTCAGACACAGCCGCGGATACATGTGTACCTTCAGGAATGGAGCAGAAAAAATGATTGCTTTTTTGACCAGCAGCCCCGGCGGATCCTATCTGGAGGGCGGCGTCCGGAAGCCATGCAGGCTCAGTGAGGAGAACGGCTTTTTGGACCGCTTGTCCGCAGTCTGGCCGGAGAAGGCCCACTGCCTCTTGATTTGCGCAGAGCCGGACAACTCCGCCGAAAATGACGGGATGCGCCGAAACTTTTTAGTGTCCCTTCCCATGAGCGGCCTCTCCTTGTCCAGCTTCGCCCTCTGTGACAGCCGCAGCGCGGATGCGCTTCCCTCCCTGCTGGCGGAGAGCGACGTTGTCATTTTATCCGGCGGACACACCCTCACCCAAAACCGCTTTTTCCGTCGCCTTGGCCTGAAGGATCTGATCCGGAGCTTTGACGGTGTGCTAATCGGCATCAGCGGCGGCTCCATGAACAGCGCAAAGGTAGTGTACGCCCAGCCGGAGTGGGAGGGCGACTTTGAAGACCCCTCCTACGATCGGTTTCCAGATGGGCTTGGGCTTACCGACATCATGATTCTCCCTCACTATCAGCTTTTGAAGGATCAAGTTTTAGAGGGAAAGCGCCTGATTGAGGACGTTGCCCTGCCGGACAGTATGGGCAGGACCTTCTATGCCCTGCCGGATGGGAGCTATGTACAGCTGAAGGACGGAAAAAGTGAAATTGTCGGCGAAGCTTATGTGATCCATGACGGTTCTATCCGCCGCCTCTGATTTTTTCCATCTCAAAATCCCCCTATATTTTGTTGTGTGATTCCACTTTACACATATTGAAAATTATCATTTTTTAATGCATATAAAAAGGCTGACCTCCCAGCGGAGGCCAGCCTTTGATCTCGTATGCATCAATGGATGAACATGGCGTCGCCGAAGGAGAAGAACCGATACCGCTCCTTCACCGCTTCCTCATAGGCGGCCAGCGTGTGCTCCCGTCCCGCCAGGGCGGACACCAGCATGATGAGGGTGGACTCCGGCAGGTGGAAATTGGTCACCAGGGCGTCCAGCACCTTGAAGCGGTAACCGGGGTAGATGAAAATGTTTGTCCACCCGGCCCTGGCCTCCATGTGGCCGTCCTCTCCCGCCCAGGATTCCAGCGTCCGGCAGGAGGTGGTGCCCACGCAGATACACCGCCCGCCCCCGGCCTTTGTCCGGTTGATGAGGTCCGCCGTCTCCTGTGGAATCGTGCAGAACTCGCTGTGCATGGGGTGCTCCTCGATATTGTCCTCCTTCACGGGGCGGAAGGTGCCAAGCCCCACGTGGAGGGTCACATACCCGATGCCAACGCCCATTTGGGCGATTTTTTCCAGTAACTCCGGTGTAAAGTGCAGTCCCGCCGTGGGAGCCGCCGCGCTGCCCACCACCTTGGAATACACGGTCTGATACCGCTCCTGGTCCTGGAGCTCCTCCTTGATGTAGGGCGGCAGCGGCATTTTGCCCAGGTGCTCCAGCACCTCCAGAAAAATCCCCTCGTAATCGAAGCGGACCAGGCGGTTGCCGCCCTCCAGCTCCGCCGTCACCTCCGCAGTCAGCTCTCCGCCGCCGAAGGAAAGCTTTGTCCCCGGCTTCATCTTCCGGCCCGGCCGCACCAGGCACTCCCAGGTTTTCTCTCCCCGGTCGATTAAAAGCAGCACCTCGCAGGCGCCGCCGCCGGGCAGGCGCTGACCCAAAAGCCGGGCCGGCAGCACTCTGGAATCGTTTAAAATCAGGCAGTCGCCGGGGCGCAAAAAGTCCGGCAGCTCATAGAAATGGTGATGCTCCCAGGTGCCGGTCCTCTTGTCCAGCGTCATCAGGCGGGAGGTGTCCCGCTTTTCGATGGGGGTCTGGGCAATCAGCTCCTGGGGCAGTTCATAGGCAAAATCACTGGTTTTCATGTCGTTTCCTGTTCTTCACCCGACGGTGACGTCTGTATAGTAAAATTCCAGAATATCCTGGTAGTCGTAGCCCTGCTCCGCCATGGCCTTTGCACCGTACTGGCTGAGCCCCACATTGTGGCCGTTGCCGGTGCCGATGATGGTAAGGCTTCCATTCCGGACGCCGGAGGTGCCGTTGTTTCCGCCCCCTGCTGTCACCGTCCCCGTGCCGGAGGCAGTTACCACGCTGGCGCTGTCTCCCGTCAGCTGGCTGACGGTGCCGCTTCCGGAGATGACGGACACCCCGTCCAGACTGCTCAGGCGGTTTCCGGTGCCGTTGACATAGCAGCTTCCTCCGCTTCCGCTGCTGCCGCCCACAATCTCAAACCGCAGGCTGCGGACGTTTTTGCCGTAGGTGGTGGAGTAAAAGGCCATGCGGGCGTCGTCTCCCTTCACAGTGAGGGTCCTGCCGGAGGTGTCCACAAAGGTCACCTTGTATACATTTCCCTGGGCCGTCTGCTCCGAGATGATCACATCCTCCACCGTGCCGATGGAATATCCGCTGTTCTGCAGCACCCAGGTCAGCTCCGCCATGGTATAGGTGACGGTGTAGCCGTAATTGGGGATGGTGGTCATCGCCTCATAGGGGTCGGCCTTTCCCTTCAGGTACGGCACTTCGCTGCCCCAGACGTTGGCGGCATCCTCGGTGGCGCCGCCGTCAGAAGAGTGGTACACCGCCTCTACCAGCTCGCCGTCATAGTACATGCAAACCCCGGCGGTATTCTCCACCGCCTCGTCGCTCCGCTCGGAGGGATACACACTTCCGTTGCCTACGCCATAGTATACTTGGCAGTCCGTTGTGTTGCACACATCAAAGCCGTAAAGGCTCAAATGCTTGGTAGTGCGGCAGACAAAGTTCCGGGCGCAGACCGCCTGGGCCTCCAGCGCCGCCAGGGGCCAGTCCCCCGGCATCTCATAGGGCACCACGCCCTTCACATAGTCCTCCAGCTCCACCACGTTGATGACGTTCAGGCTTCCGCCGGTGACCCGGACGTACTCAAATCCGCCGTAGTACTTATACCCTTTGAACCAGGTGACAGCGCTCTCCCGCCGGCTCTGGGGCAGGACGCCCAGATTCACGGCCCCCTGGCAATCAAATTCAAACAGGACCTCCGTGCTTTTGGTGCATGTCACCAGCACGCCGGTGGAACCGGACTTCACCGCCTCGCCGCCGATGTCCGCGGCCATGTCCTCCGCCTCGTCCCGGTCGGCGTAGCACCCCACCCGTACCACATACTCTCCTGAAATGTAAGCAGGATAGGCGTCGTCGTGATTCTGTGCTTCCTCCTGGGCCTCCTCAAAGGAGCCGAAGCCGTCCAGCTGGGCGTGGTATGCCCCCAGCACCCGGTAGCTGCCCGCAGGCACGGCGTCGGAGTAGACGCCGCTGCTGTTCATATAAATGGTGCCGGCGGCGGTCATGGAGAGGGTGGTCTCCTCCGTCTCCCCCAGGGCCACAAAATCCCGGTCCGCGTCAAAGTATCCGAATTCGTATCCGCTGCCCACCGCGTTTTCCAGGTTGGCGGAAAACAGGGCGCCGGAACCGTATTTCAGGCCCACCTTTACCGTGTCGTTCACCACGGCGGAGGCGGAAACTGCATAAAAGGCGAAAAATGTCACAACGAGCAGTGTGGTCCAAAGCAGCTTTTTCATGAATCCTCCCAATATCCACAGCCTTGACGGCACCGAAAAAGTATGCTAACATACATACAAATGTCCGTGCCGGAAGTACACGCCTTCCAATTTCCAATCTTGAAATATTATAGTACAAAGCGGCGCCACATTCAACCAAAATTCGACGGGAACCGGTTTTGCCCTTCCCGGCGTAACAATGCAGCAGGAGGAGACATAGTATGAAACAGTACAAAGTCGGCATCATCGGCGGCACCGGTATGGTGGGCCAGCGGTTTATCACATTGATGGAAAACCATCCCTGGTTCCAGCTCACCGCCATCGCCGCCAGCACCCGCAGTGCCGGGAAGCCCTATGCAGAAGCCGTGGAGGGCCGCTGGGCTCTGGACATCCCCATGCCCGAGGAGGCCAAAAACATCGTCGTGCTGGACGCGGAGGCCGACGCCGAGAAGCTGGCGAAGCTGGTGGATTTCTGCTTCTGCGCCGTGGATATGAAAAAAGAGGAAATCCGTGCGCTGGAGGAGAAGTACGCCAAGCTGGAGTGTCCCATCGTCTCCAACAACTCCGCCAACCGCTGGACGGACGACGTTCCCATGGTAGTGCCGGAGCTCAACGCCGAGCACATCGCCGTCATCGACGACCAGCGCAAGCGCCTGGGGACGAAGCGGGGTTTTATCGCCGTCAAGTCCAACTGCTCCCTCCAGAGCTACGTCCCGGCCCTGCATCCCCTGAAGAAGTATGGTCTGGAGCAGGTGCTGGTCTGTACTTATCAGGCCATCTCCGGCGCCGGCAAGACCTTCCAGCGCTGGCCCGAGATGGTGGATAACTGCATCCCCTACATCGGCGGCGAAGAGGAAAAGAGCGAGCAGGAGCCTTTGAAGCTGTGGGGCCATGTGGAAAACGGAAAAATTGTCAAGGCGGACGGCCCCTCCATTACCGCCCAGTGCATCCGGGTGGCCTGCCAGGACGGCCACATGGCCGCTGTGTTCATGAAGTTCAAGGATGGCTGCAAGCCCTCCATCGACCAGATTAAGGCCGACTGGGCCGCCTTCTCCGGCCCCGCCCAGGAGCTGAACCTCCCCTCCGCCCCCAAGCAGTTCCTCCACTATTTTGAGGAGGAGAACCGCCCCCAGACGAAGCTGGACCGAAACCTGGAGCACGGCATGGCAGTCTCCATCGGCCGTCTGCGGCCCGATACCCAGTACGATTATAAGTTTGTCTGCCTCTCCCACAACACCCTCCGGGGCGCGGCCGGCGGCGCGGTGCTGCTGGCGGAGCTGCTGTGCGCAAAGGGTTACATCGAGCCCCAGCAGTGACCTGACGGTCACCGCCGGGGACCCCCCACTCCACTCAAACGTCCGGGCAAAGCCCGTCCGTTTCAAGGGTTTCGCCGTCTGCGAAACCGCTTGTTCGCCGCATGAGCGGCGGCTTAGCAGTGACCTGACGGTCACCGCCGGGGACCCCGCATTCCACTCAAACGTCCGGGCAAAGCCCGTCCGTTTCAAGGGTTTCGCCGTCTGCGAAACCGCTTGTTCGCCGCATGAGCGGCGGCTCAGCAGTGACCTGACAGTCACCGCTGGGACCCATCTGCTATTTGTCTACGTACGAAAGAAACGGCTTGCCGCTGACTGCGGCAGGCCGTTTTGACGTCCATATCGTATCCATTCACATATTTTATTTGGAAAAGGAGACTGATATTCTGTGAAGGAACCTCTCTTTACGGGTTCTGGCGTAGCGATTGTCACGCCCTTTACAAAGGAAACCGTTGATATTGCTGCCCTGCGGCGGCTCATCGACTTTCAGCTGGAAAACCACACGGATGCCATCATTGTCTGCGGCACCACCGGCGAAGCCAGTACCATGAGCTACCGGGAACGGATGCGCACCGTGGAGTTCTGCGTGGAGTATGTAGACGGCCGGGTTCCGGTAATCGCCGGCAGCGGATCCAACTCCACGGAAAACGCCGTCGCTCTCTCCCGGGATGCAGAGCGGGCCGGGGCCGATGGATTGCTGGTGGTGACCCCTTACTACAATAAGGCCACCCAAAAGGGCCTGGTGCGGCACTATCAGGTGATTGCAGATGCTGTGCACGTTCCGGTGATTCTCTATGATGTCCCCTCCCGTACCGGCGTCGCCATGGCTCCGGAGACCTATGCCATCCTGGCGGAGCATCCCAACATCAACGGCGTGAAGGAGGCAAGCGGGAACTTCAGCAACATCCAGAAGACCCGTAGCCTCTGCGCAGATGACCTTTTCATCTGGTCCGGCAACGACGACGAGGCGGCCGCCATCTGCATGCTGGGCGGCAAGGGTGTCATTTCCGTGGTGGCCAACATCCTTCCCCGGGAAATGCATGATCTGATACAGTTGTGCCTCTCTAACGATTTTGCCGCCGCCGGACAGCTTCAGCTGGAGCTGAAGGACTTCTGCGACGCCATGTTCTGCGAGGTAAACCCCATCCCGGTAAAGACGGCTCTGAATCTGCTGGGCTTTGATGTGGGTCCCCTGCGCCTTCCCCTATGCGAACCGACGGAGGCCAGCCTTGCCCGGCTGCGGAAGGTGCTCTCGGATTACCATCTCCCTGTCCTGTCCTGACCGGTATGTCCACACAGCAGCCAAAAACCTCCGGAACCAATCGGTTCCGGAGGCTTTGCCTTGTAAAGCTCTCAGCTGCCGTCCCTTACCGGTTAATGAGATACAGTCCCGCCATGCACACCAGAACCCCGGCAATCTTCGTGCCGGTGATAGCCTCATGGTAAAAAACGTACCCAATCAGAATCAGGACGACCGCAAGAATCGAACTGTGGATCAGCTGGCCCGTGCTGATGTTCCAGCCGGCCTTGTACATATAAATGGATCCGGCCTCAAGTCCCACGATGGCCAGCCCCAGCACAACGCTGCTCCAGTTCAGGCAGCGGTATTCCGCAAGCAGGCTGCCTCCACGGTTCAGCAGCAGATACAGTCCGGTAGAGACCGCCGCCCCTACAAGATACGTCACCGTAAGGGAGGCCAGCGGATGTACGTCCGCCGGCGTGGATTTGGAGCAGACATGGTAAAAGACATTGGACACAACAATCAGCACAATGGGCCAATTATATTCCATTATGGCAAGCACCTCCATGTTCTCTGTTGGGCGGGCGGCAGACAAGCAAAACCGGCAGTAAGAATCGCCTTACTGCCGGTAGGTGCGCACCCGTTTTTGATAATGTTGTGCCGAACAGCTATCAAAACAGCCATCCGGATCACCCCGGCCCAAGGCCTGAAGCCTCATCGCCCGGACACAGAGCATCCAAATTACTTGTAAAATACTTTTCCAGTATAGCGGTTTTATGGAAAAATTGCAAGATTCCTTTCCGTGACCGCGCCGCTTTTATTTTGAAGTCTCCATCTTTTGGATATACTGGAGCAAGGCCTCCCTGTTATTCGGTGCGACCCCCTCCACCACTGCGTCCAGCAGCCGATTCAGGATCTGTCCCACGGCTGGACCCGCATAGCCAAGTTCCGTCAAATCCCGGCCATTCACCGCCAGCTGCCCCAGGGAAACGCAGGCTTTCTCCTCCAGCAGGCGGTTCATCATGTCCTCCGCCAGATTGATTTCCTTTTGCATGCCCCGGAATTCCACCGCCTGCGCCAGGTTATCCGCCCGCTTCACCGCCAGCAGCCGCCGGAGATCCTCCTCTCCCAGCGCCCGCAGCGCCCGGCGGAGGCCCCGGTCCGTCCGTGGAATGTTCCGGTCGTGCCACTCCACCAGGCGAAGCACCGTCTCCCGATCGGCATTGCCGCACTTCAGCCGGCGGAGCATGCCGTCCGCCAGATCCCGACTCACCGCCGGATGACCATAAAAATGGCCGTTTCCCTCTGCGTCCATGGTGAAACAGGAGGGCTTTCCAATGTCGTGGAGCAGCATGGTGCAGCGGAGCACCATCTCCGGCTCCACCGCTTCCAGGGCGCGAAGTGTGTGCTCCCAAACATCAAAGCAGTGATGACGGTTGCGCTGGTCAAAGCCAACCATGGGCAGCACCTCCGGCCAAAATACCCCCAGCACATCCGGATATTCCCGCAGTATGGCGGCCGCAGCTTTGCCGCACAGGAGCTTTTGCAGCTCCGCCCAGATGCGCTCTGAGGCAATCTCCTCCAGCAGCGCCCGGCTGCGATGGAGGCCATCCGCCGTGGCCGGATCGATGGAAAAGCCCAGCACTGCCGCAAACCGGAGACCCCGCAGTATCCGCAGTGCGTCCTCCTGAAAGCGCCGATCCGGATCTCCCACACACCGCAAGATTCCCCGCCGCAGATCCATCTGTCCCCCGAACGGATCCCGCAGCGTGCCGTCCAGCCCCAGGGCCATGGCGTTGACAGTGAAGTCCCGGCGTTTTAAATCCTCTTCCAGGGATCTGGTAAAAGAGACGGACTCCGGACGTCTGTGGTCGTGGTAAGCCCCGTCCACCCGGTAGGTGGTGACTTCTACCGGATTGCTGCCCGGCAGCCGGACGGTGACTGTACCGTGGCGCAGCCCTGTGGGGACGGCACGCCCGGGAAACAACGCCAGCGTCTCCTCCGGCAGGGCATCGGTGGTCACATCCCAATCCTCTGGTATCCGGCCCAGCAGGCTGTCCCGGATGCAGCCTCCCACACACCACGCCTCGTGTCCGCCCGCCGCCAGTGTTTTCAGTATCTCCAGGACGTATTTTGGCATTTCCACCACGGTTTTCACCGCCCTTTCCAGTTGCAATTTCACGCGCTATGTACTATAATAAGTTGCTTTCATGACAGAGTTCTGTCTGCTGTTCAGATTATACAACGCTTTTTCCGCCTTTGCAACGCGGTTCGGCATATGAAAGGAAGTCCTTTTTATGATGAATAATCCCATTCCCGTCCGGGAATACCTGGTGCCCGGTAAGCGCGCCCACCTGGCGGGTATTGGCGGCGTCTCCATGTGCCCCCTGGCAGAAGTGCTGCGGGGCATGGGCCTCACGATTCAAGGCTCTGATATGAATGACAGCGATACGGTGGAGCATTTGAAATCCCTGGGGATTTCCGTTGCCATCGGTCACAATGCTGAGAACCTCGGCGACTGTGACTTTGTAATTCGCTCCGCCGCCATCCATGACAGCAACCCTGAGATCGCCGGGGCCGTGGCCAGAGGCATCCCGGTCTACGAGCGTGCACAGGCTTGGGGCGCCATCATGCAGCGGTATCCCAACGCGCTGTGTGTCTCCGGCACCCACGGAAAAACCACCACCACCTCCATGTGCACCCACATCTTCATGGCGGCAGAGGCCGATCCTACGGTCATGATCGGCGGCACCCTTCCCCTGCTCCATGCGGGCTATCGGGTTGGCCGTGGGGATACGATCATTTTGGAGTCCTGCGAATACTGCAACAGCTTTTTGAGCTTCTTTCCCACTGTGGCAGTCATTTTAAATGTGGAGCCGGATCACCTGGACTTCTTCAAGGATTTGGATGACATTGAGCATTCCTTCCACGAATTTGCAGAGCTGGTGCCCGCCGCCGGACACGTCATTGTCAATGCCGATAACCAAGGGGCCATGGACTCCGTAGAGGGCCTGCCGCACCCAGTGTTCACCTTCGGCTTGGACAACCGCGCTGACTGCACGGCGGCAAACCTCCACGAGGAAGATGGCCGCCCGGTGTTCGATGTCATGATTCGTGGGGAGCGGTACGCCCATGTGATGCTCCATGTTTACGGGCACCACAATATTCTGAACGCCTTGGCCGCCGCCTCTGCGGCATATCTGCTGGATCTGCCGGGCAAAGCGGTGGAGGACGGCCTTGCCGCCTTCGCAGGTGCCGGACGCCGGTTTGAGCGCAAGGGCACCTTCCGCGGTGCGGAGGTCTACGATGATTATGCCCATCACCCTGATGAGCTGCATGCACTTTTGACCATGGCGAAGGAACTTGGATACAAACGGATCATCACCGCCTTCCAGCCTCACACCTATACCCGCACCGCCAAGCTGTTCGATCGGTTTGTGGAGGAGCTGAAGCTCCCGGACGTGGCCATTTTGGCGGAGATTTACGCTGCCCGGGAGCAAAACACCCTTGGCATCTCCTCCGCCGATCTGTGCCGGAACATTCCAGGTGCCGTGTACTGCTCTACCTTGGATAAGGTGACAGATCAGCTGGAGAAGCTGGCCCAGCCCGGCGATCTCATTTTAACCGTCGGAGCGGGGGATATTTACAGGGCTGGTGAGAAATTGCTGGAAAGGACCTGATCGATGCGTATTTCCTCTTGTATGCACAATACCCGGCCGGAGGGGGAGCTCCTCCCCCAGGAGGCCGCAGCCTTTGACGCGCTGGAGCATCTTGGCATTTCTTACGACCGGGTATCCAGTGATCCTGCGGATAATATGGAAAAATGTGCTGCGGTTAGTGCCGTACTGGGAGTTCCCATCTGCAAGAACCTCTTTCTCTGCAACCGGCAGAAAACCCAGTTCTACCTGCTGGCCATGGGTCCGGACAAGCCCTTCCACACCAAGGATCTCTCCCGTCAAATTGGTTCTGCCCGGCTGTCCTTTGCGCCGGAGGAGGCCTTGTTTGAGCTGCTGCACTGTACCCCCGGATCCGCCACAGTGCTGGGACTGATGAACGATACGGCGCATCAAGTCAGATTTTTGATAGATCGTGAGATCTATGAGGCTCCATACATCAGCTGCCATCCCTGTATCTGTACCAGCAGCTTAAAGCTGAAAACCTCTGACATCCTGCACATTTTTCTCCCCTACACCGGTCATGAGGTCACAGTGGCGGATCTTCCGACGGAAGCTGGATAAAACCTACCTGTACGCAGAAAAGCGCCCGGACTGCTGTCCGGGCGCTTTTTTATCCTGATGTGATTTACAGCTTTTTCATGTGGCTGCCGGCGGATTTCAGCATCAGCTTCTTGGTGCCAACGGTGTCAAAGGCCACCTCCGCCAGCGCGTCCCCGCCCATGGGCCGGACGGAGAGCACCATCCCCCGTCCAAAAGCGGTGTGCTCCACCATATCCCCCTGCTGCAGCTGCAATATGGGCGCCGCGGACGCCGTATTCCGCCGGGTGGAGGCCAGAGGCTTTGCGGCTGCCTTTGCCGGGGTCTTGTAGGCGTGGATGGAGGCACCGCCCCAACCGCCGCCGGTAGTATAGCTGTCAGTGTGGACAAAGCGACCCTCGCCGCCGCTTTCTCCATACCGTTCGCCGAAGGCGCCGTCCCGCTCCATACCGCCGAACTTCGGCTCCGGCTTGCTCTCCCAGCGCATGTTTTCCTCCGGAATCTCCTCCAAAAACCGGGAGGCCCGGTTGGCGCTGGTGCGGCCGTACAGCATCCGCTGTCTCGCGTTGGTGAGGGTCAGCTTCTCCTTGGCCCGGGTCATGGCCACGTAGCATAGCCGCCGCTCCTCCTCCAGCTCCTCCTCGTCGTACTGGGCGGAATTTCCCGGGAAAATCCCCTCCTCCATACCCACCACGTACACATTGGGGAACTCCAGTCCCTTGGCGGAGTGGATGGTCATCATGGTCACGCAGTTGTCGTCCGCCTCCACGCTGTCCAGGTCGGTGTACAGGGCGATTTCATTGAGGAAGCCGGAGAGGGTGGCGTCCTCCGGATCCTGCTCCAAAAAGCCCAGGATATTGGATTTCAGCTCCTGGACGTTTTCAATGCGGCCCCGGCTCTCCATGTCGTTCTTTTCCTCCAGAGCCTTCACATAGCCGGTCTGGGCGACTACCTCGTCGTAAAACTCCGGCAGAGCCAGGGTCCCCCCCGCCCGCCGCAATCCGTCGATCAAATCCGCAAATTTTAAAAGCTTGGCCGCCGGGCTCTTCAGCTCCGGGAACAAATCGGCGTTCCGGAGGATTTCATAGAGAGACGCCCCCTGCTGTTCCGCAAGAAGCGCCACCTTGTCCAGCGTGGTTGCGCCAATGCCCCGGGGCGGATTGTTGATGACCCGCCGCAGCCGCAGATCGTCCATGGGGTTGTTCAAAACGCACAGGTATGCCAGCATGTCCTTGACCTCCGCCCGGTCGAAGAACTTCATGCCCCCCACGATTTTATAGGGAATGCCGTTTCGCTTCATGGCGTATTCCAGTGCATTGGACTGGGCGTTCATCCGGTACAGCACTGCCGTATCCCGGAAATTCCGGCCGCGGTTCACCCCCATCAGGATGTCCCCCACCACGTAGTTGGCCTCATCGCTCTCGTTGAAGGTGGTCTTCACCGTCACGGCGTCGCCGCCGCCGTTGTCCGTCCAAAGGGTCTTCCCTTTCCGGCCGGTGTTGTGTTTGATGACGGCGTTGGCTGCATCCAGAATGTTCTGGGTGGAGCGGTAGTTCTGCTCCAGGCGGATGGTGCGGGCGTCCTTGTACTGCTGCTCGAAATTCAGGATGTTTTCAATATTCGCGCCCCGGAAGCGGTAGATGGACTGGTCGTCGTCGCCCACCACGCAGAGGTTCTTCCGCCCCCCTGCCAGCAGGCTCGTCAGCAGATACTGGAGATGGTTGGTGTCCTGATACTCGTCCACCAGCACGTAGCGGAACTTGTTCTGGTAGTATTCCAGCACCTCCCGCTCCTGCTGGAGCAGCGTCACGGTGTGATAGATGATGTCATCAAAATCCAGGGCGTTTGCCGTGCGGAGCTTTTTCACATAGGCGGCGTAAATCCTGGCGATGCGGGCCATCTTCCAGTCGTTTTCATGCTGGTGCTTTGCCGCGAATTCCTCCGGGCTTTCGTACTGGTCCTTGGAGTGGCTGATGACGGAGAGGACGCTGCGGGGCTGGAAGGTCTTCTCGTCCAGGTTCTGCTCCTTCAAAATGTCTTTAATCACCCGCTTGGAGTCGTCGGAATCGTAGATGGTAAAGTCCTTGTCAAAGCCGATGCGGTCGATGTCCCGCCGCAGAATCCGCACGCAGGCGGAGTGGAAGGTGGAGGCCCAGATGTCGTTGGCCGCCGGCCCCAGCCGGGCCGCGAGACGCTCCTTCAGCTCCCCCGCCGCCTTGTTGGTAAAGGTGATGGCGATGATCTCCCAGGGCCGGGGGACATCCACGGCGCACAGCCGCACCGCACGGCGGCGCTGCTCCTCGTCCGGCTGGTCCGGAAGGGACTCCAGAAACTGCAAATCCTCCTCCGTGGCCCACTCCGGCACCTGGTCACTGTCGCTGCCCCGGCCGTAGGTCAAAAGGTTGTACACCCGCTGAATCAGCACCGTGGTCTTGCCGCTGCCAGCCCCAGCCAGCAGGAGCAGCGGTCCCTCCGTGGTCATGGCAGCCTTGCGCTGCATGGGATTCAGCCGCTGAAGGTCCCGGGCGATAACGGCCTTTCTGGCCGCGATGTATCGTGTTTGAAAGTCAGTCATATGTTCACCAGTTTTCTATAATCTCGCCGTCTATTTTATGACAAAAACCGGGGCGGGTCAACGGTGGGTTTCTCCATTACCCGCCCCGTCATTTTTTGTAACCAATTTCAGGTTGACAAATGTCTACCTTTCTGATACGTTCAAAGCAGAAACTGGTAGACAATCGTATACCACTTGGAGGTGAGTCCATGCCAATCAATTTGTCCGACAGCGAGTGGAAGCTGATGAACCGCCTTTGGGACGGCGCGCCTTTGACCATCATGGAGCTGACGGCGGCTCTCCGGGAGGACACCGGCTGGAGCAAAAACACCGTCATCACCATGCTCTCCCGTCTGGAGGCCAAAAGCGCTGTCCGCCATGAGGAGGGCGGCCGGGCCAAACGGTATTTCCCGGCGGTCAACCGGGAGGATGCGGCCCTGACGGAGACGGAAAACTTTTTGGATAAGGTCTACGGCGGGTCTCTGGGCCTGATGATGAGCGCCATGGTGGAGAGCCGCGCCCTGAGCGAGGCGGACATTGCGGAGCTGTCCGCCATTTTGGAAAAGGCCGGAGGTGGCAGAGCATGAAAGAGATTTTGTTGACGTCCTCGGCACTGATTCTCGCCCTGCTGGCGCTGCGGCGGGTGTTCCGGAAAACCATCTCCCGCCGGGCGCAATACGCCCTGTGGGGACTGGTGCTGGTGCGGCTGCTGGTGCCCGTCAGCCTGCCGCCGGCAGGCTTCTCCCTGCTGACCGCCGCGGAGCCGGTGGGGCAGGCGGTCACCGCCCGGCTGGACCGGCAGGAGATTTATGTCCCCACGGGCCAGGAGCCTCTGGCGGCCCATCCGGAGGCTCCGGATTTAACCCCCAGTCTGGCCATGCCCCCCTCCTCCTCCCAAGTCTGGGTTGTGGAGGATGATGAGACGGCGGTGCAGTATCAGAAATTGACCACAGCCGACCTGCTGCGCTGGGTCTGGTACGCCGGAATGGCGGTCATGGCTGTGTGCTTCCTGATTTCCAACCTCCGTTTCCGGCGGATACTCTGTAAAGTAAGAAAACATTACAAGATTGATGACTGCAAGTATCCTGTCTATCTGGTGGAGCGGGGGCTCCCCTCTCCCTGTCTGTTTGGCCTGGTGCGGCCCGCCATCTACCTGACTCCCGCCGCCGCGGCCTCGCCGGAGATTCTGCGGCATGTGCTGGCCCACGAATCCACCCATGCAAAGCACCTGGACCCCCTTTGGAGCCTGCTGCGGTGCGTGTGCCTGGCGGTCTACTGGTTCAATCCGCTGGTGTGGGCAGCGGCCGCGGCATCCAAGGCCGACGGAGAGCTGGCCTGCGACGAGGGGGCCATCAAGCGGCTGGGCGAGGGAGAGCGCATTTCCTACGGCAAAACCCTTCTTTCCCTGATTCCCGTACGGAAAGGGCCTGTCAATCCCCTGCTCTCCGCCACCACCATGACAGCGGACAAGCGCCATCTGAAGGACCGCATCACCCGCATCGCGGAAAACCGCCAGACCCGGGCGGCGGCGCTGTTTCTGGTTCTGGCCATAGCGGCAGGTGTGTGCGCCGTCACCTTCACCGGCGGCAGCCCGGCGGAGGAACCACGTCCCCTGACCGGCGAAGAGCTGGCGTATTTCAACGAGGAGTACTTCAACGGCGAAGATTACAACATCCGCAATCAATTCCTCACCGTCCTGTATGAAAAGCCGGAGGATATCGATCTCTTTTCCCTCTTCTACAACGGCACCGGCCTTCCGGAGACCATGAGCGACGACGAATGGCGGCAGGTGGGCTATTTTGACGAAAACGGCGACCTCATCTGCGGCTGCGTGAAAAACAGCGCCGCCAACATCAATCAGATCCTGACCACCTACACAGGACTGACCCTGGAGCAGACCAACCGGGTGGATCTGGACGCCTTTGACTACCTGCCGGAATACGACGCCTATTACAGCAGCCATGGCGATACCAACGCCCGGGGCCAAATTCTCTTTACCGCCGGGGAGCGGGAGGGAAACATCATCCATCTTTATTATCAGGACTTTTATTTCGGCGGGTATGGATATTGCTGTGTAACGCTGCAGGAGCAGGCGGACGGAAGCTATTGGTTTGTCTCCCACGTGCTCTCGGAGCAGCCCGCCATTGCCACCGTGTACCCAGAGGGCGAACCAGCCCTAGCCATTCCCCTGACGGGCCTTGCCCCCTATTCACCGGAGCCGGCAGATGTCACCCGCCATGTAAGCGACTGCGCGGAGCGGTACGGCGGCTATATGGCCGATGATGACACCACATTCCGCATTTACCGCTCCACCGACGGCAGCCTCTACGCCGCCGTGGAGTATGAAACTGCGGCGGGAAACGGCGTGATGACCGTCTGGGATGTGGGGTGCTTCTTCACCTTCCCGGCGGACACGGATCCAGACCGCATCTCCTGCAGCTTTTTCAGCGGCCTCTTCGGCCGCTCCGGCGTAACCATCTCCTATCCGGGTAAAATCAGTGAGAACCACTACAACACCATCTACGACTACTATTATGTGGATGACAGCGGTGCCCCCGTCCTGCTGGCCCGGGCTTACGGCGAACCGAAAATCATCGATTTGGACGGCGACGGGAAAACCGAGCTGTGTGCATCCGCCGGCTCCACTGCCCAGCTGTTCTTCCAGCGCCAGGGACAGCTCTATGAGGCGGACGTGGCTGCGTTGGTGTCCGGTGCCTGGCCGGAGGCAGACTACCTTGAGTTCAGCGGGTGGGATTTAAGCCGCCGCAGCTGCTCCCTCTGGGCCTCTGTTCCCGTCCCGGGATATGAGAATGACCCGACGGTCTACCGGGTTTCCGCCTTCCGGACGCTGTACTTTGACGGAGACAGTCTCCTCCTCTACAAGGACACCACCACCTACACCGACCACATGGCAGACGGTATTGAGGCCCCAAATGCCGTGCTGGAGGCCGCCAGGACGCAGGTGCTGGAAGCGCTGGACTGGTGGCAGCACCACACCGGCGCACAGTCCTATGTGGACGGCGCGTGGCAGGATTCCGGCCCACAGGCGGAATGGGACGACTGGCGCATCACCCGTCTGGAGCTGACGGATACTGCCCCGGCCTACCCGCAGCTGGGGCTGCGGATTTACGGCCTTGGCTATGAGCTCCACTCCCCCACGCCGGAAAAGGTGCAGGCGGCCGGCGGTATGTATGTGGACGAGGACGGCTGGGTGGGCGGCTTCTATGTGGAGACACCCTATCTGGTCTTTCACACGCTGCGAAACAGCGGCTTTACCCTGCTGGAAAACCATATTCCCAGCGACGTGGGCGGCAGCAGCGAGAATCCCATGTTTGCCGCCGCTGTAGCGGAGGCCGCGCTGGAAAATGGTCTGCTACTTCCCTCCGAGGTCCGGGACGTGGACTTGTACTATCTGTTTTACGCAAACCAAACCACATTTTTGAATCTGCTGGGTGAATCCACCCCCTCAGAGCAGGAAACGGCCCTGAACACACTGGCCGCCTATGCCGCTTCCGGCAGCGCCGGAGAGGACGCCGACCTTTTTGCAAGCGGGCTGCAGAATCTGGAGTGGAACAGCTCCGCTCTGACGGAGGCGGGCCGGAGTGCCTATGCGCGGCTGCTGGCCGCGGTGGAGCGGCAGAATGCCGTCAGCGCCGACGAGGCGCTGGACCTCTTCACCGCCAATCCCGTCCGTTTCCTCCACCGCCTTTCCGCCCTGCCAACGGCGGAACAGGAGCCAATTGCCCGGGCACTGGCCGCCTACTATGCCGGCGGCACCTCCGCCCAGCGGGCCCGGTTTTCCGACGCCCTCCACTCGGTGACCCAGCCGGGTCTGGGTGCAGAGGCCACGGCGGTCTATGAGCTGATCCGCACCGCCTGTCCCCTGCCCGCCCCGGCAGCGAGAACGGATGCAGATGATGCTGCCATGCTGGAGGCCGTGCGCCAGTCTCTGGAGGGTCGGCGGGGCAAGCCCGGCATCACCTCCCTGGAGATTCTCCATGTGGCGGTGGATGAAGCAGAGACTTCCCGGGTGGTAAGCATGTACACCGCCAGCCTCTCAGCCAATGCGTATGGCTGGAGCGACGACTACACCGCAAAAATGGCGGCCGTTCAGGCGGTGTGGGAAGCGGAATATGACTTTGACGCCTTGGAATTCTACACGGATCAGGAAAACGGCACCAGCGCCTGTTACTTCTATCTCCTGCCCAATCAAACCACCGGCGTATGGGAGATCTTGGACTCCATGGGCTGCGCTGTGCCGGAGGAATTTGTCCGCAGAACCTTCACCAAGGCGGACGCGGAATTCTCCGGCCAGGCGCTGGAGGCCGCCGCAGACGACATGGGCTATGAGGAACGGCTTCAGTGGGTGCAGAGCGGCGGCGGGGAGCTGTTCCCGGGCACGGGCTATCAGCTTTCCGTCACGAACTGGCAGGAGGCCGGCGGCTGCCTGGCCTGGGACGGAATCCTTCAGGGCATGCCGCATACGGACCAGAACTACCTCTATCTCCGCTTTGCGGACGGCACCCTGGCCCAGCTGCCCCTGTGCCGGACCAACGGCGGAATGTCCACCGCCGCGCCGGACACCATGGCCTTCTCCAACGGGCAGCTGGTCTACACCATTGTCTTTTCCCAGGAGGAAATTGTGGACGGCAACTATCTGATTCATCTAGCAGGCACTTACCGTTATGCTGTGGACCTGGCGGCCAAAACCGTCTCTTTGACGATTTTATAAGGACTCCTTTCTTTTTCCCCCTGTTTCGGGTATACTGGAAACCAGTATCCGAACCAGGGGGATTTTTCTGCAGGGCAGCCGGTACCCCCTTTCGCCATCTGAAAATGTTCATTTTGATTTGTGCCGCGCAATGCGGCGGAACGGGAGATTTTTATGAAGCAGCTGATTTATCTGGCTCTGGCCATCATCCTCGGCGTTCTGGCCATTAAGCTCTATACCGGACACGTGTCCCCCTCTTCCGGGGAAGATGGCTGGAAAACCATTACCCCGGAGGCAGCCAAGGCCCGGATAGACAGCGGCGACGCGCTCACCATCCTGGATGTCCGCACCCAGGAGGAGTTTGACGAGAGACACGTCCCCGGCGCGCTGTGCCTGCCGGTGGAGAACATCACGGCGGACACCGCCGCAGCGGCGCTTCCGGACAAGGCGGCGGAAATCCTGGTCTACTGCCGATCCGGCCGCCGCAGCGCGGAGGCCGCAAAAACCCTTGCCGCTCTCGGTTACACGGCGGTGGCAGACTTTGGCGGCATCATTGACTGGCCCTATGAAACTGTCACGGAATAAAACTTCATGCGCCGTGACGTGCATCCCGACAGCAGGCAAAGCGATGGCGTTTGGAGTTTCCATCCATATGGCGCGATGGAACGCGCCATATGGATAGTTTGATCGTTTGCTGTACAAATGCAAAGAGGCCGCCCGGCGGGCGGCCTCTTTGCCGTTTGGAAATTTGCTTACTGACTCAGAAACACCACATTTTTGTCTGTGATGAAGTTCGGCACGCTGTACAGTACCACAATCTCATCCACGCCATGCTCCGCCGCGTATTGGGCAACAGAGGCCCGGTAATACCGCAGATCCAGCAGATGGACCTCCTCAAACCGCTGGGCCAGGAGCGGCGCCAGGGAATCCGCATAGGAGTCCCGCACCAGCAGCACCCTTCCTCCGCCGGGCAGGTTTTCGTTCCGGATGACGCACAGAGGCTGGTTTCCCCCCAGGAAAGCGGAATACTTGTCCTTCTCCGCAAGATACGTCCGGTCATACAAGGCCGATGGCTCCGGGCTGCCGCTGCGCCAGGAGGTAACGGAAAGCCCTGCTTCCTCCGCCCAGAACTCCATGGTATCCGGCGGCAGCCAGTGGATGCCTGAAGTGGAATACAGCGTCCCGCAGAAGGCGTCACTGACAGCCTCCGGCGCAAAATCCGCCTGGTTCAGCGACTCCCGCCCAAGGGCATCCAGCACTGCGTTGGCCCCATAAAAGGCCCCAAGGCTTGTCCAGTGATGGTCCGTGCGGTAGAAAATCTTCTCCCCTGCGTGGGCCTCCATGGTGGTCTTTAAGTCCACCATGGGCACTCCCACCCCCGCCGCCTGCTCCAGAAAAGCGGACTGGTCCCAACTCTCCGCCCCGGCGGGGAGTTTGTCCTTCCAGATTTCTGCCGCCGATGGGATGAAGCCCAGCGTGACGGGAATCTCTGTCTTCTCCGCCAGACGCCGGACGTAGGAGAGATTCTTCTCCACCAGCGTTTCATCCGGCGTTTCCACCTTGGAAATCAGGGTATCTCCGCACAGGTATACGCCGTGGAACTCCCGCTTGCCGAGGAGCTGCTCCACCCGGGCCTTCAAGCCCGTCCAGCCGTCCCGCAGCGGGAACTGGTCGGCAAAGTAGGCCTCTACATCCGCCGTATAGCTGCCGTCCGTCAGAGCGGCCCAGGAAAATTCCGGACGCTGCTGCAGGCTGCGGTTCTCCACGTCGGACTTCTCCCGGTCCGGCAGCAGCACGTGCCACGCCAGAAGGCCTCCCAGGAAGAGGCAGAACATCGCCGTCAAAAGGCGGCCGTATGTCTTTGTCATGTCCTCTTCCCTCCTTAAAACCGGAAATACAAAAACGGGTTGTAGCTGCCGTCCACCAGATAGGCCGTGCAGAGCACCAGTGTCAGCGCCATCAGAACCGGCGTCAAAATTCTCTGTGCCCGCTCCGAAAGTTTTGCCCAGCCGTCCCGGCCAATCGTTGTGGAGGCGAGAATCAGCGCCGCAAAGGTCAGGGCATAGCTCCTAAGGCGGAAGCCATCCGCCATGCTCCACAGCCGCGCGGCACCGAAGCAGCGGGCGAGATACGCTCCGCACACGCCCAAATCCTCCATGGCAAAGATGCCCCAGCCCACAAACACCACCAGAATCGTATAGACGTGCTTCACCCACCCGGGGGTCCGTTCCAGCAATCCCCGGAACACGTATTTCTCCAGAATCAGCCAGAGGGCAAAATACAGTCCCCACAGCACAAAGTTCCAGCTGGCCCCGTGCCAGAAGCCGGTACAGAACCAGACAATCAGAATATTCCGCAGCGTCCGCACGGTGCCGCCCCGGTTGCCCCCAAGGGGAATATACAGATACTCCCGGAACCAGGAGGTCAGGGACATGTGCCACCGCCGCCAGAACTCCGTCACCGAGGATGCAAGATAAGGATAGTCGAAGTTTTCCGGAAAGCGGAAGCCGAACATTTGTCCAAGTCCGATGGCCATATCGGAGTACCCGGAGAAGTCAAAGTAAATCTGGAAGCCGAAGGCGAAAAGGCCCGTCCAGCCTCCCACCACCGTCAGCGTGCCGGCGCTCTGGGCAGCCAGGCACTCCTCCCACAGGGCGCCGACGGCATTGGCCAGCAACACCTTCTTGGCAAGGCCCGCACAGAACCTGCGGGCCCCCAGTGCAAATCCCTCCGCCGTGTGGATTCGGTGGTTCAGCTCCGCCGCCACCGTCTTGTACTTCACAATGGGTCCGGCAATCAGCTGGGGAAACATGGTGACAAAGGCGCCGAAGTTCACAATGTTCCGCTGTACCGGCGCATCCCGGCGGTAGACGTCGATGGTATAGCTCATGGTCTGAAAGGTGAAAAAGGAAATACCAATGGGCAGCGGAATCCCCAGAAGCGGCATGGTGACGCCGCCGATGCTCACGCTCTGGGGGAGCTGAATCCCGGTGAGCAGGTACAGGTTTTCCGCAAAAAAGGTGCCGTACTTGAAAAAGCCCAGAAGCAGCAGGTTGAATACGACGCTCTGCCCCACAAACCACCGGGCCTTCCGGTCATCCGCCCGGTACTTTTCCACCAACAGGCCATGGGTGTAGTCGATGAGGATGGAGACGAACATGATAGTGATATACACCGGCTCCCCCCAGCCGTAAAACACCAGGCTGACCATGAGCAGCACGAAATTCCGCCACCGCAGCGGCGTCAGAACATACACCGCAAGGGTCAGCGGCAGAAACGCAAACAAAAATGTCAGGCTGCTGAAAACCAAGTGTGCTCCTCCCCCCGTCCGTTTAAAAGGTCAGCCGCAGCGGTGCCGCGGCTGACCCGTCTCTTTCTGCGCATGTTACGCAAACAGATCGTTATAGGCCTTTGCCATCTCCTCCTGGTGCTCCGCCGAGGCAAGCAGCGCCACATAGGTGCCCTGCTGAATCACCTGGGCCTTTTTCCAGGACTCGATGGACTCGGGATACCAGGCCCCGCCGGGGTTGGTCTCGTCACCCACCTGATAGTCGATGCGCTCCTGCAAAATGGCGGCGGCCTTGGCCGCATCCTCCTCCGTCTCGCACTGCAGCAAGACCACCTCGTTCACCACGGCACTCATCATAGGTGCCCTTGCGATCAGCTGTACGGTGGAAATGTCGCTGAGGCCGGGATAGTAGTTCTCCAGCAGCTCGCCCTCAATATCGGCCATGTAGCCATCGCCCCAGCCGTACTCCGTCTCAAGGCCGGAGTAGAATTCTGTCAAATCCACATCTTTGGTTTCCGTTGTTTTCTCACCGCCGCAGGCTGCCAGCAGACTCACCAGCAGCAGGGCCAGTGCCATTGCCAAACTTCTTCTCATGTCATTCTCCTTATTTTTACTTGTTGTGCAGGGATACAGACGCTTCCGCTTTTGAAAAGTTCCCGTCTTTCCCTAGTATTCACAATTTTTTCAAATTTATGGAACGGTTTTCGCTAAATTGCCGCACTTGCATTTATACCTGAACCGCGGTATGATTTCAACATCAAAATTGTTACAGTTTGGAAAGAGAGACCATTTTTATGTACAGTTTTCGCAATGACTACAGTGAAGGCGCCCATCCCAGGGTTCTCCAGGCCCTCATCGACACCAATTTGGAACAGACCTGCGGCTATGGCCTGGACCCACGCTGCCAGACAGCGGCGGATTTGATTCGCCGGCTCTGCCGTGCCCCCGATGCGGACATCCACTTTCTGGTGGGCGGCACCCAGGCAAATCTAGTGACGGTGGATGCCCTCCTCCAGTCCTATGAGGCGGTGATTGCCGCCTCCACCGGCCATGTCAGCGTCCACGAGACCGGCGCCATTGAGGCCACCGGCCACAAGGTCTGCACCGTGGACACCCCGGACGGCAAGCTGACCCCCGCACTGGTGGAATCCGTGCTGGCGGGGCACAACGGCTCGGAGCACATGGTGTCCCCCCGGCTGGTGTATGTCTCCGACACCACGGAGATCGGCACCATTTACACAAAGGCGGAACTGACGGCCCTGCGCTGCTGCTGCGACGCCCATGGGCTGTACCTCTTCCTGGACGGCGCCCGGCTGGGTTCCGCCCTGACGGCGGAGGGGAACGGCCTGTCCCTTCCGGACCTGGCGGCACTGACAGACGTTTTTTATCTCGGCGGTACGAAAAACGGCGCCCTGTTCGGCGAGGCACTGGTCATCAACGGCGCCGTCCCCCGCAGCCACTTCCGCTGGCATATGAAGCAGCGGGGCGCCATCCTGGCCAAGGGGCGGCTCCTGGGACTCCAATTCCAGGCATTGCTTACGGACGGCCTCTACTTCGAGTTGGCCCGCCACGCCAACCAGCTGGCCCTCCGGCTCCGGGACGGCATAGCCGCCCTGGGGTATCCCTTCCCGGTGGAATCCTCCACCAACCAGCAGTTCCCGGTGCTGCCAAACAGTGTGGTCGAACATCTGGAGGCCAAGGGCTATGCGTTTGAGATTGACCGCCCGGTGGACGATTCCCACACCTGCATCCGCCTGGTCACCAGCTGGGCCACACCGGAGGCGGCGGTGGAGGCATTTTTAAAAGACCTTGCATCCTGTCAATAAGCATCTGGAAAATATTCTTCATATAACCAACAGCACCATTGAGAGAACTTTTGCCGGCGGCGGCCGGACAGCCGTGTCACCAGCGCCGCGGCGGCGCTCTTCTCTTTCTGAAATTCCCGCGGCAAAGATGCCGTGGGAATTTTTTTGTGGGTTTTCCCGCCGGCAGTTGTATGATAGAGTAGAATCAGCTTTCAGGAAGGAGGAGCGTGCCCATGAGCGACGCGGAGCTGCTGGAACAGCTGCAATCCGCCCCCGCCGACGGGATGGAGGCGCTGCTGGCCAAATACGGTCCCCTGCTGCGTTATGTCATCGGCGGCATCCTCCGGGATCCCCAGGACGCGGAGGACTGTTTTTCAGAGGTCTCCCTCTCCCTGTGGCAGAAACTGGACGGCTATGACGCCGGCCGGGGTGCTTTGACGGCCTATCTCACCGCCGCAGCCCGGAACACCGCTTTGAATCACTGGAAGGCCCGCCAGCGGCGGGAGGCCCACCTGACGGAGCCTGCTGTCGAACCGGCCCACCAGAACACACCAGAGGCGGAGCTCCTCCGCCGGGAGCGGGCGGAACGGCTGAAAGCCGCTCTTGGCCGCCTTGGTGAGCGGGACCGTCAGCTGTTCTATCGGAAATACTACTACCTGCAGTCCATCTCCCAGATTGCCGCGGAGATGGGCCTGACCGAACGCGCCGCAGAGGGCCGGCTGTACCGGCTGCGCCAACAGCTGCGGCAGGAGCTGGGAGGTGACAAGGATGCCTGAATGGGACGCTTTTGACCTGGAACTTGCGGATTCCATGACCGATCTGACGCCGCCGGAGCAGACGCTCCGGGCCGTGACTCCCTGGCGGGACGCCGTGCGCCGCATCGTCCTGGGCCTGTGCCTCACCTGCTTTACACTGAGCTTCTGGTATCTGCAGTATGTGCTGCCCGCCGTTGGCGCCGTGGAGCTGTATCTGGGCTTCCGCACCCTGCGGAGAACCAACCGCTGGTTCCGCGCAGCTTGGATGATCTCAGCTTGTAAAGCGATTTTACTTTATTGTAATTTAATCCTGCTGGCCACGCCCTTTTCCGGAAAATGGTCCGCGGCGCTTCCTGTTCTGAGCAGCGTGCTGACCTTTTTCCTCTTTCTCTTCCTTCGCCAGGGGCTGCGGCAGGCCGCATCCTCCATTGCCCAAACGCCCAAACGGGACCCCGCTCTGTGGGCCTGCCTGTGGTATCTGGTGCTGATGGCTCTGGCCCTCTTCTGGCCCCAGCCGGGCTTTGGGGTGTTCGCCGTCATGGTCTACGCCTTCTGCCGCATCGTCAAGGCCCTGCTGGCGGCCGCGGCGGAACTGGAGGACTGGGGCTACACCGTCCGGGCTGCCCCGGTGCGCACCGGAGCCAGGCAGCTGCGGCGTCTGTTCTTTGCCTCCCTGCTGGCGCTGGTGCTGCTGGCCAGCCTTGTCTCCAACCATCTTGCCATTGACGGAGCGCCCATCGAACAGACCTCCGAATCTGCGGAGACTGCCGACATCCGGACCCGCCTGGCGGCGCTGGGTTTCCCGGCTGAACAGCTGGGGCAGCTGCCGGAGACGGAACTGGAATCCCTGGCCGAAGCCGACGCCTGCTGCTTTGAGGCCTACACCCCCTCGGAGCACCCGAATCAGGCGAACGTTCCCTTTGAAGTGACCTTTACTACCGTTTATGTGCGTCTGGCGGAGCGCACCATCCGCACCTACCACTTCTTCTCCCTGCCGGAGGAAACGCCCCGAACAGTCTGGCAGAATCAGATCACCGTCTACACCAACTCCGACGAGCAGCGGCCCCGGGACATCACCGGGCAGCTCCGGTGGACCTCCGACGGGACCGCCATGGCGGCGGACCTTCCCTTGGAGCTGGCGGAGGAGCTCACCTATTTCGGGAGCACCCAGTACTCCTGTCAGGCTGCCTTCAGCTTCCCCTTCCACACCGCAGACCGACAGGGCTGGGCCGCCTTTACCACGGACCTTCGTGAAGACTGGTTCGGCATGCACAGCAGCATCTACTATGAGCAGCAGCTCTACAAATCCTTCTATCCCTGGACTCTTCTGTCCAATGCCGCCAGCCGCCGTGCCTGGGCGGACTCCGTCTGCTCGCTGGAGCCCTTCCAAATCGACCCGTGATCTCCTTCCCCGTCCTTTTTCAAAAGGGCGGGGATTTTTCTACCGCAACATTCGAAATTTTGTTCGATTATTGCTTGACAAGAACGTTTGTTCGAGTTAAAATGTAAATAGAACAAAAGTTCGAATAAGGAGGAACTTCTCATGATGACAGGCTGGACATTCTTTTTTGTGCTGGTGGGCGTAGTGTTTCTGACCGCCCAGCTCTTCCGGGTCATCGACGCCATTGAGCGCCCCACCCGGCGCAGCGGCCGCCGCGCGGCCCGGTGACCATGGACGTCCTGGAGAAGCTGACCATTCTGACAGATGCCGCCAAATACGACGCGGCCTGCACCTCCAGCGGCGGAAGCCGCGGGCCGAAAAAGGGGTATCTGGGCAACACTTCATCTTCCGTGGCGGGCTGCTGCCACTCCTTCTCCGCTGACGGACGGTGCGTGACCCTCCTCAAAGTACTGCTGACCAACAACTGCGTGTACGACTGCAAGTACTGTGTCAACCGCCGCAGCAACGATACCCGCCGGGCTGCTTTTACGCCGGAGGAGCTGGCGGATCTCACCATTCAATTTTACCGCCGGAATTATATCGAGGGGCTGTTTCTCTCCTCTGGGGTGTTCCGCAGCCCGGACTATACCACCGAGCTGATGATCCGTGCCCTGCGCCTGCTGCGGGAAACTTACCGCTTCAACGGCTACATCCACGCCAAGGCCATTCCCGGCACATCGCCTGATCTGGTGGAACAGCTGGGTTTTCTGGCAGACCGGCTCAGCGTGAACATCGAGCTGCCGTCGGAGATGGGGCTGAAAACTCTGGCGCCGGACAAAACAAAGGGCGCCATTCTGGCGCCCATGAAACAGATTCAAACCCGAAACCAGCAGAGTAAGGAAGAACTGGTGAAATACCGCCACGCTCCCAAATTTGCCCCGACCGGACAGAGCACCCAACTCATTGTGGGCGCTACAGCGGACTCCGACTTTCACATTCTCCGGCTGACCCAGGGACTGTATGACCGGTACCGGCTCAAACGCGTGTTCTACTCCGCTTATGTGCCGGTGGTAGAGCACGCCTTATTGCCTTCCAAAGAGGTAAAGCCCCCCCTGCTGCGGGAACATCGCCTCTACCAGGCGGACTGGCTGCTGCGGTTTTATGGCTTTCGGGCGGAGGAGCTGCTGGACGAAGAACATCAGGATTTCAATCCCCAGGTGGATCCCAAGTGCAGTTGGGCGCTCAGTCACCTGGACTTTTTCCCCGTGGAGGTCAACACAGCGGATTATGAAACGCTGCTGCGGATTCCAGGTGTAGGAGTCACCTCCGCCCGGCGCATTCTCTCTGCCCGCCGGGCCGGCCGGCTGCAAATCGACCACCTGAGGCGGCTTGGGGTTGTGATGAAACGGGCCCAGTACTTTCTGACTGCCGACCACAAGATGACGGACGGCCTGCGCTTCACCCCTGACAGCCTTCTTCGGAGTCTGGTGGCGGCAGAGCGGCCTCTGCTGCCCCAGCCCGAACTGGAACAGCTGTCTTTGTTCGATTCCGCCGGAACTGCATAGCGCCCTTCCGCTGCTCTATTTTTTATATAAAAAACGGCGAATTCCTTTCTCAACCGTGCGGCTCCTGCGGCCGCGCCCGACATCTGATATGCCATGCAAACAGAAATGATTTATTACTACGACGGCAGCTTTGACGGTCTGCTCTGCTGTATTTTCGACAGCTATGCCAATCGGGAAGTCCTCACCGCAATTTACTGCGACGAGGACCTGCAGCCCACGCTGTTCGCCTGCCGCACCATCCCCACCGATTCCAGGCACGCCCGCCGGGTATTCCGGAAGGTGGCGATGCTCTCCCATGACGCTGCGGATCTTTTGCGCCGGGGCTTTCTCACCTGCCTGCCGGAAAAGGAGTTGTACCTGTACCGCCTGGTGGTGAAGCTGCTGCGGGATGGCCCCGGCTTCCTGCGGAACGCCTCTGACGAAACGCTGTACCCGGTTCTCCGTGCTGTCCACCACCTCAACGGAGAGGCGCATCTCTTGAAGGGATTTGTCCGCTTTTCCGAGTTGGGCGGCGTTTTGGGCGGCGAGATTGCGCCGAAAAACCGGGTTTTGCCCATTCTGCGCAGTCACTTCTGCGCCCGATACCAGGGGGAGACGTTCTTCCTCTACGACCGCACACACAAAGAGGCGCTGTTCTACGCCGCCGGTAAGGCGGTCATCCGCCCGCTGGAGGATTTCCAGATGGCGCCTCCGGACGAGACCGAGGCCCATTACCGGCTGCTGTGGAAGCGGTTTTACGACACCATTGCCATCAAGGAGCGGTACAATCCAAAATGCCGGCAGACGCAGATGCCCAAGCGCTACTGGGGCACCATGACGGAATTCCAAGGAGATGCGTATTTCACCGCTCAAAGCTCTCCCGCAGCCGTTTCAGACCGCGGCGCTCCAGTCGGGATACCTGCACCTGGGACACTCCCAGAATCCGTGCCGTCTGCTCCTGAGTCAGCCCCTTGAAGTATCGCAGCAAAATCGTCATCCGCTCCTTTTCCGGCAACTGGTCCACAGACTCCCGCAGCGCAATCCGCTCCACCATGCCCTCCTCCGGTGCCTCGGTGCCCAACATCCCCTCCAAGGTCAGCCCGTCTCCCGTCTCCTGCTGAAGGGACTCCGGCGTATCCGTGGCAAGCTCGATCTGGGCAATCTCTTCCGGCGTCCAGCCAGATTCTTCAGCCAACTCCGAAAGGGCCGGTTCCCGGCCCAGCTGTTGGCGCATACGTTCTCTCATGCTGTAAAGTGTTTGTGCTTGCTCCCGTATGCTGCGTCCAACTTTTACAGCTCCATCATCTCGCAGAAAGCGACGGATTTCCCCAGCAATTTTCGGTACGGCATAGGTAGAAAAGCAAGTGCCATAGCCAAAATCAAACCCTTGCACGGCCTTTAAAAAGCCAAGGCACCCCAGCTGGTATAGGTCATCCGGATCCACACCGCGGCCATAATACCGCCGTACCACGCTCCAGATCAGTCCGTTGTTTTCAATTACAGCCTGCTCACAGGCATTCCGGTCCCCCTCCTGGGCTGCCCGCAGCAGTTCTAACGTGGCATTCATCTGATGGATTTGACGCGGGGAGCCAGCTTCTTTTTCATGGCCACCGTGGTCCCCCGGCCTGGTACGGATCGAACGGAAAGCTTATCCATGAAGCTCTCCATAATGGTAAAGCCCATGCCACTGCGCTCCTCGCCGCCGGTGGTATACATGGGCTGTCTGGCTTTTTCAATATCCGGAATCCCACGGCCGTAATCCCGTACTGTAACTTCCAGAATATGTTCCGGTAATATGCGGGCCTTGACCTGCACCTTGCCAATGATGTCCGGATACGCATGGACAATGGCATTGGTCACTGCCTCGCTGACTGCGGTTTTGATGTCCTCCAGTTCATTGAGCGTGGGGTCCATCTGGGCCGCAAAGCAGGCCACAGCCGCTCTGGCAAACCCCTCATTGCTGCTGCGGCTTGGAAATTCCAGCACAAATTCGTTGGATGCTTTGGTTTTCATTATGTAGTACGCCTCCCTTTTACCGAATCGTCACCAGCCGGCTGATGCCGGCGGCGTCCAAAACTCTTTTTGCCTGCTGCGGCACATTGCATACCAGCAGGCTGCCATCCACGAGTTGCATCCGTTGCTGCGCTCGCAGGAGCAGTGCAATGCCGGAGCTGTCCATAAAAGTCACGCCCCCCAGATCCAGCACCAGCTTTTTGGGAAGCGCCGCGTCAATGGCCCGCTCTACTTCCCGGATGGCATCCCGAGCGCCATGATGATCCAGCTCTCCGCTGAACTCCAGTAGTAAATTCCGATCTGCACTTTTTGCTTGCATCTCCATCTGTTTCGCCTCTTTTGTAGAAAATTGGCCGGAAATCGGCCTCAAACTATAAAAAAATTTAATTTTTTATCGCAGCACAGCGGAAAATCGCCTGCAGTAATTTTTCACGCATCCGCCCATTCTGTGGGTGAGTGCTTGGAATCTTAAGCTGTAGGCGGTTTTTGATGACCTTGTGCAGCAAAGCTATGAAAAAATCACCGTAAGGCAATTTGCCTTACGGTGATGATAGCATGTCCTGTTTTTACTTTCTGTCGAAAGGAATCTAACTCGGATAAAATTCCAAATTCATTTAATTTTTCTTTTTTCCCTGCTTCCTCCGCAACTTCAGGCAAATGCCCTGCCTGTCGGCCTCCGCCTGAAGCAGCGCCGCTGCCCGGATGGCTTTTTCCCTTTCCGGAAGGTCTTGGCCGGCTTCCCGCTCCAGCTTCCCTGCCACACTCCTGACGGTCTCCAAAGGCAGCAGATTCACCGCCAGGCAGAAAAATCCCTTGTGCCGGCCATCATTCCAGCGTTCCAGCAGCCATTGGAGAATCTTCCGCTTTTCCAAAAGCTCCTGCTGGTAGCCGGTCGCTCCCATTGCCATTATGCGCTCCAGATCCCGCCGTCGGTTCCGGTGTGTGAGGAGGCTGTCAAACGCATCCTCCTGTTTATACTGTCCGCATGGATATTCCGCACACTGGACACAGTACTCTACGCCTCCGTGCTCCAGGCTGCATCTGGCCGTGGCGCAGGACTGGTTCCCCACCCCCCGCCGCAGCCGGGACAATATGCATCCAGCTGCATGGGGCAAAGCGCGCAGTTCAGCCCGCAAAGGGAAGCCAGCAAATCCTTTCGGACAAATCCCCGCATTTCAGTTCCCTCCTTTTCCAGGGCCAGTGCTGCCGCATCTGGCCGGCAGCTGTAACCGGCATGCCTTATCAGCAGCGCCCCCGAACATACGGGGGCGCTGCTCTGTTGTCTCTTCCCTTACGCCTGCATGGCCTTTGCGGATTCCTCCAGTTTAGCAATCAGCTCCCGGTACTTGGCAGCCTTTTCCCGCTCGGCGTTGACCACTGCCTCCGGGGCATTGGCCACGAATTTTTCGTTTTTCAGCTTGCCCTCGGTGATGCGCAGTCCATTCTCCGCCTTCTCCTTCTCCTTGGCGATGCGCTCCAGTTCCTCCTTGATGTCCACCAGCTCCGCCAGGGGCAGGAATGCCGTGGCGTTGTGGGTGACCACCGTCACCTGCCCGCTGACATCTGCCGGGGCAGCCTCGGCAAAGGTCACCTGGGTCGCATAGGCCAGGCGCTGGATGAAATGGAGGCCCTGGGCATAAATCTCCGGTGTCTGGGTCACCAGCAGCACCTCCGCCTTCTTGGAAGGAGGCACATTCATCTCCGCCCGGCGGGCACGGATGGCCTTGATGGTGTCCATCACAGCCTCCATGGCCGCCTCTTCCTCCGGGAAGTGCAGCGCGTCGCTGTACTCCGGCCACCGGGAAGTCATGATGAAGTCGCCGGTATGGGGCAGTGCCTGGAAAATCTCCTCCGTAATGAAAGGCATGAAGGGATGCAGCAGCTTCAAAAGCTCCGTCAGCACATAGCACAGCACGTTCTGCGCCGTCAGCTTTGCCGCCTCGTCCTCGCCGTTCAGGCGGGTCTTGGTCAGTTCGATATACCAGTCACAGTAGGTGTCCCAGATGAAGTCGTAGACCTTGGCAGAGGCCACGCCGATTTCGTAGCTGTCCAGGTTCTCGGTGACTTCCTTCACCAGAGTGTTCAGCTTGGAGAGCACCCACTTGTCCTCCTGCTCCAGCGCTTCCGCCGCGGGCAGGGCGCATTGGTCAATGGTGAGGTTCATCATCACAAAGCGGCTGGCATTCCAGATTTTATTGGCGAAGTTCCGCATGGCCTCGCACTTTTCCGTATAGAACCGGGTGTCGTTTCCGGGGCTGTTGCCGGTGATCAGGTTGAAGCGCAGGGCGTCCGCGCCGTACTGCTCCGCCATCTCCAGCGGGTCGATGCCGTTGCCCAGGGACTTGGACATCTTACGGCCCTTGTCGTCCCGTACCAGGCCGTGGATCAGCACGGTGTGGAAGGGGATCTTCTTCATCTGCTCGCAGCCGGAGAAGATCATCCGGGCCACCCAGAAGAAGATGATGTCGTAGCCGGTGACCATGACGGAGGTGGGATACCAATAGGAGAGATCCTCGGTCTTTTCCGGCCAACCCAGCGTGGAGAAGGGCCACAGGGCGGAGGAGAACCAGGTATCCAGCACGTCGGGGTCCCGGGTCAAATGGGTGCAGCCGCACGCTTCACACTTTGTCGGATCCTCCCGGGAGACGTTGATGTGGCCGCACTCGTCGCAGTACCAGGCGGGAATCTGGTGTCCCCACCACAACTGGCGGGAAATGCACCAGTCATGGACGTTCTCCATCCAGTTCGTATAGGTTTTGGAGAAGCGCTCGGGGACGAACTTCACTTCGCCGTCCTTTACCACCCGCAGCGCCTCTTTTGCCAGAGGCTCCATCTTCACAAACCACTGGGCAGAAATCAGCGGCTCCACGTCGTTGTGGCAGCGGTAGCACGTGCCCACGTTGTGATTGTAAGGTTCGGTCTTCACCAGATACCCCTGCTCCTCCAGATCCTTAACAATCTGCTTGCGGCACTCGTAACGATCCATCCCGTTGTAGGGGCCGCCGTTTTCATTGATTTTTCCGTCATCCCCGATGCAGCGGATGACCTCCAGATTATGGCGCAGACCCACCTCAAAGTCGTTGGGGTCGTGGGCAGGCGTCATCTTCACGGCACCGGTGCCGAAGCCCAGCTCCACGTAGTCGTCGGCCACAATGGGAATCTCCCGGTTCATGATGGGCAGGATGCATTTCTTGCCCACCAGGTGCTTGAACCGCTCATCCTCTGGATTCACTGCCACGCCGGTGTCGCCCATCATGGTCTCCGGACGGGTGGTGGCCACCACCAGATCGCCGGATCCGTCGGCCAGTGGATAGCGGATGTGCCACAGGTGGCCCGGCTTGTCCACATACTCCACCTCCGCGTCGGAGAGGGCGGTGACACAGTGGGGGCACCAGTTGATGATGCGGCTGCCTTTATAAATAAGGCCCTTGTCATACAAATCGCAAAAGGTCTCCCGGACGGCCTTGGAGCAGCCCTCATCCATAGTGAAGCGGGAGCGATCCCAGTCGCAAGAGACACCCATCTTCTTCTGCTGGGAAACGATGCGGTCACCATACTTTTCCTTCCACTGCCACACCCGCTCCAGGAACTTCTCCCGGCCCAGGTCGTAGCGGGTCTTGCCCTCCTTGACCCGAAGCTCCTCCTCCACCTTAATCTGGGTGGCAATGCCGGCGTGGTCACAGCCAGGCACCCACAGCGCCGCATAGCCCTCCATCCGTTTGAAGCGGGTCAGGATATCCTGCAGCGTACAGTCCAGAGCGTGACCCATGTGGAGCTGGCCCGTGACATTAGGCGGCGGCATGACAATAGAAAAGGGCTTTTTCTCGGGATCCGGATCGCCCTTGAAACATCCGGCATCCTCCCACATCTGATAGATGCGGCCCTCCACCTGCTGGGGCTCATACACCTTGGGCAATTCTTTTTTCATGTGTCTGATTCTCCTATCTGTTGAACAAAATCGTTCTCATTTGATATATTCCACCGGCTTACCGGCTTTCTCGCTGATAAAGGTACGAAATTCGTCAACCGTCCCGCCTGTGAGGGTGGCCTTGTCATAAATCTGCCCGTGCTGCCGCCCAAGCAGGAAAACAAAATATTCCCCCGTCTCGCATATACGCTGAACCGCCTCATAACGAAATTCAGTTGTTGCCGCCGCTGTGGATGAAGTATAGCCATCCTCTGTGAATACACACGCCGCCGTTTCCGTGCCAGGGAGCATCCTCCTTCGTGCGAAGAATGCGTTGATCCTGTCCTCTGCAAACAATGTTACCAACAGTATCAGAACCACACCGCAGGTCAGTGTATTCCGGAATGTCCACGGCTCTTGCAGCATCCTATCGACAGCGGTCAGCAGGAGACCGAATGCCGCCACACACCAGCCAAACAGATGGCTTCGCCGGCTTTGTTTTCTCCGAATCGTCCGCCGCAGTGCCCGGGCCATAGCAGTGAATCCCTTTTGATTGTAGTTCGTTTCAAAATGAAACTCCATTTTCCCTCCCCAGCAAAAAACGCCCTGAGCCTTTCGGCTCAGGGCGAACGACTGTCCGTGGTACCACCTGGATTCGTGTCAGAGACACGCGCTTGCGCGGCCGGCTGGCCGCTTCCCGGTAACGGGGGATTACCGCCGCGGCTTACTTCGGGCGTGACATCCCGTTCGGCCCCGGTGCTCCGGGACGACTTCCCCACCGGCTTCCCGGAAACTTTCACCAACCGTTTCCTCTCTTTGCATCCACCATGCGGGTACTGCTTCCCATCCTCGCAGTTCCAATATACTGATACTGGATTAGTATAGTATACCCGCTTCCGGTTGTCAAGCTCAGCTCAGACGTAAAATTTCCTTTTTCAGACGGGAAATGATGCGTTTTTCCAGTCTTGAAATATAGGATTGGGAAATACCGAGCCGATCCGCTACTTCCTTCTGTGTCTGCTCCTGTCCCCCGTTCAGGCCGAAGCGCAGGGTGATGATCTCCTTCTCCCGGGGAGAGAGAATGTTGATGGCTGCCTGCAGCAGCGAGCGGTCCACATCTTCTTCAATGGGCCGCATCACCGTGTCCCCGTCTGTACCCAGCACATCGGAGAGCAGCAGCTCATTGCCGTCCCAGTCGGTGTTCAGCGGTTCGTCGAAGGAGACCTCCCCTTTCCGGCTGGCATTTTTCCGCAGGTACATTAAAATCTCGTTTTCAATGCAACGGGAGGCGTAGGTGGCCAGCTTGATGTTCTTATCCGCGCGGTACGTACCCACCGCCTTGATAAGGCCAATGGTGCCGATGGAAATCAAATCTTCAATGTTGATGCCGGTGTTCTCAAACCGCCTGGCAATGTACACCACCAGCCGCAGATTATGTTCAATGATCTCTTTCCGGGCGTCCTCATCCTCCATGCGTGTCAGCAGCTCTGCTTCCCGCTCCCGGGTCAGCGGAGGAGGCAGCGTGTCGCTGCCTCCGATGTAGTGGATGCCCTCCCCCGGCAGCAACCCCAGGCGCACCAGCAGCTGCCGCCATTTTACCATGAATTCCCTCATACCTTCCTCCTGTCCTGATGTCTCCGCCCCAAAGCGCGCTGTATCCATCGCCAAGCTCTGTTGGAGAGAGGGCCACCAGCAGTCCCTGGTAGCGCTCTCCCGCCACCTCCGTCCAATCACTGCGGATTGCCAGCAGCAGTCCGCCCCGCACCCCCACCGCATGATAGGGCACCAACTGGGCGTGCAGCTCCGGCGCCGTCTGCAGCAGGTCCCCCAGCAAATCCGCCGGAGAGTCCGGGCCGCTGGACAGCAGCCGCCGGACCCTCGCCGGAAGGCATGTCTCCACGGCGTGCTTCGCGGCCACCAGAGCAGGCCGTCCGGTCACCGGGTCCCGCAAAGTGTTCCCGGTGTCCAGCAGCGCCGTCAGCTCCACCGTCCGGCCAAGCACAGAAATCCGTACATCCGTCAGTTCTCCCCGGAGACCATGCCGGGCGGCAGCCCGAAAAATAACATGAAACAGCGCATATGCCGCGGCGGCGGAAATCAGCAGGATTTTGGCGTTCACATCCGTATAAAAAATGCCGTTTACCACCGGAATTCCGCTGCCGGAAAAGAGGCCCAGGGCCAGCACACAGCCTGCCATGGCACAGGAGACCGCAAACAGCAGCAGCGTCAGCCGCAGAAGCTTTTCCTCTCCGCCAAAGGCCGTCAGCGCCAGCAGAACTCCCGCTGCCAGCTTCACCGGCGTATCCGCCAGAAACCCGCAGCCCGGCAGAAATACCGCCACCGCATAGGCCCCGCCCAGCAGAGCCGCCAGCAGATACCGTCTCCGATGCAGAGGGACCCCCGCAAGATGCGCAGTCGCCAGGAGAAGCAGATAGTCCATCAGTGCGTTCAGCACAAATACGCTGTCCACATAGACGACTGTCATGGCGTCCCCCCTTTTGACCGTTTTGAGACGCGTCCCGGCCCCGGAAAAAGCCCGGGGCGGTTTGTCTCGGCAGACTTTATTATAGGGCAGGCTCCCCGTAAAACCAGTCGCAAAAACGGGAGGAAATTTGGCCTTGCAACGGTTGGTTGCGGAAATGGAAGGTCTGCGGTATAGTAGAAGGCAGAAGATTCTGCTACGATTTCACCAGGAGGCAGGAATATGAAGCTGTCTGAAAAAATCTATCGGCTCCGAAAACAAAGCGGCCTCTCCCAGGAACAGGCGGCCGAGCGGCTGGGTGTCTCCCGGCAGGCGGTGTCCAAATGGGAATCTGGGGTATCCGTGCCGGATGCGGACAAGCTGGTGGCCATCAGCCGCCTTTTCTCCGTGACGACGGACTACCTGCTGCTGGAGAACACACCGGAGAACCCGCCCTTCCCCGAGACGTCCGCCCCGCCCCCATCTCCGGCTGGGGAAGCGTCCGGCAAATGGCGGATGGCTGCTGGAATCGCACTGTGCCTTCTGGGTGCCGCCGGGCTGGTCCTGTGGGGCGGGATTGTGGCATTTTCTCCCGCTGCCGTCCAACGTCTGGATGCGTCCTCCGCCGTCACCCTCAGCGGCTCCGGACTTTTGGCGCTGCTTTGCACCATGCTCTTGGCCGCAGGCGCCTTCCTGCTCCTCCGCAAACGAAACTAGGAGGTTTTTTAATGAACGCAAAGCTCTCCGCGCTCTTTCTCACGCTGGCTCTGGTGCTGTCCCACACACTTTGCGCGGTGGTGGCTGCCAACTATGTCAATCTCTGGTGGGGCGGGCAATACGCCGGGTACAGCTTTCCGCCCTACACCGCTTTTTTTCTGGCCATTCCATACGGTGCCGGCGTCCTCCTCTGTCTGGGGCTGGCCTGGTTCTTCCACCGCAGATAGGCAAGGGAAAAGAGGCCGCGGAATCCAAGAATTCCGCGGCCTCTTTCTGCTTTTAGTCCGTTCACCCGGCCTGTTTTGGCTGCTCCATGCCGCGCTCAGCCCACATAGGGCAGCACCATGGAGGCCAAAAAGGCCACAATCATAACCGCCACCAGCAGCAATGCGATGGCCCGCGTTGTTTTGTTCACGCCTGTTCCTCCTCTGTTAAAATCTTGCGAATGCTCTTTTCCGCCTTGCTGCGGGGCAGCATCAGCTCGTGTCCGCAGCCCAGGCATTTCAGCTTAATATCCATCCCCACCCGCAGAATTTCCCACCGGGTGCTGCCGCAGGGATGGGCTTTTTTCAGCTCCACCTTGTCATGCAGATGCAGGTCCATCAAACCCCTCCTGTCAAACCAATGTCAGTTCTTGCATATAGTACGGTATCAGTCTTAAATGAAAATGAACGCCGCATATGCGGCAGATAGGATGAGACATATGCCGGAAAACAACCTGTATCTGCCAGAGGGCCTGCGTCCCCCGACGGCCTGTTCCCTCTCCACCCTGCAGGACGCCCTGGAAAGCGGCGCCATTCTGGAAGGTACTGTCCAGAGATGTGACACGCAGCACACCCTCCACATTCCGTTGGGTGCAGTTCACGGACAAATCCCCCGCACAGAGGTGCTGGCTCCCTGGATCAGCGGATCTGGACGAGATATTGCCGTATTGTCAAGAGTTGGCAAGCAAACATGCTTTACTGTCACTTCCCTGCAGTCGGATGAAAAAGGTGCCCCTGTGGCGCTGCTTTCCAGGCGGGCTGCTCAGGAACAGGCCATGGACTTCTTTTTGGAGACGCTGCAGCCAGGCACCGTTCTCACTGCCCGGGTAACCCATCTGGAGTCTTTTGGTGCGTTTTTGGATATCGGCTGCGGCATTGTCGCCATGATGCCCATCGAGCACATCTCTGTCTCCCGGATCGCCCATCCGAAGGATCGCTTTCAGGTGGGCCAGAAAATTCTGGCGGCAGTGTGGTCCATTGACCGTGAAAAACGCCGCTTCACCATGACCCACCGGGAGCTTCTTGGCACCTGGATGGAAAACGCCAGCTGGTTCCACCCCGGTGAAACCGTCCGGGGTACCGTCCGCAGTGTGAAAGAATACGGCAGCTTTATCGAACTGACGCCGAACCTCTCCGGTCTGGCGGATGCGCGGGAGGGGCTGACCCCCGGCGACGGCGTCTCCGTCTATATCAAGAGCATCCGTCCGGAGCGCATGAAAATCAAGCTCCAGGTGATTGAACGGCTTCCGCCGGACCCTGTGCCGCCGCCTCTTCGTTATCAGGTGACGGACGGCCGGCTCACCCGCTGGGTCTACTCCCCGCCGGGATATGAAAAAGAACCGGTTGTCACGGATTTTTCGGCCCCTTAACTTTTTCCCAATAAGCTCTGGCGGCCTGTTCCGTCTTGTTGTCCCCGTATTCGTAGTAATGTGCCCCCCGCAGGGCATCCGGCAGATACTGCTGGGCCACCCAGTGGCCGGGGAAGTTATGTGGGTAGAGATATCCCTGTTCCCGCTCCATGCCCGCAGAGTCCGCGTGGACGTTCTGCAGCTGCCTTGGAATATCTCCCGTGCGGCCGGAGCGGATATCCGCCCTGGCCCGGCTGATACCCTCCTCCACACTGTTGGACTTTGGCGCCGTGGCCAGCAGGATGGCCGCTTGGGCCAGAGGCAGCTGCGCCTCCGGCAGTCCCAGCTGCATGGCGGTGTCCACGCAGGCCTTTACGATGGAGATGGCCTGTGGATACGCCATGCCGACATCCTCGCTGGCGGAGCACAGCAGCCGCCGGCAGGGCGTCACCAGATCCCCCGCCTCCAGAAAACGGGCCAGGTAGTGCAGCGCCGCGTCCGGATCGCTGCCCCGGAGGGACTTCATCAGGGCGGAAGCAATGTCGTACATGGCGTCTCCGCCCTTGTCGTAGCGCATGGCGCTTCTCTGCGCCGCCTGCTCCGCGTCATTCCGGGTCAGGCGCAGTTCCCCGCCCTGAGGCGCCGCCGCCTCACACAGCAGCTCCACCGCGTTGATGGCCTTGCGCACGTCTCCGCCGCAGGATGTGGCAATCTGAAGGGGAAGCCCCTCCTCCCAGGTCAGAGGCAGCTCGGACCGCTCCTGCTCAATCCGCAGCGCCCGCTCCACAGCGGGGCAGGCCTCCTCCGGCGGCACCTGCTTGAACTCAAACACCGTGCTGCGGGACAGCAGCGCGCCGTACACATAAAAGTAGGGATTCTCCGTGGTGGAGGCAATCAGTGTCAGAGATCCGTTCTCCATGAATTCCAGAAGGCTCTGCTGCTGTTTTTTATTAAAGTACTGAATCTCGTCCAGATACAGCAGGATGCCGCCGGGCGCCATCAGGGTTCCAACGTCTGCGATGATGTCCTTCACGTCCTGAAGCGACGCCGTGGTAGCGTTCAGCCGGTGCAGGGTCTTATGAGTCCTGGCTGCGATGATGTTGGCAATGGTGGTCTTTCCGGTGCCGGAGGGGCCATAAAACACCATGTTGGCGTCGCTTCCACCTTCAATCAGGCGGCGCAGCAACGCGCCCGGGGCCAGCAGGTGCCGCTGTCCCACCACCTCATCCAATGTCTTGGGGCGGATTTCATCCGCCAGAGGCCGCCGCATAAAGCCCCCTCCCTTCCCGGTTGTCTGCTTGTTCTTGCCAGATGGACATTTTTGCACTCTGACCCTGCAATCATGTCGCCAGATCGCAAAGCGGGTGCATGCGCGCAAATGTCTCTTTGCACTGTCTGGTATTTTATCACGGTTTCTTCTGAATTTCCACTGTCTTTTCAGCCTTGCCGCCCAGAGCCGTTTGGGGGGTATCCCCGTCTCCCATCGAAAATTATCCGGCGGGAGTGCTCTTCCACCCTGCCAGCCTTTCCGGAAGGAATCGGAGCTGGATGCCCGGTCCTTGGCAAAATGCCCTGAATTGTTGCATTCTCCACTGGCCAACGGTCGGATTTTATGGTATTCTGTCGCAAAGAGGTGACCGACATGAAATCCAAAGCCGCTTTAAAGCGTATTATCGAGACGCTGAAGGGCATCTATCCAGACGCGCTGTGCTCTTTGCAATACGAAAAGGACTACGAGCTGCTGTTTGCCGTGCGGCTGTCCGCCCAGTGCACCGACGAACGGGTAAATAAGGTGACGCCCGCTCTGTACGAACGCTTCCCCACCCTGCAGAGCTTTGCAGAGGCGGACCCCAAAGAGGTGGGCGAGTATATCCACTCCTGCGGTTTCTTCAACGGCAAGGCCCGGGATATTGTGGCCTGCTCTCAAATGCTGCTGGAAAAGCACGGCGGCAAAGTGCCGGACACGATGGATGAACTGACGGCCCTCCCCGGTGTTGGCCGCAAGACAGCGAATCTGATTCTGGGCGATGTATACGGTCAGCCCGCCTACGTCTGTGATACCCACTGCATCCGCATCACCGGACGTCTTGGCATTACGGACGGCGCAAAGGACCCCCTCCAGGTGGAGCGGCAGCTGCGGGAGGTCATCCCCCCAAAGGAGTCCAACAACTTCTGCCACCGGATGGTACTCTTCGGCCGGGACACCTGCACCGCCCGCTCTCCCAAGTGCGAGAGCTGCCCTCTGCGGCAGGACTGCGACATGGGCAAATCCTCCGCCAAATGAATCCTTTTCCGTGTGCCTGCACAATGTGCAGGCACGTTTTTCGTCTCTGCCTCATATACTGGGTTGGAACACCAAAACGTTCAAACCACAGGAGGCAATTTATGGACGAAATGATGATGCAGATGATGGAAAAGCTCCGGGGGAATCCCGCGATGCTCCAGTCCCTGCTCCAATCCCGGGACGGTCAGGCGCTGATGCGGATGCTGACCCAAAGCGGCGGGGCAGGCCTGCAACAGGCGGCCCAAGCCGCCGCCAGAGGCAATCCCGCAGCACTGGCCCAGATGGTGCAGCAGGTGATGCAGAGTCCCGATGGAGCAGAATTGGTAAACCGTATCAACCAGGCCGTACAGAAATAGCGGAAATTTGAGAAAGGCGGGTGGCGGCAATGGCCGAATTTGATGAGAAACTGAACAGCCTGCTGTCCAATCCGGACGCCATGGCTCAGATTATGCAGCTGGCCCAGTCCCTTGGCGGCAATTCCTCTCAAGAAGCTGTACCACCGCCTCCGCCCCAGGCCTCTGCGCCGTTCCCGTCTAATGGAACCACGCCGTCTGCCACACCGCCGCTCTTCGGCGGACAGCGCCCTCCCCAGGGGCAGCAGCCCTTTTCCGGGCAGGCCGCGCCGCCACCACCCTCGGCAGGCGGGGATCTGTTCTCCTCCCTGTCCTCTCTTGCCAGCGGACTGGATCCCAAGCTTTTGATGAAGCTGCTGCCGGTGATTCAGGAGCTTGGCAGCCAGCAGGACTCCAACGCCCGGCAACTCCTTTATGCCCTCCGCCCCTACCTGAATGCCGAGCGCCAGGAAAAGGTGGAACGGGCACTGCAGCTGGCCAGACTCTTTCATCTGGGGAAAAAATTCCTGGCCGGATGGGAGGGGTGATGGATGTATAACCGCTATATTCGCAATGACAACGGCTCTTATACCCGCGTTCCGGAGGAAGAGCCCCGGAGTACACCGTCTCCCCGGAACCCTCAGCAGTCTCATACCAGCCCTCCACCGCCGCTTCCGTCCGGAACAAAACAGGGGCCCGGCAGCGCGGAAAAACCACCTTTTGGCCCCCCTCCGCCGCCCGGCGGAACCACTGGCCGCTTTACCGACGGGCTGAGTGGTTTTTTGCGTCATTTTCTGGATCAGCTTCATCTGGATCATGTGGACACTGGAGATCTTCTTTTGCTGGGGCTGCTGTTCTTCCTGTTCCGTGAGGATGCGGATGAGGAACTGCTGGTGGCTCTGGGCCTGCTTTTAATTCTGTAACAGCAGTTCTTTCGCCGGAAATCTCCGATTCTCTGCCTGTGCCGCCCGTCGAATGCAAAAGCCAGCTCTCAAAGGAGCTGGCTTTTTTGATGGCCCCCACCGAATGGTCATTCGGTGGGGGCACCGATTCCATTTCACTTCCTTGGGTAGCGTGAATCTGCCCCACGGCAAGGATTTGTTCGTTGGGCAAACCGCTTGTGCCTGCTGCGCAGGGCCGCGGCGGCCACATCTCCGGGAAATAAGAGCTCTCCCAAATTTTCTCAGTTCTTCAGGCTGTGCAGCGGCGCCGGAATACGGCCGCCGCGTGCAATGAAGTCTGCGCTGGATTCAGGATGCACGGGCATCACCGGAGCGCTTCCCAGCAGGCCGCCCATCTCAATGGTATCCCCCACCGTTTTGCCGGGTGCCGGCAGCAGGCGGACAGCCGTGGTTTTGCAGTTGACCATGCCGATGGCCGCCTCGTCAGCGATGATGGCGGCGACGGTCTCTGCCGGGGTATCGCCGGGGACCGCAATCATATCCAACCCCACCGAGCACACACAGGTCATGGCCTCCAGCTTGTCCAGGCACAGCGTTCCCGCCTTCGCGGCGGCAATCATCCCCTCGTCCTCACTGACGGGGATAAACGCGCCGGAGAGGCCGCCCACGCTGGAGGACGCCATCACGCCGCCCTTTTTCACCGCGTCGTTCAAAAGAGCCAGCGCGGCCGTGGTGCCGTGGGTGCCGCAGGTCTCCAGGCCCATCTCCTCCAGAATCCGGGCTACGCTGTCGCCGACAGCGGGCGTAGGCGCCAAGGAGAGGTCCACAATGCCGAAGGGCGTATCCAGACGGCTGCTGGCCTCACGGGCCACCAGCTGGCCCATACGGGTCACCCGGAAGGCTGTTTTCTTTACCGTCTCGGCCACCACGTCAAAGGGCTGGCCCTTTACCGCCTGCAGCGCATGATACACCACGCCGGGGCCGGAGACGCCCACGTTGATAACCTTCTCCGCCTCGCCCACGCCGTGGAAGGCACCAGCCATAAAGGGGTTGTCCTCCACCGCATTGCAAAACACCACCAGCTTCGCGCAGCCAAGACCGTCGTCCGCCTCGGTGGCCTTGGCGGTATCCTTGATGATACGTCCCATGAGGGACACCGCATCCATGTTGATGCCCGCCTTGGTGGATCCCACGTTGACAGAGGAGCAGACCAGCTCCGTCCGGGCCAAGGCTTCCGGAATGGAGCGAATGAGCTTCTCATCTGCCTTTGTCATCCCCTTCTGTACCATGGCAGAATAGCCGCCGATGAAATTGACGCCGCAGGTTCTAGCGGCCCGATCCATGGCCAGGGCGAAGGGTACGTAGTCCTCCGTCTCGCTGGCCCCGGCCACCAAGGCCATGGGCGTGATGGAAATCCGCTTGTTGACGATGGGAATGCCGAATTCCCGCTCGATATCTTCCCCGGTTTTCACCAGGCGCTCGGCATAGCGGGTAATCTTATCGTAAATCTTCTCACAGGCCCGCACCGGATCCGGATCACAGCAACTCAAAAGCGAGATGCCCATGGTGATGGTGCGGATATCCAAATGCTGCTGGTCTATCATTTCAATGGTGGAGAGGATCTCCTTCTGATTGAGCATAAATGCCTCCAAATGTATAGCGTTTCCGGCGCACAGGCGCCGGACGCGGCAGAATGCCGCCTTGCTGCCTGCGACAGACGTCGCCGGCATGGAAAGAAGGACGCACCTTCCTTAAATTCTGTGCATCGCGTCGAAAATCTCCTCCCGCTGGATGCGGATGGACAGGCCCATCTCATTGCCAAGCTCCGCCAGTGCGGTATTCAGATCTCCAAAGGATGCCGTGGCGGCGCTGGCGTCCACGGCCATGACCATGGTAAAGGCCCCCTGCAGAATCGTCTGGGAAATATCCAAAATATTGACGTTGAATCCGGCCAGCTGATTACAAATGGCGGCAATGATGCCCACCCGATCCTGACCGACAACGGTGACGATGGCGTTCATAAACTTCCTCCTTTAAAACAGGGTTATTGTTTGATTCTATCACGAACTGCCCGGTAGTGCAAATGGAAAAAAGCGCGCCTCCCAATGGAAGCGCGCTCCTGAAACGCTCCTGTCCGGCGGGCGGCCCCCCGCCCTGCCGCAGCCGCGCCCGCACGCCGAATACAGGCTCTGCTGCAGAGACGGACCGTCTAGTCCCGGAGGGATATAGTCCGCCGGGGCGCTAAACCTCGTCAAAAAACTTTGCGTGGATCGCCTTAACCGCTCTGTTGACATCCTCTTCGTCCAGCAGGACGGAAACCCGGATCTCGGAGGTGTTGATCATTTGAATATTGATGCCGGCCTCATACAGAGCCTCAAACATCTTGGCTGCCACACCGCAGTTGCTCATTAATCCAGCGCCCACAATAGAGACTTTGCCAATCTTGTCGTCTGTCTCAATGTGATCAAACCGCAGCGCCTCTTTGTGCTCGTTGAGGATGTTCTCTGTCTCCTCCACGTCCTTCTTATGTACCGTGAAGGTGATGTCCTTGGTCTCCTCCCGGCCGATGGACTGCAGAATCACGTCCACATTGATGTTGTGCTTGCTCAGCAGGTCGAATACCTGGAACGCAACGCCGGGATTGTGCTGCAATCCGATCAGGGCAACGCGGGCGATGCTGGTATCCTTTGCAACACCGGCGATATTGGTTTTTTCCACTTTTGTGACCTCCTTAATTTTCGTGCCGGGCTTTCTCTCCAGACTGGACACGACTTCCAAATTCACTCTGAACTTCTTTGCAAGCTCCACACTGCGGTTGTGCAGCACCTGCGCACCTTGGGATGCAAGCTCCAGCATCTCGTCATAGGTAATTTCCTCCAGCTTGCGGGCATTGGGGACAATGCGGGGATCGGTGGTATACACACCGTCCACATCTGTATAGATCTGACACAGATCCGCCCGGAACGTCGCAGCCAGCGCCACGGCACTGGTATCGGAGCCGCCGCGGCCCAAGGTGGTGACGTCGCCATTGCGGTCAACCCCTTGGAAGCCGGTGACAATTACAATCCGATGCTGATCCAGCTCGGACTGGATCCGCTCACTGTCAATCTTCTTAATGCGGGCGTCTGAGTGGACGGAGGTGGACTGGATCCCCACCTGCCAGGCCGCCAGGGAAACGCAGGGCAGCCCCATAGCCTCCAGCGCCATGGCGCACAGGGCCACGGAAATTTGCTCGCCCGTGGACAGCAGCATATCCATTTCCCGCTTGGATGCGCGGGGGTTAATCTCCTCTGCCTTGGCAATCAGGTCGTCGGTGGTATCGCCCTGGGCGGACAGCACCACAATGACGTCGTTGCCTGCAAGATACGTCTCTGCAATGATGCCAGCTACATTCCGGACGCGCTTGGCATCCTTCACGCTGCTGCCGCCAAATTTCTGTACGATCAAACTCATAGTGTTTCCTTCTTTATATTCGAAATTGATTTGCGTTCCTGCTCTATCATACGCATCTGCAGTCTCTTTGGGAATCACTCCAGCACCCGCATGCAGGCCAGTACATTTAAAAACTTAGACTGCTGCCGGGCATCCTGTCCGCTGATGCGATCGGTCAGAAAGGCGGTCTCCCCATCCTCGCTGAGCACCTCTACCTGCCCGAAAGCCATGGCGGCATCCGTCAGGCTGCCTTCAATCCGGAAATAATACCGGGTATGAAGCTCCATCGGATCCTCAAAGCCGGAAGCGTCCGAGATCCAGCCGATCTCCTCCCGCCGGGGACTGGCCTGAAGCGCTTCCATCACATCCGCCACACAGGCGGAGGCGGTGGGAAGCTCCCCGGCTCCCTTGCCGTAAAACATCACCTCTCCCGTGGCGTTGCCCTTCACCACCACGGCATTGAATACGTCCTCCACGTTGGCAAGGGGGTGCTCCTCTGGAATCAGGTGCGGCGCCACATAGGCGGTGCGGCCGCCGCCGGGCAAGCGCACTGCCCGGCCCAGCAGCTTGACCCGGTAGCCGGCCCGCTGGGCAATCTTCACATCCCGAAGGGACAGCTTTGTAATCCCCTCCATGGGAACACAGGCAGGATCCACCTGGTGTCCAAAGGCCAGATCCGCCAGGATGCAGGTTTTCCGGCCTGCGTCAATTCCCTCCACATCGGCGGTTGGATCCGCCTCTGCATACCCCTTGGCCTGTGCCTCCCGCAGGGCATCCGTGAAAAAGGCGCCCGTGCGGACCATCCGGGTGAGAATATAGTTGGTGGTGCCGTTCAAAATGCCGTATACTTCATCAATGCGGTTGGCGGCCATGCACTGGGTCAGGGGATGCAGGATGGGAATACCGCCGCCCACGCTGGCCTCAAACAGGTAGCTGACCCCTTTTTTCTTTGCCAACTCCAGCAGCTCGCAGCCCTTCTCCGCCACCAACTGCTTGTTGGCGGTTACCACATGTTTGCCGGCAGACAGGGCCCGCTTGGTGTATTCGTAGGCCGCCTCCACACCGCCGATGGTCTCCACCACCACGCGGATATCCTCGTCCTCTTCTATCTTTTTGAAATCGTCCGTCATCAGCTGGCGGTAAGGGCCATCCTTAAAGTGCCGGACCAGGATGGCCTTCACCTGCAGGGGCTCCCCCAGCTTCCGCTCAATTTGCTTGGCGTTTTCCGCCACCACCTTGGCTACGCCGGTGCCCACGGTGCCAAGCCCCATGATTGCAATCTGTATCATCTTTTTCTCCTTCTATCAGCCCGCCAGAACCTCAAAGCGCACGACTCCGTCCACCGCAGACACATCCGCCAAGAGCTGCTCCAGCGTCTCCTCCATCTCACTGGTCTCAGCAGAAATGGTCACCGCCGCGCAGCCGTTGGTGGGAATGCTCTGGTTGATGGTCAGGATATTGGCGCCCGAAGTTGCAAACACCGACAGCACCCGGCTCAGCACGCCGGTATTATCCTTCAGCATGCCGTAGAAGGTGATGATGTGCTCTGACTTCATATCATTGAAGGGCTGTACAGAATCCTTATATTTATAAAATGCACTGCGGCTGATTCCAGCCAGCTTTGTGGCGGCGCCCACAGTGTCCACTTCGCCGGTCTGCATCATGCGCTTTGCCTCTGCCACTTTGATGAATATCTCGGGCAATGCCTCCGCGGCCACAATGTAGTATTTGACTTCTCTTGCCATTTAGTCCGCCTCCTACGGTCATTTGTCTTTGCATGTCGTTCATATTAACATATTTTTGCCGTAGTTGCAACCGAAAAGGCAAAAATTCTTTTGGGGAAAACATGGAATATTCCCGTGTTTTGTCCGTCTCCCGTGGGCAAAATGCCGGGTATGGCGGAAAATACCAATTCTGTCAGTCTATCATCTGTCCTCAGAAAGCCAGGCAGAACGTACCTGCGAGGCAGAACCGGGACGGCGGTATCCTCTGATGTCTCTTGAAGCTGGAGTTCATCCATTTACAAAAAAAGGGTGTGTACCGATTGGTACACACCCTTTTTCATCCATTCAGGAGGCCTCAGACGGAGTATCAGACCGCCATGTGTGGTCCTGCTTAATTGTTCCAGAGCGTATTCCACCACTCGCCGCTGGCATCACCGAAGCCGCCGCTGGGGTCGCTGGGGTCTGCTTCCGGGGGTGTTTCTGTGCCGCCGCTTCCACCGTTCTCCCCTGATCCCATGTTTTCGTCCCCGAAGCCGCCGCTTGGATCATAGTTGGGATCGTCTGGATCCAGGATTCCTCCGTTGGGGTTGTCTGGATCCTCCGGTGTGACCGTATTCTCCGTGTGTACGGCACAAGGCTCTTTGGCCTCCCACGTGCTCAGCAGATAGGCGTTGTCATCCGCAGCGATGCTGGGACCATAGTCCTCCCGGGTGTAGTCCAAAAAGCTCTTCTGCACAACGCTTTCCACCGGGCAGAATTCACTGGCCAGGCAGTTGCCCTCCGGGCAGTAATCCCGGAACACATGCATGGTGCAGGGCTCTGTAGGCGCCGTCCCGGCCAGAACCGTCACAGACCGCACCCGGCTTTCGCCCCGGACGTCTGCGGCGCAGGCATCCGTTGCCAGAAGGCCGCTGTCCGCGCAGACATTCACCGTCACAAAGTTTGCAGATGGCTTGTTGAAGCCTTTGTTCGGCAGATCCGCATGAACCTGCTGCATCACCTTTTTCCACATGGTGATGGCCGGGTTGCCGGAGTAGCTGATTCGCTCGTTCTGGTCATAGCCTGTCCAAACCGCGGCAGCATAATAGGGCGTGTAGCCCACGAAATACCGGTCATAGTTTTCGCTGGTGGTACCGGTTTTGCCGGCAATGGTCATGCCGCTGAACCGGGCGCTGCCGCCTGTGCCGCTGGCAATAACGCCCTTGAGCAGTTCATTCATAAAATAGGCTGTGGTGTCCTTCATGGCTACATGGCTCTCGCCCTCATTTTCCAGAATGACATTCCCTTCCACATCCGTAACCCGCACATAGGTCCGCGGCTCATTATAGATTCCGTCATTGGCAAACGTGGCATAGGCCGCCGTCATCTCCACCGTATTCAACCCGTTGGTCAGTCCGCCAAGGCCCAAGGCCGCCACATTCATATCGTCTGGCACGAGGTTCAAGTTCAGCTTCTCTGTGGCAAAGGCATAGGAATTTGCCTCTCCAAGCTTACTCAGCACCTGAACTGCCACGGTGTTGATGGATCTGGCCACGCCGGTGGCCAGCGTTGTCCACCCCGTATAGCCCTGGGGAGAGTTCTTTGGCCATGGGTTTCCGTTGAGCAGCCGGACAGGATAGTTGTCAAATGTAGAGGCGTTGGTGATCGTGCCGGCATCCAGGGCGGGGGCATATACCGTCAGAGGCTTGACAGAGGAGCCCACCTGCCGGCGGCCGGTGGCGTAGTTCCAGCCCAGGTTCTCCGTCTTCTCTCCCACCTTACCCACCATCGCCACAATATTGCCGGTGGAGGGTTCAATGATGGTAATACCGGACTGAAGCTTCTGTCCGGAGCGGGAGGTGACATCCAGGTTGCTCCGGTCCTCGTAAACGGATTCGGCAATTTCCTGGATATCCGGATCCATGGTCGTGTAAATGCGGTATCCGCTGTTATACAGCTTCAGCCTGGCCTCCTTGACAGAGATCTTCAGCTGCTCTGCCAAGTCATTGGAGACATCCAGAATCACCTGGTCCACAAACCAGGAGTTTACCTTGATGCCGCCATTGGCCTGGGCCACCAGATCCTCTGCGGAAGTCGTGCCGTCGGTAAAATACAGGATTTCATTCTTCGCGGTCTCATACTCTTCCTTGGTCAGATAATTCAGCCCTGTCTCCGGGTCATACATCTTATAGAGAATATTCTCCTGCCGCTGCTTATTCAGTTCACGGGGCGTCTTAATCTCTGTTGTCCCATCATCGTTTTTCACTGTAATTTCGATGTCGTACATCGGGCCGTACATGGAGGGGTTGTTGGTAATGGCGATCAGGCTGGCGCACTCCGCCACACTCAGCTCGGATACATCCTTGCCGAAATAGTATTCCGCCGCCGTCTGTACTCCATAGCATCCCTTGCCCAGATAAATGGTGTTGAGATACAACTCCAGGATTTCCTGCTTCGTGTAGTTCTTTTCAAACTCCAGAGCGCGGAAAATCTCCCGCACCTTCCGGTTCACATAGGGTTTGTCATCCCCGGTCATATTTTTCAGCACCTGCTGGGTGATGGTGGAACCGCCGAAGGTATCCCGCATGCCAATGAACATATTCACCGTGGCGCCGATGGTGCGCTTCCAGTCCACGCCGTTGTGCTGGAAGAACCGCTGGTCCTCAATGGCCACCACCGCCTGCCACAAGGCATCCGGCATCTGGTCATAGTCCACCCAGATACGGTTTTCCTCTCCGTGGACGGTCTGAAACTCCACCCATCCGTCATTTTCCGTCACGCTGTCATCGTGATAGTAAATGATGGAGCTCTGATTCATGGTGAAATCATCTGCATTGACCTTCAGTGTCGGCGCCAATGTGGTCTTGACATACGTCATGAAGATTCCCGCGATCATCACCGCGGTACAAATGCCGATCAGGATGAGTGTTCCAAGTACGAACGCCACCTTCCGGCCGGTCCCTTCTTTGGTGCGCTGATGTTGTCTGGGAACCCGGCTGTGCTGAGTTCTCTCATGTGCCGGCTCCCTTCTTCTGTGCTCCAATGCAAGGCACCTCCTTTTCCTTTCCAAATTTTCCACGCTCTCTGCCGTGTCGCGGTTTAAGCGGCTGCAAAGCTCGCAATACGCCATAATATTTTCTATTGTACCATCCCCTGTCAACATTGAAAATGTCGCTTTCACTCATAAAAAAGTTCCACTTTCACATGTTTTTTTCAATATGGGCAGGATAATTCTGTCCATAGGGCTCTGCTTTTGAGCTTTTGTCAAACTTGTCGCTCTTGCAATCCTGACGGAAATCCGCTACAATAGGAACAAGTCAAACAGGAAAGGATATCAGGCTATGAGTGAAGAATACGGCCCTACCTTTATCACCATTACCGATGAAGATGGAGAGGAAATTGTCCTGGAATTTGTGGATGCCCTGGAGTACAACGGGCAGCAGTATCAGGCGTTCTTCCCTGTTGAAACTGAGGACGGGGATGTGAAGGAAGAAGAGCAGGGATTGGTGATTTTGAAGGTCATCCACGAAGACGGTGAGGATCTTCTCTCCACTCTGGATACGGATGAGGAGTTGGACGCCGTGTACGATCTTTTTATGGAATCCCTGTTTGAAGACGAAGAGGAATAACTCCTCCACGCGAAAGTTCTATGTAGTTTCGATTGTATTCTGCATTTGGATCTGTTAAGTTGTAATGATCCCTGCGGGGTTCGTGATAGGTCTTTTTTAACCCACATTTCGTTATAAGGGATGCCGGATCAGGGTGTGGCTTGCAGGCCTCCCGGCTGCTGTTTGCGGCTGGAAGTTGGAAGCAGTAAAGCACTCTGGAGGCAACCCACCTGGCCTTGAAGGTGCAGGTTATAACGAGATCTACACGGCCACTGCGGGGATTCTTTATCAGGGCAGCTTGTCTGCTCTGTTTTTTTGCCATATATCGTATATGCCGTTTCCTTTTTATTATAATGTGTATTCTATATTTTCCACTTGCAGAATCGGCATATTTCCAGTATAATATGCAAGTGCGTTTATGGTTTGTCAAAATCTTGCACCTGAATACTTGAGAGGACTGAAACACAAATGAGTGCATCAAGAGAAAAGAAGAACCGCTTGGAGCAGCAATCCGGCATGGACGGCCCCAAGACTGCCCGTGAAAGCCAGCAGCGTAAAGAGGAAAAGCGCAGCAATATCCTGTATGGCACGATTGCCGTTGTGTTCGTGGTTGTGGCTGTTATCTGTGTGATTTGGAAATCCAATGTCATCCCCAAAACTGCTACAGCCGTCACCATCGGCGATGAGAAGTATACTGCCGCTGAGGTAAATTTCTATTTTCAAAATACCTACCAGAGCTTTGTCAACCAGAACTATTCCTATCTCAGTATGCTGGGCCTGGATGCCAGCAAGGATTTAAAGGATCAGCAATTCGGCGACCAGACTTGGTATGATTACTTCCTGGATCAAGCCCTGACCCAGATGGAGCAGGTTCAGGCCATGAATACCCTGGCGGAGGAATCTGGCTTTGCATGGACAGATGATCTGCAGGCTCAACTGGACAGCTCCATGGAATCCCTGAAGACCGCCGCAAGCAACTATGGCTATACCCAAAAGCAGTATTTAGGCATGCTCTTTGGCAGCACGATGACCCCCAAGATCTATCAGGAGCAGCTGAAGCGTTCCCTGCTGGCAAACGCCTATATGCAGGATTATGAGAGCTCTTTGGTATATTCTGAGGATCAGTTGACTGAAAGCTACAATGCAGACCCGAATGCCTATGACAAGGTTTCTTACGAGTCCATCCGCATCAGCGGCGCCGCTGATACGAAAGACGCTGATGGCAATGACATTGAAGTGACAGACGAGATGACGGCAGCGGCAATGGCCGCCGCCAAGGAGGCGGCCGACAGCATGTATGCTGCTTGGCAGAGCGGTGAGAGCATGTCTGATTTGGCGGACGGCAATGAGGATGCCTCCGCCACGGATACGGAGAAGGGCACCTATTCCGATACTGTCCTGACAAACTGGCTCTTTGACAGCAGCCGCAAGGCCGGCGACTCCGCTGTGCTGGAGGATGCAGACAACTCCTGCTACTATGTTGTCTCCTTCCGGAATCGCTATCGCGAGGATTATCTCACTGTGGATGTGCGTCATATCCTCATCCAGCCTGAGGCCACCACCCTGGCAAAGGACGACGAGGGGTATGATGCCGATGTAGCCGCCAAGAAGGACGCCGCCAAGCAGAAGGCGGAAGAGCTTTTGGAACAGTGGAAGTCCGGCGAGGCCACCGAGGACTCCTTCGCCCAGCTGGCCAATGAGAATTCCAGTGACGGCGGATCCAATACCAACGGCGGCCTGTATGAGCAGGTCTATCAAGGGCAGATGGTCACCGCCTTCAATGACTGGTGCTTTGATGCCGGCCGCAAAAGCGGTGACACCGGCATCGTGGAGACGGATTACGGCTATCACATCATGTACTTTGTGGGCACCAACCTCCCCTACTGGCAGGTACAGGTGCGTTCCACGCTGGCTTCCACCGATTTTAATGATTGGCTGGACGGCGTGGTTGCGGATTACGCTGCCGAACAGCAGGACTTTGGTATGAAGTTCGTGGGCTGATTGTTCCGCACGTGAAAGTGGACGGCTTTGAAGTCTCAAGGCCGTCCACTTTTTAAAATTTGGAAGGGAGCGTGCAAATGGAAACGCCTTTCTTACGCAATGAAATGCTCTGGGGAGCAGAGGCCCAATCCCGTTTGGCCCAAAGCCATGTTCTGCTTTTCGGCCTGGGCGGTGTCGGCAGCTATACCGCCGAATGCCTGGCCCGATCCGGCGTTGGGGAACTGACGCTGGTGGATCAGGATACGGTTGGCATTACAAATTTGAACCGCCAGCTGGAAGCGCTTCACTCCACCGTCGGACGCAGCAAGGCGGAGGCCATGGCTGCCCGCCTGCAGGATATCAATCCCGCACTGCAGGTGCACCCTCTCTGTGCCACCTATGATGCCGCCCACCGGGAGGACTTCTTCCCTGCCGGCTGCCGATACGACTATATTGTGGATGCCATTGATCTGGTCAGCTGCAAACTTGATTTGGCCGAGACGGCCTTGCGGCTGCAGATCCCCCTGGTGATGGCCCTTGGAACCGGCAACAAGCTGGATCCCACACTGCTGCAGCTGACCGACCTGTCCAAAACCTATGGCTGTCCGCTGGCGCGGGTCATGCGCAAGGAACTGCGGGCACGGGGGATTGAGCACCTGCGTGTGGTGTTCAGCCCGGAGGAGCCTGTCCATACAGCCCAGTTGGAGACTCCGCCCCCAGGCCGACGCAGTGTTCCCGCAAGTAATCCCTGGGTTCCCGCCACGGCAGGCCTTCTTCTGGGCAGTGCCGTGGTGCGGGATTTGATCAACAAAGAAAGAGCGAACGAATGATGTTAACTGGAAGTATTGTCAATGCCCTGGCTATTCTGGCCGGTTCCGCCGCAGGTCTGCTGCTGAAATGGGCGGCAGGCAAATTCTCCGGTGGCCTTGCCGGTGCCAATAATCTAGGTCTGCGTCTACAGGACATTATTATGAAGGGCGTTGCCCTCTGCGTCCTCTATATCGGTATCGCCGGCTGTCTTGCCGGAGAAAACACGCTGATCACCATTGTCTCCATGGTGCTGGGTGCCATTCTTGGCGAGCTGCTGGATCTGGATCGCCGGATGCACGCGCTTGGGGACTTGGTACAGAAGAAAACCGAGCGGCTGGTCCGCCAGGACGACGCCACAGCCTCCGTATCTGAGGGATTCGTCACCGCCAGCCTTCTCTTCTGCGTGGGCGCCATGGCCATTGTGGGGGCCTTACAGGACGGTTTGACCGGAGACCACACCACGCTCTTTGCCAAGTCCCTGCTGGACGGCATCAGCGCTATTGTGTTCTCCTCCTCCCTGGGCATTGGCGTGGCCTTCTCCGCTGTGGCTGTTTTCCTCTATCAGGGGACCATTGCTGTTCTGGCCTCCTTCATCTCCCCCTACCTGGGCAAGGCGGTAATTGCCGAGATGACTTGTGTGGGTTCCTTGCTGATTGCGGCTCTGGCGTTTAATATGCTTGGCTGCACAAAAATCAAAGTAATGAATCTGGTGCCTGCCTGCATTCTCCCCATCTTTTTGTGTATGGTCATGTGAAAGAAGCACCGGAACAGCTGCGTCTTTTCCGGTGCTTCTTTATGGGTTTTACGGTTTCCCTGTTCTCTTTCACGCCACAATCGAAAGTTCTCCCTCCTTTTGTACATTCGGATGTATACTGAAGGACAGTTACGGCAAGAACGCTCTGTAGCATCCACTGCGTCCTGCTGTCTTACCAGGCTTCAGCAGATAAAAAGTCCCTGTCCGATTGGACAGGGACTTTTTCAGCAAAATGCCTTAATTACTTCAGCTCGACCTTGCCGCCGGCCTCTTCGACCTGCTTCTTCAGAGCCTCGGCATCGTCCTTGGAAACGCCTTCCTTCAGGGTGCTGGGAGCGCCCTCGACAGTGGCCTTGGCCTCAGCCAGGCCCTGGCCGGTGATCTCGCGGACAGCCTTGATGACCTTGATCTTGGCAGCAGCGTCAAAGCCGGTCAGGACCACATCAAACTCAGTCTTCTCCTCAGCAGCGGGAGCAGCAGCGCCGGCAGCGGGAGCAGCCATAGCAGCGGCGGAAACACCAAACTCTTCCTCCAGGGCATGCACCAGCTCGGACAGCTCCAAAACGGTCAGGCCCTTGATCTCTTCGATCATAGCGGTAACTTTCTCAGACATTGTATTTGCCTCCTAATTGTAAATTTAAAGATGTGACGCCGTTTGATTACTCAGCGGCAGGAGCGGGAGCGGCCTCCTCAGCGGTGGCAGCCTCTTCAGCAGGGGCAGCGGCTTCTCCGCCCTTTTCTGCGATCTGCTTCAGGACAACAGCCAAGCCGGTGATGGGTGCCAGCATGGTGCCCAGAACCTGTGCCTGCAGGATGGGCAGCGCGGGAATGGAAGCCAGAGAGTTGATGGTGGCCAGATCAACGGGCTTGCCGTCCATAAAGCCACCCTTAATCTCGAACTTGCCGTCCAGCTTCTTGGCATAGTTGGCCATGACACGGGCGGGAGCCACAGCGTCATCGGACAGAGCCAGAGAAGTGGTGCCATTCAGCAGATCATCCAGATCATTCAGGCCAGTGTTGTTAAAAGCAAAGCGGAGCAGAGTGTTCTTCACAACTGCATAATCCACGTTGCTCTCACGGCACTCTTTGCGCAGCGCAGTGTCTTCTTCAACGGTGATACCCTTGTAGTCGACAATCACGCCCGCAGTGGCCTTTTGGATCTTCTCAGTCAGCTGGGCGACGATGGCCTGCTTTTCAGATAAGACCTTTGCGTTAGGCATTCTTGTGTTCACCTCCATAGGAATTGTAGGTGCGTTCAAAAAAGGAACCGTCCTTGTGCCGCAAAGACACAAGGACGGATAGCAATCTTACGATTTGCCGCCCTCGGCAGGACTTACGGGGTTGCCCCCACCTGCTGTCTTTGGAACGCATCTGATATTATATTTAAGTATTTGACAAAAGTCAATACCAAAATATACATTTTTCCGACCTGTTCCAAAAGGAAATAAGGCCGGTGGACTTGCCAATGGCAAATCAAACAGGCAGAGTCAAAAAGGAACGCGGTCTTCCCTCTTCAGTGCCTCAGACCAGCTTTGCTGTGTTCATCTTCACGCCGGGACCCATAGTAGAAGCGGCAACGCAGCTTCTTACATACTGGCCCTTGGCGGAGGCGGGCTTCGCCTTCAGAATGGCACCCATCAGGGCATTGTAGTTCTCGAGCAGCTTCTCAGCGCCGAAGGAGACCTTGCCGATGGGGCAGTGGATGATGTTGGTCTTGTCCAGACGGTACTCGATCTTACCAGCCTTGACTTCCTTCACGGCCTTGCCTACGTCGGGAGTCACAGTACCGGCCTTGGGAGAGGGCATCAAGCCCTTGGGGCCCAGAACCTTACCGAGACGGCCCACCACGCCCATCATATCGGGGCTGGCAACAACCACGTCGAACTCAAACCAGTTTTCCTTCTGAATCTTCTCCACCAGATCCATATCGCCGACATAGTCAGCGCCGGCCTCACGGGCAGCATCCGCCTTGTCGCCTTTGGCGAACACCAGGACGCGGACGGTTTTGCCGGTTCCGTGGGGCAGCACGATGGCGCCGCGCACCTGCTGGTCGGCGTGGCGGGAGTCAACACCCAACTTCACGTGGAGCTCAACCGTCTCGTCAAACTTGGCGCTGGCGGTCTTGCAGATAAGAGCCATGCCTTCCGCAGCGTCGTACAGGGCATTCTTGTCGATCTGCTTGGCACTTTCTTGATATTTCTTGCCTCTAAACAATGTTACTTCCTCCTCATAGTGGTTATTCGGAATAAATCCTCCCACTGTATGGAGCGGCTGTTTCAGCCGCTCGGCTGTTGTTAAATGTCAGTCGGTTGCGCGGCTGGATCACTCACCAATGGTGACGCCCATGCTGCGGCAGGTACCTTCGATCATGCTCATGGCAGACTCCAGATTGGCAGCATTCAGGTCAGGCATCTTGATTTCGGCGATCTTCTGGACAGAGGCCTTGGAAATGGTGGCCACCTTGGTCTTGTTGGGCACGCCGGAACCAGACTCAATGTTGCACTCCTTTTTAATCAGGACAGCCGCAGGGGGCGTCTTGGTGATGAAGGAGAAGGAACGGTCGGCGTACACCGTAATGACAACGGGGATAATCATGCCCATCTCATTCTTGGTGCGCTCGTTGAACTCCTTGGTAAATGCAGCAATGTTGACGCCGTGCTGGCCCAGAGCAGGACCGACGGGGGGTGCGGGGGTTGCCTTGCCTGCGGGAATCTGCAGCTTCACATAACCAGTAATTTTCTGTGCCACGGAGTAGCACCTCCTAAATTATAAATGTGGTGGCGGCGGTCAGCCGTCTTTGGCGGGGCGTTGGGCCCCTCCCACTTGCGCCGGAAACGCCCGACGCGGCGGCGCCCTTGGGCGCGGTTATCTCATTACTTTTGAACTTCGACCTGGTCGAGTTCCAGTTCCACCGGTGTCTCTCTTCCGAACATGGAGACCATCACGCTGACTCGGTTTTTCTCGGGCTCGATCTCCTCTACAATGCCGGTGAAGCTTGCCAGCGGGCCGTCCATAATTTTTACATGGTCGCCCACATTGTAATTAACGACGATTTCATGCTTCTCCATGCCCATCGCCAGAACCTCCTCCTCACTAAGAGGAATCGGTTTATTGGCAGAGCCCACGAAGCCTGTGACACCGCGGACATTCCGCACCAGGTGCCAGGTATCGTCAGTCATCACCATTTTGATCAGCACATAGCCGGGAAATACCTTTCGCTCCACTTCCTTGGAAGTGCCGGATTCAGTCACCTCTGTCACGGTTTCCATGGGGATTTCAATCCGCAGGACCTTATCCTCCATACCGCGTCCAGTGACAAATTTCTCGATGCTGGTCTTAACGGCATTCTCATAGCCGGAATAGGTATGCACCACATACCACTTCGCGCTGTCTGACATCGTCTCTTCTCCTCTTAGGCGCCGAAGACGCTGAGGATCAGCTGGACAGCGGAAACCGCCACAAAGTCAAAAATCCAGATGCAGGCACCGATGCACAAAGAGCACAGCAGCACCGTACCGGTATTCGCCATCACGGTCTTCCGGTTGGGCCATACGACCTTTTTCAGTTCGCTTTTCATCTCACGGAACCACGCGCCGCGGTTCTTTTTCTTCTTGACTTCTTCTGCCATTTTCGTTACACGCCCTTTCTCATCATTCGTTCACCAGTTACTTGGTTTCGCTGTGGAGCGTGTGCTTTCTGCAGAAGGGGCAATACTTGTTCAGTTCCAGCTTGTCCGGAGTGTTCTTCTTGTTCTTCATGGTATTGTAGTTTCTCTGCTTGCACTCGTTGCATCTCAGGGTCACTTTCACGCGCATCTAACGGCACCTCCTTATTATTGGTATCCGGTCCGGCTTCAGCCGGGGATACCGACTGCCTCCCTGCCGATTGGAAAAGATTTTTTGTCATGGCCGAAAAGCGAAAAAAGCGCATGACAACAAAACCCTTTTTCACAGGTAAGAAAGATTGTAGCACAAGTCAAACCGCAGGTCAACGGTTTTTTCAAGAAAATGCCAGGAATTTTCTGTTCTTGCGGTTCTTCGCCCGGAATGCTATGATAAGGGAACTGAAAAACGGAAATTCGCAGAGCGAGGGAGATTTTATGCGCATTATGGCCATCGACTACGGCGACGCCCACACCGGGATCGCCATCTCTGACCCCACTGGCTTCCTGGCCGGCTTCACCACCACCATTGATGCCTACCGCCCGGAAGCGGTGGCAGATCGTATTGCCGCCCTGGCTGGGGAGTACGGCGTGGAGGAGTTGGTGCTGGGACATCCCATCAATATGGACGGCACCCGCGGCCCCCGTTCCGAAAAGGCCCGGGCCATGGCGGATCTGCTGCGCCAGGCCACTTCCCTGCCCGTCGTCCTCTGGGATGAGAGGCGCACCACCATCGACGCCCACCAAATCCTCTTTAACAGTGGAAAAAATGCCAAAAAGCGAAAAAAGGTAGTGGATGCTGTGGCAGCCTCCCTGATTCTGGAGGGATATCTCACCTATAAAAAGAGCCACGGATGACGAGGCGCTCCGCCACATGGACAGGCTTTTGCACACGCCGCCTCTCTTCGGGATCCAGTTAAAAAAGCTTCAGAAGCAGCCCATGGCCGCCTCTGAAGCTTTTACTGCTTGGTATGTGGTTGGGTTGGCTGCCTTTAGTCTTTTACCGTTCCGTCCGCATTGAATACCGGCAGCCTTTCCAGGAAGCAGATATCCGCCCGATCCGCCGCGCCGCCCTCGGCCAGGACCGCCACCCGGCCTGTCACGGTACCGCCGGCCATTTCCACCAGGGACTCCATGGCGTGGAGGGATCCGCCCGTGGAGATCACATCATCCATCAGGAGAATCCGTTTGCCGCGGATCAGATCCGCATCATCCCGCCCCAGATACAGCTCCTGCTCTCCGGCGGTGGTGATGGATTTGTCCACAACATGCAAGGGTTCCGGCATATAGGCCTTGGGGCCCTTCCGGGCGATGAAGTATTTGGACGCGCCGGACTGCCGTGCCATCTCATGGATCAGCGGGATGCTCTTCGCCTCGGCTGTCAGCATATAATCGTAGCTGTCGGCAGGTACCAGCTTCAAAAGCTCCCGGGCGCATGCAACGGTCAATTCCGCGTCGCCAAAAACAATAAAAGCGCCGATGTACAGGTCGTCCGTAATCTTGCAGATGGGCAGCTCCCGGTACAGGCCCGCCACATTCATCGGATAGGTATGCATAAAAAACGCGCCTCTCTTTCAACTTCCCGCCAACGCGGGTTTCTGGAATCGTGATACCGCAAATATTATACAAGTTCCAGAAAATAAGTCAATAAGGCGGTGCCCCGGATTCCCGCAAAAACATCGGATTTTCAGCATTTTTTAGGATTCCGTGAAACTGCACAAAATTCTCCCGTTCTTTTTTCCGCCATCACAAAACGGATTGCCGGGTATGCCAAAAGAAACGCTTGTTTCTTTCCAGCAAAAATGCTAAACTAAAATTATGGAAGGGCACAAAACTTTATTCATGTCAAACAAATAACAAAGCACATAAGGAGGATGCAGCATGAATGCATATCTGCGCAGTGTGATAGAAAATGTGAAGGCCAAGCACGCTGACGAGCCGGAGTTTGTTCAAACGGTGGAAGAGGTGTTCACCTCTTTGGAACCGGTTGTGGAAAAGCACCCCGAATATGAGAAAGCGGACCTTTTGAGCCGCATGGTGGAACCGGAGCGGACCTTTACCTTCCGGGTGACCTGGATGGCTGACGACGGCACTTGGCACACCAACACCGGCTATCGCTGCCAGTTTAACGGTGCCATCGGCCCCTATAAAGGCGGCCTGCGGTTCCAGAAGGACGTCAATCTCAGCATTGTCAAGTTCCTGGCATTCGAGCAGACCTTTAAAAACTCCCTTACCGGCCTGCCCATCGGCAGCGGCAAGGGCGGCAGCGACTTCGATCCCACCGGGAAATCCGATGGAGAGATTATGCGTTTCTGCCAGTCCTTTATGACGGCACTGCACCGCTACATTGGCCCGGACATCGACGTTCCCGCCGGTGATATGGGCGTGGGCACCCGGGAGATCAGCTACCTCTTCGGCCAGTACCGCCGCCTGCGCGGCGCGTGGGAGAACGGCGTGCTCACCGGCAAGGACTTTGCCTCCGGCGGCTCCCTGGTGCGGCCGCAGGCCACGGGCTACGGTGCGGTCTACTATCTGGAAAATGTCCTGAAGCACGAAGGCGAGCAGATTGCGGGCAAGACCATCGCCTGTGCGGGCTTCGGCAATGTAACCTGGGGCATTTGCAAAAAGGCCACGGAACTGGGTGCCAAGGTGGTGACTCTCTCCGGTCCGGATGGATATGTGTACGATCCTGACGGTGTGGCAACCCCGGAGAAGATCGACTACCTGGTGGAAATGCGGGCCAGCGGCCGGAACCGGGTACAGGACTATGCAGATAAGTTTGGTGTGGTTTTCTACCCCGGCGAAAAGCCCTGGGGCGTGAAGGTGGACATCTGTATGCCCTCCGCCATGCAGAACGATGTGCATCTGGAGCAGGCCAAGCAAATTGCGGCCAACGGCGTGAAATATTACATTGAGGTAGCCAATATGCCCACCACCAATGACGCCCTGGCTTTCCTGATGGCGCAGCCCGGCGTGATTGTGGCGCCCAGCAAGGCGGTCAATGCCGGCGGTGTGGCCACCTCCGCTCTGGAGATGGTGCAGAACAGTGAGCGGCTGGTGTGGACTGAGGACGAGGTGGACCAGCGGCTGCACCAGATTATGAACAATATCTACCAGGCCAGCGTAGACGCTGCGGCGGAATACGGCCTGGGATACAACTTGGTGGCCGGCGCCAACATCGCTGGCTTCCAGCGGGTGGCGGACGCCATGATGGCGCAGGGTATCTTCTGATTGGAAGCTGTCTCTCCAACGCTTTCCAATTTGATACAAAAGCAGGCGGCGGGAAATCCCGCCGCCTGTCTTTTTGTCCGCCGCCTTACGGGCAGCAGCAGAAGCTCTTGGTCTCCTCGTAATTCTCCGGCATCCGCACCGTATTGGGCGGGAAAAACTCGCCGGTGGGGAATGCGATGTTGCGGAAGATGCAGCAGGGATCCTCCCCGCCGCCGCTGCCGCAGGAGCACTCCTTGTCGGGCATGCAGTAATCGTACACCGGCACCAGCAGCTGGGAGTCCCGCTCCAGACGCACAATGGAGAACTGGCCCAGGGTCACATAAATCCGGCGGTTGTCATCGCCGCTGGAGAGTTCGCCGTCAAAGCAGTTGTTGACAAAGGACGGCACCTCGCACAGATCACAGTCGCAGTCCCGTTTGCAGCAGCACTCCATCAGCCGGGCATCCAGCACAATTGGATCGACGGCTTCCACCACGGCGATCGGCGCATTGGCCCGCTTCATCATCTGGATGTCGGGCTCTCCGGTCCGCAGCTCAGAAGAGAAGATCTTGGCGTTCCCCTCGCTGCCGAACAAAATCACCCGCTTGTCAAATACGCACAGGCCCTCCACCGTAACAGGGGCCGGGCAGCTGAGATAGGCCTGCAGGGTCACATTGTAGAAAAAGCGCATATCTACGGTGTAGAAGCCTCGGTTGAAGCTGACAGGCTCCACGTCTACGTAGACATACAGCAGTCTGGCGGAGCCGCCCTTGACGGACAGCGCCCTGTTGATGACGTCCACATATTGCAGCTTCGGATAAAAGCGCAGGTCTTCGATGCAGTCTTTATCGCGGCAGGAATCATAAATCTTCCTGGTATGGATGCAAACCGCCTCTCGGATGCCGCGCGCGTCCTCCACGGGACCGGGCATAACTTTCTCGGGCATTGCAATACCTCCTAAATAAGTAGCTGAAATGAAAGAAGGATTCTTTCAATCCAGTGTATGCGCCGATTTCCAGAGGGTGCAAAAAGAGGACGCCCATCAGGCGTCCTCTTTCCCCTCTTCTCTTACGCAATGGTCAATGTACTGCTTTTGGGACTCATGATACACACGTAGCTCTTCCCCTGCCCCAGCACCAGCGGGTTCCCATCCTCCCGCGTATAAACCAGCGGGCTGTTCCGGTCGTCCTTGCTCCACCGGATGGGCACGGACTTCCCGCCGCAGAAATAGGTGCCGGCGCCGCTGCCGGTGAGCTTCACATTCAGCCGTCCCGCCGTGTCCCCGGAAATCACATAGATGCTGGTTTCCAGCACCAGCACGTTGGTCACACATACCTGCTCCCCCGTGCTTCCGTCGGTATAGGAACCGCCGTACTGGCCCACCAGGTATTTCCCGGAGGTGGAATCATAATCAAAGGTCCCCGTCTTATAATAGGAGTATTTCAGGGAGATGTGCTCCGCCGCTGTCCCGTCCGCAGGCGTTCCATCCTCCGCAAAGGCCTGTGGATACCGCCAGGCATCTTCGTGCTCCGTGGGGAAATGCCCCTCCGCCAGATAGGTGAGAATCTTCTCCCCGGAGGTCACCATGCTGTGCTCATAGCCCATGGTCTTTCGCCGGTCCGCATCCCGCCAGAAAATTCCGGCGTCGCTGCCGCCGTTGACGCCGTCCATATTGTCCACCCCCCAAGCGGGGATGTCCCGGTAGGCCTCCGGGCTGCCGCCGGCGTGGACATACAGGGCGTCGTGCCCAAGCGCCAGCTCCAGGTAATAAGGTCTTGCAGAGCGTACGCTGCCCAGGGTATCCACTCCCTCCAGCGTCTGGTAAACCCCCAGCATCCGGGTAATGCCCCCTTCGGCGGGAACCTCATAGATGATGTCCGCCTGGGAGATCCCCAGCTGGGGCTGGGCCGTCTCCAGGTTGTTGAACATGACCGCCACCGGGCGGCTGCTTTCAAATGCCGGCTCCATGGGCTCTCCCGTCAGCGGATTCGTTCCGGCGGGTACATAGGGCTCCGGCTCCGTCTGCTCGATGGGCTCTGGCTCCATGACCGGCGTCTCCTCCAGCGGTTCTTCCGGTGTCTCCTGTTCGCCGCAGCCTGCCAGGGCCAAGAGCATCAGCAGTGCCAAAAGCACCGCAAGAACCCGTTTCTTCATTGATGTCCGCCGCCTCTCATATTATGGTCAACCACTATGATACCAGCGGCAGAAAGAACCGTCAAGACAAAATCCGGCAAATCCCGACAGGCCGCCTCACATCTCCCAGCTCCTTTTTCTCCCAGTGCTGCTGAATCCGGCTGGCCATTCCCGCAGCGGGCATTCCGGGGCCGGCATCTGTTTGTCTGGTTATTTTGCAAAGAAACTTTCATTTCATACTGTACAAACCGGCGAAAACTACGCTATAATGAAAGCAGATACAACACGAAGGAGGTGTGGCACATGGCGGGAGGCCGTGGTTTTATTCACGACAAGCTGGAAATCAAGTTTTTGATTCTCTATATTGCCGCCCGGGTCATTGAGCCGATTCCCTTTGACACCGTGCTGGATTTAACGCTGTGTGACGATGCCATTGACTATTTTGATTTTTCCGAATGCCTGGCGGATTTGGTGCGGACCGAGCACCTGACGCTTTCGGAAGAGGGGTTGTACGCCATTACGGATAAGGGGCTGCGGAACAGCCAAATCTGCGAGTCCAGTCTCCCCTATTCCGTCCGGCTCCGGTGCGATAAGAATCTGGCCAACTGCAACCGGAAGCTCCGCCGGAAGAGCCAGGTGAAGGCCGATGTCACCAAGCGGGCTAACGGCACCTACACGGTGGCGCTCTCTTTGCTGGATGACATGGGCAGCGTCATGGAACTGCAGCTGGCCATTCCCCGGGAGGATATGGCCACCATGTTGGCAAGTCGGTTCCAGAAATCGCCGGAGCGGATTTACAGTGAGATCATCGGCGTGCTGATGTCCTCAGATCCGGAAGAGGAATCGAAAGCATAGTTATTTTACGCTCAGGCAGAGCGTCTGAACGAATAGATCGATCAAAAAGGCCAGGCGCTGCAGCGCCTGGCCTTTTTTCGTTGCGTACTTCCCTGCGGATAGAATCCTTTCCTGCGGAGGTTTTGAAACGAACGCTCCTCCGATCCGCCGTCATTTTACCACCACATTCTCCGGTCCGAGGATCTCCTGTGCCTCCGCCACCAGCGCCTGGTGAAGCAGGACACTGCTGCCATAGACCTTCCGAGTGTCGGCCATCACCATCTTCACCGGGGTGGTGCCGGGGAACATCTGAAACACCAGCTTCATGTGCCGCACAGACGGATGCTCCAGGCTGGGGAATTTCAAATACAGCACACCACCCGGCAGCTCCTTCTCTCCCCTTGTCGCCGCCGGTGCCGGACTCCCCTCCTCGTTGGACAGGGGGTACACGGAATCACACAGGATTTGGGGTGCCTTTTCATCCCGGACGGACAACCGCCCCTTCACCACCACCGCCTGGTTCTCCCTCAGATAGGCGCCGCAGGTGTCCAGCACCCGGGAAAAGCACAGAAGTTCCATGGCGGCGGTGTCGTCCTCCACCACCACATAGGCCATCAGAGAGTTGTTTTTGGTTGTCTTGGTTTTGCTGGAGGTCACCACACCTGCAATGGTGATGCGCTGGTCGTCGGCAAAGCGGGTCGGCCCGCCTTCCTGGGCAAAGTCGCCTAAAATCGCCCCGATGGAGGGCGCGCCCAACCGGCGAACCGCATCCCGGTAGGCGTCCATGGGGTGCCCGGAGAGATAGAGCCCCGTGGTCTCTTTCTCCATGGTCATCAGCTGCTGGGGAGTAAATTCCGGAATGTCCGGCAACGGAATATCCTTTACAGCACTGGATATTATTCCGTTTTCCACCGCCATAGAGAAAAAATCCAGCTGTCCCTCCAGGTTCTGCCGGAGGCTGCCTGCCGCGGAATCCATGATGGACTCATAGACCTGCAGCAGCTGGGAACGGCGGGCGCCGGTTGCGTCAAAGGCTCCCGCGCGAATCAAATTCTCCACCGCGCGCTTGTTGATGTCGCTTCCAGCCATCCGCTCGCAGAAGTCATGGAGCGTGGCAAAGGGCCTGCTCTCCCGCTCCCGCATCACCGCCTGGATAAAACCACGGCCGATGTTTTTGATGGCCACCAGGCCAAAGCGGATCCCGTTCTCCTCCACTGTAAACCGATCCTCAGAACGGTTGATGTCCGGCGGCAGCAGCGCGATGCCGCAGTCCTTGCACTCGCTGATATAGCCGGAGACCTTCTCGGAGTTGTCCAATACGGAGGTCAGCAGCGCCGCCATGTATTCTTTCGTAAAATGGCACTTGAAATACGCCGTCTGATAGGCCACCACCGCATAGGAAACAGCGTGGGCCTTATTGAAGGCGTAGTTGGCAAAATCATAGATCTCCTGGTAAATGGCCTCGGCCGTTGTCTCCGGAATGCCGTTTGCAATGCATCCTGTAATGTCTCTCTCCTTGTCACCGTGAATAAAGGCGTCCTTCTCTTTTTGGATTTGGGCGGCCTTCTTTTTGGAGATGGCCCGCCGCACCATGTCCGCCTGCCCCAGGGAGTAGCCGCCCAGCTGCTGGAAGATCTGGATCACCTGTTCCTGATAGACAATGCAGCCGTAAGTGATGGAGAGGATAGGCTGCAGTGCCGGGTGCTTGTACTTGATTTTTGAAGGATCCTGCTTACAGGCAATAAACCGTGGGATGGAGTCCATGGGGCCGGGGCGGTACAAGGCAATGATAGCGGTGATGTCCTCAATGTTCTGGGGCTTGAGCCCCACACACACGCCGGTCATGCCGGTGGACTCCATCTGGAACACACCGCTGGTCTGGCCGCGTGAAATCATCTCAAAGGTCTCCCTGTCATCCTCCGGGATCTCCTCCAGCCGGAAGTCCGGCTGCCGCTCCTGCACCATCTTTACCGCGTCGTCCAGCACCGTCAGATTCCGCAGCCCCAGGAAGTCCATTTTCAAAAGCCCCAGTTCCTCCAGTGTCGTCATGACGTACTGGCAGACTACGGCGTCATCGTTTTTCGCCAGGGGCACGTACTCGTATACCGGCTGCTTCGTAATCACCACGCCGGCAGCATGGGTGGAGGCGTGGCGCGGCATGCCCTCCAAGGCCCTGGCAGTGTCAATCAGCGCCTTCACCTGCTGATCGGTCTCATACAGCTCCCGGAGGGGTTTGCTCAGCCGCAGGGCGTCCTCCAGCGTAATATGCAGGGTATTTGGCACCTGCTTTGCAATCTGATCCACCTGGGCATAGGGAATGTTCATCACCCGTCCCACGTCCCGGATGACGCCCCGGGCCGCCATGGTGCCGAAGGTGACAATCTGGGCCACATGGTCGTCGCCGTATTTCCGGCGGACATAGTCCACCACCTCGCCCCGGCGGGTATCACCGAAGTCCATGTCAATATCCGGCATGCTGACCCGCTCCGGGTTCAAAAACCGCTCAAAGTACAGGCTGTACTGCATGGGGTCAATGTCCGTAATGTGCAGGCAGTAGCTGACCATGCTTCCCGCCGCGCTGCCGCGGCCCGGCCCCACGGGAATCCCAGCGCCCTTGGCGTAGCGGACGAAGTCCGAGACGATGAGGAAATAGTCGGTGAATCCCATCTTCTCAATCATGTTCTGCTCGTACTCCAGCTGGCTCCGGTACTGGTTGTCCTCCCCATACCGCTCCCGATAGCCGTCATCGCAGAGTTTTTTCAGATAGGAAAAGCTGTCATATCCAGGCGGCAGCTGGAATTCCGGCAGGTGGTACTTGCCGAAGGTAAAGTCCAGATTGCACATTTCGGCAATTTTCGCGGTATTCTCCACAGCGCCCTCAAACTCCCCGAACAACGCCGCCATCTCCGCCTCACTGCGGAGATAGAAGTTTCGCGGCTCATACCGCATCCGGTTCTCGTCATCCAGGGTCTTTCCGGTCTGGATGCAAAGCAGTACATCATGGGCCTCCGCGTCCTCCTTCCGGAGGTAGTGGGCGTCATTGGTGCAGACCATGGGAATTCCTGTCTCCCGATGGATGCGCAGAATCCCCTGGTTGACAACCGCCTGGTCCCGGATGCCGTGGTCCTGTATCTCCAGATAGAACCGGTCCGGGCCGAACAGCTCCGCCATCTCCAGGGCGTACTGCTTCGCGTTCTCATATTCCCCGTTCCGCAGCCGCCGTGGAATCTCCCCGGCCAGGCATGCGCTCAGGGCAATCAGGCCCCGACTGTGCTTTCGCAGCAGCGCCTGGTCGATACGGGGGCGGATGTAAAAGCCCTCCGTCCAGGCCATGGACACCAGATAGGAGAGGTTGCGGTACCCCTCCTCATTCTCGCACAGCAGCACCAAGTGACGGCTCTCCGCGTCGAACTCATGGATTTTGTCAAAGCGGGTACGGCCCTGCGGGGTCACATAGACCTCGCAACCAATGATGGGCTTGACCCCCTCCGCCCGGCAGGCGCGATAGAAGTCAATCACGCCGTACATCACCCCATGGTCGGTAATGGCGCAGGCCGTTTGGCCCATCTCCTTCACGCTCCTGGGCAAGTCCTTGATACGGCAGGCGCCGTCCAGCAGGCTGTACTCCGTATGGACATGTAAGTGAACGAAGGACATGGCGAACCGCCTCTCTTTCCTCTTTTGGTCTTACATCCCTGCCAGATGCGCCGTGTCAGGCTTTTTTCACTGGACGGACCCGCACCAGCAGTAGGGCCTTCACATCCTCCAACATTTCCGGCCGGGTGACATCCAGCATCAGCCACCGCCCCATTTTAGAGGCAGATGTACGCTGATACAACGCCCTTGTATCCGCAGTACAGGTCAGCAGGGCCGCCTGCGCTTCCTGCTCCTCCCGCTCCCCAATGGAAATCATCACTGTCACATAGCCGGAGCGGATATAAACTGTGCAAAGGGCGCGGCCCCCTTTTCTATATTTTACATTCCAACCCGGTTCCAGTCCGCACCGGCTGTATTGGATGGCTGGCTTCGCACCATAGGTATCCTGCAAAAAGGCCTGCAGCTCTTTCCAAAGTGGATTTTCCACGTAGGCATCTATCTCATCTATCCCCGGCTGCAGCGTTTGGGGAAACTGTACGCTCCACTCCGCCATTTCTGTCACACCCGGCTATTCTTTACGCTTTCCGCCAGCATCTCCTCCAAAATCTCCACTGCGGTAACAATCATGATATCGCAGTGGCCGGTGATACTCATCCGCTGGGCCGCAGGTGTGCGATTGCTGACGCCGGGCCGGGCCGCCAGTAGCTCGCCGCAGCGGGTCTTTCCGAAGATCCCCTCAAAGCGCTGCCGGAACTCCTTGCTTTTGGCATAAACCTGCTTTTTGGAAGCGGTGTCTCCTGCCTCCGTATGGGGATACAGCAGCCCCAGCACCATCACCGCGCCGCTGAGGGCACCGCACATTTCCGCGTGGCTGCCTCCCACGCCTCCGCCGATGCCGCCGGCCATTGCCGCAGCTGTCTCCACCGGAACCTTTGTCAAATCCGTAAACGCCGCCACAACAGACTGGGCGCAGTTAAATCCCTGCTTGTGATATTCATAGGCCTTTGTACAACGATCCATCTTCATTACTCCTCATGATGTAAATATTTTATAATGTTTTCGCCAGTTCCATAATTTTACGAAGCCTGTGGTTCAAACAGGATTTCGTCACCGGCGGGTCAAATTCTCCAGCCAACTCCGAGAGGGTCAGTTCCGGATTCTCCAGCCGCAGCGCCGCCGTCAGCTGCAGCTTGTCCGGCAGCTGTTCCAAAAGGCCGGCCCCCATCAGTTTCCGGATGGCCTCCAGCTGTTCCTGTGCCGCCTCCACCGCCTTATCCAAATTGGCGCTGTCGCAGTTGAGCCGACGGTTCACACTGTTGCGCAGATCCTTTTCCAACTTGGCGGACATAATATTCATGGCCGCCACCGGTGCGCCGATTAGAGTCAGGAAATCCTCAATCTGGTCGCTTTGCTTAAAATAGGTAACAAAGCTGCCGTTCCGGGCGATGCTTTTTGGTGGAAACCCGTTTTCCCGCAGCAGCACCTCCAACTCCCGGCTGACCTGCAAATGAGAGGTCGTCAGCTCCAGATGATACCGTTTCAGCGGATCTGTCATACTGCCGCCGGCAAAAAACACACCTCGCAGGAAAGCGGCCCGGCAGCACTCTTCCTCCAGCAAGCCGAAATTGATGTGCAGTACCGGATTCTGCCGGGGGCTGTAGCCAAACAAATTGATGATATGGGCCAGCTTTTGCGGCTCCGTAATTTGAAATACCAGCTTTCCGGACTGCGCCGCCACATCTCCGGCCAAACCATCCTTCCCTCCCATGCCCCGCTCCTGTCCGACAGCGGTGGAAGTCCGTTTTCTGTCTTCACCTTTTGCCTCCTGATGGGGGTCTCCCCCACTCAATCGGATCTGATCCAGTTCTGGACGCCGATCAAACTGCAGGTTAAAGGCCCGGTGAAAAAGCTTTGGCAGCCGCGCCGCAAAATTGGGGTTTTCCGTAATAATGCGGATTTCCGCCGAGTGAAAAGTATTGCAGTACAACAAGATGCCATATGCCTCCGCCCTAGCGCAGCAGATCCTTTGCACCGGCAGCTTGCACAATTCATTTTTCGTATCAAAGGAAAAGGACATGAAGCGTTCCTCTCTCTGTCAGTCTTTGTATCGCACCAGTCCGGCAACATCAGACAGCCATGCTGCAATCCACACGGCCGCCCCGCCTTTTTACCGCTTCTCTTTTTTCCAGTCCTCCACCAGATAGGTATCATCCCGGTAGTCGAAGCGATTGCCGGCAATACGGACGCTCCGCTCCGCGTGGAGCAGAATCAATTCCCTGGCCAGGTGCCCTGGGTGATGCCGTACAAACCCGTTTTCCACCGTAGCAATGGGCCGGTTGACAATCTCCACCCCAAGCTTTGTGCAGGCTTCTGTGTCGCATCGAATGCGCTCCGCCCCTTCCTCCGCATACCGCGCAGCCACGCCCTTTGGAATGGGAGAAGAATTGGTCAGGCACAGATCAAACAGGCCCGGCACCGAGTGGTGAAACAGCGCCGCAATGTGATCAGAAACAGTGTACCCCTCTGTCTCTCCCTCCTGGGTCATCACATTGCAGACGAAAATCTTCAGCCCGTCGGACTGCTGAATCGCCTCTACAATGCCGTCCACCAGCAGGTTTGGAATGATGCTGGTATACAGGCTCCCCGGTCCCAGAACAACCATGTCTGCATCCCGAATGGCCGCCATGGCCGCCGGCAGTGCTTTTGGATGCGCCGGAATCAGCCGCACTTGCTTAATGCGGCAGTCCTCCTGCTTTTTACAGTAAAAGATTTTAGACTCTCCGACCACACTGGCGCCATTTTCAAATTCCGCTTCCAGCTGCACATCCGCGGTGGTTACCGGCAGCACCCGGCCGGTGATGGCCAGAACCTCACTCATGCGGCTCACAGCGATGTCAAAGGACGTGGAGATCCCATTCAGCGCCGCCAGGAACAGATTGCCGAAGCTCTGACCAGCCAGAGCCCCGTCCGTAAACCGGTAGTGCAGCAGCTCCCGCATCACGGGTTCTGTGTTGGCCAGCGCTTCCATGCAGTTGCGGATGTCGCCGGGGGGCAGCATCCCTAAGTCCTGCCGCAGCATCCCGCTGCCGCCGCCGTCATCCGCCACCGTGACGATAGCGGAAAGATTCTCTGTATATTGCTTCAGGCCCCGCAGCATGGTAGACAGACCGTGGCCGCCGCCGATGACAGCAACCTTTGGGCCATGTGCCCTGGGGAGCCGATAGGATGGTCTTTGATATTCCATGGAGTTCCTTTCCCGTTCACACGCTGCGGCTCATGTCACGGTGGTTCTCTGTCACCTGGTAACCCTTCTGCCGGATCTGCTCTGTCAGCGCATGCGTTACCGCAACAGATCGGTGATGCCCCCCAGTGCAGCCTACAGCAATCACCAGGGATGTCTTTCCCTCCTCCGCATACAGGGGTAGGGAAAACGCCAGCAGATCCTCCAGTTTTTCTATGTAGTCCTTTGTCTGCTGAAAACTGAAGACATAATCATACACATCTTGATCCAAGCCGGTTTTCTCCCGCAGGGTCTCAATATAGTAAGGGTTCGGCATAAACCGCACGTCGAACACCAGGTCTGCCTCCATAGGCAGGCCATACTTAAACCCAAAGGAGGTGACATGGACCAGCATGCCGCCTTTTTCCCCTTTGCTGTCAAACAACCGCAGCAGCTCGCTCCGCAGCTGGGCAGTGGAGAGGCGGGAGGTGTCAATCACAAAATCTGCCCGTTCCTTCACCGGCTGCATCAGCTCCCGCTCCCGGTGCACAGCCTCCTCCAGAGAATCCACGCTCTCCCGCAGCGGATGCTTCCGCCGTGTTTCCTTATACCGCTTAATGACGGTTTCCGGCGATGCCTCCAGAAACAGCATCCTGCAAACGCCGTCCGACGACTTCAGCTTATCCAGCACGTCAAACAGTTCTGCAAACGAGTCTGCCGTCCGCACATCGTACACCAGGGCCACCCGGTCATACCGGCCGTTGCTTACGGCGCAGAACTCTGCAAATTTCAAAATCATGGCGGCGGGCATGTTATCCACAATATAAAAGCCCGCATCCTCCAAAAAGGACGCCGCCCTACTCTTTCCCGCGCCGGAAAGGCCCGAGATAATCAAAATCTCCATTTTAAAACGCCTTTCTTACTCCTCCAGAATCCGGACTTCCGGCTCGAGCCGGACTCCCTTTTCTGAAAATACCCGCGTCTGTACCTCCTCGATTAGCAATCTGACATCCCTGCAGGTCGCACCGCCCAAGTTGATCACAAATCCCGCATGCTTTTCGCTCACCTGCGCACCCCCGACTGTCAGTCCCTTTAACCCGCACTCGTCAATCAGCGTCCCGGCGTAATAGCCTGCCGGGCGTTTAAATGTGCTGCCTGCACTGGGGTATTCCAGCGGCTGGCTGGCCTTGCGTTTTGCCATCAGCTCCCGCATCCGCTCCCGGATAGCCGCCGGCTCTCCGGGCATCAGTGAAAACACCGCAGACAACACCACCGCATCTGGATAGTCCGACAGCAGGCTGTGGCGATAGCCGAACGCCATTTCCTCACCGGAAAGACACCGCACTCCCTCTTCTGGAAACAGAACTGATACGCTTTGGACAATCTGCCTCATCTCTCCGCCGTAGGCACCGGCGTTCATGCACACGCCGCCACCCACTGTTCCGGGAATACCGTGGGCAAATTCCAGTCCTGTAAGTCCCTGCCGACAGGCAAAATCCGCCAGACGTGCCAGGGAAACGCCTGCCTCCGCTAAAATGGTGTGCGGCGCTTCCCCGTTCTCCACTTGGTTCAGCCCGGCGGAGGTGTCGATCACCAAGCGGTTCAGTCCCGCATCCGGTACCAGCAGATTCGTGCCGTTGCCAATCACCAGAGGCCGTGCACCACATGTCTTTGCAAAATTCAACAGCAGTACGGCCTGTTCTCCGCTGGCAGGAAACGCCATTCGTCGTGCCGGGCCGCCGATATGAAACGAGGTATGCCGGCTCATGGGCTCCTCGCATGCCACTTTTAGATCTGGCAGGTATGCTGCGATTTGTTCATCCAGTTGTTCCACCCAGTCCATCCAGGGACCTCCTACCATCATCAAATTGCGCGGCCCAAAAATGCCGCGCCAATCAATCCCGCATCATTGCCCCGTTCCGCCCGCAGGATGCGGGTAAACCGCCCGCCGTGCCGAGCATAACACTCACGGCCCACCAGCTCACGCAGCGGCGTCAGCAAAAGATGATCCGGAGCTGCTGCTACACCGCCGCCAATGGCCAGCACCTCCGGCCGCAGGATATTCACCAGGCTGACAGCGCCGTCTGCCAGATATTCCACATACTCCCGGCACACTGCCAGCGCGGTCTCATCTCCTGCCTCCGCCGCGTCAAAGGCCGTTCGGCCCTCCACACCGCCGCTGGCCGCAGCAACGGCATGAAGCACACTTTCCGGGTGGGCCGCCATGGCGGACCGGGTCAGACGGATCAGTGCCGTGGCAGAGGCATAGCTCTCCCAGCAGCCCCTGCGGCCGCAATTGCAGGGCTCTCCGCCGTGGCAAATGACCAGGTGCCCTGCCTCGCTGGAAGAAAGCCCGCCGCGGAGCTTTCCATCCAATATCAGGCCCGCACCAATTCCAGTTCCAAGCGTTACCACCGCAAAGTCCCGGGTCCCTCTCCCTGCCCCGCAGAAATACTCTCCCACTGCGGCGCAGTCTGCGTCATTTCCCAGCAGCAGCGGCAAATCAAGATGCCGGCGGAATAGTGCTTCCAGCGGCACATTCTCCATGGGGATATTCGTAATAAACAGCACATTGCCGCCAGACACCGCGCCGGGCAATCCCATTCCCACATATGCAATCTCATCGTTTTTCGCTCCGCCCTCCTGTATAACCGTCTCAGAGAGCTCAGCCAGGGTTTGTGCAAACGCGTCCGCGCCCTGGAAATCCAATGGAATCCGCTTGACCGCCAGAATACGGCCTGTTTCATCCACCAATCCCGCCTTTAGGTTCGTGCCTCCAACATCAATGCCGACAAACATGTTTTTTGCCTCCGCTTAAGACTTCTTTCCGCTGCCGGCATCCGCTCGCAGATCGACTCGCCGGGCCAGCTCCTGAGCTGCGTTGTACCCATACCGGCGATGGCGGTTGTTCATGGCCGCCACCTCCACGATGCTGGCCAGGTTCCGTCCCGGGCGAACCGGGATGGTCACACAGGGCACCTTCACATCCAGGATTTCCGTATAATGGTTTTCAATCCCCAGGCGGTCGTAAAATTTTGTGTTGTCCCACTGCTCGAACTGTACCACCAAGTCGATTCCAGCCTCCTTCATGATGGCTCTCATGCCGAACAGCTGCCGCACGTCGATCACACCGATACCCCGCAGCTCAATATAGTGGCGAATCACCTCCGGCGCAGTGCCGAACAGCTGATTGGAAACCCGGCGGATCTCCACCGCATCGTCCGCCACCAAGCGGTGGCCCCGCATCACCAGCTCAATGGCAGCCTCGCTCTTGCCGATGCCGGAGTCACCGGTAATCATAACGCCCTCGCCATAGATGTCCAGCAGTACGCCGTGCCGGGTTACGCAGGGAGCCAGCACCCGGTTCAGGTACTCAATGGTATGGCTGGTGAAATCCACCGTGGTCTCCTGTGTCCGCAGAAGGGTTTTTTCATGCTTTACTGCGCTTTCCAGGCACTCTGGAAAACACTCCAGCCCCCTGGAAATCACCAAGGCCGGGATATCGTAAAGGAACAAATCGTCAAAACACTTCCGCCGCTGCTCCTCCGTCAGGCCTTTCAGATAGGTCACTTCCGCCTTGCCAATCACCTGCAGGCGACGCTGGTCAAAGTAGTCATAGAAATCATGAAACTGCAATCCGGGCCGATTGACGTCCGTAATGGTCAGCAGTGCCGACTCATAGTCGCTGCCCTGGTTCAGTACTTCCAGATCAAATAGAGCAACAAATTCCGTTATTTTCATTCCCTGTGCGCCCATGGTTTTTCTTCACCTTTCCGGCATCCGGCGTTTTCCGGATGCACTTCACACACCGGTAAACGCCCGGCAGTGCTGTCAAAAATTATTCCTCAAAAATCCGTTTCTGTAATGTTGCCCTTATTATATATGAATTTCCCCGTTTTCGCAACACCTGCCCACCTGATGCCTTTTCAAATTCCTGCAATTTTTTTGTAATTTCTTCTTGCATTTCTCCGTTATTTCTGTTATGATATCAGCTGTGCCTGTGAAAAGGCGCGTAGTACGCAACAGCAAGGAGGTGCAACGGATGGCTAAGTGCGAGTTTTGCGACAAGGGCGTAACCTTCGGCATTCAAGTGTCTCACTCTCACCGGCGTTCCAATCGTCCCTGGAAGCCCAATGTGAAGCGTGTGAAGGCGATCGTCAATGGTTCCCCCCGCCATGTGTATGTTTGTACCCGGTGTATGCGTTCCGGCAAGGTCACCAGAGCGATCTGATATGACGGATAAAATCCCGAACCTGTTGGTTCGGGATTTTTTTATGCAAAGCCGCTGTTTCTCTTTCTTGTTTTCCGTTCAAAAGCAGATCTTTTGACACAGAAATCCAAAGTGGAGGACATTTGTCCTCCACTTTCCTGCTTACATCCAGCTCCGCTCCAGCAGCTCGTCCTTTTTGGCACGGGTCATCAGCTCCGTCACTACATCCCGAACCTGCTTTCCGTGGTACAGCACCTCATAGGCACAGCGGCAGATGGGCATTTCAACCTGTTCCTGTTCCGCCAGCTGGTGAATGCTCTCGGCGGCGTAATAGCCCTCCACCACGGCACCAATCGCTGCCATGGCCTCCTGAGGCGTCTTTCCCTGGCCGATCAGAATGCCGGCCCGGTTGTTCCGGGAGTGCAGCGAGGTGCAGGTGACAATTAAATCCCCCATGCCGGCAAGGCCGCCAAAAGTGCGCCGGGTTCCGCCCAGCTGCTCACCCAGGCGGGTGATCTCCGCCATGGCCCGGGTCATCAGCAGTGCTTTTGTATTGTCCTGATAGCCCAGCCCTGTGCAGATTCCGCAGGAGAGCGCAATCACGTTCTTCAGCGCCGCAGCCAACTCCACACCCACGATGTCATAGCTGGTGTAAACGCGGAAGTAATTGGTCATAAAGGCATCCTGTACAAACCGGGCGGCCGCCCGATCCGGACAGGCAGAAACACACCCCGTCGGCTGCCGGACGCCTACCTCCTCTGCATGCGAGGGGCCAGAAAGTGCAACTACTTTACAGATATTTTTAGTCTCCTCCTGCAGAATCTGGCTCATACGGAGGTTGGTATCCCGCTCGATACCTTTGGAGACGGACACCAGAATCGTCTCCGGCGTTAGATAGTGGGCCAGCTTCCGTGCCGTTGCCCGAACAGCAAAAGAGGGGGCCGCACTGACCACCAGATCCGCTCCCCGCACACATTCCAGATCGCTGGTGATGTGCAGGCTCTCCGGCAGAATCACACCCTTCAGCAAAGGGTTTTCCCGGCCTTTGGCCATCTCCGCCGCTTTTTCCGGATTATGGGACCACAGGTAGGTCTCATGTCCATTGTCACACAGGACCTGGCTGAGGGCTGTGCCCCAGCCGCCGCTGCCCACTACCACTGCTTTCATCTTGTTATGACTTCCCTTCCGTTTTATGATGGAGGCTGAACTTGTTCTCCGTACCGCCCAGCAGCCGCTGGATATTCCCGCGGTGCTGCCACACCACAAGTCCCCCGATGAAAAATCCCAGTACCACAATTATTGGTTCCGGATAGCAAAGCCAGGTTGCAAACGGAAAACTCGCACCAGCCCAAAGTGAGCCGAGAGACACATACTTTGTCAGAATAGAGAGAATTAAAAATCCGCCCCAAACCACCAGGGCAATCCGCCAGTCAATCATAATGGCGATGGTGCCGCCGGAGAGAATTCCCTTTCCGCCCTTAAAGTGGAACATGCAGGGGAACATGTGGCCCAGCAGGCAAAACAGGGCCGCCCAGTACTTGCCGAAGAGCACAGCCCCCATTGTGCCAAACACCCAGGCACCCAGCAAAACGGCAAGAACCGCCTTCAATACATCGGCCAGGATAACCACAGCGGTCAGCGGGCCGCCGAAGGTACGGTGAAAGTTCGTCAGCCCGGCATTGCCGCTGCCGTGGTTCCGCACATCGTCCCGCAAAATATACTTGGAAACAATAACGGCCCCGTTGAAACAGCCCAGCAGATAAGACACCATCGCAGACACCAGAAGCATCAAAAACAGCTTCCATCCGGCTGGAACCATCATGATTTCCAGCGCGACTTCCCCGCTTAAAAGCATTGGCATCTCTTACTCCTCCTTGTCGCTCTTCTGCCGGATGGAGAGGATAATGGGTGTCCCCTCCAGGCCGAAGGTATTCCGAAGGCAATTCTCCAGATACCGCTGATAAGAAAAATGGAACAGACGGGCGTCGTTGCAGAACACCACAAAATGGGGCGGGCGAATCGCCACTTGGGTCATATAGTAGATTTTCAGCCGGCGTCCTCTGTCAGAGGGCGGCTGAACCCGGGTCTGTGCATCTGCCAGGACATTGTTCAGCATACCGGTGGTAATACGGGTAGAAGCCTGGTTGGAAACATAATCGATGAGCTCGAACAGCCGGTCCACCCGCTGGCCGGTTTTTGCAGAAATAAAGAGAATGGGCGCATAGGCCATGAAGCCAAGCTCCTGGCGAACTTTCTCCCGCATCTGGTCCATGGTCTTGCCGTCTTTCTCCACCAGATCCCACTTGTTCACCACAATAATGCTGGCCTTCCCTGCCTCATGAGCCAGTCCCGCCACCTTGGTATCCTGCTCCGTAACGCCCTCGGTGGCATCAATCATAATCAGGCATACGTCGCTGCGCTCAATGGCCATGGTGGCCCGGAGCACGCTGTACTTTTCGATGCTCTCCTCCACCTTGGACTTCCTGCGGAGACCTGCGGTGTCGATAAAGACGAACTTGCCTTTGTCATTTTCAAACCGGGAGTCAATGGCATCCCGTGTGGTGCCCGCCACATTGGAGACGATCATCCGCTGCTCTCCCAGAATCTTGTTCACCAAGGAAGATTTTCCAGCGTTTGGCTTACCGATGACTGCCACACGGATGGCGTCGTCTTCCTCTTCCTCCTCTTCCTCCGGCGGAAAATACTGGATGCAGGCATCCAGCAGATCCCCTGTGCCGTGGCCGTGGACGGCTGAAACGGCAATCGGATCTCCCAAGCCGAGGTTATAAAACTCATAGTAGTCCGGATCTGGCAATCCAGTGGAATCCATTTTGTTCACTGCCAGGACAATCGGCTTTCCGCAGCGCAGCAGCATATTGGCCACCTCATGATCTGATGCGGTAAGCCCTGTTTTGATATCCGTCAAAAAGATGATAACATTGGCATTGTCAATGGCAATCTGAGCCTGATCCCGCATGAACTCCAAAATTTGATTGTCTGTGCGGGGCTCGATACCTCCCGTATCAATCAGTGTAAAAGAGCGGCCGTTCCAGTCTGTCTCTCCATAAATCCGGTCCCGGGTAACGCCCGGCGTATCCTCCACAATCGAAAGCCGTCTGCCAATCAGCTTATTAAACAGCATGGACTTGCCCACATTGGGGCGGCCCACGATGGCAACGATGGGTTTCATCGGCTCTCACTTCCCTTCCTTGTTTCTTTGATGATCATAAAAATACATATTTATTATACCCGTCAATGGGCGGGATAGCAAGACAAAAAGCAAGGAGGGAAGATATCTCTTCCCTCCTAAAGCATGCACGTGCAAATTCTTATTTCGCAACGACGGACTTGACAACCTTGACCTCGCGGCCGTTGTAAGTACCGCACTCCTGGCACATTCTGTGAGGCAGGTGCAGCGCACCGCATTTCGGGCATGCGACGAGACCGGGAGCCTCCAGCTTCCAAACGGAGCTGCGGCGCTTGTCGCGTCTTGCTTTGGATACTTTTCCCTTAGGTACTGCCATTGTGACACCTCCTTGATCTTTCAAAGGCAATGGGGAGTTCCCCGGCCTTATTCATTCGTTCTCCTTGTTCTCCAAAAGCTTGGCCAGGACTGCGAGCCGCGGGTCCACTTCCTTTTTGCAGGAGCAGGGGCCGAGGTTCAGATCAGCACCACACCGTGGGCACAATCCCTTACAATCTTCCGAACACAATGTTTTGGTATCCATTCCAAGGACAAATGCCGTACGGGCCAGGTCGCCCACATCCGCCTTTCCATCCTCCAGCACCACGATCTCGTCATTCTCCTCATTCTGGAGCTCCTCTGCCAAAAGACAGCCGTATGAGATCTCCTTCTCCTGGGAAAACGCCTTGCCGCAGCGGTCACAGACCGCATCCAAGGTTGTCCTGGCCGTCAGCTCTAACTCCAGCACATCTGCGGTGTTGCGCACACTGCCCTCCACAGCGACGGGACGGCTCACCGGATATCGCCCTCCAAACTCCATACCTGAGAGATCCATCTCAAATTGAAAGCTCAGGCTTTTACCCGGCGTGTGCAAAATGGATTTTACGTCTAAAAGCATAATCTACCTCGCAATGACACGAGTAGTATTATAAGGGATTCAGAACTCGTTGTCAAACAATTTTTTCAAATTTCTGCTACTTTTTCGCAGATGCCGTTCTCTCTCCTCCGCTGGCAAAGTTTGGAACTGCCAGCAGAAATCTTTCCTCCGCTCCGCTTTACAACTGTCGGGGAAACGGGTATGATAGATGGTAGTTATCATACCATCTCTGGAGGGCCTCTATGCGGGAATTTACCATTGGAAAAAATGATGCCGGGCAGCGGTTGGACCGTTTTGTCGCCAAAAATCTGCCGCTGCTTCCGCCAGCTCTGCTGCAAAAGTACATCCGCCTCAAACGGATTAAAGTGAACGGACGCGGCTCCAAGCGGGATGTCCGGTTGGAAAGCGGCGATATTTTACAATTATATATCAACGATGAGTTTTTTGACAAGCCCTCAGAGGAAAATCTATTTCTGACGCTCTTTCAGCCAAAGCTGACCATTGTGTATGAGGATGAAAATCTTCTTCTGGTGGATAAGCGGCCCGGCATAGTGGTCCATGCCGACGAGACGGAGAAGGTCAACACCCTCATCAATCACATTCAGGCATATCTTTACCAAAAACGGGAATGGAATCCAAAATGGGAGCACGCCTTCGCCCCTGCCCTCTGTAACCGGATTGACCGGAACACCGGCGGGATTGTGATTGCCGCCAAAAATGCAGAGACACTGCGGATCATGAATGAAAAGATCAAGTCCCATGAGGTGGAAAAGTCCTACCTCTGCATTACGGTAGGTCATCCGCGCCCTGCTGAGGGGAAAATTGAGGGATTTCTTTTGAAGGATGAGGCAAAGAAGGAAGTCTCCTTCTACCACAGACCGATTCCAGGCGGGAAAACGGCTGTGACGCTATACAAGACCATGGAGTCCCGTGGCCCTCTCTCTTTGGTGGAGTGCCGCCTCCTCACAGGGCGAACCCACCAGATCCGCGTCTCCATGGCGGAAATCGGGTGCCCGCTTTTGGGCGACGGCAAGTATGGAAACGGTGCCGTTAACCGGCAGTACCACGAAACCCGCCAGGCCCTTTATTCCTACAAGCTCTCCTTCTCTTTTCCAACAGACGCCGGCGTTTTGAATTATCTCCGCGGCCGGGAATTCACTGTGGAAGAGGTCCCATTTCAGGAGAAGTATTTCCCACGCCTCTAAACGGCCCTTTTCCTTGCTGAATAAGGTATTTTACCCGCAATTCCCTTGACATTTTCAGGCAGTTCCGATATATTTTATAATTGCTGAATTTCGACGAGAAAGGTTCCCCCTCAACAGAGAAAAGAGGCTTTCATAATGATTTCAAAAACATGGATGAAATGGGGGAGGATGTATTGTCCAAAGAGTTGATTCGCCTGCAGGATCTCTGCATGGCGTACGACGACGAGCTTGTTCTCGATCACTTAAATTTATGTATTCATGATAAGGAATTCCTCACACTGCTTGGACCCAGTGGGTGCGGCAAGACCACCACACTGCGGATGATCGGCGGCTTCGCGACACCTACGTCCGGAGACGTCCTGTTTGACGGTGTGAGGATTAATGACGTTCCGCCCCATCAGCGGCAGATCAACACGGTGTTCCAAAAGTATGCCCTGTTTCCGCATCTGAACGTCTACGAAAACATTGCCTTCGGTCTGCGGATGCAGAGACGTCCGGATCCGAAGGATCCCACCGGCAAGCGCAAGGTAAAAATCCCCGAGGAGGAAATTCACGATCGGGTGATGGAGATGCTGGGCGTCATCAGTCTCAAGGGCTTTGAGCACCGCAAGCCGGATGCGCTCTCCGGCGGGCAGCAGCAGCGCGTTGCCATTGCAAGAGCGCTGATAAACAGGCCCAAGGTACTGCTCCTGGACGAACCTCTTGGCGCCCTGGATCTGAAGCTCCGCAAGGATATGCAGATCGAGCTGAAGCGTATCCAGCAGCAGGTGGGCATTACCTTCATCTATGTGACCCACGACCAGGAGGAGGCCCTGACCATGTCCGACACCATTGTGGTAATGGATAAGGGCACCGTTCAGCAAATCGGCACGCCTGAGGATATTTACAACGAGCCGAAGAACGCCTTTGTGGCGGATTTCATCGGTGAGTCCAATATTATTGACGGCGTGATGGTCCGGGATAACCTGGTGAAGATGTACGGCAAGGAATTCCCCTGCCTGGATGGCGGCTTTACAGAAAATGAGCCGGTGGATGTGGTCATCCGCCCCGAAGATATCGACATTGTCCCCGTGGAGCAGGGCCAGCTGGTGGGCACAGTCACCAACGTGACCTTCAAGGGCCTGCAGTACGATATCATTGTGGACTTCAAGGGCTTCAAATGGTTGATTCAAACCACGGATCACTCTCCTGGAGGCGCTAAAATCGGCATCAAAATTGATCCAGACGGCATCCATATTATGAAAAAAAGCGCATACTCCGGAATGTTCGGCGATTACTCCTCCTTCTCTGAAGAGTACGATGAATTGGACGATGCCAGCATCGAGCTGGACGAGGAGGAGAGCGGGGATGAAGAATAAGCTCTCTTTTTTCGCGTTTCCCTATGTGGTATGGATGGCCCTGTTTGTGGTAGCCCCCATTCTCATGGTGGTGGTCTATGCCTTCTCCTCTGCCGACGGAGGCTTCACATTTGAGAACTTTACCCGCATGGGCACCTATGCCGTGGTATTCGGTCGCTCCTTCAAGCTGGCCACTATCGCTACTGTCATCTGTGTAGCCATCGGTTATCCCGTGTCCTATATGATGGCCAAGGAGGGCCTCCGCTTTCAGCGGGTGGCCATGGTGCTTATCATGCTGCCCATGTGGATGAATTTCCTGCTGCGGACTTATTCCTGGATGACGCTTCTGGAGAACAATGGCCTTTTGAACCAGTTGTTTCAAAAAATAGGGATTATCGCGCTGTACAACAGTATCTTTGGGACGAATCTTCAATTTTTCCGGATGATCAATACTCAAGGTGCCGTGGTGCTGGGCATGGTTTACAACTATCTCCCCTTCATGATCCTGCCTATTTACTCCGTTATCGTCAAGCTGGATCACTCTCTTCTGGAGGCAGCCAGGGACCTTGGCGCCAACTCCTTCCATGTTTTTCAGCGGGTCATCCTGCCCCTCTCCCTCCCCGGTGTGCTCTCTGGCATCACCATGGTGTTCGTCCCCTCGGTTTCCACCTTTGCCATCAGCACCATGCTGGGCGGCGGAACGGAGCTTTTGCTGGGCGATTTGATTGAGCGGCAATTCCTGGGCGGAGCTTACAATCCCCAGTTGGGTGCAGCCATTTCCCTCGTCATGATGATCATTGTGGTCATCTGCATGGTCGTCATGAACCGCTTCGGTGAGGGTGAGGAACAGGCGGTGATGCTATGAAACGGCGTAATTCCATTGGAAGCAGGCTTTTTATGGCGTTGGTGTTTTTGTTTCTGTACGCCCCCATTTTTGTGCTGATCGTCTTCTCTTTCAACGCCGGCACCAGCTCCTCCGTCTGGAAAGGCTTTTCCCTGGAGTGGTATGGAAAACTGCTGAGCAACCGCCTCATCATTCAAAGCCTGTCCACCACGCTTCTGGTGTCCTTCCTGGCCACGGTTATCGCCACCATTGCCGGCACTTTTGCTGCCATCGGCTTTTTTGCTATGCGGCGGCGGGTCCGGGAGCCGCTGATGACGGTCAATAATATTCCGATGATGAACGCGGATATTGTGACTGGTGTCTCCATGTGCCTGTTCTTTGTGGCCTTTTTCAACGGTTGGGGAGCATTTGCCTCCTGGTTCAACACGCTGGGACTGTTCCAGCTCCCCACCCGGCTGACCATGGGCTTCGGCACATTGCTGATTGCGCATGTCACCTTCAACATCCCCTATGTCATTTTGTCCGTGGGCCCCAAGCTGCGGCAAATGGACAAAAATCTGGTGGACGCAGCCCAGGATCTGGGCTGCACCTGGATGCAGGCCTTCTGGAAAGTCATCATCCCCGAGATTAAGCCCGGCATCGTCTCAGGCGCGCTGACAGCCTTTACCATGAGTATTGACGATTTTATCATCAGCTACTTCACGGCCGGTTCCTCAGCCTCTACCCTGGCGATGACAATCTACGGCATGACCAAAAAGCGGGTCAGCCCGCAAATCAACGCCATTTCCACCCTGCTGTTTGTCACCGTGCTGACGCTGCTGGCCATCGTCAACATCCGGGAGGCCCGGCAGGAGAAAGCCGCCTTGCGCCGGCGGACGTAATCTTTTGATTTCCTGACTCCTGAGGAGTCTTGAAATACGATTAACAATATATTGGAGGAATGATCAATTGAAAAAAACAGTAGCCTGTGCCATTTTGATGGCCCTGTTCCTGACCGGATGCGGCGGAAACGCCACCTCTCAAAACGGTGAGAGCACCGGCGGCAGTGACGGCGGCGGCAAGCGCGTTGTGAACGTGTGCAGCTGGGGTGAATATATTGACGAGGACTTGATCTATCAATTCGAGGACGAGACCGGCATTGAAGTCAATTACCAGACCGCAGAGAGCAACGAGGCCCTGTATTCCCTGCTGAAAACAGGCGCTGGAGATTTCGACGTTATCGTCCCATCTGACTATATGATTGCGCGTTTAATCAAAGAAGGTATGCTGGCGGAGCTGAACTACGACAATATTCCCAACTATGCCCTGATTGACGACCAGTACAAGGGACTGAGCTTTGACCCGGAGAATAAGTATACGGTTCCTTACACCTGGGGCACCTTGGGCATCATTTACAACTCCACCATGGTGGAGGATCCCATCACCAGCTGGGACGCCATGTTTGACGAGCGGTATGCAGGAGATATCCTGATGATCAACAACTCCCGTGATGCTTTGGGCGCCGCCCTTTTGGATCTGGGTTACTCCCTGAATACCACCGACGAGGCCCAGATTCGGGAGGCCTATCAGCTGCTGGCGGATGCGAAGGAGAAAGGCGTGTACCAGGCCTTTGTTATGGACCAGGTATTCCAGAAGATGGAGGGCGGAAATGCTGCCATTGCCATGTACTACGCCGGCGACTACCTGACCATGCTGGAGAACAACCCGGATCTCAAATATGTGGTGCCGGATGAGGGATCCAATTGGTTTGTGGATGCCATGTGTGTACTGAAGGACGCACAGCACAAAGAGGAGGCTGAGGCTTGGATCAATTTCATTGCCTCCACAGATGCCAACCTGCGGAACATGGACTATATCTGGTACGCCTCCCCCAATACTGAGGCATTGGAGCAGTATCCCTCCTATTACGAGGAAACCTACGGCGAGCCGCTTGACAGCGAGCTGTACGAGATCATGGCCGCTCCCCAGAGTGTTCTGGATCGTTGCGAGGTCTATGAAAATCTGCCGGACGAGACGTTGACGCTGTACAATGACTTGTGGACAGAACTTGGAATTTGAATCCAGAAGGCCGGTGCCAAACAGCATCGGCCTTTTCTCTTGCCAAGTTCGGGAAAATCATGTAAACTGAGCGGGAACATACAAAGGAGGATTTCCCTATGATTTTGATTGGAACCAAGTGTCAGATAGAGCAGACCGTGACAGATGAATTGACCGCTGCCACCATCGGCTCCGGTGCCCTTCCGGTATTCGGCACCCCCTATCTGTGCGCCATGATGGAGAACGCCGCCATGACCTGTCTGCAGACTTTTTTAGAGGGAGAACAGGGCAGCGTAGGCACCCATCTGGACGTCAGTCATGACGCCCCAACACCCATAGGTATGACTGTCTGGGCGGAGGCAGAGATTACGGCCGTGTCTGAAAACGGGAAAATGGTTGACTTTGCCGTAAAAGCCTGGGACGAGAAAGGCCCCATCGGCGCAGGCACGCACACCAGAGCTGTCATCAAAAGCGAAAAGTTCCTGGCAAAATGCAACGCGAAGTTGGAAAAGTAAAGAAAAAGGACTGCGTTCAAGAGAACGCAGTCCTTTTTTACCCGAAAATGCACTTGTCCCATACAGGATAAAAAGCGTCCTATCCTGATCCCAGTGGTCGGACGCCTTTTAAAACAGCGTCATTTGGCTGGTTTCCGCCATCCCGGCAAAGGCTCCCAAGGCTTTCAGCTGCTCGATATGAGTTTTGGAGAGCTTATTGCAGCACATGGCAAACTCCTCAATGGAGACAAAGCTTTTCCCTTTCCGCTTCTCCACTGTGTCAATGGCCGCTGACTCGCCCAATCCGTGAACTGACACAAACGGAGGCAGAAGCCCTTTTTCCGTTACTTTGAACTTGGTGGCCTCAGACTCGTAAATATTGATGGTGTCAAAGTGGAACCCCCGAAGGTAGAACTCATAGCAAACCTCCAATGTAGTCAGCAGGTTCTGCTCCACTGCGGTGGCATCCTTGTTATTTTCAATCTCCCGAATCTTCCGTTTCACCGCATCCATACCGGCACAGCAGAACTCCGCGTCAAAGGCCTTTGCCCGGATAGAGAAAAAGGTCGCATAGAAAGCCAGCGGCTCATGAACCTTGAACCAGGCGATGCGAAAGGCCATCATCACGTAGGCCACTGCGTGGGCCTTCGGAAACAGGTAACCGATTTTTGCCAGAGACTCAATGTACCACTCCGGCACATCGTGCTCCCGCATAGCCTCTACCCAGCCTTCGTCAAAGCCGCCTTTCTTCACCTTGCCCTTTCGGACCTTCTCCATGATTTTAAAGCTCATCTTGGGATCCAGGCCCTTTGATATCAGGTACAGCATGATGTCGTCACGGCAGCCCACTGTTTCCAAAACGCTGGCTGTACCGCCCACGATCAGTTCCCGGGCATTGCCCAGCCACACATCCGTGCCGTGGGAAAATCCGGAGAGCCGCACCAGGGTGTTGAAGTCCTTTGGCTGGGTATCCACCAGCATCTGACGGGTGAACCGGGTGTTGAATTCCGGAATGGCTACGGCGCCAGTTGGGCCCAGCAACTCGTCATTTTCGTACCCAAGCACCTTGCTGGACGTGAAGATGGACATGGTGTCCGGGTCGTCCAGCGGGATGTCGTGGGGATCCACGCCGGTCAAGTCCTGCATCATGCGGACCATGGTGGGGTCATCATGTCCCAGCATGTCCAGCTTCAGAAGATTTGCCTCCATGGAGTGATATTCAAAATGTGTTGTAATGGTGTCAGAGTCATCGGCATCCGCGGGATGCTGGACGGGGCAGAAGTCCTCCATATCCATGTCGTCCGGGACAACTACCAGGCCGCCAGGGTGCTGGCCAGTGGTACGCCGTGCACCGACGCATCCCAAGGTCAGACGGTTCTCCTCCGCCCTGCCGGCCACCATGCCGTTCTCCTCCAGGTACTTCTTCACAAAGCCATAGGCGGTTTTCTCCGCCAGGGTACCGATGGTGCCCGCCCGGAACACCTGCGTCTCGCCGAACATCTCAATGGCGTGGCGGTGGGCCCGGGCCTGATACTCGCCGGAGAAGTTCAAATCGATATCCGGAACCTTGCCGCCGCCAAAGCCCAAAAAGGTCTCAAAGGGAATGTCAAATCCGTCCTTTTCGTACTTTGTTCCGCACTTCGGGCAGATCTTATCCGGCATATCAGCACCGCAGCCATAGGAACCGTCCATAATGAACTCCGTGTGCTTGCAGTTTGGGCAACGGTAGTGGGGCGGCAGGGAGTTCACCTCCGTAATGCCGGACATATAGGCCACCAGTGACGATCCAACCGACCCTCTGGAGCCCACCAGATAGCCATTTTCCAAAGAGCGCTGCACTAATTTCTGGGCGGACATGTACACCACGTCATACTTGCCCAGAATGCCTCCCAGCTCCACATTCAGCCGGTCTATAATCAGCTGGGGCGGGTTCTCCCCATACAGTCTGTGAACCTTCTCCCACACCAGGCGGTTCAGATCCTCTTCTGAGTTGGCCAGACGCGGGGGAAACAGATCCGGAGGGAGGAGTTCAAAGGTTTCCACCATGTCCGCAATCGCCCTGGTGTTGGTGACCACCACCTCATAGGCCTTCTCCTCCCCCAGATACCGGAATTCCTCCAGCATCTCGTCGGTGGTCTTGAAGTAGATGGGCAACGGTGCGTTGGCATCCGGAAACTTCTTGGAGGCCAGCAGAATGCGGCGGTATACCTCGTCCTCTGGCTCCCGGAAGTGGACGTCACCAGTGGCGCAGACGGGTTTTCCAAGCTCCTCGCCCAATCGGACGATGGTACGGTTGAATTCCCGCAGCTCCTCCTCACTCTGGATGTCCCCGTTGCGCAGCATAAAGGCATTGTTGCAGAGGGGCTGGATTTCCAGATAGTCATAGAAGGAGGCGATGCGCTTTAGCTCGTCCCAATCCTTGTGGTCCGCCACCGCCCGGAATAACTCGCCAGCCTCACAGGCGGATCCGACGATGATACCCTCCCGGTGCTCCTTCAGAAGGCTCTTGGGGATGGTGGGCACCCGCTTGAAATACTTCAGGTTGGAGGCAGAAATCATCTGATAGAGATTCTTCAGCCCCACCTTATTTTTGGCAATCAGAATAATGTGTTTTGGAAAGCGGTTGGTCTTACTGCCCAACGGACGCAGCTTCTCCATCTCCCCATTCACTGCCTGAAGGGTGTGGATGCCCTTGTCATGGAGCATCTTCCAGAACGGAATCAGCATATAGCCCACCGTGGCAGCGTCATCGCTGGCCCGGTGGTGGTTGAAAGCGGGCAGATCCAGTTCCTCTGCCACGATATCCAGCTTATACTTATGCAGATGCGGCAGCAGATTCTGAGCCAGAATCAAGGAGTCCACGTAGGTGGGGTTAAAAGCCAGCCCCACCTTTTTGCAGCCCGCCCGAATGAAGCCGATATCGAACTCTGCGTTGTGTGCTGCCAGAGGCCGGCCGTTTACAAATTTCAAAAACTCCGTCAGGGCCTCTTTGAGCTGAGGGGCGTCTTTGAGCATCTCATCGGTGATCCCAGTCAGGCCGATGATCTCTGGAGTCAGGCGGCGATTGGGATTCACAAAGGTCTGAAACCGCTCCGCGATTTCTCCGTTTTTCAGCACCACTGCGCCGATTTCCGTAATGGCCTCCCGGTCCACCTTCAATCCGGTAGTCTCGATGTCAAAGCACACAAACTCATCGTCCAGACCGCAGTCCTGCGTACCGTGAACCGCCACCCGATCGTCAATATTATTGACAAAATACCCCTCCACACCGTAGAGGATTTTAATCTTGTCCCCCGCAGCATGCCAGGCATCCGGGAAGGACTGGGCAACACCGTGATCCGTGATGGCAATGGCAGGGTGTCCCCAGCGGATGGCTTCCTGTACCACTTCCTTCGTGTCCGTCAGAGCGTCCATGTTGCTCATCTTTGTATGTAGGTGCAGTTCCACCCGCTTCTCTTTTGCAGTGTCCTGGCGCTCCTCATGGGTAATCACGTTGATATGATAGGGATTCAGCTGGATATCCTTGCCGTCCCAGGTGGGTTCCATTTTTCCCTGGACGCACAGCCACATGCCGGGCTTGATAGCTCCCTCCAGTGTCTGGGCCTCCTTGGTGGTCAGATTCTTTTGAACGGTAACGGAGTTGGTATAGTCCGTCATGTCAAAGCTCAGCCGCCACATACCAGGGCGCCGGGTCTCCCGGCATTCAAAAGCAAAGACCTTTCCTGCCACGGTGGCGCTACCCATCTTCAAATCTAAATCCTTCATGGGACCCGGCCGGGTCTTAATGGGCTTGCCCATCAGGATTTTGGAGACAGCCGCCTTCTTCTCCCCCGCCGCCGGGGCAGAAGCCACCGGAGCGGACAGGGAAACTGGTGCCGTTGGTGCCTTGCAGGTAAGCGTAATTTCCACCTGGCGGAATCCGTAGACAGCGGTGATCATCCGCTTCAGATCCTCCAGATCCTCCTCCGCCATCTGTGTTCGGACCGTCAGCTGCAGCGCCATGGTCATCTGCCCTTGGTCAATGCTGGCGCCGGTCAGGACAGCACCGGCCAGCTTTAGCCGCAGCTCTCCGGAGAGCTGCAGCTCTGTAAACATTTCAAAAAATGGGATATCTTTCGACATGGTTTCCTCTCTGCTCTTCAATGGGATATTGCACCGTTACAGCTTTGGCCATTTGGAAGGATCGTGGAGACGGTAAAGCATCACTGCCAAAATGGTTATCCTGCCAATGTACTTCGCCCTGCCGCATTTCCAAATACAGCTGTATCAAAAAAAGCGCCAAAACAACCGTCCAAAACAACAAATTTCTTTGCGGGCGATTCATTCCGCACTCCCCCCGGTCCCCCAAAGCGTTCTTACAGCCGTTCAATCTCCTCCAACAGTTTATCCACAAGCCGCTCCTGCGGAACCTTGTAAAGGATTTTTCCTTTTCGGAAAATCAATCCCTCACCCTTACCGCCGGCGATACCAATATCGGCTGCAGCAGCCTCTCCTGGGCCGTTGACCGCACATCCCATGACTGCTACGGTGATGTTCTTAGTACAGTTCGCCAGCCGCCGCTCCACTTCCTCCGCCATGGGGATTAAATCAATGCGGGTGCGGCCGCAGGTGGGGCAGGCAATCAGGTTCACATCCTCTTTTCGCAGCCCCGCCGCCTTCAAAATTTTCTTGGCGGCATAGATCTCCTCCACCGGGTCCGCCGTCAGCGTCACCCGGATGGTGTCTCCAATGCCCATGCACAGCAGACCTCCGATGCCTATGGCGGACTTCACCAGTCCCATAGAGGGCGTCCCCGCCTCTGTAACGCCCAGATGCAGCGGGTAGTCCGTCCGCTCCGAGAGAAGGCGGTAAGCTGCCATGGTCAGCGGCACGTCGGAGCATTTCACGGAGATCGCAATGTCGTCAAAGTCGAACCTGTTCAGCAGGGCCGCATGGCCCATGGCGCTCTCCACCAAAGCCTCGGCAGTGACGCCTCCATATTTCGCCCGCAGCTCCTTTTCCAGCGATCCGCCGTTGACGCCGATGCGGATGGGAATTCCCTTTTGGCGGCAGATGTCCGCCACGGCCTTCACCTTTTCCTCCCCGCCGATATTGCCTGGGTTGATGCGGATGGCGTCAATTCCCCGCTGGGCGCATTCCAGGGCAAATTTGTAGTTGAAGTGGATGTCGGCGATCAACGGGATTCCAATCTGCTCCTTGATGCGATCCACTGCCTCCGCCGCCGCCTGATCCGGAATGGCCACCCGGATGATCTCACATCCAGCGGCCTCCAGTGCCTTGATCTGTGCCACAGTAGCGGCCACATCATCCGTTTTCGTATTGCACATGGACTGGATGGACACCGGGGCGCCGCCGCCCACAGCCACCTTCCCTACCAGCAGTTGTTTTGTCATTCTTATGCCTCCCGTCACTGAAACAGCTTAAACACATCATGGAATGTCACAATCAGCATAAAGCCCATCAGAATGACGAATCCCGCCGTATTCACCACAGCCTCATACCGCTCCGGAATCCGTTTGCGGAACAGCTTCATAGAAACCGTGTCCAGCGTCAGAAACAGAATCTTACCTCCATCCAGCGCAGGAATGGGCAGCATATTCATCACAGCCAGATTCACTGCCAGCATGGCGGCAAAATAGGCAATGTTCTCCACCGCGGCCCCAACACTCTCGGAGGCTGTGCCAACTTCGGTAATCGTGGAAACAATGCCCACCGGCCCGCTCAGATCTTTCATGCCCGCCTCGCCGGAGAGCAGCATCTGCAGGCTGAGCCTCACCACTCGGATAAAATCCACTGTGTTCAGCCAGGTGTTCTTCAGTCTGCCGCCCAGAGTGGCAGGCTCCACATTGCCAAAATACAACCCCACGCCGGTATACTTGCTGACACCGTCGGTGGAAGTATACTCCTGTCTAGGCAGAGAGACATTCTCCAGCGACATTTTTTCCCCGTCCCTCAGTACCACCAGATCGAACACACCCGTTCGATTCAGCCCCAGCAGCAAGCTGATGTCACTGTATAGATATACCCGTTCCCCATCAATGGACCACAGCTCGTCTCCAGCCTGCAGGCCGTCCGTCCCACGCTGCTGCAGTTCCGGCGCAAAATTCACAATCTCTGCTGTGTAAAAGCCAGACGCACTGCTGTACAGGACAAGAATGATCAAAAAGCCAGCCAGCAGGTTCATGAAAGAGCCGGCCGCAAAAATCAGCAGCTGCTTCCAAAAGCTCTGACGCACCAGCGCCCGGTCATCTCCGGAATCCTCGTCCTCCCCCTCCATGGCACAATATCCGCCCACAGGCAAGGCCCGCAGGGCATACAGGGTCTCTCCCCGCTGCCGGCTCCAAATAGCCGGGCCCATGCCGATGGAAAATTCGTTGACACGCACGCCACAAAGCTTCGCCGTGATAAAATGGCCAAGTTCGTGGACTGCCACCAGCACGCCGAAAATCAAAACTGCCGCCAGGATATATACGAATGTCATGCAAAAACTCCTATAATTGCGATTTTTCCAGCACGCTCCGCCTGGCGGCGGCGTCCGCTGCCAGGATTTCCTCCAGCGTCGGATTCGGGCAGACGGGTACCGCCGCCCTGGCCTCAGCCACCAGCCGGGGAATATCGTGAAATCCGATGCGATCCGCCAGGAACAGACGCACGGCCTCCTCGTTGGCACCGTTCAAAACAGCGCAGGCGGTCCCGCCCTCCAGGGCCGCCTCCTCCGCCAGACGCAGACAGGGAAACGCTCCCCGGTCCGGCGCCGAAAAAGTCAGCGGCGGGCACGTCAGCAAGTCCAGCGGTTCGGCCGGGTTTTCTCCCCGGTTGGGGTACGTCATGGCATAGCGGATCGGCAGCCGCATATCCGGCGTGCCCAACTGTGCCAGCACCGCCCCATCCCGGAACTCCACCAGAGAGTGGATAATACTCTGCCGATGAACCACCACGCTCACCTGCTCCAATGGCAAACGGTAGAGACGCATGGCCTCAATAACCTCCAGCCCCTTGTTCATCAAGGTTGCACAGTCCACCGTGATTTTGGGTCCCATCTTCCAATTGGGATGCTTCAGCGCATCCGCCTTGGTCATTTTGCCCACTTCCCCGTAGGTCATGCCATAGAAAGGCCCGCCTGAGCAGGTGAGAATCAGCCGCTTGATCTCCCGCCGGTCCGCACATCCCTGCAGGCACTGAAAAATGGCGGAGTGCTCGGAGTCCACCGGCACAATCTCCGCGCCGGATGCCTCCGCCGCATCCATCACCAGCTGCCCGGCACATACCAGTGTCTCCTTATTGGCCAGAGCGATGCGCTTTTTCTCCCGAATGGCGGCCAGGGTCGGCCGCAGCCCCACCATTCCCACCACGGCGGTCACCACAGTGTCGGCCTCAGGAATTGTGGCAGCCTCTTTCAATGCGTCAAAGCCGCCGCAGACGCGGGTATCCATATCTGCCAGGCGCACGGCCAAATCCCGGGCTGCTGCCTCGTTGGTCATCACAGCCAAGCGGGGGTGGAATCTCCGCACCTGCTCTTCCATCCGGTCCACACTGGAATGGGCAGTCAGCGCCGCCACCTGCAGCCCAAGCTGTTCCGCCACGTCCAGGGTCTGGCGGCCAATAGATCCGGTGGAGCCAAGAATTGAAATTGTTTTGCTCATAACATGCCCTCGGCCACGTACAAATATATGACAGGTGCGATAAACATAGAAGAATCAAAGCGATCCAGCATTCCGCCGTGGGTCAAAAAGAGGTGGCTGTAATCCTTCACTCCCGCCTCCCGTTTGATGAGGGACATGGAGAGATCCCCCAGCTGCCCCAGCACGTTGGCGGCGATACCCGCTTCCACCAGATACCGGTAATTCGGCTCATAGCCAAGCCATTTGCTGCCGATAAAACCAAGCACCACAAGACCCAAAACGCCGCCGACCACGCCTGAAACCGCCCCCGACCATGTCTTGTGGGGGCTGACCCGGGGGGACATCTTCGGCCCCTTCAAGAGCATCCCGCCATACATGGCAAAGGCATCACCGAGAAAGGCCACCGCAAATGGAGCCAGCACATATAGTTTCCCATAGTCGGGCTGCATCCGCAGCAGGAAAATGCAGCTGTACATCATGGGGAACACAATACCGCCCATGACGGCGATGCAAAGATCTGTGAAGGGGATGGTCAGTTCCTTTTCATAGGCGCGTACCGCCGCAAGGAAGAGGATCATCACAAAGGCCAGCGGCAAAATCCAAAGCCGGTCAATAGGCGCCCCTTCTTGGCTTCCATAGGTGACGAGGCCAACTGCTGTGCTCCACTTTCGCTCGTCATAAACCACCCAGCTCTGCCCCACCGCCGCCAGCATGGTGAACACGCAGACCGCCTTCGGCACGTTCTTTCCTGCCACGTGAAGCAGTTCGTAAGCAGCGATTGCCGAAATTCCGCAGACCAGCAGCATGGTCGCCCAGCTGGGACAGGCCAGCAAAACCAACAGCATCAGCGGCAGTCCAACTACCACCACCAGCCATCTCTGTTTCATGCAACCGTCCTCCCAAGTCTTTATTTCTTTACGCCGCCGAACCGGCGGTCCCGTTTCTGATAGGCTGCAATGGCACGATCCAACTCCGCCTCGTCAAAGTCCGGCCATAGCGCATCGGTGAAATAAAACTCCGAATACGCGCACTGCCACAGCAGAAAATTGCTGAGACGCAGTTCTCCGCTTGGGCGGATGATGAGATCCGGATCCGGGATTCCCCGGGTATCCAGATAGGAGGAAAACAATGCATCGTCCAGCTCCTCCGGCGTTCGCTCCCCTGCGGCGCAGTCGGCAGCAAACTGCCGTACCGCCCGCAAAATCTCATCCCGGCCGCCGTAGTTCAGACATACGTTTGCCTGGAAGTCATCTATGGAAAGATGCTCCGTAATCTCATCCGTCTCCCTGGCCAGCGCCCGCAGCTCCGGAGAAATCGGGCTCATGTCCCCAAGGAAGTGAAGGCGGATATGATCCCGCTCCATGGTGTCAACCGCCTCCAGCAGGTACTTCTTCAAAAGTGCCATAATGGCCCCGACCTCATCCGCGGAGCGCTTCCAGTTCTCCGTAGAAAAGGCATACACCGTCAGGTACTGTATGCCGATATTTTTGCAATAGGTTGCGATACGGCGGAAGGTCTCGGCCCCCGCCTTGTGGCCGGCGGTCCGGGGCAGGCCCCGCCTTGTGGCCCAACGGCCGTTGCCGTCCATAATAATAGCGATGTGGCGAGGCAGACGAACCGCCTGCCCCGCCGTATCGTTGGTTTTGATCATATCCGTCATCAGACCGCCATCAATTCCTTTTCTTTTTTGGCCAGCAGCTCGTCCAGCTTCTTGCAGCTGTCATCGGTCAGCTTCTGCAAGTCCTTCTCGGCCTGCTTCAGGTCATCTTCTGTAATCTCAGAAGCCTTTTCTTTTTTCTTGAATACCTCCATGGCATCCCGGCGGATATTCCGTACCGCCACCTTGCCATTTTCCGCATACTTATGGATCTGCTTTACCAGCTCCTTACGGCGTTCCTCCGTCAGCTGCGGGAATGACAAGCGAATACACTTGCCATCATTTTGAGGGTTGATACCAAGATCAGAGTTTTGAATTGCCTTCTCAATGGACTTCAGCGCTGTTCCGTCCCACGGCTGAATTACCAGTGCCCGTGGATCCGGAGAGGAGATGGCCGCAATCTGCTGAATGGGCGTGGGACTGCCGTAATAGTCCACCATAATGCGATCCAATACGGAGGCGTTGGCCCTGCCTGCACGGACGGAACCAAAGTCCGCAGCCACAGAGTCAATGCTTTTTCTCATCTTCTCCTCATAAATTTTGTAGTCATCCTTCAACATCGTGGTGTTCCTTCCTTTCATCATGCTGTTCTCGGGATATGGAAACGCGCCGTTCCGGCGCTTAACGCCCGTTATTCCTGTACGATGGTACCCACCTTCTCGCCGCATAGTGCCCGGATGATATTTTGGGGATCCTTCAGAGCAAACAGCAGAACGGGGATATGATTATCCATAGAGAGAGACGTGGCCGTGGAATCCATCACCATCAGATGCTGCGCCAGCACATCATCATAGGTGATGGTGTCATACTTCACCGCATTGGGATCCTTCACCGGATCCGCATTGTAGACACCATCCACATTCTTGGCCAGCAAAATGACATCGGCATTGATCTCCGCCGCCCGCAGGACAGCCGCCGTATCCGTGGAGAAAAACGGATTTCCGGTTCCGCAGCCAAAAATCACCACACGGCCCTTTTCCAGGTGCCGGATGGCTCTGGAGCGGATATAGGGCTCTGCAATGGAACGCATTTCAATGGCGGTCTGCACACGGACGGGGATTCCCTTCTGCTCGCACACATCGGCCACAGCCAGACAGTTCAGAACCGTCGCCAGCATCCCCATATGGTCGGCCCGGGTCCGTTCCATTTTTCCGCCGCCGTCCTTGACACCGCGCCAGAAGTTTCCGCCGCCTACCACAAGGCCCACCTGGACCCCCATATCCAAGCATTCATGAATCACATCACACACTTGGCCGATGACTTCGAAATCCAGGCCGGTGTGCTTGTCGCCGGCCAGTGCCTCTCCGCTGATTTTCAGCAGCACGCGCTTATAAACAGGTTTTTCCATCACAACGCCTCCGTTATTCGGAATCAAATTTATACGGATATATTCTATCGTATTTTTCTGCATTTGCATAGGGGGTAGCGAAGATTTTCCGCAAAAAAGCTGGACAGAGCTCTTTTCAGAAAGGCAGTGGGCTTCGTCTGTTTTCTCTCGGTATTCACTGAATTTTCAAGAGCCCCCCCTTCCGCAGCTGGAATCAAACCCAGAAATATCACTTCTGCATAAGCTGAAAGGGAACAGCGGCAGCCGTTCCCTTTTCTCAGCCTTCACAAGCAGCACTCAGCAGCCGCAAAAGCTCCTCCTTGCCGCTTCCCTTTTCCGCGGAAAACGGCACAAGCATGTCTTCCCCTCCCAGATCCAACGTCTCCCGAATCAGAGTAAGAGCAGGATCCACCTGGCTCTTCTTCAATTTGTCCAGCTTGTTGGCGACTACAATTTCCGGGCACCCGGTCTCCCGGAACCAAGTATGCATCGTGACGTCGTCTGCCGTTGGCTTATGGCGGATGTCCACAATTAGGACGCCGACCGTGATAAGATCTCCCTCATCTTGAAAGTAGCTCTCCATCAGCCGACCCCACCGGTCTTTCTCCGCCTTGGAAACCTTTGCATAGCCGTAGCCTGGCAAATCCACCAGATAGGCCCGCCTGTCCACCAAAAAGTAGTTTACCTGTGTGGTCTTTCCGGGAGAGGCCCCCACATAAGCCAAATTCTTCCGTCCTGCAAGACGGTTGATGACAGAGGATTTTCCCACGTTGGATCGGCCGGCAAAGGCAAACTGCGGCAGGCCGTCCCGCAGGAAGTGCTCTCTAGCGGCGGCAGAGCGGACAAATTCTGTTTTTGCAAAATTTAAGGACATGCATTCTCCTTCACTGCCGCAGGACGGCATCACTTCCGCTATCCCGGTTCACCGGCGCAAAGGCCGCCACCGGCATAGAGGAATCTTCGCGGACAGGCATAGCCTCAGGGCAGAGGGCTGCCGCAAACACCTGATCCACCGTCTCCACCGTGACAAAATGCAGTGCCGCCCGCACCGTTTGATCAATCTCCTCCAAATCCCGCTCGTTGGCTTTTGGGATCAGAACGGTGCCAATGCCATTGCGCTTGGCCGCCATCGTCTTCTCCTTCAGTCCGCCTATAGGCAGCACACGGCCCCGCAACGTTACCTCGCCGGTCATTGCAATGCCGGCTCTGATTTTTCGTTCTGTCAATGCCGAGAGCATTGCCGTGGTAACGGCAATGCCAGCGGAAGGCCCATCCTTCGGCACGGCGCCCTCCGGGAAATGGACATGGATGTCCTTCGTCTTATAGAAGTCCTCCTCAATGCCCAAAACCGCCGCCCGGCTCCGCAGGCAGGAGAGTGCCGCCTGGGCAGATTCCTTCATGACCTCCCCCAGATTGCCGGTGAGCTCCAGCTTGCCGGATCCCTCCATCACGTTGACTTCCACTTCCAGAATCTCGCCGCCGGCTTCTGTCCAAGCCAGCCCGTTCACCACACCGATTTCTTCCTTCTCTGTGTGTAAAGACGCGGGCATCGGTTGGCAATCCAACAGTTTCGGCAGGTCTTTTTCTGTAATGGTAATTCGCTTTACGCTCTCTTTCAAAAGACGCATATCTGCCTTTCGGCAGATGGCGGCCAGCCGCCGCTCCAGCTGACGGACACCGGACTCCCGCGTGTAATCCCGGATGACAGCGCGCAGCGCCTCATCGCCGATGCGAAGGCTGCCCTTCTTCAAGCCGTGCTCTTCCATCTGCTTTGGCAGCAGATGGCGCTTGGCAATCTGCAGCTTTTCCTCGTCGGTATAGCTGGAGAGCTGGATGACCTCCATCCGGTCCAGCAGCGGTCGTGGAATCGTTTCTGTGGTGTTGGCCGTGGTGATGAACATCACCTTACTCAGATCCACGGGGATCTCCAAAAAATGATCCCGGAACGCGTAGTTCTGTTCGCTGTCCAGTACCTCCAAAAGGGCAGATGCCGGATCGCCCCGGTAGTCATTTCCCAGCTTGTCAATTTCGTCCAGCAGCAGAAGCGGATTCATAGACCCGCTGCGGCTGATGGCCTCAATGATGCGGCCAGGCATGGAGCCTATGTAAGTCTTTCGGTGCCCCCGGATATCTGCCTCATCCCGGACACCGCCCAGCGAGAGACGAGCCAGCTTCCGATTCAGTGCTTTGGCAACAGAGATAGCAATGGAGGTCTTTCCAACGCCGGGTGGGCCCACCAAGCAGATAATCTGTCCTTTTCCCTCCGGGTTCATCTGCCGGACGGCAATGGTTTCCAGAATGCGTTCCTTTACCTTCTCCAGGCCGTAGTGGTCGTGCTCCAGCACCCGCCGTGCAGCGTCCACGCTGACCCGCTCCTTTGTTGTCTCCTTCCAGGGCATCTCCAGGCAGACGTCCAAATAATTGCGGATAACGGCGCCCTCAGCGCTTCCAAAGGGCTGCTTGGCCAGCTTGTTGACCTCCTTCAGCAAATGCTTCTCCGGATCCTCGCCTAATTCAAGCTCCACAATGCGCTGGCGGTAGGTCTGCAGTTCATCGTCACCCTCTTCGCCCTCTCCCAGCTCACCTTGGATCACCCGCATCTGTGTGCGGAGAATCTGTTCTTTCTGGGTGCGGGTCAGTTGCTCCCGCACCTTCCCCTCCATCTCATGTTCATAGCCCAGGACATTATTCTCCCGGACCAGGAAGCCGTTCATCTTCCGCAGGCGCAGAAAAGGCGACAGTTCTTCCAAAATCTCCTGCTTGTCATTGTGCCGCAGAACCACATTTTGGGCGATAAAGTCCGCCAAATAGCCTGGATCGCGGCTGTCCATCACTGCGGAGAGCACCTCTTCCGGCACACCGCCCGCCAGCTCTGCATATTCGCCGAACAGTTGATAGGTTTGCCGCAGCAGCGCCTCTGTTCTGGGGCTGCGTGAGAGGGCATCCGACGTTTCATTTTCCGGAATGGACTCCACATTTCCCTGCAAAAAGGGTTCCGTCTGCCACAGGCGGCGCAGACGTGCACGGGTGCGGCCCTCCACCACACAGCGGACAGAGGTGGGAGACAGCCGGAGAATCTGGCTGATATGGGATACAGTACCGATTGTATACAGATCCTTCTCCTCCGGAGATGCAACACCGATCTCCCGCTGCGTCACAAGGAAGATCTCCTGATTACCCTCCATCGCCCGCTCCAGGGCCGCGATGGAGCTCCGCCGCTCCACATCGAAAGTCAGATTCATATGGGGAAATACCGTCAGTCCCCGAAGGGCCAGTACGGGAATATTCCAGGTTGTCAGTTCCATTTGGTTGTTCCTTTCTCATGGGGTAAAAAGCGGAAAGGAGGCGCCAGCGGCGTCCCCTCTCCGTTTCTCTTTAAGACGCCGACGCGGGGGAAGCAGTCCCGGAAACAGGCGTTCCCTCTCCCTTGCCGGTCTTCAATTTCACAGAATAGCTGATTTTTTTTGGATCGCGGGTCAGCACCGGCTCCCCCGTTCCCTCTACGCAGTCGCGGGTAATCACCGCTTTTACAATGGTGGGATCCGAGGGGATGTCGTACATGATCTGCGTCAGCATTCCCTCCATCACCGCCCGCAGACCACGGGCACCGATGCTGCGCTCAATGGCCTTATCAGCAATGGCCTCCAGCGCCTCCTGATCAAACACCAGCTCCACGTCGTCGTACTCCATCAACTTCTTATACTGTTTTACCAAAGCATTTTTCGGCTCTGTCAGAATACGAACCAGATCTGCCCGGTTCAAAGCGTTCAGCGGTGCAATGACCGGCAGGCGGCCAACCAGTTCGGGGATCAAACCGAACTTCAAAATGTCATGAGGCTGTACCTCGCGGAGGATCTTGCTGATGTCCTTATCCTTTTTCCCCTGGACATTTGCACCAAAGCCAATGCTCTTTTGATCCAGCCGCCGCTCAATGATCTTCTCAAGGCCGTCAAAGGCTCCGCCGCAGATAAAGAGGATATTTTTCGTGTTCACCTGGATGAACTCCTGGTGCGGATGCTTCCGCCCGCCCTGGGGCGGTACGTTGGCCACCGTACCCTCTACAATTTTCAGCAAAGCCTGCTGCACGCCCTCACCCGAGACATCCCGGGTGATAGACGTATTCTCGCTCTTTCGGGCAATCTTATCAATCTCATCCACATAGATGATGCCGTGCTCCGCCCGCTCCACATCGAAATCCGCAGCCTGCAGAAGACGCAGGAGGATGTTCTCCACATCGTCGCCCACATAACCGGCCTCCGTAAGCGTGGTGGCATCGGCAATGGCAAAGGGCACCTTCAGAATACGGGCCAATGTCTGTGCAAAGAGCGTCTTGCCGGATCCAGTGGGACCCAGCATCAAAATGTTGCTCTTTTGAAGCTCCACATCTTCGTCCCCGCCGAAGAAAATGCGCTTATAGTGATTGTAAACCGCCACAGACAAGGCCACTTTCGCTTCGTCCTGGCCAATCACATATTGATCCAGCACATCCTTAATCTCCCGGGGAGTTGGAAGCTGATCGGGAATGTCCTCCAGTTCACTGCCTGCCGTATCTTCAAAGCCGTCGCTCAAAATGCTCATGCACAGCTGGACACATTCATCGCAGATGCGCACCCCCGGGCCTTGGATCATTCGATGCACCTGATTTTCGTGCTTGCCGCAAAAGGAACACCGGAGTGCCTTCTTACCGTCTTCGTTCATGGTATTACCTCAGTTTCTGTATTTGCTGCGGCTTTATCTCTTGCTGTAAATAATCTTATCGATCAGGCCAAATGCCTTGGCCTCGTCCGCGCTCATAAAATTATCCCGCTCGCAGGCCGCCGTTACCTCTTCCAGAGGACGGCCGGTGTTATCAGACAGGATCCGGTTCATCCGCTTTTTAATGATTTCCAGCCGCTTCAGGTGGATGGCCATGTCCGTAATCTGTCCCTGGGTACCAGCAGAGGGCTGGTGAATCATAATCTCTGCATTGGGCAGGGCAAAACGTTTGCCCTTGGCGCCGGAAGAGAGCAGGAATGCCCCCATACTGGCGGCCATACCGATACAGATGGTGGATACGTCGCACTTAACATACTGCATCGTGTCATAGATAGCCATGCCATCTGTGACGGATCCGCCGGGGCTGTTGATATAGAACTGGATGTCCTTATCAGGATCCTGTGCCTCCAGATACAGCATCTGTGCCACAACCAGACTGGCCGTAGTGGCGTTGACCTCTTCTCCCAGGAAAATGATTCGATCATTCAGCAGACGGGAAAAAATATCATAAGACCGTTCTCCCCGGTTGGTCTGCTCTACTACGTAAGGGACTAAACTCATTTGATAAAACCTCCTTGAATGGCTGCTTTCATCAGCAGACTGACAGATTTGTCCTCCCAAACCCGATGCGCTCTCGCCCGTGGGTTCTTCCGTCAGCATCCCGCAGTCAAATACGGTAAAGTCCGGGTTATGGGGCAAGTATGGCAAAAGCGCCTCTCCCCCGACGGGGCATCGGCGCCAATGCCGCGCATGCGCCCATCGTACCATAGACGCCATGCGGGAATCTGTCAAATCAATGTGAAAAAGCTGTCTCTGCCGGGTGAAAATCACCCCTTTGCAAATTAGTATGCCCGGAATTATTTGGATTCAACGGACTCCTCGTCAGCTTTTTTTGTCTTTTTGGCGGCAGGCTTCTTGGCAGGTTTTTCCTCACCGCTCTCAGCGGTAGCTGCCTTTTTAGCGGACTTCTTGGCGGGCTTTTTCTCACCAGCCTCTTCGTCCTTCTTAGCCGCTTTCTTTTCGGGCTTCGTTGCGGTGGCGCTGTCCACCACAATGGCCACCGCCTTGCGGGTGATCAGCTGATCCTTCACCTGGGCGGGCTGCAGATATTTCTTTACCATGTCCAGTTCCATGCCGTACTGGTCAGCCATGCTCTGGAATTCCTTTTCCACATCCTCGTCGGAAACTTCCACGTTCTCCGCCTTGATGATGGCAGCCACAGCCAGATCCAGACGAACCTGCCGCTGGGCGGGTTCCTTGGCGTCCTCCAGAAGCTTGGACTCGTCCATACCGGTCATCTTCATGTACTGGTCAAAGGGAATCCCGTTCTGGGCAATCTGCATTTTAAAGTTATCCACAAACTGGTGCGCCTGGTTCTCCACCATGGCATCGGGAACTTCGGCGGTGATGCCCGCAGCCACCTGCTCCATCAGGGCATCCTCAAACGCCTGGTCGGCAGCCTTCTGGCGCTCCTCCGTAATTTTCTTCTTCAGATCCGCCTTCAGATCCTTCAGCGTATCAAACTCGCTGACGTCCTTGGCAAACTCGTCGTCCATGGTGGGGACTTCCTTCTCCTTCACCTCGTGGACTTTCACCTTGAACACCACAGCCTTGCCGGCCAGATCCTTGTGATAATCCTCGGGGAAGGTGATGTCGATGTCCTTTTCATCTCCGGCCTTCATGCCGACGACCTGTTCCTCAAACCCGGGAACAAAGCTGTGGGAGCCCAGTTCCAGGCTGTGGTTCTCACCCTTGCCGCCCTCAAAGGGCTTCCCGTCCAGGAATCCCTCAAAGTCGATAACAGCGGTATCGCCTTCCTTGGCCTCGCGCTCCACGCTTACAAGACGGGTGTTGCGATCACTCAGAACCTTCAGACGCTCATCCACGTCCGCTGCGCTGACCTTCACTTCATCCTTGGGCGCAGACAGTCCCTTGTACTGTCCCAGCGTCACCTCGGGATAGACCGGGGCCACTGCCTTAAACGTAAAGCCGTCCTTTGTGCACTCACCGACCATCTCCACCTGAGGATAGCCCACAACCTGCAGCTTTTCTTCCTGAACCGCTGCCTCATAGGCATCAGGGAATGCAATATTTATAGCCTCTTCAAAAAACACCTCTGCGCCGTACATCCCCTCAATGATCTTGCGGGGGGCCTTGCCGGGGCGGAAACCCGGCACGTTGATCTTCTTGCGCATCTTCTGATATGCTTTTTCGATGGCAGCCTCAAACTCCGGAGCACCGACTTCGATGGTCAGCGCCACCTGGCTTTTTTCCATTTTTTCGCAGCTTTTCACACTCATTTTGTTTACTCCTCCGTTCATCACCCGCTAAACGCCGGTGCGAATTGATATTTTATCAGAAAACTCTTGAAATTACCAGTCTTTTTTCCATCATTCGCAGATTTTTTTTGGGATAAATCCCAAATAATCCGCAGAAATCAGAGAAAACTCTGTTTTTCCCCGCATTCCCTCCAGCCGCCGCCGGATTGCCGGGCCGTGGAGATGTCCGTAACAGCATTGAACCACTGCATATTTTTCCAGAACCGCCAGAATTTCAGGGCACTCATATCCCTGGTACAGGGGCGGGTAGTGAAGAAAGCAGAGGATTGGACACCCCTCCGCCGCCTTCAGTGAGGTTTCCAGCCTTCCCACCTCCCGGTTGAGCACCTTCGCATTGTGGGGCTTTTGATCCTCTTCCAGAAACCATCCTCTTGTCCCACAGAGGGCATAATCCCCATAAAAGGCGCAGTTGTTGTGAAGAAAATCCAGCGTGGTGAATCCCCTCTCCTCAAAAAACGCCTTCATTTTGGACACCGTGGACCACCAGTAGTCGTGATTGCCTTTGATCAACAGCTTCCGGCATGGAAACCGGTCCAAAAAGCGGAAGTCCGCTTCCGCTTCAGAAAGGTCAATTCCCCAAGAGGTATCTCCCGCCAGAATCAGCGTATCTGCCGCAGTGAGCCTTCCCAGGGAGTCCTCAATGCGGCTGGTATACTTCTCCCAGGCCGGCCCAAAAACCTCCATAGACTTGTTCGCCGTCAGGGAGAGGTGCAGGTCCCCAATTGCATACAGGGCCATAGACCCCCTCCTTTCGTCGTCATAATGTTTACCGGACTGTAGTTTCATCTTGCGGCAAAGCCTTTGTCTGCTCCGCTTTCCTTCTCTTCCTGCTGCTCGTCAAACAAGTTTCCCTGCAGCAAGCAGCACAGGTCCTGTTTCCTACGGTTCATAGGCCGCCAAAAGCAGACATGCGTTAAAAAGGGACCCCCACGCCCAAACGCCAGGGGCCGCAAGAAACTCCCACCGGAATTTCCCCATCAGCAAAGGCAGAAGGGTACCGAAAAGAACGGGGGGGCAACAGTACATACCAAGCCACGGTAAGCAACCGGGTAAACCACCCGCATCGCCGCGTCTTTCCCATCACTTTCCAAAACTTGACAGGTTCACCGTGAACTGCCGTGCCCCGGATTAACTTCTGCTCCTCCGCGCTGGTGTTTTCATTTGCTCCACGATTTCCATTTTTGTTTCAGTGTTTCTTCTTACTGCTTGGTTTCTTCCCAGTTTTCCCGTCGTCAAACAGATAGGGCGTTCCGCAGTAAGGGCAGACCGCTGTGGTTCCCTTCTTCACCATCAGGGGGGCGCAGCTCTTGCCGCAGCCCTGGCAGGTCAGGCACCGCAGGCGCACAAACCACGCCACAACCAGCATCGCCGCCGCCAGACAAAACAGCACCATCCGCGGGGTTCCCTTTGTCAGAAGCCCCACCGGAATCAGCAGAATGCCCCAGATTGCCAAAAGGGTGACGAGCCTGAACCATTTCCGCGAGTAGCGAAAATTTTCCTTCTCCATCTTATTTTAAAAACTCCAGTACCACGTTATCCATTCCCGCCTTCTCCGTCCACAGGTCAAACCGGCGCGTCTTTCCCGTCAGCGCCGCCAGACGCCGGGGCGCCGTCACGCCGGAAACCCGCTGCAGCTGGTCAATCAGGGCAACGCCGTCGCTCTCGGGCGTCTCTCCGATGGCGGTGAGCACATGGTTGCAGAACTTATAGGGAGACGCGGTGGACACAAATACCGTCACTGTCTCGTCGCCGGTAGCCTGTCGGTACTGCTCCATGACATTGGCCGCCACGGCCGTGTGCGTGTCAATCAAATAGCCCTTGTTTCTGTAATATTCCGCAATGGTGGCAGCGGTGCCGGACTCGTCGCAGAAGCCGCCCCAGTACTGCTCCTTCAGCGCGGCCTTGATGGCATCGGAGACCTCATACTTTCCATCCTTGGCCAAACGCGCCATATAATCCCGGACCTCGGCGTCATTCTCGCCGGAGAGGTCGAACAGAAGCCGCTCCAGATTGCTGGACACCAAAATGTCCATGGAAGGACTCATGGTGGTGTGGAAGGGCCGGTTACGGTCATACACGCCGGTCCGCAGGAAGTCCGTCAGCACATCGTTGCGGTTGGATGCGCAAATCAGTTTTCCAACCGGCAGTCCCATGTGCTTTGCGTAATAGGCCGCCAGAATGTCGCCGAAGTTGCCGGTGGGCACGCAGAAGTTCACCTTGTCGCCCAGCTTGATTGCCCCATCCCGCAGCAGATCGCAGTACGCGGAGATGTAGTAGACCACCTGAGGCAGAATACGGCCCCAGTTGATGGAATTGGCGGAGGACAGGAAGTACCCCCGGTCCGCCAGTGTGGATCGCATCTTCTCGTCGGAGAAAATCCGCTTGACGCCAGCCTGCGCATCGTCAAAGTTGCCCACAACGGCGCACACGCCCACGTTGGCGCCCTCCTGGGTCACCATCTGGGCCTCTTGAATCTGAGAGACGCCGTCCTTGGGGTAGAACACCATAATCTTCGTCTGGGGCACGTCGGCAAAGCCCTCCATGGCGGCCTTGCCAGTGTCGCCGGAAGTGGCCACCAGGATGCAGACGGTCTTCTCCTCCCCCGTCTTCCGCAGCGCGGCGGACAGCAGCTGGGGCAGCATCTGCAGCGCCATGTCCTTAAAGGCGCTGGTGGGGCCGTGCCACAGCTCCAGGCAGTGCGTATTCTCATCCACTTTGCGGACGGGAGCCACCGCCTCCGTGTCGTACTTGTCCGGACCGTAGGCGTTCTCTGCAAACTGCAGCAGCTCCTCCGCCGTGTAGTCCGTCAGATACAGGCCCATCACTCTGGCGGCCCGCTCCTGATACCGGGCGTTCGTCAGGCTCTGCAGAAAGGCTCCGTCAATCTGCGGAATCTCGCAGGGCGTCAGCAGACCGCCGTCCCGGCTCAGGCCCATCTTGATGGACTCGGCCGCCGTCTGGCGAAGCGCCCGGTTCCGTGTGCTGTAATAGTTCATGCTCTGTTCCTCGCTTTCCAGGAATAAAATTACACAAGATTATTCAAAAGCGTTCTCGAGATACTCGAGTCTTACAACGCTGTGCTTTTCGTCCGTATAGACCTCCGCCACGTCAAAACGGCAGGGGCTATCCAGCTGGTGGGTGCTGAGATAGCAGGCCGCCGCGGCCCGCAGACGCTCCTGCTTTCTCACGCCGACAAATTCCCGGGGCAGACCGTACTCCGTGCCGCTGCGGAGCTTTACCTCCACAAAGCAGAGTGTTCCCGCCGGGTCCTGCGCCACCAGGTCCAGTTCCCCAAACCGACAGCGCCACTGGCTGGCCAGCAGCGTATAGCCGCGCCTGCGCAGGTAGTTCGCCGTCTCCGCCTCGCCGCGGTTGCCAAGGTCCCTGGCGCTCATGTCCGGCGCTCCTCCCACTTTTTCAAAAAGGTTTTTCGGTGCTGGGGGCAGGGGCCATAGCGGTCCAGCATCTCATAGTGGAGCTTCGTGCCATAGCCCTTGTGCCTGGCAAACTGATACTGCGGGTACTGGTCGTTCAGTTCTCCGGACACATACCGGTCCCGGCTGACCTTTGCCAAAATGGACGCCGCGGCGATGGAGGCACTTTTGCCGTCTCCCCCCACGATGGTCACATGAGGCGTTTGAATGGCGTAGCGGCTGCCGTGGTCCCGGTTTCCGTCAATCAGGGCCAAATCCGGCGCTGCGGACAGGCCGTCAATGGCCAGCTGCATGGCGCGCATTCTGGCGTTAAGAATATCCATCTCGTCAATCTCCTCCGCCTCCACCCGCGCCACGCTGTACGCAACCGCCTGCGCCGTAATTTCCGCAAACAGCGCCTCCCGCTTCTTCTCCGTCAGCTTTTTGGAATCATTGAGTCCCGGGATGTCCAGCTCCCGCGGCAAAATCACTGCGGCGGCGTACACCGGCCCCGCCAGGGGACCCGCTCCCGCCTCGTCCACACCGCAGACGATGGAAGCACCGTTATTCCACTGCTCCCGCTCACAGGTCCAAAGGTCCATATGCAGCGCTTTGTTCTCCATACAGCCCTCACGTCTCCTTCGGCATCTCCAGGGTAAAGCGCCCCAGCCTGCCGCCCCGGAACTCGTCCAGCAAAATCTTCGCCATCCGCTCCGTGTCCACATCGCCGCCGGAGATGAGGAAGCCCCGCTTCCGGCCCGCAGCCGTCAGCAGCGCAAAGCCCCAGGCGATGTCATTCTCCCCGTCCTCCCGCTCCGGCAGCGTCTCCAGCTTATAGGCGCTTTTCAAATTCTCCGGGTAGTTCTCTCCCAGATAGGCCATCAGGTGGCAGGCCAGCTCCTCAATGTCCAGAATCTCATCCTTCACCGCGCCGGTAAACGCCAGGTTCAGTCCCACGCTCTGGTCCTCGAACTTGGGCCACAGAATGCCCGGTGTGTCCAGCAGCTCCAGCTGCCTGTCAATGGGTACCCACTGCTTGGAGCGGGTGACGCCGGGGCGGTCCTCCGCCCTGGCGGTTCTCCGTCCTGCGATTTTATTGATGAAGGTGGACTTGCCCACATTAGGCACCCCCAAAATCATTACCCGCATCACCCGGTTCTGTCCCTTTTCCGCATAGGCCCGCAGCTTGTCCGCCAGCAGGCTCCGCACAGCGGCGGCAAACTTCGTCGTCCCCGCGCCGCCCTTGGCGTCGGACTCCAGCACCGCATAGCCCTTGGCTCGGAAATAAGCGGCCCACTGCCGGGTCCCCTCCGGGTCCGCCTGATCCACCCGGTTTAAAACCACCAGGCGGGGTTTTCCCGCCGTCAGCTCGTCCACATCCGGGTTCCGGCTGGAGATGGGGATGCGGGCATCCAAAATCTCGCACACCGCATCCATATTCTTAATCTGTTCCGCAATCATGCGCCGGGTCTTGGTCATATGACCCGGATACCACTGAATATTCATACGTTCTCGTTATCCAATCCATCCGATGCGGGAGAACTCCCGCTCCTGCGTTGTCTCGTCCTTCCCGGGGAAGGCCAGCACCACCGCCTTGCCGATGACATATCGGGTGTCCACCGTGCCCAGACGGGAATCCCGGCTGTCGCTGGAATGGTTGCGGTTATCGCCCATGACAAAAATACAGCCCTCCGGCACCGTCAGGGGAAACTCCGTTCCCTCATCCAAAAAGGTCAGTTCATTGATATAGGGCTCATCCAGCAGCTTTCCGTCCACCCGGACGGAGCCGTTTTCAAAGTCGATTTCCACCAGCTGTCCCGCTGTGGCAATCACCCGCTTGACAATGGGCTCCTCCAGGAAGGCATCCTTCCGCAGCACCACAACGTCGCCGTACTGATAGTCGTCGTACAGCATGGAATTCAGCACCAGCAGCCGGTCCCCATCCTGCAGCGTGGGCACCATGGAGTGCCCGTCCACGCCGATCAATCGAATGACAAATGTGAACAGCAGCACCACTGCCAGCACAGAGCAGACCAGTGCCTGAACCCACTCATACAAGTCCCGGCCGGTGTCCTCCTTTGACTGCTCCGACTTTGTATCCTGCTCATTTTCCCGCATGTTTCCGATCACCTCAGGTTAAAGTTCCGATCCGGTTCCATTCACGCCGTTCGGTATTTGCCGTATTCCCCGGCACTGCCAGCCAGACAGCACGGCCAATAACGCATCGGATATCCACCGCACCCAGCTCTGGATCCCGGCTGTCCCGGCTGTCATTGCGGTTATCGCCCATGACAAAAATGCAGCCCTCCGGCACCACCAGGGGAAACTCCGTTCCCTCATCCAGATGGGTATTCTCCCGGATATATGCCTCCTCCAGCACGGTCCCGTCCACCGTCACCGCGCCATTTTCAAAATCAATGCCCACCGTCTGTCCCTCTGTGGCGATCACACGCTTGACAATGGGGTCGCCGTTTTCAAAGGACGCCTTCCGGACAATCACAATTTCCCCGCTCTCTGGCTCCCCGGAGAGCAGCCGGTTCACCACCACCAGCAGGTCGCCGTCCTGCAGTGTCTCCCGCATGGATGGCCCGTCCACCCGCATCACACGGACTGCAAAGGTAAATACCAAAACCACTGTCAGCACAGATGAGACCACCGCCTGCATCCATTCGTACAGGTCCCGGCTTTGCTGCAGCCGCTTCCCACCTGTCATGTCATCAGCCTCCTGCAGCCAATATTCTTGCATGATATTGAAATAGTATAGCAAACAACTTCCGGAATCACAAGGGATTGTGCCGGAAATTCACGGATTTTTTCCCGCAATGCAAGAAAAAAGAGAGGCTCACGCCTCTCTTTTGCCTCTCGCTTAGAGCTTCTCCTTGACCTTGGCACCCTTGCCCACGCGGCCGCGCAGATAATACAGCTTTGCCCGGCGGACAGCACCGTTGCGCACAACCTCGATGGTATCAATGGAGGGAGAGTGAACCGGGAAAACCTTCTCCACACCGACGCCATAGGAGATACGGCGAACCGTAATGGTCTCCTCAATACCGCCGTGCTTCTTGCCGATGACAGTGCCTTCGAAGATCTGGATACGCTCGCGGGAGCCTTCCTTCACCTTCACATGCACACGCACCATGTCGCCTACCTGCACCTGGGGCACTGCGTTCTGCAGGGTTTCCTTGTTCAGTTCCTTGATCAAATCCATGGATAAATCCTCCTAAATTATAGGTGTTCATGCCGTTGTTCCATGGCACATCTGCGCAGCTTCGGCGCGTGCACGACAGAGGACCACCCTTTGTAGCTATGATAGAGTATCATAAACTCCACGGATTTGCAAGTATTATTTTCATTTATGCGCCTAAAAAATCACTGTTTCCAACTATTTCTCCAGCAGCCGTCCCAAGCAGTCCGATAACCGCCGGCAGCAGCCAGAGGCTTCCGCCGCTGCAGTGCATCAAAAAAACGATCCCCGCGGCCAGCGCCAGCGCAGTACAGCCTCCAACGCACCGTGCGGCCCACTCTCCCGCCGCCGGACCGGCAGCCCAGCTTACCAGCAATTCCAGCGTCCGTCCGCCATCCAGCGGCCGGATCGGCAGCAAATTGAAGCTGCACAGTACCAGATTGGCTCCCACCGGAATGGACCATCGTTCTCCGCCGGCCACTACCATTGCCAGCGCACACAGCAGGTTGGCGGCTGGTCCTGCCAGCACTGTCACCAATTCCCTTCTGTAGGAGAGAGGGCCGCCTGCAGTCTCCATCACCGCGCCAAACACACTGATCCTCACTCTGGAAATCCCCGCGCCGCAGGCGCGCAGCGCCAGATAATGTCCAAGCTCGTGAGTACCGGCTGCGGCCAGCACCACCGCAAGAAGGTCAACTCCATTTGCCAGTACGAACCAGGCTGTCAGCAGCCAGAACCCACCTGAAATCTGAAGCGTTCCTCTATCCCAGAGCCACATAGTATATAGGGTTCAGATAATCACTCTCCCTGTGCAGCTCAAAGTGAAGATGCGGTCCTGTGGCCATGCCGGTCTCCCCCACCTCAGCAATCTTCTGCCCTTCTGTCACTGATGTACCGGAGGATGCGGTCACCTTGCTGCAGTGCGCGTATAAGGTCGAATAGCCGCCTTCATGTGCCACAATCAGATATTTGCCATAGCTGCTGCTCTCCCCTACCGCTGTCACAGTCCCGTCGGCAAAGCAGCCAACGGCTGTACCGGTATCCGCCGCAATGTCAATGCCATAGTGAAACCGTTCTTCTCCTTCTACAGGGTGTTCCCGGTATCCGAAATTGGAACTCAGCGTTCCCATTACAGGTGTACAGTAATCAAATCCCAGAATCGCCTGCTCCATACTGACATGTTCCGGGAGGTTTTGATCGGAATAGAGAACATAGGCCAAGGTGGACGTCTCCGGCTGGCCAGCCGCTTCCGTGGGTGCTGTTTGCTGCAGCTGGTCCGTTTTTGCAGCATTGCCGGAGGATGATTCTTCCCCTATCCAGGTTCCGCCTGCGCCGGTCCGGAATGACCGCAGAGAATCCAGCGCCTGTGGAATTTGCAGTTGACCTTCCACTGTAGCTGCCGTCTCCAAAGGTTCCCCCTCTTGGGGCTTGAATACCGCCTGATAGACGTCTTCCAGGGTTCCGCCGATGTTCTCCTCTCCGGATACGGCGCGCCCCACGGCAGAAAACACCGCCTGGACATCCATGTTCTGCTGCATCAGGCCGGACAGATGTTCATTCAGCTGGGCCATTCTTCCCGGCAGCAGCAGCTTGACTGCAACCAACAGCACGAAAATACTGCCGCAGGCCACCAGCTGCAGTAAAATTCGTTGCTCTCTCTGGCTCAGCGGTTCATTTTTTTGCCGAGCTGTTGTCCGGCTCCCTGCCGTTTTTTTGGGTTTTGTACGCTTGTGCCCGGAAGAAATGGTATAGATTCTCCGTCCTGCCTGCCGTGAAATCATGGGATCCCCCTCCCTTTTGCATCTCTTCTGCACCTTATGAGGTGCTTTTGAAGAATATACCTGAATCCTATCACGTAAAAACTGCCCGCCGATAATATCGGCGGGCAGTCTGACGAGCGTCCTTCGGACTTTTCCTTCCGGGTTTGACGGGGCTTTGCGCAGTCCAACTTTATGACGCAGGCCGCCGGGTCAGCAGCAGGCCGCTGGTGATAGCGGTCAGCGGCGCTACCGTCACCAGACCAAACGATCCTACCACAGTGTGGACAATTTCAGCGGCCACGTATTTATAATTCAGGATGAAGGAAACAGGCGTGCCCTGGGCCATAAAAACCATCAGCAAAGCGATATAGCTGCCGGAATAGGCCAGCAGAAGGGTCGTCGTCGTGGATCCGCAGGCGGCCCGGCCCACAGCAAACCCTGACGCAATAGCCTCCCTGGGCCCAATGTCCGGCCGCTTCTGGATCACCTCATATACGGAGGAGCAGATGTCCACCGACAAATCCATCACTGCGCCGGAAGAGCCCAGGAAGATGGATGCCATGAAGATACGGGTTAAATCCAGCGTCTGGTAGCCAGCATACAGCAGGCTCTCACTGGACTCCATCACAGCTCCATGAATCCGGAACAGGTCTGTGAATACCACACCCAGCACCGCCGTGACAGCAATGCCCAACGCTGCGCCGGCGGTAGCTGCCAGGCAGCGCCGGTCAAAGCCGTAAATCAGGCTGAGGATCATTCCGGTGAGCACCAGTACCAGGGCCAGGGCCACCCACACCGGATTCCACCCCCGCAACAGGCAGGGCACCAGCACCTTCCACATTAACAGGATCGTGTCTACAAAGGACAAAATCGCCCGGATGCCGGTGCTTCCTGCAAAAAGAACCAGCAGCAGCAAGAACAGGCCCGCAAGCACCGCCTCCTTGTCCAGGCGGTAGTGGTCTGTCATGGAAACGGTGATAACCTTCCCATCGCTGTGGCTGACCACCACGAAGGCGATATCTCCGGGAGTGAAGATCTTGTCTTGGGCCAGTGACCCGTTGAGGCGGTTCACCGCATCAACCGTCTCTCCCTTGAAGTGTCCCCCCAACAGCTTCACCCGACACCGCTGCTCACCGGTGCGGATGAGGCCGGTATCCACGATGTCGCTCTCGTCCGTCTCCAGTACCTCCGCACGTACCCGGTCTGCAGCCTGGTAGTTTACCGCCCCCTCGTAGCCGGTGGGCAGCAGCAGCAGCGCTGCCAGCAGCACCAGCGCCGCCAGCACCGGCCCCTGCGTCCGGCGGGAAATTGTCATAGGTTTCAGCTTCATAATCCCTCCAGCGAACATGCGGAAGGGAGCGGCCTTGGCCGCCCCCATCGCAAAGACGCAGTTTTCTCTTATTTCACCCGCAGCATATCGGCCAGCTTTGTATAAATGGCGGTGTTGTCATAGTAGCCGCCAAAGCTCTCGGCCCCCATGCCGTCGGCGAAGACGGCAACCGGCAGGCCAGTGTGGGAGTAGCTGGTGAAGTCAATGCCGGACTTGTTGTTCAGAATGTGGGTGACCGTCACGGAGAAGGGGTTATAGGTGCCATACAGGACATACTGCTCCTGATTGTACTTGCTGGAATCAAAATCGCTCATAGCCAGCTCATAGGCGGTATTCAGGCGTTGAATCTCGTATTGGGTGAGCACCAGCTTATCCGTGGCGGCGCCGCTCATCTTCAGGCCGAACAGCTTCTCCACATCCTTCATGGCCGTCTCAAAGGGGGTGTTGTTCTTCTTGTAGCTTGCGACATACTGCTCATCGAACTGGGCGTAGGAGATGGTTTGGCTGGTGAGGTTGGTCAGGTAGGTGTCGTAGTCGGTTCCGGCATAGCCGATGGTCAGGCCGCCGGTCTCATGGTCGCCGGTCACCAGGATCAGCGTGTCCTTGGGGTGCTGCTTGGCGAAGTCCACAGCCACCTGAACGGCATCAGCCAGAGCCAGCGTGTCGCTGACGGTGGAGCCGGCATCATTGGCGTGGCAGGCCCAGTCGATCTTGCCGCCTTCGCACATCATGAAAAAGCCCTTCTTGTTGTTCAGAACCTCGATGCCCTTTTCCACATAGTCCGCCAAGGCCCACTCGCCCTCGGCACGGTCCAGCTCGTAATCCATCGCATCCGAGTCCGCCAGGTGCTCATCGATAAGGATGACCTTTTCATCGGCCGCGGTGACCTTTTCGGCATCCGCCTGGGTGTAGGTAACCTTGTAGCCGGCGTTCTCCGCCAAATCATACAGGCTGGTCTGGTTCTTGTCATTACCGGTCGGCTTTTTCAGCGCACCGCCGGCAAAGTATTCGAAGCCGGACTCCACCAGTTCCTGGCCAATCTCATAGTAGTTGTTGCGGCTGGCCTGATGGGCATAGAACGCGGCGGGCGTAGCATGGTTCAGGTTGACGGAGGAAATAACACCAACCTTCCAGCCCTTCTGTTTATGCAGCTTTTCCGCAATGGTCTGATACTCCTTCGTGCCGGTCTCGTCCACATTGATCATACCGGAATAGGTCTTGTATCCAGTGGCGATGGAGGTGGCGGTGGAAGCGGAGTCGGGGGCAAAGCTGCAGGAATCATAAGTGACAGCAGAGCCGGCCACTTCAAAGTTCATGAAGTTCAGAGCCTCGGGGCCGTTATCCAGTTTGGCGCCCTTGCGGTCGGCATAAGAAACGCTGGGCAGGGCCTGCATATAGTCTTTATCAGCCACGGCGCCCAAATAGTCGGAAGCGGCCTGGAACTGGGGATAGCTCATTCCATCTCCAATAAACAGAAATACGTATTTGGGGGTTCTGCCGGCGTCATAGGTCGCGGTGGCGGAGATTACAGGGGAAGTCTCCGCAGGCTGTGTCTCCTGCTTTGCCAGCTGAGCTGCTTGTGCGGACAGTCCAAGAACTGTGACGCCAGCCAGCAGACATGCGAGCATTCTCTTCTTCATTTTCTTACTCCTCGTTTCTCTTCATTGTTCAGCACCATTCGTGCAAGCCCAGTATATCGGTTTTCCGGAAGGCAGGACACCATGTCAAAGAAAAGAATATGTTAAATTCAGGCACAATAACAATCGGAACTTCCCTGCCTGTAACACGGCAGCATGTGCAATGGTAGAGGTGGAGCCGAGATCCATGCGTGAAATCCACTGGTACATGAATCATGTTGTAACTGCAGTATTGTATTCAAGGAGAGGTTCGTATAACGGTGTTCATACCAGGCCCAAAGGCACGTACCTTTAAAAAAACAGTATAGATTACAGTATGATAAGTGCTACCATTTCCGTGTGTAGAGCGATGGATTTCCTGGCATGCGGCAAGGCAGACAGGATTCTTTCCAGTATTGTCCTGGACAGCACCAGTGCCGCCGAGCAGATACCCAAGGACGCAAGGGGCCGCTTCATCACGGGAGATGGAATGGTATTTCAAGGCTGTCTGTCCGATGTGGAACGGCCTTAACGGAGTGATACCATGCCGCACAAAAAGAAACCCACGGACTACGGCACCGGGATACTCTACCACGAGGTGGAGGCTCTGGCCCGTGTCCTGCTCCCGGAGATATTAGCGTTTTTCGAGAGCGAGGAGGGGCAGAGGGAATACGCCGAGTGGAAAGCCCAGAAGCAAGCAAAAACAACAGAACAAGGGTAAACACAAGGCGGGAACATCTGAATCGATGCTCCCACCTTTATCCTAACAATTATTCAATGGACAATCTTTGCACTTGACATATATAGGATATCTATATATATTCATTTATATAGGCAGCCTACATAAGAAAGGGGGAGGCATTTATGGAACTGGATAAAAGTTTAATCAGCGGCAGCATGGCACTACTTGTAATGAAATTGCTGGAAGGTAGTGATATGTACGGCTATCAGATGATTGAGGAGTTGAAGAAACGGTCAGATAATACATTCCATTTGAAAGCTGGCTCACTGTACCCATTGCTCCATAGCTTAGAAGAAAAGGGGTATGTTTCAGCCTATGAGCAAAATGCCACAGCCGGAAAACCGAGGCGATACTATCATTTAACACGCCAAGGGCGTGGAGCACTGCAAGAGAGAGAAAAATCATGGAGTATATATGCCCATGCAGTCAATCGAGTGTTGGGGGGAGGCGTATGCTATGTCGGAGCATAATACCATACAGAGTTATTTAGAAACGGTTGCATCACAAATTAGGTGGAAACGAGCACGACCAATAGTGACATTGGAACTGGAACGACATTTAGAAGATCAACGGGATACCTTTGCAGCAGAAGGTCACGAGAACGCCGAACAAATGGCGTTGGCAGAGATGGGGGATCCGGTGGTATTGGGTGTGAAATTGGACAGCGTTCACCGCCCCGCACCGCAGTATGGGCTGCTTGCACTCACAATTCTTTTTGCATTATTCGGTGCTATTCTCCGAATATGGCTAACCGCAGATTGGGAGCAATACTACATGGACATTGACCCATTAAAAACCTTGCTTGCATTTGCTTTGGGATGTACGGCTCTTTTATTGGGCTATTTTCTGGATTATTCTCGGTTGGGGCTTCATGGCAGGAAAGTGTATATCGGTGCTTTAATCATTGGTGTCATGGCGCTGTTTTTTTCGCCGCATATCGCTGGGGTTCCCTATTATACCCGCTATATAGCATTATGCTATCCTGTGGTATATGCTTTTTGGCTATATACCTGTCGCAGAAAAGGCTGGATGGGCCTAATGCTTTCAATTATTGGCGGAATTCCATTAGCATTGATTTGTGTGCTTACACCTAATGCGTTTGGATTTTTGATGCTGTTGGTGACAGGATTTATTTTGTTGATTATGGCAGCGTGGAACAACTGGTTTGAACTTGGCAGACGGAAATCTCTGCTTTCGGTGATACTCTGTGCTGCTGTGATAGTTGGTACTGGCCTCTGCTATTTCCTTTCTTCCGACTACAGTATTCGGCGATTTAGTATTGCGCTTCATCCAGAGCAAGATCCTCTTGGTGCGGGATATCAGGCGTATGCCATTAGAAAGGCACTTGAAATATCCATGTGGTTTGGTGAAGGAACTTGGAGTCCAGAGATTTTCGCTTACCCATTTGAAAAGACAGTGCCCGGATGCGATAGCGATGCTTTATTGACAACGCTTGTTTATAAATTAGGGTGGCTACCGTTTCTAATTGTTGTTATGGTATTTGTGGCTCTGGTAGGGCTGCTTGTGTACCGCTGCTTAAAGCATAAAAGTCAGTTGGGTAAGGTAGTTGCTTTAGCTGTTGTGATAACGCTGTTCGCACAGGCGCTTTGTAGTGTTGCGTATAATTTGGGGTTCACTTTATTTAGCGCAGCATTTCCTATGGTCATTGGCAATCTGAATACTGTCATAAATATGTGGCTTGTTGGACTGGTATTGTCGGTATTTCGAGAAGAAAGTATCGCACGAGACCATGCGTGTGATGAAAAATCGTTGTTACCACGCTACCGCATAAAAATACTCGTCCAAAAGTGTTGATGATACGGTAAAGGCCCCGCCAACAGGCGAGGCCTTTACTTATAGATTATAGAATATCCTCAATAGAAATGATAAATCCGAATACATTCCAAACTTGGATAATTTATTCGGATTATCATTAAAGGATCTGTGAAAATCCAGTCATATCAATGGTTTGTAAGCAGTCGGCAAAAGGCTTCATCTTAAATTGTACGCTCCCACACCTTTACTTGCGTGATTACATCGCGCAGACGATCACCACCAACCATATACTCCAGAATTTCGTCGGCGGTATCACACCATTTCTCAGTACGAGCGTTTATTTCCGCAGAGCCAGCCTGACAAATCACCATTTTAGGCGCTGCATCTGCCGCAGGAGAAATACAGCCAAAGCAGCAATACAGCACGCCATTCCACTCGAACTGGACTTCGCCGCCGCGCCGCATACACTGCTTGAAATCACTGATCGTTTTAAACCGATTATCTTCAAGGCTGTTTGTGCCGACCCATGTTGCCATGTTCGTGTTCCTCCCGTACAAAAAGCTCTTGGTAGTCTGTTCTTTGCCGAATTGAAAGCCTGACTGATCCCATATGATGCTATGTTGGTGTGGAACTTCATGATACTTGGGGAAGCCATGGTTTGTATGGTGAATTTCCAAATATGCTTTTCCGTCAGGACCAATCAGCGTTTCAATAAGCTCTCCTTTTGCTGTATAGGTATATTTTGTTTCGCCCGGTTCTCCCCAGAATCGCTCATCCTCTGGTTTTGACGGTTTGATTTCTCCGCCGTAGGCGCTTCCTCCGCCTTTTCCAATCAGGTACGGCTCTATTGTATCACGATTATTACTGGATGTGCCGCCAATTTTAAAGGCATCCAAATCTTCACGACGGAAACTTCGTTCATAGTTCATATACCTCCAGGAACTGCGCTCGTAATCCACGTAGATGATATTGCCCTGCATTTCGGGAAACGGTGTATTGTAGCAGATAATTTTTTCCGGCTCAATACGACGCAGCATCTCGTTGTATCCAGCCATGAACCACTCTTTTTGATCCTGGCGGTTGTCGTGTTCGGACGCCATGTAGGTGGAGACAGCCACCACACTGCCTCTTTCGAGCCCCTCAAAGCAGAAATCAAACGTGGATTCATCTCCCCAGTTGACAGTCGGAATGACCCGGAGCCCTTTGGATGCCCAGTAAGCGCCGCACCAACGATTACGAAATACATTGTAAAGCTGCATGACAGGCGCCATTTCCAGGTACATACTGAAATCCGGCGACAGCACCGCACGGTATCGGG
>NZ_FOXE01000025.1 GCF_900115635.1 Oscillibacter sp. PC13 | reverse complement strand
ATATGGCATTCAAGACGAGAGAAGGCTACTACGCAGACCTGCGGGCGATGCGGCCGAATGTATTCAAGAATGGACATTTTATCGAGGATTTGGTGACAGATCCTGCGACAAAGGGCCTTGTGGAGAACGAGGCAAAGGCATATGACCTGCTGCAGGATCCGCAGTATGATGGAATCCTGAAGGCAAAGTCCTCGCTGACAGGGAACGAAGTGGTGCGTTGGCTGACGCTGAATACAGAGGGCGCAGAGTCTCTGAAGAAGAGCGTGGAGATGAAGCGGTTCTTCTTCCAGCAGGTGGGCACGTGTATGGCAGGCATCTGCGTGGGACACAACATCATGAACGTGCTGTGGTCTGTTACATATGACATTGACAAGGAAAAAGGCACGGAATATCATGAGCGTCTGAAGAACTGGATTATCAACACGGAGAGCAAGGGCTACAAGGTAGCGGGCGCACTGACGGACGCGAAGGGTGACCGGACGAAGTCTGCAAGCCAGCAGGAGAACCCGGATGCAAACGTGCATGTGAAGGAAATCCGTCCGGACGGCATTGTGGTAAGCGGAACGAAGACGATGATTGCGCATGCCGCGGCGTGCCAGGAGATTTTCGTGAGCCCAGGTACAGGGTATAAGGAAGCGGACAAGGATTATGCGGTTGCATTCGTGGTGCCGAGAGACATCGAGGGCCTGACGATTGTACAGACAGACGCCAGCGAAGGGCGTCAGGGCTGGGACGACATGAAGTACGCGGACCAGTCTTCGTATCTGATTTTCGAGGATTGCTTTGTTCCGAACGAGCGGGTGTTCCTGTGCGGAGAGTATGAGCACTCTGGAGATGCCATCAACCGGTTTGTGGGCAACTACCGTGCGTGCATCGGCAGCTGCGTGGCAGGACAGGGAGACATCATGATTGGCGCGGCGATGCTGATGGCGCGGGCAAACGGCCTGTCCACGAAGGTATTCAAGGACAAGATGATGGACATGACGATCATCAGCGAGACGGTGTGGAGCCTGGGCTTGGGGGCAATGCTGGCCGGTAAGGAGCATGAGTCAGGTGTCTTCTTTGCAGATCCGAAGCTGGCCTGTGTGAACAAGGCGCAGGCGGGCAAGAAGTATGCGGAGCTGCGTCAGATTCTGCAGGACATCGGCGGCGGCATTGCGGAGACGGGGTGCTTCCCGAACTACACGGACTGCATGGATCCGGTGATTGGGCCGAAGGTAATGGCGGCAATCAAGGCGAACCCGGCAGTGAGTGCGGAGACGAGAGCGCGTGCGGCACGCCTGAGCGAGTGGTACGCAAGAGCAGGTGGCCTGCTGGCGTTCACCCACGGCGGTGGTTCCCCCGACGGTGCGAAGCTGGTCATTCGTGCAACGACACCGTATGAAAAGTATGCGGAGCTGGCGGCTGACATTGCCGGCATCACCGAAAAGGTGGAAGACCCTAAGAAGTAACGTAGGCCTCCCCTGCAAGACAGCTCCCAACTGCCTGCGGGCAGCTGGGAGCTGTCTTCCTCTGCGTGTTATAGAAAATCATATTTCACATTATTTTTGCGGTATATGGCTTCTCTGGAGCGATGTCTGAAATTTTGACCGCACCGCGGAGCGGCGCAGGATATCTTTATATTATATTGTAAAACCTCATGCGCCGTGACGGCACCACCGCGATAGAAGGCAAAGCCGATGGCGCATGAGGTTTCGCACATGTAGGCCGTCCCCGGCCCACGCGCTGAAATTCGGGCCGTGCCGTCCGAGACGGCACATGGCCATTTTGCTATGTTTTTGTATAATCATTTAATAGATTTCCAATTATCTCTTTAGGTTTTCTTATATGCCGGTATAGCCCGTAACTTCGGGCTTTTCCGGCACTTTTCCTATCGGAAGAACCTCACAAACGTTCTTATTACCCTTCATGTTTTCGCTCTCAAACGTAGTACAAACAGTAGTACATTCTGCGCATTCTATGCGGCTTGGGCTTCCTGGGCGCTCTCTGACGCTGGCTGCGTGTTGACGGTTGCGCTGGTCTGTGCCTGAGCTTGCAGCCGTTCCATTTCCTCCTGTGCGGAATGGAACGTGGCGTGAGCGTAATAGTTCAACGTCATAACGATATTGGCATGCCCCATGATGTACTGTAATGCCTTTGGGTTCATGCCTGCGTTTGCCATTCTGGTACAGAATGTATGCCGCATGGTGTGCGGCGTCATGACCTCCGGCAGCGGTTCCTTATGGAACTTGTTGAACTTCTTAGCAAGGCACTGAAACATGGCATCATAGTGGACAGCCACTTTCGGCAGTCCATCCCGGTTTAAGAACAGGAAGCCCTTATATCCGTCCACCACAACGCCTTTGCCATCCTTTCGCCTGTGCAGCACGCGCTGAAATGCTTTGTAGGCTGCTGCGCTCATAGGCACCTGGCGATAACCGCTGTCGGTCTTTGGCGCTTCGATGTAGTAGCCGTCCTCGGTGCTTCTCAAAAGCTGGTGGTCTACATTCACAAAGCGCTTTTCAAAATTCAGGTCGGCAGGTGTCAGGCCGCAGAGTTCGGAAACACGAAGCCCGGTTTCCAGCAGAATCAATACCTCGTCATAATACTTGGCATAAACGGGGTCACTCTGCATGAAGTCCAAAAGCTCCTTTTCCTGTTCAGGGGTAAGCGGCACCTTTGGTACGGTATCGTCGTTGATAACCTCATTGATCTGGAAGTCAAAGGGGTTCTTGCGGAGGCAATCGTCCTGTACGGCCATGTAAAAAATGGCTTTCAGGGAACGCTTGCCGTTGCAGATGGTGTGATAGGCCACGCCCTTTTCCTGCATACGCAAGGCCCATTCTTTGGCGTCAGACAGCTTCACGCTGTCGATGCTGGCCCCTCCGATTTTATCCTCGGACAGAAGTTTCATTAACTGCTGGCGGCTCTTATGGGTTCCCCGTTTCACATTGCCCCGCTGCCGGATATACTTTTCATATAGCTGGCACACGGTCATTTTCTTACCGATGGTGTCAATCCCATCGTCAAGGTCTTTTTGTATCTGCTTGATTTTCTCACGCAGAGAAATATCCGGGCGTTTTCCGGCAGGGATTTTGTCCGTAGGGACTAACTTCCATGAGTACACAAACTTCGGTTCTCCAAAGGTATCCGTATATTTGTAGGCGTATCTTCCGTCTGTTCGCTGGCTCTCTCCAGATTTCAAAAGGCGGCCTTTGCTGTCCCGCCTTTTTTCATCTCGTTCTTTTTTTGACATTTCGTCATGCTCCTTTCCATGACGGAAAGAGCCTTGACACGCTTTAAGAGTATTATAGCATAGTCAAGGCTCTTTTTCACTAGATTGTGTCAAGAGAATCAATGATTTTTTCAAATTTTTGCCGTTTGATCTGGATGCGGTTGCCGTTCAAAATCACCCAGCCAGCGGATGGGTTTTCCTCGGCAAGCCGACGCAGTTTGTTTTCTCCAATGCGAAAATATTTCGACGCTTCCTCAATGGTAAGCGTATACTTTTCCCAAATAGGCACATCGTTATTACTCATAATATGGCCTCCTTCTGTTCAAAGCAAAGGTTCCTTGTAAATGTGGGCAAAACACGGACGGCTGGCGGCCCAGCTCCACGGGCTTTTCACCCCCGTGTGGTTCTCACACGGCCCTACCCATTGCCTGTGACGCTTTTAACGCTCGGACTGTGGCTGTAAGGGAGTATCATTGTCCTGCCTGCACGTCATCGCCCATAAGCAGCTACGCTTATTTTGCGGCTGGGTGGTTGTCGCTCCGCTGTTTTCGTAGAAACCAGCATCATGGCGCACCCGCCGTCCGGCTCGGTGTAGACAGAATGTGTCCGTATGCCCTATGACGCGCCGCCATTGTCCTGCGGGCGTATTTGTCAAGGTACATACATCAGCCACCGAGCCGGCGGAAATGCGGAAAGAGAGTAATAAGACATTTCCGTTACCGTGGCCGGGTCGTTACTTCAAGGCAACGATGATGGAATGAATGAGCTTGATTTCCAAACGGTGCTTCATATACTCGTCCACGCACACATAGGGGATGCCGTTGCTGTCATACAAGGTGCGGATGCAGAGCTTGTTTATGTAGTCCTCATAGTACCGCAGCACTTGCTCCATAGCCATTGCATCCCCAGCGTGGGCAGCTTCCATCACCGAAAGGGGAAGAAGCTCTCTGCCGTTGAATGTAGGTTCCTTCATCCGCGTTTACCTCCCTCTGGCATGAACGCCATCAATTTCATACGCAACTGTTTCAGGGTCCTTGTCCTGTGACGCTGTACGGCGCTGCGGGACATTCCCATGAGGCTGCCGATTTCTCCGTCTGCCAAATCCAGAACACAGTGCAAAATCAAAATGCTTTGTTCCTGTTCCGGCAGGCTGGCGAACGCCTCGGCTACAAGCTCGTTGTCGATCAGCAGGTCATACCCATACGACGAAAAAACGTAGCTGTCGCTGGGGTAATCATCCACGACTGAGAGCTTGTCCATTTCCTCTTGTGTCAGAGCATCCAGCGACTTTTCACGTTCGCGGCGATGCGCCATCTCCGACCAGTAGCTTTTAGCCTCATTGCGGAGTACCGCTTTGCAGAAAGCATCATAGCGGTGCCGCAGGATAAAATCATTGCGGGGGATCGTTTCCATCTTTTCACCCCCTTTCTGTGGGGGATTTCGGTGGTTTTCTCCCTTTCCGCCAAAGTTACTGTTGAAAGGCCTCCAGCTACCCGCCAAACACCACTTTTTTAAAAAAATTTTGAAAAAGTGTTTGACCGATAGAGCGGGCCGAAGGAAATAACAAAATTCGCCCGGAAGGGCATAAACCCTCCGGGCGAACAAAAAAATAGTATGATATTTTATTGCATACGCAAATTCATGGTTCCGGCCACATTTCCCACGGGCCGGGGGATGTTTTTTTTAACGGTGTTACTCCCATTTCCGTTGGTCGACATCCCGTTCTACACATGACGGCTCCCTCCTGAAACCGCCAATGGGATCAGCGTTAGGGGGAATTGCTCCCATCCAATACCTTACGAACCGCGGTGTGGTTGCTCGGGGCGATCCGGCTGATGTAATGACGGCCTGATTGCGCAACGTTCCTTTGGTTTGATGTTCCATCTTTCACTTTCTCCATTTTTTTAGAAAATAACTTCGATACAAAATCCAAGGACAACAAACAGTAAAATGCTGATAATCGTTCCAACTCTCGTCATGATCTGATACTTTGTAAACTTCTTATTTCGCACAAATGTAATCCCTCGCATTCTCAATAAATGTATCTAATATCAATTCGCAATCTGTAAACTTGTATTGTCTTGCACTTTCTATATCTTGATTTAAGAAAATAAAACCGATGCATTTATCGTAGGTTCCAAGATAATCAAAAACAGATTGTATGTATTCATTGCGAACTTCATCACTGGTGCTATGCTCCGCGATCTCTCCAAAAATAATTGGCTTATTATATGCTTCCAAATAGTCTCTTTGACCTTCATTTTCATAGAATTGCTGAAAACTCTCACGGGAATCCAATGTGTTATTCAATGTCAATCCGACATAATCAACATACTCATCACCTGGATAATATTTCGTTGTGTATTCGTCTGCCCTGTTGGGAGACCATACCCACTTAACATTGGGAGCATATTCCCTACCCAAGTTCACAATGTGAACCCAAGCGTTTACATATGCGTGAGCATCATCTGTTTGCCAACTGTACCAACCAGATTTGTAAGAGGGCCTCATTTCCATTTCATGCGCTAATCGAACAAAAAGTTCTGTATTGGCTCTGTTATCCGAAGAGAGTTTCTTAAAATATTCAATAATTAAATCATCATAATACCCGTCAGAAACCAATTTTAAGTCCCAGTCGGTAGGCTGCAAAGTGATAAACGCTATATATTTATTGTCGTCTAAACATAAAGAAATCTTGTAATCACTTGTCTGATCAAAACGATCAAACCAAGCTAAAGTATTGATGCTGTCAGCTAAAACATCAGTCTCTTCGGGGCCTTGAACATAAACGCCCAAATATCTTTGTCCCTCTGTAATAGGATAATATTCAGACTCGACAACTGAGGATTCTGTTACAATAGATTCCGTAGTTGGTTCTTCCAGTGTAGCTTGACTATTACTCGGAGCCTCAATAGACGCAATGCTGTCAGAGCCATCGGCCTTCTCGGTATCGACAGGCTGTTCGTTGCAACCAACCCATAATATAAATATAGCAGCCGCGAATATACAAATGCAATTAAGGAACTTCCACTTTATCATTGTCCTCCTCCAATTTCCGGGTGCCCCATTCCATATCGTCAGAGCAGAGCATAAGGCCTAGCAATCGGATAGGAACCATGACAACAGTTAAAACAAGGATGAATACTGGAAGCAGTAATGTATAATACCACTTCACACTTCTCATAACCTTAATATTTCGTGAACCAAAACTAATGATACAACCAAGAAGAATAAAGAGAATGATCTGCCACCATGGAGCGGTATATGCCAATGTTGGAATCGCGCAGCCAAGTATATTTAACACCTTGCAAATTATAGTATTGGCATAAACGCTAACCAGCATCATCGGACTAATCATATCTGACCAGTAAATAAAGCACATCAGCTTGGCGTTTTTTAACATCCAAGGAGTCATTCTCAGATTGTTATACTGTGAACCTTCCGACCATCTTAACTGCTGCCTGATAAATTTTTTCCATTCGGTGGGCGCATCTGTATAAATTACTGAGGTGTCTTGCATAACTGTTTTGTACCCCTTTCGGAGCGTCAGGTTTGTGAGGCTTCTGTCATCGGATACTTCTTTGTGAAATCCCATGAATGTCTCATTCATAAAGTCATACATCACATCTATCAAAATCTGAGTACGGAAAGCAATTGTCCTGCCGGGAAGGCAGCCCACTTTGCCTGTAACGCTCATTGCTTTCATCGTTCCTTCAGCTCTGATCTCTTCAAGCAAATTTGCAAACATGGTTACGAGTTTGCGGTCAGGATCAAGTATTTTCTGTCTGGTTGTAACACCGCCAATTTTTTGATCACAAGCAAAAGGCTTCAGCAACTCGGACAAAGTATCCTCTGTCCATACCGTATCACTATCCACAAGCACTGTTATATCGGAATTCGGATTAATGTGCTCCATTGCCACACGGATCCCATTTCTCTTACCGGCAACAGGTGTATAATAATGCTGAACAGGAGTAAAGCAAATTGGTAAATTCCTGTTGAAATCTACACACAGGTTTTCAAGCCCCTCGTTTTTTGGCCCATTAATGACAACTATAATCTCAGACGGATTCTGGCGTGCTATTTTCATCAGAACACTATAAAATAGATCTAATGGTTCGTCAACGACTGGGATCAGCACCGATGTAAAATAATTTATTTCTTTATCTTCATAATCATATGGCTTATATCGAATAGCATGGAAAAATACTATTCCCCATCGAATGAAAATGAATGCGAAGAAAAACATAAAGAGGTGAAGGTTATGAGTTTTGATATAATCCTCGACCATCAAGAAAAATGTGTACATTACAATCACCGCCTCGCCGGGTCAATCTCTTCCAAAGATGTCTCTTGTATAAACCTTATACATAACTTCCGAGAGTTCACTGGAAACTCTATTAGCAACAATAACATCACATGAACGCTTAAACTCCGCAAAAGAATGTACAACCTTATAACCCATAAACTCTGCGGCATCGCCTAATAAGGGTTCATATATTACAATTTCTTGTTTTTCTTTGGAAAGCCCCTCCATAACACCCCAAACAGCACTTGAACGGAAATTGTCAGAATTAGACTTTGCCGTTAAGCGGTAAATACCAACTGTGCCAGGATGTTTATTCAGAATTCCCTTTATGACATGGCCTTTTTTGGTGTGGTTTGCCTGACACACAGCGGTAATCAAATTTTCAGGAATATCATGAAAACTTGATTTCAACTGCTTTGTATCTTTCGGGAGGCAATATCCGCCATAGCCAAAAGATGGATTGTTATAATGCTTACCAATTCGAGGATCATGACAAATTGCATCTATGATGTTCTTTGTACTTAACCCATTCATTTCTGCAAAGGTATCCAATTCGTTAAAGAACGCAACACGCATGGCTAAATAAGTATTAGCGAAAAGTTTAGCGGCTTCTGCTTCATCAAGCCCTATAATCAAGACGGGAATATCTTCTTTATTTGCGCACTCTTGCAAGATGGTTGAAAAAACCTGTGCATGGATAACCATAGCAGGGTCTGCAATATCTGTACCAACAACAATTCTGGAAGGGTACAAATTGTCGTATAGGGCTTTCGTTTCTCTTAAAAATTCAGGGGAAAATAGAATGTGGCTGGTGTTATATTTTTTTCGCACACTCCTTGTATACCCAACAGGAACCGTACTTTTGATGATCATAATGCAATGATCATTATTTGCCATACAAATTTCTATGGTGGAATCAACCGCATGAGTATCAAAGCTATTGGTTTCATCCTCATAATTAGTAGGTGTTGTAATAATTACATACTCGGCGTCTTTATATGCTATTGCCGTATCTACAGTGGCTGTCAAATTTAGTTTTCTTTCGGCAAAAAACTTTTCGAGATATACGTCCTGAACGGGAGAAATACGGGAATTAACTTTCGCAACCTTTTCTTCATCAATATCAAGCACTATTACTTCATGCTTTTGGCCTAACAGAGTGGCAAGAGATAACCCCACATAACCTGCGCCTACAACAGTAATTTGCATAGCATTCTAACCACCTTTCTATTCAAATTCATTCTCGGCTCGGATGACGTTGCAAACCGCTGCAGTGTTCCGATAGATGCTTCATCAACGTTTCTTTCGCGGCGGATGCATCCGCTTGCTGGGAAAGACCCGTCAGATAAGCCAAGGCGTCATTCCACGTTTTTAGCGAAAAGGCTTCCGAAGGAACATGTAAAAGCTCCCTGGACAGATGGAATTGCTCCCATGGGCTGAGATACCGCAAATCCGACAGATACCCACATCCGGCCTTCTGGGCCAAGCACTCCAACAATTCTACCGACCATCTTTCTTCCACTTTATTCACCTCCTGTCATTTCAAAGGGAATATCCTAACCACAAACTTTCCTTTTCTGAACGATTCAATTACCGCAGAATAATGATTCTGGGGTAATCGTTACTGCTTCTAGGAAGAAAATTATTATTTTAATCAACTAAGGGCGTTCTGACAGGCATAAAAAGCAGACCTGCGCACATATTTCGCGGTGCAGGTCTATTTTTCGTATTTATTTTGCTGTTCTATATGTAATAAATGGTTGAAAATCTGCTCTGATACACTTATAATAGAGCTAATCAGTTCTACTTGTAACTGAGCAAGGGGGCCATGGAACCACAGAATCATTATTCCGTGGTGCTATGAGATTAGATGCATCCGCTGTAAGGTTCGCTCATGTTCCCGTGTGCCCATAGCTACATAGATACGCGTGGTGTCCACGGAGGCGTGTCCTAAAATATCCGCAAGATATGCCAGATTCTTTTTGATGGCATAATAGCATTTTGCAAACAAGTGCCGCAAATTGTGGGGAAAGACCTTTTCAGGATTTACCCGCGCCGCCCGGCACAGCTTTTTCATATCATGACAGATATTGCTTCGATCTAAGGGCTTTCCGGTACGGGTGCAGAACAGATACCCCGTTCGGATGCCTTTTTCTTTGGCATAGGCGTTCAATTTCCGGCACAGCTCTTTTGTCAAGAGAATGGTGCGGATTTTGCCTTTCATGCGGATTTCCGCTTTTCCTTTGTGCAATGCCTCCACAGTCAGAAAGGAAAGCTCACTGACCCGGATTCCGGTGGTGCAAATGGCAAGCATCACATGATACAGGCGGCTGTCCTTTTTCCTTTTGGCAGCGTCTAACAAGCGGTGGTATTCCGCTTCGGTCAAATCTCGGCTGTCATCCACAAATACCGTATGCTGGATTTTCAAAAACCTCACCTTGCAGGCCGCCAGCCCCAGGTAGTCCAGATAGGAATGAATGGCGGACAGCTTGGCATTTACGGTGCGGGCATGGTGGCTCTGTTGCAGTTGCTCTCGATATTCCAGCACCTTTGCTTTTGTAGGTTCTTCCCCCTGTAAAAATGAAAGAAACCAAACCAACTCACGAACATACTTTTGTATGGTTGCGTGAGATTTTTCATGTTCGGTCAAGTAGATGCGGTACTCCCGCAAGATTTCATTGTAATTTTGTTTCATCGTGTTTTACCTCTTCTAAATTGATAGTATGAAAGTAGTATGACAGAATCTTTTATACCGTATTCTCTGCAAAGGTAAAACAAAAGAACGGGTAAGTTTAACGATGTGCTGTAGACACGGACCGTCAAGCGAACGCGTCAAACGGATTCGGCATTTGTTTATCATTTGTTGTATGGAGGCCAAGGGCCTCTTATTTTTTTGCAAATTTTTCTTTCCAAAGCGCTATTTTGCGGGTAGTTTGATGGCTTCTCAGAGTATTAGGAGTGGAGGAAAAGAAAAACAGCAAGCATAGGGAGTGTAGCCACACTCCCGGCAAACGGCTTCCCGTTTGTATCTTGGGGAAGTCCCCAAACCCCTGAATGAACGGAGGTGAACCAATGGCAAACCGAAAACGGAAATTTGTGCTGCGCGTCCCAGTGACGCCGGAGGAACGGGCGCTGATCCAACAGAAGATGGCCCAGCTTGGCACAAAGAACTTTTCTGCCTACGCCCGGAAAATGTTGATCGACGGCTATATCGTCCATATCGACACCGGCCCCGTCCGGGCGCAGACCGCAGAGCTGCAAAAAATCGGCGTCAACATCAACCAGATTGCAAGGCGTATCAACAGTACCGGGACTGTGTACGCGCAGGACTTGGAGGACATCAAGGGGGCGCTGGCACAGATATGGCAGTTACAAAGATCCATCCTATCAAGTCAACGCTGAAAAAGGCGCTGGACTACATCGAGAACCCGGACAAGACCGATGAAAAGCTGTTCGTTTCTTCCTATGGCTGTTCCTATGAAACGGCGGATATAGAATTTCAAATGCTGCTGGATCAGGCGTACCAAAAGGGAAACAATCTGGCACATCACCTGATACAAGCCTTTGAACCGGGGGAAACCACGGCGGAGCAGGCCCACGAGATCGGGCGGCAGCTTGCCGATGAAGTGCTGCAAGGCAAATACCCCTATGTGATTACCACCCACATTGACAAGGGCCACCTGCATAACCACATCATTATCTGCGCCGTGGATATGGCGAACCAGCGCAAGTACATTTCCAACCGTCAGAGCTACGCCTTTATCCGGCGCACCAGCGACCGGCTGTGCAGGGAACACGGCCTGTCCGTGGTGATGCCGGGCAAGGACAAGGGAAAGAGCTATGCCGAATGGGACGCCCAGCGCAAGGGCAAGAGCTGGAAAGCAAAGCTGAAAACCGCCATTGACGCGGCCATCCCGCAGGCCAGAGATTTTGACAGTTTCCTGCGGCTCATGGAGGCGCAGGGCTATGAAGTCAAACAGGGCAAGTTTATTTCATTCCGCGCTCCCGGACAGGAACGCTTCACCCGCTGCAAGACCTTGGGGGAGGATTACTCCGAGGAACGGATCACCCAGCGGATCAGGGGCATTGCCATTGACCGGGGACCGCGCAGAAGAAGCGCCGGGGAAATCTCCCTGCGGATTGCCTTGGAGGACAGTATCAAGGCCCAGCAGTCGGCGGGCTATGCGCGGTGGGCGAAGCTGCACAACTTGAAGCAGGCCGCCAATTCCTTAAACTTCATCACAGAACACCAGATCGACAGCTACGAGGGCTTGGAAAGCAGGCTGGCCGAGATCAGCGCGGCCAACGACGCGGCGGCCTCCGCCCTGAAAGACGCAGAACGCCGCCTTGGGGATATGGCGCTGCTGATAAAAAACCTCTCCGCCTACAAGCAGCTCCGGCCTGTGGTGCTGGAACTGCAAAACGCCAAAGACAAGGCCGCGTTCCAGCGGCAGCATGAAAGCCAACTGATATTGTATGAGGCGGCGGCAAAGGCGCTCAAAGAGGCCGGGATCACAAAGCTCCCCAACCTGTACGCCCTCAAAACCGAGTATAAAAAGCTGGACGCAGAACGAGAACGGCTGTCCGCACAGTACAGCGAAGCGAAACAGAAATTGAAAGAATACGGCATTGTCAAACAGAATGTAGACAGCATTTTGCGGACAGCGCCGGGAAAGGAGCATACGCAGGAACGATGAACATACCGAGAATGAGTTACCCCCAATACCGCAAGGCCCGCAGGCTCACCCATGCGTGCTGCAACTACTGTAACAGAAACTGCCTCCTGCTGGACGATGGGGAGGAATGTGTCTGTGTGCAGAGTATTTCCTATTCGCTGCTGTGCCGGTGGTTCAAGGTAGCCGTCCTGCCGCTGGACGCGGCACTGTGCGCCGAGATCACCAAAGGCCGGGACGAAATCAAACGCTGCGCCGTCTGCGGGGCGGCGTTTACGCCCAACTCCAACCGGGCCAAATACTGCCCGGATTGCGCGGTGCAGGTGCGCCGGAAGAAAGAGGCGGAACGCCAGCGGAAAAGATACCTCCTATCTACGCATTTAGGGCGGTAAAAGTCCACGGAAATCAAGGGTTTTTCCGCATGGTCGGCAGGCAGGTGGATAAAGTTATCCTGTTCCCCTCAAAACGGGGTTCTAAATGCGGGAAAATGGACAAAAAAGAAGCGCCGGACGCAGAGGCTTTGACAGCCCCCGCGCCCGGCGTTTTAATATGGTGGCACATATTGCGGTTTTCTGCTACAATAAATAAAAACACAATTTAATTGGGGAGATATAATTATGAAGAAGAATGAATTTTCTTTACTTCGTTCCAAAGAAATAATAGCAATTTTAGACGGGGATAAGGAATTTGGTGATATGACCTTTGAAGATAAATACGGCAATGAAAAAAACATCAAAATTGCCATGCCATATCTTAGTGGGCCAGCTATATGCGAAATTTCCTCCCTTTTTGGGCTACCCTCAACTTATTCATGGTCTGGTGGCGCATTAAGTCGCTGGCAATATTTCGATCAAGTCATGGATTTTTGTATTAAGCAAAATAGAATGTCCGATTTTCTTGCCTACATATTTTCCAAAGATAAATTTGTTGAATCGTTAAAGGGTTTATCGCCAGAAGATATTGAGGAAGCGTATTGTACTATTGTGCAGAAAATCTTAGAGCAGATTAACAGTATTCTATATTTCGGCGGCAATGAACTCCGTGTGGTTGGCAAGTCATATCAAATTGGGCAAATTGGTAAGGTTATTACTATTGCTGCACCAACAGTAAAGGTTATAGACCGCGCTTATATAAAAGATTTGGCTGAAAGAGCTAACAAAGATATTGATGATGGAAATTTTGATAGTGCAATAACAAAAGCTCGCACAATACTTGAAGAAACATTCTGCTATGTCATTGAGCAAAAGGGAGAAGTGCCATCAGATAGCGGTGATATTGGAAAACTTTACGGTCAAGTAAAATCTCTATACAATATGCACGCACACAAAGATTTGGATAGGCGTATAAACACCTTACTTTCCGGCTTGGAAAAAATAATTTCTGCAATCGCAGAAATGCGAAATAAAGAGAGTGATTCGCATGGTGTTGGTAGCAAGCGCATTGGTATAGCGGATTATCATACGCGGCTTTTTGTCAATTCTGCAATCGCAATGGCAGATTTTATTTTATCAGTCTATCTCAATACAACACACAATGAATAATCAATTAAAAGGAGAAATTATAATGAATCAAGATTTTATTGAGGGACAAACGGATTTAGAATTAGTTGAGGTGGATTCTATTGTAGATTCTCTATCAACTTGGATTGAACAGGGTGCAGAGGATATTGTGACTTTTTTTAGTTCAGATGAAGTTTCGGATATACTGGATGAGATAAAAGAACTGGGAACAGAACTATCAAATGCGCTCAAAGTTGTAAAAGTAATTCGTAAAAGTGCAAGTATTCCCGACAAATTGTTCATGCGTAAAATGGAACGGTATTGCGCCGGGCTTGTATCAATTCCAGCTTCAAAACGGGAAAAATATGTGAAAAGGGTTGGAAAAGAAGCTCTTAATAAAGATTCTGTATTTATCCTTGGAGTTCTAAATAAAATTGAAGAGCTATCAAAAATTGATATTCTTATTAGATTATTTGAAGCAAAAATGGATGAAGAAATTGACGATCAAACATACCGCAGAATGATGTTGCAAGTTGATCGCACAATGTTTTCTGATATTTTGTTTCTCAGGGATAATATTTGTGATGGTGAAATAAAGATCACATCTGTTGAAACAGAGAATCTATTGGCTACAGGCTGGTTAATATTTGCTGGAATTGGTATTGGTTCAGCTACTGAAGATGGCGGGAATTTATATTCATATACACATACAGCAAAGCAATTTTGTAATATAGTCTTTCAAAGCAATTTTGAGATTAACGATAATATAAATCCAGCAGTAGGAACTCTTTCATTTGATATAATAGGCTAATAGTCAAATCATAAAAGCGCCAGGAGCAGAGGCCATACAGTCCCTGCTCCCGGCGCTTTTGCTATACTTGGATCACTCGTCTGTGAAGTGGAACCGCTGCGCCGTAAAGTCGGCGTCGCTCATGGCGTCCAGCTTATCGGCGGTCTGGCAGGCCAGCGCCGCCATTTCCTTGTCCATGTCCGGCAAAGCTGCCCGGAGATTTGCCGCCGTCCTGCGGCGGTCAGCGTTGTGGTACAGACAGATCAGGTTTTCTTCTCCCACGGTGAAATACATTCCTCATACCTCCATTTCTTTTGATTTTTCTCGCGCCGGGGGCCTCTTTTTCTGTTCCTCCTTGGCGGTGGCAAGCTGCGCCTGGATGGACGGTTTCTTTTGCTTCTGCGTCGTCTTTCGGGTCTGCTTGGGCTTTTTGGCCTCCGCCTTGGCTGCCTCGGCCACATCCAAAAGAGAAATCTGTTCTCCGGCTTTTGCCCTTACTTCCAGTTCCTCCATAGACGGGGCGTTGTTCATCATGCCGTCAATCATGTTGTAGTTCTGCTCGGTGGACATTTCCACCGTCTTGATATGACTTTCCTGCTGGACGGGGATGGCAAAGGCCCTTGTGCCGTTTGCCATAATAAGATACCTGCCGTCCTCCGACTGGTGGTGGAATCCATACCCGGCGGCCTCCATCTGTTCCCGGCTCCTGTCGGTCAGATAGAAACGGCCCCTTGGCGTCTGGATTTGTTCGCCGGTCATGCACTCGTCCGGCGTGAGCTGCTTTTCCTGCTGGACAAAAAACTCCGGCACCTGCCGGTAGTCGGCCCCCTCGTCCACATAGTAGGCGGTCTGTTTTCCATCCTGCCGGAACACCACAATATCCCCCATCGAGAGGGAATGTCCCTTGTAATCGGCGGGATGTTCCATGTTGAAGCGGCGGTAAATCTCGTCCAGCGTAGTGTCCTTGTCCAGCGGCGCAGTGTAGACAAGCTGGTAATTCTTCCTGTCCACCGAAAGCCCATCCGCCTGCAATTCCTCATAGGAACGATAGCGGAAGTCGCGCCCCTCCGGGCCGGGCGGCACTTGGTAGATGGAAAAGTTGGGCTGCACCGGGGCCTCATAGTCAGAGGCAACATATTCCTCCACCGTCAGCCCGGAAGCGGCGGCCTCCTGTTCCAGCTCTGCCTCGATCTGTTTTTTGTAGTCCTGCAAACTCTGGTCGAAGTCGGCAAGCTGCGGCGGCTCCGGCAAGTGGTACTGGCCCTGATTGAGAAGCGGGCGGCACTCCTTTACATAGTCCAAAACCGCGTTGAAATAAGCGGTCTGTTCCGGCGTCAGGGTTTCCCCGGATCGCAGGGGACGCCGGGCCTCCTGCTCCATAGCGGCCAGATTGCAATGCAGCTCCATATACGGAACAAACTCATGCAGCAGCATATCCCGCTGGGCCTTGTCCGCCTCCCATGCCTTCGGCCCCTCATGGTGCAGCACATGGTTTTTCCAGCTTTCATCCTGTGCATAGTATTCGTGGTAGCCCCGGATATGTTGGATCAGGGAACCGTCCCCGTCGCCAAAGTCCTGCCGTCCCTCGTAGCTGTCCGGCTGGCCCTGCATGGTAAAGTCAATGCGGAACTTGGTCTTGTCGTACCAATGGCCCGTATAGCCCGGCTGCTCCCGTTCATGGCGTCTGGCGCTGTCCAGCTCCTTGAAAACGGCCTCGGCTTCATGCAGCGGCATTTGCTGGCCGTCTTTCAGATGGGGGCTTTCACTCCAAAGGATTGTGACAACCGGCTCCGCTGCCGGATACTGCGCGATCTGCCGCTGGGCGTTGGCAACGGCAATCTCACTTTCGATCTCGCTTTTCACAAAAGAATCCATCTGGCCCTTTTGCAGCTCATAGCCCTGTTCACACAGGCGGTTGATAAGCCCGATCACCTTGTCAGTATCGCCCACGGCCTCGGCATAGGCCACGATCAACTGCCGTTCCTCGCTGCCCAGACGCGGGGCGTTTTTCTCTGCCAGCTCCATCAGGGCGGCGGCCCGGTCAGCCGGGGACGCCTCCGGCATGAACGGTTTCCCATTCAAAAGGCCGTCGATCCCGTTCCACGCCTGCGGCTGGGGAATGGCGTTGGCCTGTTCAGCGGCTTCCAGAAAATCATCCAGCCTGTCGCCGGTCAGGGGTTCCATTGCCCCAGCCGGTAGCTCATGGATGGCAAGGATTTCTTTTCCGGCTTCCGCAAGGGACAGGTCGGGATTATCAAGCTGGCCTCCGTCCAGTTCCTTGTAGTCGGGGTCGTACAGCGTGTAATCATAGCCGGTTTCCGATGTCTGGATATACAGGTAATCGCCGCTTTCCAGACGGTAGGCGGCCTCCTGCGGGGCTTCTGCCTGTTCCAGCGTTCCGTCCCCGACAATGGTAAAGCCCTGCGCCTGCGCCGCCTCCTTGGTTCCCTGCGACACTTCGCCGGTGGATTTCAAATCCGCGTCAATCAGGGTTTGCAGCATGGCTTTTACGCTGGCGGTCATTTCCTGCTGTTGCTCCGGGGACAGCTTGGAAAATACGCTGTCCGGGTCTGGCTGCTCGGCGGCCTGTTCTAACGGCGCGGCCTGCGGCTGCTCCTGCTGGGCCTGCCGTTCTTTCTGAAGCTGGGCAAGGTGGCCGTCAATGGTGGTAATCAGTTCATGGGCGGTGGCCCGGATGGTTTCAAGGGAGGCTTTCAGCTCTTTCAAGTCCTTGCCGGAACTCCAACCGGCCACATAGCCAAAGGAATAGTCGGAGGTGTCCAGCCCGTAGTGCTGGCAGACGGCATAGGCCACGCTTTCAGCCTGCACCTCGCGGGTGCGGCTGTCGGGGCGGTCGGCCTGCTCTATGGCCGGGGCTTCCGGGTCGATGGCGTGGAGCTTGGAATGGGCGATCTCGTGGATAGCCGTCTTTAGGGTCTGTAATTCGCTCATGCCCTCCTGAATGGCGATCCGCTTTTCCGTCAGGTGGTAGTAGCCGTGGGAACCGCCCGGAATGTCCTCAAAACCAATGGGAACCGGGGAGGTCTGTTCCAGCGCCTTGAAAAATTCCCCGTAGCGTTCCACGCTGCCGGTCAGTTCTTCCACGCCGATAGAGGGCAGCGGTTCCCCCTCGGTCTGGCTCACATCAAAGACGGAAACGATCTTAAAGGCCGGAACCTGTATTTCCTGTACTTCGGTAACAGGCTTTCCGTCTTTTCCCATCACCGGCCTGCCCTGTGCGTCCAGCTTTTGCACTTCCTTTTTCGCCTTGAACGGGGCCGGGGCCAGTATCTTGATGGCCTTTTCGCCTTTCTTTACATTGCGGTGAAAATCGTCCCGCCACTTGTTGTAGCCCGCCACAAGCTGTCCGCCCTGCATGGCGATCAGGAGGGTGTTGTTGAAGCTGTAACTGTGGAACTTGGACATGGTGGTGAGATAGGCTTTGTAGCGTTCACTCTCGAAAAGCTCCTGTATGCCGGTTTCCAGCCGGTCGGTGATCTCTTTCATGCGCTCGGCGCTGTTCTGGCCGTTTAAGAGAATGGGGGTGACAGGCTGCGGGGCCTTTGTAGGCGCTGCAGCCTCCGGCTGCACCTTGCTTTCCTCCCGCAGAATTTCCGGCACAGGATAGGCCATCACCCGGTATTGTTCCGGCACTGGCTGGCCCTCATGGACGCGCTGCCATTCGTCGCCGCTTTTTACCAGATAGCCATAATCGGTAAAAACACCATGCTCTGTGTTGGCAATATGCAGGCCAAAACGGGGCAGGAAAATCCCAGCTTTCCATTCCTCCGGCATATCCACCATGCCGGAACGGTTTAGATAGTAGTCGCCCAACTGTCCTGTGCCGGTGACATCCGGCAAATGCACATAAAAGTCCACATTTTCGGGATAGTCGATAATCTGGCCGATATTGTGAAAATCACTCTGCGGGCTTGTCAGGGCGGCGTTCAGCTCCGTAAGTTCGGTGGCGTCCAGCTTTTCCAATCTTGCGGCAAGGAAGTTCAGCTCATCCATGCCTGCGGACAGCACCATATCACGGGGCAGCTTAATAGGTCGCTTCTGTGGGCTTCTATACCCGTATAGAAAAAAGTCCTGTGGATTGTCGGTGCTGATTCCGATTTCCCGCAGGGCTGCTTGCAGTTTTTCGGTTGTGGTCGGCAGAGAAAACCATAGGCCCTCTTTGCCTTGCTCATAACGCTGTCGGTTATGAAGCAGTACAGAAAACACTTCGCTCATTGAATCGCTCCTTTCACATAATATAAGGGTTTGGGGCTTCCCCAAAGAGAAAATCCCCGGCCCGGCAGGTGCGCCGGGTCAGGGATTTTGCCGGGAGTGTGGCTACACTCCCTATGCTTGCTACGTTACTCCGTCAGCTCCTTTTCTCCACACGGTAGTTGACGTACTTCCCGCCGGTATCGGCCAAAAGCACCGTCCCGTCGTAAGTTTTGCCGGTTTTCATGGAGCGCAGGCCCTTTACCTTTGCCTTTCCGTCTTTGAGCAGCGCGGCGGCGATCTTCGGGGTGAACGTCTTGCCCCGTTCCTCAAAAAATCGGTCATTCTTCCACATGACAAACTGGCAGGCCCGGTTTCCGCAGTAATAGTTTTTCTTGCCCTCGTAGACGGCTTCGCCGCAGCGGGGACACTTGCCGATAACCACACGCTCGGACTGAAACAACTTCTGCGCGTCCTCGCTGATCTGCGAATATCGGGAAATCAGGCTTCGGGTCATTTCCTCAATGCCTACCATGAAGCCCTCCGGGTCGGCCTCGCCCTTGGCAATGGCCGTCAGCTTGGTTTCCCATTCCGCCGTGAGCTGGGGAGAAGTCAGCACTTCCGGCAGGACGCACACAAGGTTGTGGCCGTCCTTGGTGGGAAGTAGCTGCTTGCCTTTGCGCTCCACAAAGCCCATCTGCACCAGCTTTTCCAGAATGGAAGCGCGGGTTGCCGGGGTTCCCAAACCTTGGCGCTCGGCGTCCTCCGGCATATCCTCGGCCCCGGCACGTTCCATAGCAGACAGCAGCGTATCTTCGGTATAGGGCTTGGGCGGCGTAGTGAAATGCTCGGTGATGCTGGCCTCCACCGGGTCAAAGGTCTGGCCCTCGGTGATCTCCGGCAGCTCCCTTGCCAGCTCCGGCGCGTCCTCGTCGGCGTCGGTCTTGAACGACGCCTTGAAGCGGCGCTCAATCTCTTTCCAGCCGGGGGTGAGAATGGTTTTGCCCTTGGCGGTGAACTCGTTCCCGGCGCAGGTGAATGTGGCGGTGACAGCCTCATACACATGGGGCGCGGCCACAGCACACAGCAGCTTGCAGCACACAAGGGACAGCAGTTTCTTTTCGCCCTCGGTCAGCCCGTCAAAGCCTTTCTGCACAAACTCCATCGTGGGGATAATGGCGTGGTGATCGGACACCTTTTTGCTGTTCAGCACCCGGCCAAACTGCGGGGCAATGTCCAGCCCTGCCGCAAAGGAAAGCAGCGGCCACAGGCCGGACACAATGCTTTCCGCTGTGGGCTGCATATCGTCGGTAAGGTACTGGCTGTCGGTGCGGGGATAGGTCAGCAGCTTCTTTTCATAGAGCTGTTGGGCATAGTCAAGGGTCTGCTTGGCGGTAAATCCAAACAGGCGGTTGGCCTCCCGCTGCAAGGTGGTGAGATCGTAAAGGCGGGGCGGCTGCTCCGTCTTTTTCTCACGCTTCACCGATACACAAACGGCCTGCGCTCCTGCACAGGCCGTCTTGGTGGCGTCGGCGTCGTCGGGGTTCAGAAAGCGGTCGCTGGCCGCCTCCATGCCGCCCGCCGCGATATGGACAACGTGGTATTTCTCTTTCTTAAAATTGCTGATCTTGGCCTCCCGGTCAACCAGCATATTGAGGGTAGGCGTCTGGACACGGCCCACGGTCAGGGTCTTGTGATAGAGGATGGAGAAAAGCCGGGTGGCGTTGATCCCCACCAGCCAATCGGCCTGCGCCCGGCACAGGGCCGATTGATACAGGTTGTCGTAGTCGGCCCCCGGTTTCAGGTGGGCAAAGCCCTCGCGGATCGCCGCGTCCTCCATGCTGGAAATCCAAAGGCGCTTGAACGGCTTTTTGCAGCCCGCCATCTGGTAGACGAAACGGAAAATCAATTCGCCCTCGCGCCCGGCGTCGGTGGCGCACACAAGGCCCGTCACGTCGGGGCGCTCCATCAGAGAGCGCAGCACGGCAAATTGTCCTTTCTTCTCGGCGGGGATGATGTACTGCCACTCCTGCGGCAAAATCGGCAGGTCGTCATAGCGCCACTTCTTGAAACGCTCGTCATAGGCTCCGGCGTCGGCAAGGGAAACAAGGTGGCCGATACACCAGCTCACCAGATAGCCGTTTCCCTCCATGTAGCCGTCCCGTTTCTGATCTGCACCGATCACGCCCGCAATGCTGCGGGCGACGCTCGGTTTCTCTGCAATTACCAACTGAATACTCATTCTTTATTCCTCCTTATCCTGCGCGGGTTCCTCGTCCTCCGGGGTCGGTTCGTCCTCGTCGTCCTCGTCCTCGCCAAAATCGTATTCGTCCAGCTCGTCGCCGCCCTTGGTGTCGGCCTTGGGCTTCTTAAACTTGAAGAAGTAAAGGGCCGCGCCGCCGCCAATCAGGGCCACCACAAGGAACACGACAAGGCCGCCCATGCCGCTGCCTTTCGCTTCATCTTCCTGCGGCTGCTCGGTTTCCTCCGGCTCCTGCGGTTCCGGCTCCGGGCCGGTACACTCGGTCATATTGGTTTTACATACCGGGCAATTCGTGTTGACGGCTCCCGCCGCGCACTTGGTCGTACAGGTACAGGTTTCCGGGGCGGTTTTGCCGTCCTCCAACAGTGCTTGCAGGTCGGCGTCGTCTACTTGGTTGAGGAAGTGAACGGCGGTTTCCTTGTCCTCGTTGGCGCGGTCGATCAAGATATAAAAGTAGTTGCCCGCCTTGGTGGTAACGGTGATAAGCTGCTTATCTCCGTAGAAATCATCCACCAGTGTTGCGTTACCCTCCGGCGTAACAGGTACGCCCTCCGGCTCCATGCCGCCGGTGGTGGGTTCTTCCTCCTGCGGTGCCTCGGTGGTTTCCGGCAAAGGCTCCGGGTTGGGGTCAGTACCACCGGCAAACGCGGTGGTGGAAAAGGCCGTCAGGCAAAGCACGGCGGCCAGTGTCACGGTAAACGTGCGAATGATCTTATTCTTCATCGGCATTGTCCTCCTGTTCAAAATCCGGCTGCGGGGCCGGGGCGGTCTGCAAAGCGCCGCCGCGCAGGAACGCCGCAAATTCCTCCGGCTTCATGTTCAGGCCGCGCACAAGCTGGATGATCTGCAAATTCTCCTGTTCGGTCTTTGCCGCTTCCAGCTCACGAAGCTGCTTTTGCAGCTCCGCGATCTTGGCCTTGGTTTTCTCAATGTCCTTTTCGATGCGGTCAAGTTTGTTTGCCATAGTCAAAACTCCTTTCTGGCGTCAAGGCAGACGCCCGTAACAATAGAAATGCTGCTGCCAATAACTCGAATTGAGGTTGGTGTAAGAAATAGGGTCGCCACAGTGCAACATCACGGAATTGCCCACATAAATACCGACGTGGGAAACGCCGGGGGTGTCGTAGGTGCCGACAAAAAATACAAGGTCGCCGGGCTTGGCCTGCTCCGGGGAAACAGAGGTACAGATATTGCAAAGGCCCTGTGCGCCCAGCCGTCCCACGTCCCATCCGCTGTGATTGATGACCCAGCTCACAAAGCCGCTGCAATCAAAGCTGGTGCTGGGAGAGCTGCCGCCCCACACATACGGATAACCCACATACTTTTCTGCCTCGGCCATCATTGCGGCAAAGGTGGCGTCCTCCAAAGCCTCCGGGGGTATCTCGTAGTAGGTCGGCTCCTTGACGGTGGAAGCGTTGGGATAGGTGCCGTTTGGGAACAGGTCAGGCCGGTTGCCCAGCGTGTGCATATACACCGCATACAGGCTCATTTGTTCCTCGCCCATGATGTAAACAGGCAGATGGGACATATCGAAGTTTTCCAGCTTCACGTTGCAGATGTAATAGGTGTAAGGAACTTGCACAGTGTAGGTGTTGCCCTCGCTGTCCGTCCGGGTTTCGGTGCGGTATCGAGTTTCGGTTTCAATGGTTTGTGTCAGGGTGTATTGCTTCTCAAAGAGCATGGCAAGGTCACCTTGCACGTCGCCCAGCGTATAGACGCCATCATGCAGCGCCGACAGGATGGAAGTCAGCACATAGGGGTCATGGCCGATCTCGTCCAGATCGAAGCGGTATTCGTCATAGCCGGGGTGCAGGCTTTCGTAGTTGTCAATCTCATACTGCAAATCGGCCTCCATGTCCGCATAGGCGGCTTCTGCCCCCAGCATATCGCTGTCCTCGGATAGATAGGACGTGGCCGCCACGCCGGTTCCGGCGCTGCCGAACATGGCCGTACAGGATTGCAGGCCGCCCATAATCAGCATGAGCATAAGGCCCACGCCGCCGATCAGCAGCACACCTTTCCAGTGCCGGGCCACAAAGGACGCGGCCTGTTTGCTTTTCTCGGCGGCTTTCTTGGCGGCTGCGGCGGTGGTCTTGGTGGCGCTGGCCGCGCCCTGTGCCGTCTGGCCCGCCGCCCGTGCTGCCTTGGCATAGTCCCGTTTGATTTTCTGTTTCTGCCAGAACCGGGCCACCGGGTTTTTCACCGCCTGCGCCATTTCCGGGTTATCCCGCAAGGATTTTTGGTAGATGTACTCCGCATTGGCGGCAACAGCCTTTTTCTCGGCCTTGGCTGCGGCCCGGTAGGGTTTGAGCTTATGACGCCGGATGCCGCTGCGGATGGCTTTTCCCGCTTGGCGCTCGGCAAGTTCTTCTCCCTTATGGCCGCCCTCGACGCCCACATTCTCATGCTCAACCTCATGGATTTTTCCATGCAGATACAGGCCCGCTTCCTCCATCGGACGGCTGGCCGGGTTGGGTTTGAGCTTGGGGGCCGGTTTCTCCACCTTGTCAAAGTGCAGCTTGGTTTTGGCCTTGCCCTTGGCCTCGTCATAGACGGTTTCTGTGGTGACGACGCGCTTTTTCGGCAGGGCTTCTTTGGCTGCGTCCAGCTTATCCGCCCGCTTTTCCGCCTTGTGAACGTACTTGGAAAGGGCGGGATCGGCCCGTTCCTCGGCGGTGAATTGCAGGCGGGACGCGGGGCCGGTGGCCTGCGCCGCCGTATTCGCGCCATCCTTGGCGGCCCGCTTCGCCTTGCTGCGCTCCCGGATGTCCCCGGCACGTTCCAGCACCTTTTCAGCGGTGCCGCCCGGCTCGGCTGCGGAATAGTCCTGTTCGGCCTCCCGGCTGGAAATGTTGATGCTCTCGCCGGTGGTCTGGTTATCCAGCGTCAGGCCGTCGCGGGTCATGTGCTGCGTCACCTTGTCACGGGGCTTCAATGGCTTCATAGGGCGTCACCTCCTTGTCTGTCATACCGTTTCGCCCTCGCCTAACCGGGTCGTCATAATCTTGTAGAGCTGGCTGCGCTGCGGGATGGGGTTGCGGAACGGCAGGATCACATTTTCATAGATCAAAAGCCCCTCGCCGGGTTCGGAATTGTCCACATACCGTAATTGCTGCGGGGAAATGTTCAATCGCTCCGCAAGGATACGCCGGTCGCCGGACGCCTGATTGAGCAGGCAAATGAAGTCGCTGTTTTCCAGAATGTTTTCGATCTCCGGGGAAGAAAGCAGGTCTTTGACGTTCTGGGTCGCCCCGGTCGGGATGCCTCCCCATTTTCTGAACCGCTTCCAAATCTCGCAGGAGAAAGCCGCCGTCTGTTCCTCTCGCAAAAGCAAATGGAACTCGTCGCAGAAGTACCACGTCGCCTTGCCTTGGCTGCGGTTTTGGGTCACACGGCCCCAAATCTGGTCTTGGACAATGAGCATACCGAGCTTCTTTAATTGTTTGCCCAGCTCTTTAATGTCAAAGGCCACAATGCGGTTCTCGATGTTGACGTTGGTGCGGTGGTTAAAGACGTTCAGGCTGCCGTTTACATACAGGTCAAGGGCCTGCGCCACACGGTCAGCCTCCGGGATATGCTGGTCTAACAGGGCTTGATGCAGGTCGGACAGGATGGGCATATTTTCCGGGCGGGGGTCTGCCAGATAAGGCCGGTAGATCACCTGCACAGCACGGTCAATGACCGTCTTTTCAATGGCTTCCAGCCCGTTCTTGCCGCCCATGACAAGCTCACAGAACGACAGCACGAAATCGCTTTTCAAGGCCAGCGGGTTTTCGTCCTCGCTGTAATTCAGGTTGATGTCCAGCGGGTTCACATAGGATTTGCTGGTAGGCGACAGCTTCACCACTTGGCCGTGGAGCCGCTTCACAAGGGGGTAATATTCCGCCTCTGGATCGCAGATATATACATCGTCCGGCGTACAGAGGAACACACTGACGATCTCGGATTTGCAGCTCATGGATTTGCCGGAACCGGGAGTACCCAGCTTCAATCCGTTGGGACACCGCGCCCGTTTTCTGTCCAGCATAATCATGTTGCCGGTCTTGGCATTGACGCCGTAATACATGGCGTCGCCGCCCATGAAAAGCTCCTGCGTCACGAAAGGCACGAACACGGCCACGCTGGAAGTCGTCAAGGAACGCTCGATCTTGATGTGGTTGCCCCCCAGCGGCAGGCTGCTCATAAGGCCCTGTTCCTGCTGGTAGTCCAGACGGACAAGGGAACAGTTGTATTTCTGCGCCACGCCTGCGGCCCAAAATACATCGTTCTCCAACTTCTGCCGGGTATCAGCGGTGTTCATCACCAGAAAGGTGATCTGGAACATTCGTTCATTCCGGCTTTGCAGGGTTTTCAAAAGCTCCTTGGCGTCCTGTCCGTAGGTGGCAAGGTCGCTGGGCAGGATGTCCATGTCATAGCCGCTGCGGACAGCTCGTTTCTGTTCCTGTATCTTCATGGCGTCAAGGTCGGTGATCTTGCGCTTAACCGTCTTGATGGCCTCGCTCTGGTCGATGGCCTGCACATGGAGATTGACGACAATGCCGTTTTCCGTGTTGAGGAAGTCGGCCAGCATTTCGTCCGACAGTTCCGGGGACAGGATGTTTAAGAAGCTCACGGCCCCATACTTGCCGCCCAGCCCGAACATACGGGAATTGCCGAAGCGGAACGAGGACGGGGCAATAAAATCTTTTGTTGAGAGGCCGGACGGAGCCAGCCATTTCCATTCAAACTGAAACGGCTCGGCGTCGGGGTGGAGTACCCCATGCAGCACTTCCAGACGTTCCTTGGCGTCCAGCACATGAGCCACGGCCCCCATCGTCTTGAAATAGCCCAGCAGATCGGTTTCAATGCGGGTCAGACGGGCGCGGGCCATTTTCAGGTTGTCCGCCTCGATGGTGAATGTGAGGAACTTGCGCTTGGTGAGGCCGTTGTTGCCCCGCACAAGCTGGTCTTGCAGGATGCCGGAATACTCCGCCCGGATGTCGTCGAAGTCGTCCCCCTGCGCCTTGATCTCAAAGCTCTTGGCGTACTGCTTGGGGTCGGTCTTGCGGTTGACAAAGGAAAGCTGAACGTGGATCGAGGCGTCCAGATAGTTGTAGAGATCGCACAGGTTTTCAAAAATGGCCGTCTTGGTGTCGGCCTGTGCAAGCTGATAGCTGATGTCGGCAAACTCGATACATTTGCTGAACGTGTTGGCCGTCACCTTGCAAATCCCGTCCGGGTACATGGCCTGATACGGGATGCTGGCCTGTGCGGAATGGGCTTTTCCGTCGCCCTTATACTTGCGGATGATGGCCTGTATTTCCCGCTTTTCGGCGCGGGTGAGCTTTACAGGCGGCTCGTTTCTTTGCTTTTCGGACAATCGCATTTACCTCCTTTTCCATTTGATGCTGCCGCATGAGGGCAGTATAGGCGTTATCGGTTTGGTAGGGCCTTTCCTTGGGCTGGATAAAGCAGCACTGGACGATCTGCCATACCACCACTTCAAGGGGCTGGCCGTGGCGCTCGTACAGGGCCAGCAGGAAGCCCGGCAGCATGGCGAACACCATAATCAGGGCTGCCGCGCTGCCAGTCACCCGGCCCCGGAGCAAAAAATAAAGCGGGACGCCTACGAGAAGCGCACCGCCGAAGCAGATCAGTTGTCGTTTGGTAAGGCCAAACACAATCTTGGATTTTACGCGGGTTAAGTCCTTTGGGACGGTCACATAAGCCATTCAAATCACCTCGTTTCTGATACATTTTCTTGTGGGGTCAGGGAAAGATCACTGTCCACCTCGTTTCCCCAAACGTCCCAGCCGGGCGCTTTCTGTCTGGCAAACAGCTCCACGCGGGGCAGATCGCCCGCCAGCTCAATGATTTTGTCGCGGGTTACGTCCGGCTTTTTGCTGTGTTCCTCCACAGGGGAAATAATAAACTGATGGACACCGGCGCTGCGGCGCTTGGGTTTGCCTCGTTTGGCAAGCAGGCAGATTTCCGCATTGCCTCTCGTCCAGTAGCCCAGCCCATAAAACCATGTGGGGCTTTTCTTGTTGAGCTTCAACCAGACAAAGGCCACCGTCTTGAACGTAAAGCCCCATGCCCGGATCAGGCGCAGGGCTTCCGGGAGCTGCGGGAATGTGGCCCACAAGAACAGCAGACAGTCCTTTTCCGCCAGCGTTTCCACCGGCAGGGCGCACAGCTCGTCAATGCTCATGGTGGGATAGTGATGTTCCGCCGCACCTGTTTTCTTGCACTCATACCGCCACGGCGGATCGGCGTAAATGATGTGGTATCGTTTCTTTTGTACTTCCTCGATGGTTGGTAGTCCTCCTGTCTGTTAATGTGCAGTAAAGACGGCTTTCGATATGCTGCCAGTCTTGAACAGACAGAAGCAGAGCAGAACCGTGTAGCCCATACAGCCCCAAATGGCCCCGGATATATCCGCTGCCTGTCCGATCTGCTGGATCAGCACCGCATAGATGCCGACAACCACCATAATCAAAAAGGCTTGGAAGCCCAGCGCCAACAGGGATTTCAAGTAGTTCTGGCCGACGCCGCGCCACTCCGCATTGCCCAGCGTGGCAAGGGGGATCGGCCCCAGCGCGGTCACGGCATAAATTTCAATCATTCTTCCGTATGTCACAAGGAAAATACAGATGGAAAGAATGTTCATCGTCAGCCCCACAACAAGGGTCTGGAACCACAGGCCGAGCAGCGGCCCGATGTCCATAGCTTCCAGTTGTGCTTCAAGGTCGGGAATGAGGGTGTCAAAGTCAATGCTGGTTTCCCCGATAATCACCCCGGCGCTCTGGTTGACGACGGCTTGGGTGGCGTCGAAAACGCCCATGACGATATTCCATGTGTTCGTCACAATGAGAATGGCAAAAGCACTTTTGAAAATCCAACGGAAGAACATGGACGTGTCAAAGTCGTGCATATTGTTCTTTTCCACGATCATGTCTATCAGCTCATAGCACATGATAACGGCAAGGATCGCCGCTGCAATGGGGACGATCACCGTGTCCGACAGGGATTGCAGCATATTGAATATGCCGCTGTTCCACGCTTGCGGCGTCGTCCCCACATCCGAGGCGATTTCCCCGACTTTCGTATTGACCGTGCTGAACAGCCCGGACAGGTTGCCCATGATGCCGTCGATTAAAATGCCTTTGATCCAATCCCCTATGAGTTCGCCTATCATGTGGGTTCACCTCCTTTGCCGCGCCCTCCCGCATGGAACCGGGAGAGCGCGGCGGGGTTTCAGGATTTAACAGTTATGGTTGGGTTGGTTGGCGGACAGCCGGGACGATCAGCCCAGCAGACCAGACAGCAGGGGAACCAGAGTGACGCCGATCAGGGCAACACCACCGCCCGCGACGAGCTGCTTAACACCCTGCGACTTAGCTCACTACGGATAAAGAAGCAAGGAGAGGTTAAAAATTTTTGCCGTTCCCATCCGGCGGGGCCTCGCCGGATAGGTCTGGCTCAATCGTCGGGCAAGTCCACCTTGCCTACAAAAGAATAATAAATCTCGATGTCCTGGTGGCGCGTTCCCTGCTCGTCCTTCCAGCACTCATGCACCACGATCTTCTCCACGAACTCCCGCAGGAGGGTGGGGGTCAGCTCCTCAAAGCTGGTGTACTTCCGCACAACGGCCATGAACTTCTCCACGTTCACAGCGGCCTCCTGCGCCTGCCCCAGCTCCGCCTGTAACTCGGCGGCACGGGCCTTCAGCGTGGCCTGCTCCTGCTCATAATCGGTGGACAACTCCATGAAACGCTCGTCCGTAATGCGCCCGCTCACGCTGTCCTCATACAGACGCTTGAAGATGCCGTTCAACTCTCCGATACGCTTCTGCGCCGCCTCCAGCTCGCGGCGGCGGGCGGCGTTCTTCCGCTTACCGCCGTCCTCGTTCTGTGCCATCAGCAGCTTCATAAACCGGGCCTCATGCTTGGCGGCGTAGCTGGTGACTTTCCGCAGATTTTCCGTCACGCCCGCCGTCAGAAGGTCGGTGCGGATGAAATGTGCCGTACAATCGGCGGTGCGCTTCTTGTAGCTGCCGCAGATGTAGCAGTCCTGCCGCCGCTTGTTCGTTTCATACCTCTGCTGGTACATGACGCTGCCGCAGTCGGCGCAGAACAACAGACCGGAGAACAGGCCAACCTCGCCGTAGCGGTTGGGCCGCTTTCGCTGTTTGCGAAGCTCCTGCACTCGCTCCCAGGTGGCCTCGTCAATGATGGCCTCGTGGGTATGCTCAAAGACCATTATCTTGTCCTCTGGGTTGGCAACGCTGGTCTTGACCTTGTAGGACACCTTCTCCGTCTTGAAGTTGACGGTATGCCCCAGGTACTCCCGGCGCTCCAGGATGTGCGCCACGGTGTTGCTCGACCACTTACAGGGGTAGTCCGGGTAGTAACGGCGGGTGCTGCCGGTGCGCCGGTACTCCATCGTCCCCGGCGTGGGGATGTTCTGCTCGGTCAGCATCCGGGCAATCTTGGTGGGGCCGTTCCCGGCAAGGCACAGACTGAATATCTGCTTTACAACAGGTGCGGCCTCCGGGTCAACAACGAAGTGTCCGTCCGGGCCTTTCAGATAGCCATAGACCGGCTGGCTGGTGATGGGTTTTCCGCTCATGCCTTTAGCCCGGAAAACCGCTTTGATTTTCTTGCTCGTGTCCCTCACCATCCATTCATTAAATAAATTCCGCAAGGCGCTCATGTCGTTGTCGCCCTGGGCGCTGTCCACGCCGTCATTGATGGCGATAAAGCGGACGCCTTTCTTTGGGAAGGTAATTTCTGTAAATAGGCCCACTTGCAGATAATTCCGTCCCAGGCGTGAGAGGTCTTTCGTCACGACCGTCTTGACCGCGCCGCTCTCCACAGCGTCCATCATCTCGGTGAAGCCGGGCCGCTGGAAGTTGGCTCCGCTCCATCCGTCATCCACGAAAAACTGATAGGGCATCAGGCTATGCTCACGGGCGTAGCTTTCGAGGATGCGCTTTTGATTGGAAATCGAGTTGCTCTCGCCCTGCAATTCATCGTCGCGGCTGAGGCGGCAGTACAAGGCGGTGATGGGGGCTTGCATGGGTTGCTGTCTTAACATCGTTTCCTCCAATCCGACAGCCCCGGCCCCGCTATTCCGATGGCAACAGTATAGCACAGGCCGGGGCGGTTGTATAGTGCTTTTTACTTCCTTACAAGAAAAAGTTTTAAGCTGAGGATTATCGCGGAACTACCGGCAGGAGGTCACGGGCCGGGGCTGATCTGGCAGCGGCTTTCGGCCTCCAGGACTTTCGCCATTTTGTCGGCGGCGGTGTCGGTGGTGTCCTGCTTGAAGTAGCCGGAAACGGTGAGGACGGTGTTGCCCATGCGGATTTCAGTCACGCAGTCCGGGCGGCGGGTGGTGGTCTTGCTGGGGGTGTCGGTCATAGGCGGCTCCTTTCAAATTTTTGTTGTGGACATTTAGAGGGCCATTTTCGAGGCCCGGAATGGTAGTACACAGCTCCCCTATTGAGGACGGCCCAAAAGCCCCGTGATACCGGGCTTTTCAAGGGCCTAAACCGTTACATGGCGGCCCGGTGGCGGCGCACCCGCTCACGGGTCTTGCGGCGTTCTTCCTCCTTGGCGCACTCCGGGCAGTATTTGGCCCGGTTGGATTTTGGGATGTACCAGCCACCGCACAGGACGCACTTTTTTCTTTCCCGGCGGTGGAGCAGGGCGGCGCACAGGCTTTCGTCCAGAGGCAGCACAGCCGCCCGAAACCAGCGGCAGATCAGCGAATAGGAAATGCTCTGCGGGCAGACACATTCCTCCCCATCGTCCAGCAGAAGGCAGTTCCCGCCGTCATAGTTGCAGCAGTCATGCACCAATCGCCGGACGGCCCGGTACTGCGGATAGGTCAGCCGGACGGCGTTATCGGTCATGCTCGTCCCTCCGCTGGCTGGGCGCACCGTGAAGCACCTGGTCGATGTTCCGCTTGACGGTCAGCAGCTCGTCCGCCTCCCGCTTACGCTCCTGATACTCATTGTACCCGGCGTTCTTCTCGGACATCAGGGCCTCGATCTCCGCCGTCAGCTCCTTGACGGTGGGCAGCTTGGTGATGCCGTTGGCCTTGAAGAAACGAATGGTGGCCTCGGAGAGGAGAAGATCACCTTCATGCTCCTGCCGGTAGGCGGCGCGGGCCTTGGGCGTTTTCTGTGCGGCGAGGCCATCCCGGACTGCTTTGGTGTTCCGGTAGATGATGATCTGCCGCCGCAGCTCCTTTTTTTCTTTCAAGGCCAATTCCTTCGGCTTCAAGCTGGCGGCGCTGTCACGCACAGCGGCAAAGGCGGCGGACACGGCGGCGTCCAACTCCTCCGGCGAGGAAAAGCCATACTCGGTATAGACGTTGACCGAGTTTGCTATCTGCTTCAGGTTGAACACGGACGCCCATTGCTGGTAGCCGATGCCCTTGCCCTCGGCTTTCTTGGCCTCAATGTCCACCATGCGCTGGACGCCCTGGGGCTGGCGAAGCTGCTCCCGGATGCTGGGCTTGGCTCCCAGGCTGGGACGGGCGGCGTTGCGTTCCAGAGCGGCACCGACGGCGGCGCGGTCGAAATCGTCCCCCAGCTTCCGGGCGGTGATGGGCTTGGCCCGGTCGGGGGTGAGGTAGGACAACCGGCCCCGGCTCTCCTTGACGGTGATGCCCCGCTGTAACAGCCGCTGGGCAAAGTCCTCGAAGCTGACGGCCAGGTTGAGGACGGCCCGGATCTCCCGGCGCAGCTTCTCCTTGTCCGTTTCAAACTTGGTGGGCGGCTTACCCTGGGCGGCGGCTTCGGTGTCCAGAGCAAGCTGCCCTTTCTTCTGCGCCCAATACTCCCGTTCGGTGACACGGTTTTTGCTCCCGCCCAGCAAGTCGATTTGGTACAGCCCCGCCCCCTGGCACAGCTCCATGACCTCGGCCCGGAAGTGGCGCATGGCTGCGGCGGTGCAGCGGTGCTTGGCTCCGGCCTGGGTGTCGCTGGCTCTGTCCATGTACGGTTTGCGCTCCACCTCGGCCACCCGCAGGGAGTTGATAACGATATGGACATGGATGTTGCCGCTGTGGTTGTGACCGTCCGGGTGGGTGCAGACCAGGGCCTGGTGTCCGGGGAACTGCTCGGCACAGAACCGCTCCCCCAGCGCCTGGGCCTTGTCCATTGTCAGGCCGTGGTCGGGGCCGTCCCTGGGGTCAAAGGACAGGATGTAGTGATGGCTTTTCACGTCCTCCCTCTGCTGGTTTTTTCCATAGCGGAGATTGGCCCGCATACAGGCTACGGCGAAGTCCTCCTCGCCGCAATTCAAAGAAGAAATGCGGTAGTCCTGACGGGGGACAAGCCGCCCGTTCTCGTCCAGGATGGGCTTGCCGGTGAACTCGTCATGCTCAAAGGTGAGGTACTGCTCCGCCACGCCGTAGTCGGCATTTTTAGAGCTTAAATGTTTCAGTGTTGCCAATGGCTTCACCTACCTCTCGAAGCACCTGGAACTTGAGGGCAGCGAGGTCGGACAGCTCCGCCCGAACCTCGGCGGCGAGGGTGTTGTACGGTGCTCCGTACTCGTTCAGATACCGGGCAATCTGATTGAGGTTGCCGCCGATTTTCCCATACTCCCCGGTCAGCCTGCCCACGGCGGCAAGCAGCTCGTCATTGACGGGGGACACGATGATGATGGGCTTGACGGTCGCGCCGGTGATGGCCTGCCGGATAAATTCGGACTGGCTCATGCCGTAGGCGGTCAGGCGCTCCATGAAGTCGGCGTGTTCTTCTTCGGTCACACGGGTCTTGATGATGTGGGTGCGGTGGGGCGTGTTGTAGCGTTTGGACAATAAACTTTTACCTCCTGTTTTGAAATTCCCTTTAGGGTATAGTTCGCCCATTATACACCTTTCAAGTTTTCCATATTCAGTTGTCATGGGCGATGTGTTACGCGATGGAAAAGGGAACATCAGGCTTTGGAAAAACACAATGCACCCAGGTGGTCAAGACCATCTGGGTGCAGAGAATTTTACTGATATTCACTTTTTATATCGCTCATCGTTAAGACTATTATAGAGCGAATGTAAAGTATTGTCAATGCGTTTTGAGGTCTAGTTTTGTCGAATTGGCCCGATGGAACAGTACAGACGCAAAGCGGGTGTACTATTCCGGCGGGTGCGCCGCTCTGCGGCGATTGCGGAAACGGCTTCCGATTTCCGCCTGGTCAGGCGAGAACGCAACAGGCGGGGCTGACGGATTTTTGTGGCGCGGCTGCGCCACAACACCGGCGCGGAGCGCCGGTCAGCAGGGTTTGGGGAAGGCACTCCCCAACAAGTAGCAGACCAGGGGAACAAATGAGCGGAGCGAAATTTGGGCCACGGGTCGATACTTGCTCTCGCTCTCGCTCTCGCTCTCGCTCTCGCTCTCGCTCTCGCTCTCGCTCTCGCTCTCGCTCTCGCTCTCGCTCTCGCTCTCGCTCTCGCTCT
>NZ_FOXE01000038.1 GCF_900115635.1 Oscillibacter sp. PC13 | reverse complement strand
TGGACAGCGGTTTGGATATGGAGGCCACCAACTTTGGCCTGTCCTTTGCAACCAATGACAAAAAGGAAGGAATGACCGCGTTCTTGGAGAAGAGAAAGGCTGCCTTGACCGATTTTTAAGCGGTACCTGATATTAGATCTTGAAATGCGAGGATGAACGATATGGCTAAGAAACCTGTGATTACCGCGGCAGAAGCCGCGCAGATGGTCCGGGACGGCATGACGATTTCCACAAGCGGCTTTGTGGCAAGCGCAATGCCGGAGGCACTGACCAGAGCACTGGAGGAGCGTTTTCTGAAGACGGGTTCCCCCAGGAATCTGACGCTGTTCTATGCTGCTGCTCAAGGCAACCGGGATGGCAGCGGTGCAGATCACTTTGCCCATGAAGGTATGCTCAAGCGTGTGATTGGCGGCCATTACAACATGGCTCCCGAATTGGGTAAGCTGATCAATGCCAATAAGCTGGAGGCGTATAACCTGCCTCAAGGCACACTTGCACAGCTGTTCCGGGATATTGCCGGTCATAAACTGGGAACCTTGACTCACGTTGGCCTGAACACCTTTGTCGATCCCCGTATCGAAGGTGGCAAGCTGAACTCCGTCACCACCGAGGATATTGTCGAAGTGGTGGATCTTATGGGTGAAGAGAGGCTGCTGTACAAGGGTTTCCATATTGACGTGGGTATGATCCGCGGTACATATGCCGACGAAAACGGCAATGTGACTTTGGAGCGGGAGTGCTGCACAACGGAGGCGACCTCTATTGCCCAGGCTGTCAAAAATGGTGGCGGCAAGGTTGTTGTTCAAGTTGAGAAGGTTGTGCAGGCCGGCACCTTGGATCCCAAGTTGGTGAAGATTCCTGGCATCTATGTGGATGCTATCGTAATCTGCGAGAACAAGGCAGACCACGCCCAGTGCCAGGGCTGCGAATACGACGGCTCCATGACCGGCGATTTCTGCCTGCCCCTGGGCAGTCTGGAGTATCCCCCCATGAGTGCCAAAAAAATCATCGGCCGGCGGGCGGCTATGGAGCTGCAGCCAAACACGGTGGTAAACCTGGGTATTGGTATTCCCGAGTACATTTCCATGGTTGCCAACGAAGAGGGCATCGGTGACTACATGACATTGACGGTAGAAGCCGGCCCCGTAGGTGGTGTACCGCAGGGCGGCCCCAAGTTCGGGGGATCCGTCAATGTGGAGGCGATTCTGGATCAGCCCTATCAGTTTGACTTCTATGACGGCGGTGGCGTGGATCTGGCATTTCTGGGCCTCGCCCAGGCCGACAAGGACGGCAATATCAACGTTTCCAAGTTCGGCCCCAGAATTGCGGGGTGCGGCGGATTCATCAACATCACTCAAAATGCCAAGAAAGTATTCTTCTGCGGAACCTTTACTGCGGGCGGAATTAAAACCCACGTTGAGGACGGAAAGCTCGTTATCGACCAGGAAGGGCGCGAGTGGAAATTCATTGATGCTGTGGAGCAGATCACCTTCTCCGGTGCGTATGCCAACAAAATTGGTCAGCCGGTAGTCTATATCACGGAACGAGCAGTGTTTGAGTTACGTAAGGATGGCGTCTATCTTATCGAGGTGGCTCCTGGCATTGATATTCAAACTCAGATTATCGATCTCATGGGATTTG
>NZ_FOXE01000010.1 GCF_900115635.1 Oscillibacter sp. PC13 | reverse complement strand
GGGAATGCGGCTCTCAGAAAGTATTGTTTTGAGGTCATGCAGGCGCTCAAACTTACACGACCTCAAGACGACCCTGTCCTTCAATTCGTCCTAAAGAAGGAGCAGGAAGGAAAACCTTATAACGTAGCCAAGATGGCCGGCGTTAATAAGTTTCTCCGGATCTACTATGCCAGAGCAATGGAAACACTAAAGCAACAGTAAATCTAGATCTCATTATACAGGTTATTTTCAAATCCACAACCACTGTGGGTTTGGTTTTTGCACCCTTTTTAGGCTGTTGGAGCCTAAACTTTTTTATTTTACCCTTGACTTTTACATTAGCAAGATTTACTTTTTTATCTTAGCGTGGACCACCTTTAATATCAATATGAGAATTGCCATCACAGCAATTTGCACAAAGGTGACAAGAATCATAAGGCCACGCGATTCATAATAGCAGAAGTTGCCCCAATTTATAATCAGTTCAACAATTACGGTCAATAGGATGCTAAACCAAACATATCTGCGATTGATAAAGTAAAATACAACGGGCAGAATAAATGTTAATAGAAATACAATTGGCGACAAGAGATACTGAATGATTACTGCTAGCATTGTAAGCCCTCCAAATTCCGATTTATTGTTCCAGTAACATTATATCTTACGGGGAGAAGGAATACAAGAAAATGGTAAAAATGCCGAAAATTCTGCCACATCCCACTTTTTCTATGAGCTGCCGGCTCCCATTTTATTTTTGCTCACCTCACATCAAATTTCTAATAGCCGCCTTTCCCTTCTGATGATGTTGATTTTGTGGGAAGAATGTAAAATCACAGTTAGATTTCACTGTGTGGGTTGACAGGAAAACGTTTTTGTCATAATATAGACAAGAAGTTTGGCAAAACTGCATAGTGTCCGGTAGGTAAGGCTACCACAGGGATATGGATTGCTGCCGCAAAATGATGGAGACATCATGAGAGGGTTTGAACAGGCGATATCGAACACGAAGGTATCATCTAATGCAATTTCACCGCCTTGTGAGGCTAAAGCTTGAACGGTAGCGGGAATGCACGGTGCGTGTTTTCCCGACATTGGGTGAATTATTCTCCAATCGTACCGGACGGGCGATTGGAGAATATTTTATTTTTCTGGCGGCTTACTGGACAGACTGATACAGGAAAGGAGGACGCACACATGTTTGAACTGGAAAACGAGCGGACGGAGTTGTTGGAAAAAATTGAGGATTATATTATCCGAAAACGCTATGCCGAGCTGCGCGACCTCCTGGTTCCCATGGAGGCGCCGGATATCGCCCAATTGTGTGAGGATCTGGAGGAAGAAAAGCTGCCCCTGGTTTTTCGCCTTCTGCCCAAGGAGCTGGCGGCCGAGGTCTTTGTAGAGCTTGACAGCAACCAGCAGGAGCTCCTGATTCAGGGCTTTTCCAACACCGAGCTGAAAGAGGTTCTGGATGAACTGTACCTGGATGATACCGTTGACATTGTGGAAGAGATGCCCGCTATCGTGGTCAAGCGGATTCTGCGGCACTCCGACCCGGAGATGCGCAAGAGTATCAACGAAATTTTAAAATATCCGGAGGATTCCGCCGGCAGCATCATGACCACGGAGTTTGTGGACCTGAAGGAAACCATGACGGTGGAAGACGCACTGAAGCGCATACGCCGCACCGGCCCCGACAAGGAAACCATCAACGTTTCCTACGTCATTGATGACGGCCGTCACCTTATTGGGCTGGTATCCATTCGCACGCTGCTTTTGGCTGAGGATGACGATGTCATCGGCGACGTGATGGAGCGCCATATCATCTCCGTTCAAACGCTGGACGATCAGGAATCCACCGCCAGAACGCTCAGTAAATATGGATTTCTGGCTCTTCCAGTGGTGGATACAGAAAACCGGCTGGTCGGTATTGTCACCGTAGACGATGCCATGGACGTTCTGCAGGATGAGGTGACAGAGGATATTGAAAAGATGGCGGCTATGCTGCCCTCTGACAAGCCGTATCTCAAAACCAGCACCTTGGAAACTTTTAAAGCCCGGATTCCCTGGCTCTTGCTGCTGATGATTTCTGCCACCTTTACCGGACAGATCATTGCCAGCTTTGAAAATGCATTGGCAGCGGCCACCATTCTCACCGCCTATATTCCCATGCTGATGGACACCGGCGGCAACTGCGGCTCCCAGGCTAGTGTTACGGTTATTCGTGGTTTATCCTTGAATGAAATTGAATTTTCCGACATTTTCCGTGTTATCTGGAAGGAAATTCGTGTGGCAGTCGTCTGCGGTGCCACACTGGCCGCAGCAAATTTTGTGAAGTTGATGCTCGTGGACCGTATGCTGTTCCACAATCCACTAGTGACCATTCCTGTTGCGGCTGTCATCTGCTGCACCATGGTGTGCACGGTGCTGTGCGCCAAGCTGGTGGGCTGCACGCTTCCGCTTTTGGCAAAGCGAATTGGTTTTGACCCGGCAGTGATGGCCTCGCCCTTTATTACCACAATTGTAGACGCAATCTCTTTGCTGATCTACTTTCAGTTCGCCTCCGCTATCCTTGGTCTGTAAGGATTGCTTTCCAATAAAAAGACAGGTTCGGCAGCTTGCCGAACCTGTCTTTTTATTACTTATACAATTTTAAAACCTGTCGCGGCTGCTCCACAGGCCAAGGGCCGGATTCGGGATAAAAAAGATCCGCTTTCCATCTATCTGATTCCAGCCATATTGAAGCTTTTGGGGATCGTACTTTGCTGCAAGTGTATCATAATCGGCAGAGTTGAAGCCGACAGACTCCACTTCTGAGCGTTTGATTTGCTTGACAGCATAGGTAATCGTAAACCGACCGTCGGAGGACCCGTGGATCAAATGAGCAGCCGCCCCCATATTATCCCGCAAATCCTGGTTTTCCGGGCGCCGAAATTGTTCCAGCACAGACAGCCGTCCCCGGTAGCCATATTTTCGAATCAACCGATCCACCTGGAGGTCTTCTCCAAAGCGTTCCACGCCAGGAGCAAGAATCACCAGATTCCCGCCGTCGGCCATAGCCATTCTGGTCCGGTAGACCGCTTTATTTCCAAGCCATGTGCTTTTAAACTCCTTTGGATCCAGATACACCACGCAGGTCTGGATAGGCTCCTCCAGGAAAAACATATTTTTTTTCTGTGAGAGGTGGATTGCCTCCTCCAGAACCCGCCGGGTGTCTCCGATAAACAGGCCGTGGGTACGGGTTTGTCCTTCAGGTGCCGTGCAGACGGTCAAAACAAACACAATGGGGCGGTCCTGCAAATACTTTTCCATCGCATAGTCAAACATCTGCCGTACCGGGGAGTGGTCTCTGCCCATCATGCGTTCCATTCCGTAAACCGCGCCCACCATATGGCTTTTGTTGATCATATCGCTGCCGCCCACGCCCACAAACAGGTTTTTGGAGTGGTTGGCCATGCCGATGACTTCGTGAGGCACGACCTGTCCAATTGAAAGGATCAAATCATAGGCAGGATCCAGGACGCGGCGATCGATTTCCACCCGGATAGGATCACGCCACAGCCCACCGGTAGCCTGTTCAAGAAATGTCCCCGGCACTTCCCCCAATGAGACAACATCCGTTCTCCAATTGTGTATCTGGAACGACTCATACGGAATGTCGCCAAACATCGCAGCGGCCTCCTCACGGGATACCGGCACATGGGTTCCCAACGCCGGAAGAACATCTACCTGGCAGCCCCGTTCCCGCAGAAGGTGATAGTAAGTATTGGTGAGAAATCCCGCATTGGAATAAAACCGGGTGAAATCCGGCGGAATCAGCAGCACCCGGTGCAATGTCCTCCCCTCCAGGGAATGTTTCACTGCAGTCCGGAGTTCTTCTGCCGTCAGGCCGTCCTCCCGCTCCGTTTTGAAAAAGAGTTCCATTGCCTCTCCTTTACACGCCGCTGTATGCAGAGAATCCTCCGTCCACCGGCACCACAACGCCTGTGACAAAGCCAGAGGCATCTTCATCCACCAGCCATAAAAGGGTTCCCAGCAACTCCCCCGGGGTGCCAAAACGGCCCATGGGCGTAGCGCGCAAAATCTTGCCTGTTCTCGCAGTCGGCGTACCGTCCGGATTCCACAGGAGCGCCGCATTCTGCTCTGTAGAGAAAAATCCCGGCGCAATGGCATTGACGCGGATGCCGCTCTTGGCAAAATGAACCGCCAGCCATTGGGTGAAATTGGACACTGCCGCCTTGGCAGCAGAATAGGCGGGAATTTTTGTCAGAGGGGTAAATGCATTCATGGAACTGATATTTACAATGGTGCCTCCGTTCCCATTCGCCATATCCCGGGCAAAACATTGGGTAGGGAGCAGAGTGCCTTTCAAATTCAGGGAAAAAACCTGATCAAAGGCGGCCTCTTCCAAGTCAAAAAAACTCTTTTTCCCCGGTACTTCCAGCGTTTCCAGCGAGAAGAATTCGTCGTCCGTGGTTGCGGACGGGCGGTTCCCGCCCGCTCCGTTAATCAGAATTTGACAAGGGCCGAAGGCGTCCAGCACATTGCGGTGAGCCTCCTCCAGACTGGCTTTGTCCGTCACATCCGCCTGTACCGCAATGGCAGTTCCGCCGACGGCAAGGATTTCGTCCCGCAAGGTTTCCGCCATAGAAAACGTGCGGTTCAAGATTACAACACGGACGCCGCACACCGCCAGTGCTTTGGCAAACTCTCTGCACAATACGCCGGCACCGCCTGTAATGACAGCTGTTTTCCCGCGCAGGCTTGGATGTGCTTCAGCAATCATCGCTGCTTCCTCCTTATGCATTATAGGTGTTCGCCGTTGTGCTGCCGCCAGTGCCGGTCCAGTTGGTGTGGAAGAATTGGCCGCGGGGCGCATCCACTCTCTCATACGTATGCGCGCCGAAATAGTCCCTCTGGGCCTGCAGCAGGTTGGCCGGCAAACGCTCCGACGTATAGCCGTCAAAATAGTTTAAAGCGGCATTCATTGCCGGGGCCGGAACCCCCTGCAGGGCAGCCGTGGCCACCACATCGCGCCATGCCGGAACCAGCTCTGTCATGACCTTTTTAAAATAGGGATCTAAAATCAGATTTGACAAATTCGGATCGGCATCATAGGCCTCCTTGATTTTTCCCAGGAAGGCCGATCGGATAATGCAGCCGCCCCGCCACATCAACGCGATTCCGCCGTAATTCAGCGTCCAGCCATAGGTCTTTGCCGCTGCGCGCATCAGTGCATATCCCTGGGTATAGGAAATAATTTTTGAGGCTAACAGCGCCTTGCGGATATTTTCTGTAAAGGCGGCGCGGTCCCCGTCGAAAGAGACGGACCGCTTTTGGAACGCCTGTGCAGCAATCACGCGTTCTTCTTTCATGGCAGAGAGGCACCTGGCAAATACCGCTTCGCTGATAAGGGTCAGGGGTTCTCCCTCATCCAATGCGGCCACCGCCGTCCATTTTCCGGTTCCCTTCTGTCCGGCGGTATCCAAAATGTGATTCACCAGCGGCGTGCCGTCCTCATCCTTGTGCGCCAAAATGTTTCCGGTAATCTCAATGAGGTAGCTGTTCAGCTCCCCGAGATTCCACTCCGCGAAAACCTGGTGCATCTCATCGGCAGATAAACCCAGCAGAGTGTGCATCAGATGATATGCCTCGCAGATGAGCTGCATATCCCCATACTCGATACCGTTGTGAACCATTTTGACAAAATGACCTGCGCCATTTTCTCCCACCCAGTCACAGCAAGGTGTTCCATCCTCCACTTTGGCGCAGATGGCCTGGAAGATGGGTTTAACATGCGGCCACGCAGCGGGTGAACCGCCCGGCATCATGCTGGGCCCTCTCAGCGCCCCCTCTTCGCCGCCGGATACACCGGTGCCGATGTACAAAAGGCCTTTGGATTCCACGTACTGTGTCCGGCGAATGGTGTCCGGAAAATGGCTGTTTCCTCCATCGATGAGGATATCCCCCTTATCCAGAAGCGGCAGCAGCTGTTCTATCAGGTCATCTACTGCCTGTCCAGCTTTTACCATCATCATAATTTTTCTGGGACATTCCAGGCTCTCGGTCAGTTCCTGCAATGTGTGGCATGGCAGAATGTTTTTTCCCATCCCCCGGCCAGCGGCAAAGGCATCTACCCGTGCCGCTGTCCGGTTGAAAACCGCCACAGTAAACCCCTTGGACTCCATATTTAAGACCAGGTTTTCCCCCATTACTGCAAGGCCAATTAATCCAATATCGGCTTTTTTCATTGCTCTGCTCCCCCTCAGCGCTTCACCCGGGCGTTGCCTGCATAAATGCTCCAGATCTGCTCCTCATCCGCCGGTGTGGCATAGTCCGTCAGCAGCGTGGTAGTCAAGGCACCGCTCGCCCATCCAAATTGGATCCACTTCTCAGGATCCCATCCCCGGAGAGCCGCGTACAGCATACCGCCCACAAAGCCATCTCCGCCGCCGATGCGGTCCAGCACCGGAATCTCCCGGGGTTCTTCCGTGTACCACGTTCCATTGGAGAGCATCACAGCCCCCCAGAGATGTTCGTTGGCACTCTTTACCTGGCGAAGCGTGGTTGCAAATGTATGGGCATTGGGATAGGCTGCCCGGACACGCTCAATCATTTCTTGAAAGCTCTCAATTTTAGAAGCCAGTTCTTTTCCTCCGGCCTCAGGTCCACGAATCCCGAGAGCCAGCTGGAAATCCTCCTCATTGCCAATCAGAAAATCCGCAAGGGACGCAATTTCAGAAAAGATTGCTCGAAGTTCTTCTTCCCGGCCCTTCCAGAAGGACGCGCGGTAATTCAAATCAAAGGAAATTGCCGTGCCGTACTTCTTAGCCGTCCGGGCTAATTCCAGACAGAAGGTACCCGTCTCATGGCTCAGGGCCGCTACCAAGCCGGACAGGTGCAAAATTGCCACACCTTCCCGCCCAAACAGACGCTCCAGATCGAACTCCTCTATGGAGAGGGTGCAGCCCACCTCTCCGGCCCGGTCATTCCAGACCCGGGGTCCCCGAAGGCCATAGCCGCTGTCGGCAATATTGAATTGGTGACGATAGCCCCAAGCTCCACCCTGTGGTACTGTGGCTCCTTCATATTCGATGCCGCGGCTGCGCAGATTGGCTTGGATAAACTGTGCAATCGGGCTTCCCTCCACAAATTTGGTCAGGATTTTTGTCCGAAGTCCCAGCGCTGCGGAAACACTGAGCACATTCGATTCCGCCGAGGTGGCCTGCATTCGAAAAAGGTCGCTGGTATGGACGCATTGGCGTTCCATCGGGGTGATACGCACACCCATGCTGGTTGGGCACACCAAAGCGTATGTCACCTGCTCCAGAGGTTTCATGCCCATGCTCCTCCCTTATTTAATTTTGGCAAAAATCGTATCGATACGTTCCAATGCGCTGTTCAGATCCGCATCCGAGTGCTGGATACCAAATCCGCAGTGTGGCGGCTGGGGCCCCTTGCCCGGATCCACAAAGTACATGCCCGCATCCAGCGCTTCCCGGACAAAGGCACGTGCCTGCTGAAGATTATATGCCTTTTTCGCGGATCGCCAATTAAAGTCCGTCTCCGGATCCTCCACGCCGAAATATAGGCCGAACCGGGCACCCAAACCGCGGCAATGTCCCGGAATGCCATGCTTGTGGAACAGGTCGTTAATGCCGCCGTACAGCAGTTCCGCCTTATGGTCAATCTCATCGTAGAAATCCGGTTCCATGGCCATGCGGAAGCATTCCTTAGACGCCATAACCGGCATGAGTGCGCCGGTGTACGTACCGCTCATACCGACCTTGCCCAGTGGTGCCAGACTCTCCATCACCTTTTGCTTGCCGCACAATGCCGCAATCGGGAAACTGCCGCCGATGGCCTTGGCAAAGGTGGCCAGATCCGGCGTAACGCCATAGTAGGCCTGCGCAGAACCCGGCCGCATCCGGAGTCCGCAGATCACCTCGTCAAAAATCAGGACAATCCCCTCCCGGTCGCACAGTGTCCGGACCTTTTCCAGATACTCCTTGCGTCCCGGGTAACAGCCGCAGTTGAAGCTGACCGGCTCCAGGATAATGCAGGCTATCTGCCCTTGGTAACGCTCACATACCCGCTCCAGCTGTTCAATATTGTTGAACTCCACATTCTTTACAACGGATCGGAAGCATTCGGGGACGCCGGCGGTATCCGGAATTGTCTCCACCTCTCCCATGGCATCCTGGGTGCCTTCATTGTTATGGTTGTACCAAACCAGTTCATTCATACCATGGAAGTGCCCTTCCATCCGGATGCAGATGTCACGGCCGGTATAACCTCTGGCCAGACGCACCGCAGCCTGTGTCACCTCCGTGCCGGTATTGCCCAGGCGAATCCGTTCCGCGCAGGGGAACATCTTGCTCATCAGTTTTGCCAATTCCACATGATCCTTGGTTTCAAAATTCATGACTCCGCCGCGCTCCAGAGCTTTACGGGCGGCCTCCATCAGCCGGGGATGGTTATATCCAAACAGCGCCGCGCCGGCGGAGGTGTGAAAATCCAAATATGCCTTTCCGTCCACGTCATACAGATGGCTGCCATCAGCGTGGTCAACAAAAAGCGTGCTCTTCATAATACCGTGGTAGCGGTTGGCTGCGTCCACACCGCCCACATAATAATTTTGGGCTTCTTCAAACAGCTGCTGATTTCTTGACATATTCCATTCCTCCATCAATGTTATTGATCCCCACATGATTCATCCAAGGGATAAATCGGTCTGCGGCACTTCCGGAAAGGCAGCGTCTTTAAATTCCGGGTTGAATAGCCTGGAGTATCCACGTAGAGCCAGGATCCCATTACATCTGCATAGCAGGACATGAACGAGTGCGTGGCACGCATGGAGATAATCCCAAGTTCCGCCGGATCCAGGCCCATGGTGCGCAGCATTGCTTGGTCGTGGGAAATGCACACGTTTTCACAAAGGATGATATAGATGTTTCCCACGCGCAGCAGCGCCCGCATCCCCGGGCGGCTGATGAATCCCTTCATAGCGGGTCCCAGATGGACAAAGGGCTCCGGATTCAGCCTCAGCACCTCTGCATCCACGGAAATGCGCTGGTTGAATTCACCGCACTTGCCAAAGCCTCCAATGGAAAATGTACCATGGCCTCCTGCGCCAATGTGGACTGCCTGCTCCGTGCTCTCCCGGTCGGCAATCACCACAGCCGATGAGATATCCAGATTGGCTTCCAGAAGTGCCTGAAGCACTGCGGTGCCATCACCGCTGCCGCCGGCATTGGGAACATCGCCGTAGTCCACCAGGCAGATGGGCTTCGGCATGGTCCGGCAGCGCTCCAGCGCCTCCTGAATCTGGGGCATCGGCGGATAAAACTGCTCTCGCTTCTCCCATATTTCATTTAAGATGCCGGCAGCCTCTTGATCAAAGGAATCCCTCTGCTCTTCATCTTCTGCAAAAATGCAGATGCTGCAGTTGAGTTCCGGCACATCCAGCCAGGGCTGTGTCAGAAAAACCGATCCGCCCACCACACCGGGCTGCGCCAGCAGCACCTGGGTGCGGTGCATGATGGGCGCCATGGGGCTGTCAATCGTATTGGAATTTTCGCAGGACATAATCATGGGAATTTCATGATAAATTTTATAAGGCCGAACCCCCGTGCGCAGGATGTGCATCAGCTGTTCCGCAGTTCGATATCCCGTTTCATAGTGGTCCACGTGGGGATATGTCTGATAGCCTGAAGCACTGGTTAGAAGCCGGACCATTTTCTCTGTGAACATGGCGTGAAAGTCAAGAGAGGTGCAAACAGGCAAGTCCTCCCCGACAATCTCGCGCACCCCCTCCAGCAGGAAGCCCTCACAGTCATCCACCGCCGTGCTCTGCAGTGCGCCGTGCATCACCAGCAGCACACCATCCACTGCACCGGCGGCACGCAGGCTCTCAAAAAGCTGCGCCGCCATTTCCTGAAAGTCCCGATCGTCCAGCGGTCCGGATGTACAGGCTTGGGCAAAGAAGCCTGGTACTATCTCAACATCTGCCTCCTGATCCAGTCTGGCATAAACACCGCCCAGTTCCAGTGAAGTTCCCCGCATGCTCTCAAGTTCTGAGCCCTCCAGCCAAGTACGGAAGGTTTCCTTTGTGGCAAGAACCGGATTAAAGGAATTGACCTCCATCAAAATTCCACCGATAAATACTTTTATTTTTTTCTCCATCTCAAATTTCCCTACTTTCCATTTTGCAAGGTGATCTCCTGTCCCGTTAAACGCCCAAATTGGCCAGTGCAGGCAACCACGTACAGGTTTGCGGAACCAGCGCAACAATCAGCAGGCCCACCAGCAAAATGACAAACCACGGAATCAGCGCACGGATCAACCGGCCCATTGGAATTTCTCCCACCCGGTTGACGGCAAACAATACGACGCCAAACGGAGGGGACAGTACGCCGATCATCAGTGTCAGCACCACTACAACGCCAAGGTGTACCAAACTGACACCAAGCGAGGTGGCGATGGGAACAATGATGGGGGTCAGGATGGCGATGGCAGAAACGGTTTCCATGAACATTCCCACCAACAGCAGAATTCCTACCACAATCAGCATAAATACAATTTCATTGTCAATATCCCCCATCACGGAGGACATGATAATCTGAGGAATTCTGGCCTTTACCAAAGACGTTCCAAAGAGATTGGAGGTAGCCACCAAGGCGCACAGTCCCACGGAATCTGAAATGGTCTGCTTAATGACCTCCCCCAGCTCCCTAACGGTAATTTCCTTATAAACAAACAGTCCCAGGAACGCAGCATATACCACGGCAATGGCTGCGGATTCCGTAGGGGTAAAGAGTCCGGTGTAAATTCCAAGAAGAATAATCACCGGTGTCAGGCACGGTAAAAATCCCTCTTTGCAGGCGTGGAGAAACTCCCGCCCGGAAAGGAACTTTTCCCGCGGATAATTTCTGCGTTTTGCAACAGCAAACACCAACAGCATCATCAGCAAAGCCATGATGACGCCGGGTATCACGCCGGCGATAAACAACGCCCCCACCGAGGCGCCGGAAATGGTACCATACACCACCAAGGGCATACTGGGTGGAATAATCGGCCCTAATGTACTGGAAGCAGCAGTCACCGCACAGGAGAAATCCTTATCGTAGCCCGCATCCTCCATCGCTTTGATTTCAATGCGGCCCAAACCGCTTGCATCAGCAATGGCTGTGCCGGACATGCCCGCGAAGATAAAGCTTGCCAGAACATTCACGTGTCCAAGTCCTCCGGGCATCCACCCGACCAAACTTTTAGCGAATTTGAAAAGCCGGTCTGTCACGCCGCACTTATTCATCAGGTTGCCCGTCAACAGGAACAGCGGCACCGCCAGAATGGTAAAGCTGTTGATTCCCGCCACCATCTGGCCGGAAATCGTCGCCCATTTAATTCCTCCGCTGCAAAACATGATAAATACGGCCGAAACGCCAAGGGAGAAAGCCACTGGGAGCCCTATCAAAAACAGAACCAGCAGCAAAAGCAAGCCCCACATCGGACTCATTTGTCTCCCTCCTTTTCCTCTAATTCTTCAAACTGCTTCTTTCCCTCTTCCAGGATTTTCTCGTTTTGTTCATCCTGTGTAACATATACCATATCGCCGGTGACCAAGAAAATTGCACGCACCAAACTGAATAGTGCGCATAGCAGCAAACAGATAAACACCACCGCATAGAGCCAATTCATGTGAAACCAATCGTTGGAGGGCGCCAAAACACCCATTTGATTTTTCATCTGCAAAAAGGCGCTGTATGCGGCAACCATTGAAAATCCGGCCATAATGAGCTGAAAAAGCACCAGGAGCATCAGCCGGACTTTTTTCTTCCACTTATCCAGCAGCATAGTAATCGAGATATTGCTGCCATATAAGCAAGCAATCGGCCAAGCCAGGAATGTGTAAATCACATAGGAAAAACGTGCAAGTTCTTCTGTTCCTGCCAGGGAAATTCCCGCTTTCCGAGCCACGACCTGGATGATAATCAGTAGCGTAATCCCCACTAAAAGGGCTCCGTTTACAATTGTCACCGCTCTCTCCAATTTCCGGAACCCAGACTTCAAATGTTGCCTCATAAAACCTCCTAGAATGTCGTCCCGCAGACGGCTGGACTGCTTTTCTCAACACAAGAACCGATTGCCATCGCCGCCGGCATTTGCCGGCGGCGATGGCATCATCCAATTTTTGGATTTTTATTGGATGCCGGCGGCCTCCCGAACCTGATCCAGCGTAAATCCAGTCCAGGTATCCTGGAACAGCTGATCCCAGGCAGACTCAGACTTGGTAATGAAGCCAGAGATGTCGCACTCCACCACTTCACAGCCATTGTCAATCATAGTCTGCTTATATGCTTCCTCAGCGGCCATACAGTTCTTTTCAATCTCATCATTGATTTCCTTGGCAGCGCGATCCACAACCTCCTGATAGTTCTCAGGCAGAGATTCATACAGGCTGTTGGACATCCAAATGCAAGATGCTTCAACAATGTGCTTGGTTTCCATAATATAGTCCTGAACCTCATACAGGTTATAGCTCACCATCTGCTCCCATGGACCTTCGGAGGACTGTACCGCACCGGTCTGCAAAGAGGTATACAGTTCGTTGAGAGACAGGGGTACACACACAGCCCCGATGGCATTGAATACGGAGTTCATAACCACGTTGGTATTCATACGCAGCAAAACGCCCTGAATATCATCCACATTGCTGATAGCTACATTGGAGGACATGTTGCGGAATCCGCGATAGGCCAGCCCGCCCACATTTCTAGTGTTGTAGTTTTCTTCCAGCTCAGTCTTTGCTTCCTGAATCAGGTCACTGTCCCACAGGGTCATAATCTGGTCATAGGTTGTCACCATAAACGGAGCGGAGATAAATCCGTATTGCGGCAGGTGGGTCGTGATGGCGATGGTACCGCTATCGGTGAAGTCCAGTTCACCGGATTTCACTGCCATGATAGCATCCGCCTCATTATACAGTGTACCATCCGGAAACACATTCAAGGTAATGGTTCCATCTGAATATTCGTTCAACAGCTCGGCAAAATGATAGAGTCCGTCTACAATCGGGGTTCCGGTTGCATAAGTAGTGGAAAGATCCCAGGTATATTCCTGGTCAAATCCAGATCCCTCAGCAGGCGGGGTATCCGCTGGCGGCGTAATGTCTCCAGAGTTAGACTGGGTGGATCCGCAGCCGGTGAGCATGGCCGCAATCATCGCAATGGTCATCATGCATGCAAAAACTTTTTTCATTTTGATCTCTTCCTTTCCATTTATATAACAACACCTTTCGATGTCATTATTCCAAATCACTCGGGTGCAGGCTGGTAATTGTTTATTGGAAACGTCTATTTGTATTCTTAATGTATACATTTAATTGTAAATTAATCGCATGCTTTCTTTTTTGTAATTTTGATGTCACCGTCATTGCTTACTGATATGTGACCGCCCGCTTCTGCGCTTCAATCAGGTGTGCCTCGGTCGCTTGTGCCGCCCCATCGGCATCCCGCTTTGCAATGTGGGTCAGAATCCCCAGGTGCTCCTGAACGGAGGCAATGGCTGCCTTCTGACGTCGCTCAGAAATCAGGCCCTTTTCCGCCGCATCAAACATTGCAACCTGCATCCGGTTTTGTTCATAGAGATTCCTCATAATTTTAGTCAATTGACGGTTATCAATATACTGAAGAAGCGTCTGGTGATAATATTCATCCTCTCACAGCATATCCCGGTAGCCAGCAGCAAGGCAGTTCTGGCAACGCTCCACCAGATTGCGAATCACAGCGTCCGGCATATGCAGGCAAGCCACCCGGGTCACATACGGCTCCAATAAAAAGCGGATTTCAAAGCTGTTCGCCAGATCTTTTGCTGTAATCTCGCGGACAAAAATTCCCCGATTTGCAAAAATCTGAACCAAATTCTCTTCATTGAGCGCATTAATAGCCTCTCGAAACGGCGTCCTGCTTACCTGCAATTCTTCAATAATCTCTTTCTCGTTCAATGGCTGTCCAGGCCGATATTGTCCGTTTACAATTCTCTCCTTGATTACCTGATACACCTTTTCCCGCAAAACCATGGAATCCTCACCCAGCCATCAAATGTATACTTTATGTATTAATACTAGTATACTGGAGACCTATAGCTTTTTCAATTCAAACTTTTACGTAATTTTACACAAAGTTTTCGCAAAAATATTGTTGTGCAAAACAAGGCAGTTCAACATTTTATTGTTTTCCCGGCAAGCCCGGTACATAGTTTTTGCTCTGTCGCACACACTATCTGCGGCGGAAAGCCAAAGATTTTTCATGCAGGAGGATCATATTATGACGAAGGATTGCACCAACGGCGGCTGTGCCTGCACCCCCAACCAGAGCATCAAGTGCACTGTGAACAACTGTGCCCACCACTGTCAGGATAATCAGTACTGTGGTTTGGACACTATTCAGGTGGGAACTCACGAGGCAAATCCCACTCAGATCGAATGCACTGACTGTCAGAGTTTCAAGCTGAAATAAGCAAACCGCACGCACAGGGCTTCGGGGTCCGTATATGCCCCCGAAGCCCCTTTTCTTACATGAATGTCAGGAGATGAAGAACTCATATGCAAAAGCTTTGGGCAACACGAATTGCCGGTGGTGCAGCGGGCCTTGCCAACGGCTTGTTTGGAGGCGGAGGCGGGATGGTGTTTCTCCCCATCCTCTCCCGGGCAAACTTTCTCTCGCAGAGAAAATTGTACGCCACCTGTGTGGGAGTCATTTTCCCGGTGTGCCTGGTGTCCGCTGCCGTTTACTTTTTTCGGGGAGATCTTTCCCTTAGAACTGCTCTCCCTTATCTGCTTGGCGGCCTCATCGGCGGCTTTTTGGGTGGCAAGCTCTACGGAAAAGTCTCCACAAAATGGCTGAAATGGATGTTTGCCGCATTCCTCTTTTATGCGGGGGTGAAATATCTGATATGAAGGACCTGCTGCTTCCCTTTTTGTGCGGCCTGGGGGCCAGCATCATCTCTGCTTGGGGCGTAGGCGGCGGAACCCTGCTGCTGTTGGTGATGACCCTGTTTCTGGGGGTGGATCAACGCACTGCCCAAGGTATCAATCTTCTGTTTTTCCTGCCCACTGCGGTCAGTGCCCTAGTTTGCCATGCAAAAAACGGATTTCTTGACAAACCCACTTTAAAGAGTGCCGTTCCCACCGCAGTGGCAGCCGCTCTCATCGGTGCGTGGATCGCTACGGCAGTGGATGTTGAAATTCTGCGCAAGCCCTTTGGCGTATATCTTCTTCTCTCCGGTGTCAGTCTGGTCTGGCCTCAAAAGGAGAAAAAGCAGTGAGCCGGCAAAATGCCGGCCCACTTTTTTATGTGTTCATTACGGAAGATGGAAATCTTCAGCAGCTCCGTCAGCCTCTTCTGCGCTCTGGTTTAAGTCCAAGGTAATTTCCACCGGTTCGCCATCCCGCCAAAGGACAACCGGCATTTGCTCTCCCACACGATACTGGCGTCTGGCCCGCAGCAAGTCCCTGCTGCTCTCGGTAGCGATGCCGCCGGCGGAAAGGACAAAGTCCCCCTCTTTCACACCCGCCAAATCAGCGGAGGAGCCGGGTGTTACCTCCAGAACCTGGATTCCCCATAATCCATTCTCCAGCTGTACCCCCATCTGCATAACAGAAATGCCCAGCACTGGCTCCGGCTGTACTTCGCCGTAAGTGAGCAGGTCATTGACCAGATATCGGATGGACGCGGAGGGAATCGCAAAACCAAGCCCTTCGATGCTGGAATAGGAAGAACTCATTTTAATCGTATTGATGCCTACCACCTGACCATATCGGTTGATCAGCGGCCCGCCGGAGTTCCCGGAATTCAGCGCCGCGTTGGTTTGAATCAGGGTCATCGTCCGGCCATCCACCTGAACGTCCCGGTTAATGGCGGAAACAATGCCATCGGTCAGCGTTCCACGCAGCTCCGTCCCCAGCGGGTTTCCGATGGCACACACCGGATCGCCCACTGTCAGCAGGTCGGAGTCTCCGAACTCCGCCGCCGGCAAGCCTTCAAGATCCACTTTCAGCACAGCCAGGTCGTTTTTTGCATCGCCCGCTACATACTTTGCCTCATATTTTCGGCCGCTGTCGAGTGCCACCTCACAGTCCCGGCCGCCCTCCAGTACATGATAATTGGTGAGGATATAACCGTTTTCTGTAAAAATCACGCCGGTACCCACTGACATGCTGGTCTCTAATTGCGCCATCACCGTTACCACAGACGGGTTCACCCGGACATAGATCTCCTGGGTAGTCATCTCCGGGCCATGGCCAGTTTCCACCGTCAGCGCCGCCCCCTGGCCAATAGGATATGTTGAGATGGTGATTTCCTTGGACACCGGCTCGCTCGTCTGCACACCATATTCCCAGCGGTTCCATATGCGTGACTGGTTCCAGAAGTATGCGCCCGCCGCCATGGCAGCCGTCAAACCAAAGCACAGCAGAAACACCCAGAGGCCCGTCTTTTTCCGTTTTTTCCATGCAGCGGCAGGTACGGTGTTTCGGCCGGGCAGAGGGCGAACGTATGTTTCTACAATTTCTCCGGGCATAGGGCGGCAGTATACCTCCACCACTTCTTCGCCTGAAAGCAGCCCGTTGCCAGCAATCACGGCCCCATCTTCCCGTTTCGGCGCGGCAGCCTGTGTCATTTCCTTTTCTTCGTCCATGGACTCCTCATTCTGCGGTCAGCGAAAAGGTGAACGTCGTCACACCGTTCTCGCTGGTCACATTAATTTTCTCCTTATGCTGCTCCAAAATGGTCTTCACAATGTAAAGCCCCAGACCTACGCCGTCCTTATCCTCGCTGCGGGACTTGTCGCTCTTGTGAAACCGCTCAAACAGCAGGGGCAGCTCCTCTGCAGGAATCGTATCACCCAGATTCTGAACCGTTACCCGGGCCTTGCCGTCAATGGTCGCAACTCCCAGGTACAGCGTAGAGCCGGGCGTCGCAAACTTCGTGGCATTTTCCAGCAGGTTGTAAATTACCTGGGTAATCATGTCATTATCGCCAAGCACCAAAATCGGTTCCTCGGGTATATCGGCATCCACGTCCAGATTCCGGTCATTGATTTTTCTTTCCATGGAAATTAAGACCCGGCGCATACTCTCACAAATATCAAAGTGACTGCCGCCGCGCAGGGGATCGATGGCCTGCAGCTGACTGACATCCAGCATCCGCCGCACCAGGCGGGAAAGGCGGCGGCTCTCATTGGAGATGATCTGCAGATACTGCCGCTCGTTTTCCGGTGGAATGGTTCCATCCAGAATTCCGTCTGTATAGCCGGCAATGGTTGTCATAGGTGTTTTCAGTTCATGGGAGATGTTGGCAATAAACTCTCTTCTCTGCCGCTCCGTCTGCTGCAGTGTCTCGGCCATGTTGTTAAAGGAGGCCGCCAGCTCGCCGACCTCATCATTCCGGCCGTAATTATTCATACGGATATCAAAGTCACCCTCCGCATACCGCCTGGTGGCCTGGGCCATCTCCCGGATGGGCTGCACCTGTCGCATTGCGGTAATGGAGGATGCCATGAAGGAGATCATCAGCACTACAAAAGCTGTCATAAAAAAGAGGCCGACAAACCCCTGCCACATGGCATCCAAGGAAGCGCTGGTGGATACTGCATAAACCAGTCCCGCAGCCTCCTGCGATCCGGTCATCCGCGCCGGGACACCGACTACAAACCGCTTGCTCTCATACAGGCCGTTCAAATTGCTCCGCCGGGAACAGGCGCCCTTTTCCAGCACCTCTGCCGTCATATCTCCAGGTATAGTCACCACCATGCCCTCTAAATCCTGATCTGTGGAGAGCATCACATGACCCTGTATATCGCAGATCATAAAATCCACATCTGACACAGTCGCAGCAAAGGAGGCCAGCTGCTGCAAATCCGCCTCATCCTGAAAGCCGCCGTTTTCCAGATAGCTGACAGACAGTTGGGCCACCATCTGCGCCTTGGCCTGCAGCTCCTCGCTTTTTTGCCCCCTGGCATAATTATAGCTCAGCGAGAAAAAAGATGCCCCCAGCAAAAATAGCGTCAGCATAACCATGCCGGCAGTAACAAATAGCTGCCGCCAGTACAGTCCTTGAAACCTTTTGCCGAGTTTATTCATCACCATGCGCCCTTACACCCCGCACAATTACCGGTCTTGCGGCTATCCTTTCCTGTTCTCAAATGTATCACTGCGTCAAATTGCACCGGCGCCGCTTCCCGCCGCCCTGCCTGCATAATCAGTTGCTCTTTTCCGTCTGCTGCGCACCCAGCTCAAACTTATAGCCTACGCCCCAGACTGTTTTCAGCGCCCATTGATCGCTGACGTTTTCCACCTTTTCCCGAAGGCGCTTGATGTGAACATCCACCGTGCGGCTGTCTCCGAAATAGTCAAAGCCCCAAACCTCATCCAGCAGCTGGTTGCGTGTATAGACCCGATTCGGTGTGGAGGCAAGGTGGTAGAGCAGCTCCAGCTCTTTGGGCGGGGTGTCAATTTTTTTACCGTCTACAATCAGTTCATAGGAGTCCAGGTCTATCACCAGCTTGTCAAAGGTCAGGCGTTTGGTGGTGTCATTTGGAATTTCTGTTCTCCGCAGGACCGCATTGATGCGGGCAATCAATTCTTTCATCTCAAAGGGCTTGACAATATAGTCATCAGCCCCCATCTCCAGCCCCTGAATCCGGTCAAAGACCTCACTTTTCGCCGTGAGCATGATAATCGGCACTTTACTGGTTTCCCGGATCTTGGCGCAGACTGACCACCCGTCCATTACCGGCAGCATGATATCCAGCAAAATCAGATCGGGAACCTGCTTCTGGAATTCTTCAATGGCCTTTCCGCCGTCTCCGGCAATACGGACGTCGAATCCCTCCTTCACCAAATACATGTGAATCAGATCGGAGATATTATGGTCATCTTCTACGACCAAAATGTTACGTCCCATCGTGCTCCCTCCCATTTTTGCAATTCCGTGGTTTCATTATACCTGGTTTCACCGGATGGTGTTGAATTTTCTGTAAATTTGACGCTGCCTCTCATACGGTCTCCGTCAGGGCCAGGCAGCGGTTATCTGCCTTGGCAGCAGCCACTAGAAAGGCCCGCAGACCCGCCTCATCTGCGCTGTCACCCAACCATACGGAAGCCGTCCCCTTCTGTCCCGTTACCCGCTGCAGAAGTGTATCAGCGGCAGATGCACTTTTCAGCGGATAAGCCGACCGATCCAACGCAGCTTTCAGGCAGCAGTAGCCGGCGTTCTCCGCCTCTGCCTTAGCCTGTTCCGTAACATCTTCCAAAAAGGCAAGGCGTGTTTTCCTGCAAGTGGCCCGCTCCAGAGCGCGGTTTCCCTGCTCCAGCTGTTCCAGCACAGACAGCTCCTGATTCTCGGCGTCTGCCAGCAAGCCAATGCCTTGACCCGCGGCTTCCATGCGCCGCAGCAAATCCCCTTGCTCTTCCAAAAAATCCAAGGTGCAGTAAAACACTACCTGGCCCCCATTGCGATCCAGCACATCCAAAAGCCCTTCCACTGCAACAGCATCCGACGCCTTCAAGCACAAGTACACCGTCTTTCCCTGCTGAGTCGTAATCTCTTCTGCGGGGTCGTCAGACGGCGTTTCCATAGGCGTCTCTTCCGGTTCCTTCCCCTTTAAATAATCCGCGTACCGGGTCTCCATTAAATAAGTCGCCGCGTCAGCAAAGTCCTTGTCATCAGGGATTGCCGTCTTATCGTTGCGGATCCGCACCAAATAGCCGTGATAGCTGCCTTCCCGATCCACCCGGGTGCTGCTGTACGTGAGGCTGAAGAAATAAGCCACCAGGGAAACCGGAATAAACACCCTTCCATTGCGTTGGATGCTGGCCGGATAATAGCTGATCCCCTGGTCATCCTGGACGGTTTCCATCACCAAGTCGAATATAAGCGACCGCCCGTCCGCCGACAGCACCAGCACTTGTTTGGCAGTATTCAGTGAGCGGTAAATTCCCAAAAGTTTTCCTGGAGTATTGTCCGCCATTGTAAAGATGCTGCTGTCTACATACAGGTAACCTCCGGACCAAAAGGGCATGCTCTCATCTGTCAGTGGCAGGACATTGGCGTTGATTGCAGTAAAATAGACGGGTCGGGCAGCCAGCGCAGGTACAAAGCCCATCTGAACCATCAGCAGCAGTGCGCATACAAGTGCCAGGATCCTATGCTTCATTTCCTCCGCCTCCCCCACCGTTTCTTAGAATAGTATATTTTATCACATTTTTATGCTTATTGTAAAGGATCATCCAGGCTGAGAATAGGCCTCCACCGTAACACCGCTATAATAATGCGTCAGGATTTCCTGATAATCCGCCCCATCTTTTGCCATCTGGTTGGCTCCGTATTGGCTCATCCCCACACCATGACCGTAGCCGGTAACGAAAAATACCAGATTTCCATTCTGCACTTCCCACTCAAAGCATGCAGACCGAAGCCCGAGAATGGTCCGTAATTCCGTTCCCTTTACAGTTATCCCTCCTACAGACAGCGTCTCCACACTGCCGGCACTGTCCATGACGGCATTCTTCAGCCAGCCGCCGATCTCTCCGGACAGGTTCGCCTCCGGATGCGCCGCCAGAAATTTTTCACGGAATTCCGCAGCGGTAAACTCCGCCCGGCTGTAATAATTGGGAATTGCGTCTCCAGCCTCAGGAGAAGTCACACTCTGGAGATAGGGCAGATCATTCAGCCACACAGATCCGGATGCCCGTGTCTGCCCGGCGGAAGAGGAATGAAAGACTGCCAGGATGGGAATACCGCCGTAGAGAATGGTCATGCCATCTGTGTCCCGGACGGCGGACTCAATTTTCTCCTCGTATGCGTCGGCATCCTTCCCCCAGTTATTGCGGGCCGCGTCCTCTGCAATGTATGCCTGGCAGCAGGTGGAGTCTGTGCAGATATCCGCTGTCTCTCCGTGATTTCCTCCGCTTTGGATTTTATACAGCGTATAGGTCCGGGCCGCTACCGCCTGCGCCTTCAGTGCCTCCGGCTCAAAAGAGGCCGGCATCTCGGCCCGGACGACGCCCACCAAATATTCTCCAAGCGTCATCTCCTCCACCGCGTCTCCATTCAGCACCTTTAAAACAGTTTTCCCGTCCAGTTCTCCCGGCGTGAAAGGCTCTCCCTCCGACTCCTGAACCGGGCTCTCTGTGGAAAACAGCTCTGACCGGAAGGGTACAATCACCGCCAACGGCAGTGCAAACAACAGCACCAGTAATATAACAGATACGGCGACACTCTGCCGGACATTGGAGTTGCGTTTCATGGTTTTCCTCCTCTTTCGTTTCCTAGTGGTTGTCCTTCCACTGTATGCGCCTGTTCCCCGAAAGATGAGGCCGGCATGGACAAACGAATTTCCCCGTGATATAATAGCCGCAAAATACCTATGATCGTGCTTATCGCCCTTTCTGGATGGCAGGATGGCCAACCGCCAGGCGGCTTACGTCCGTTCTTCCTCCTGCTTGAAGGAACTGCCAGGCAAATTCAGCATCTCCATTACTGTCCGAAGGGATTTTTGAACAATATGAAAAAGTATTTGTATATTCCCATGCTGACCCTGGCGGGGACTGCCGCCGCCTTTCTGCTGTGGTTTTTGTTCTGCCGCACCGGCTTTGAGCCAGACACCGGACTCCCTATTTCCGGGAACCTGTACGGTTATCTGTTTCTGGGGCTTCTGGCAGTGCTTGCGGTTCTCTTTTTGATTATCTGCAAGCAGCTGCCCGATGAAAGGGAGTTTGCGCCCTCTTTTTCCACTGCATTTTCCACTTCCAGTCCCGCCCTTTTGACAGTGCCGGTAGCCGGCCTTTTTCTTTTGGCGGCCTCAGGCCTCTTCGATTTGTACAGCGGCTTTTTGGTAAATGCATCCCGAGCAGAGATCATCGCAGGTGTCCTGACTGCAATCTCCGCCGCCGCCCTCTTTCCGGCAGTAACGGTATGCCGCAGGCATTCATCTGCCGAAGCGCCGCACCTTAACAGCTCCAATATGCTGCTGGTTCCGGTATGTTGTCTGGTAGTACGGTTGGTCTTGACCTATCGGACCGCTTCCATCAATCCGTCACTTTCCTCTTATTATGTGGAAATTTTGGCCCTGGTCTTTCTGACGCTTGGTTTTTACCGGCTCTCTTCGTTTGCTTTCCAGGCAGGACGAACCCGGCGTTTTGCCTTGTATGTTATGCCCGCCGTTGTGTTATGCGGTTCTGCATTGGCGGGCGGCCATGATATCTCCTCCGCCCTCCTGTACGCCGGTGGTGCTGTTACGCTGCTGGGCTTTCTGCTTCTGCGGCTGGATGCCATGTCCGCGGTATGGAACCATAACGATCTATAACCCAGTTTAACACAAGAGCCCTGTCGAAGCCACCTTCTTAGACAGGGCTCTTCTTAGAAACAGAAACAGGGCCAGCTTTTCAGCTGGCCCTGTTTCTGTTTTGGAAGATTGGATGAAAAGAAGTTTTGTCTCTTGCAAGTATTAAGATACAGGAGAGTTGTTAAGCAAACCAGCGCCAATTGTTACAAAAGTTTTAAATATAACAATCTTTCGCAAAAATTTTATGTCAACTCCTTTCAGCTTCCCGGATCCCGCTGAAAAAGTCCGACAGCACTTTCCGGCATGGTTCCTCCAGTATGCCGCCCACCAGGGCGGGAGGGTTCGGAAATGACTCCATGAAAAGGTTCGTTACTCCTCCGCAAGCCCCCATCGCCCCGTCTCTGGCACCGTACCACACTCTGGAGATTCGTGCATTAAGAATTGCCCCTGCACACATAGGACACGGCTCTAACGTGACATAGAGCTCACAATCTTCTAAACGCCACGTGCCGAGCAGCTTATTTGCCCCGGCAATGGCCTCCATTTCTGCATGGGAGCAGGTAGCTTGCTTTTCCTCCCGACGGTTGCGGCCCCGGCCCACGATTTCCCCATTTCGGACAATGACGCAGCCCACCGGTACCTCTCCGGCATCTGCGGCTTCCTGTGCCAGTGCAAGGGCCTGCGCCATATACTGTTCCTGTTTTGTTTCCATCTTTTTCCCTCCCAGCTGCATGAAATCTGGCATATTTGTCCAAACTCCCCGTAGAAATAATGTTAGGAGGGACCTGCCATGAAAACCGTTCTCTTTTCAAAAAAAAATACCCAGCCCGATCCAGAGCTGCTGGCACTGAAGGAAGAGCTGCTGAGTGCCCAGGGAGATCTGGCTCAGGCGTACCATCAGTTTGATCAGGCTTTGGATCCGGAACTGGTAGAGTCCTGTGTCTACCAGATCAGCGCTGTGAAAGCCCGATGCAATTACTTGATCCGCGCCATTAAGGAACGCAGCCCGGATACCGCTGCCGCCGTACAAGTGGAGGGGAATACCACATGGACCTGAATCAAAAAGTCATTGCCGTCATCCTGGCGAGCTTTTTTCTCATCGCCCTGCTGCGAATCTTCAGCACGCCATTTCGATTGGCGCTGAAGCTGCTGGCCAATACGCTGCTGGGCTTTCTGGCACTATGGGCAGTGAATTTGACGGCCGGCGTCACTGGTATTGTTCTGGGGCTGAATCTGTGGAATGCCTTGGTCATTGGAGTGCTGGGGCTGCCGGGCTTTGCACTGCTCTTGTTGGTACAATGGATTTTATAGGCTACATAGGAGCACACGGAGGAGCGCTGCGCTCTTCCGTGTTTTTTTTGCGCAAAATTAAAATTAAAAAGTTAGAATTCAAGAGATATTCAAAGAAATTAAAAGATATTTAAAGCATTTATCAGGATAAATACTTTTCCCGTTGACAGTCCGCGTTCTGTATGCTATAAATAGTCTTGCTCCGATTTTACCCCGGAGCCTTTGATTTGTAAAGCAATCCAAAGAATTTCAATATACGGAGGAAACACCATGTCCACTTTTATGGCAAACAAGGCCAACATTGAGCGTAAGTGGTACATCCTGGACGCTGCGGGCAAGCCCCTGGGCAAGACCGCTGTCCGGGCTGCGGATCTGCTGCGCGGCAAGACCAAGCCCACTTACACTCCCAATGCTGACTGCGGTGACAATGTCATCATCATCAATGTCGGTAAGGCTGTCCTGACCGGCAACAAGGGAACCCAGAAGATTTATCGCACCCACTCCGGCTGGGTAGGCGGTCTGAAGGAGACTCCCTACCGCATCCTGATGCAGGAGAAGCCCGATGTAGCTATGCGGGTGGCAATCCGCGGCATGATGCCGAAAAACACCATCTCCAGAGACGCTCTGAAGCGCCTGCACATCTATGCCGACGCAAACTATGAGCAGCAGGCCCAGAAGCCCGTGGCTCTGGACGTTGAATAAGGAGGAGCAAGAGCATGTATCAGTCTAAGAAGCCCTATCTGTATGGTACCGGCCGCCGGAAGTCTTCCGTGGCCCGCGTCCATCTGTTCCCCAACGGCACCGGCTCCATCACCATCAACGGCCGTGACATCGATGAGTATTTCGGCCTGGATACCCTGAAGATGGTCGTTCGCCAGCCTCTGGATGCCACTGGCAATACCGGCAAGATGGATATTGTTGCGACAGTTGCCGGCGGCGGCGTGTCCGGTCAGGCCGGCGCTTTGCGTCATGGCATTGCCCGCGCCCTGCTGCTGGCAAGCGAGGACAACCGTCCCATCCTGAAGAAGGCCGGTTTCCTGACCCGCGATCCTCGCATGAAGGAGCGTAAGAAGTACGGCCTCAAGGCCGCCCGTCGTGCTCCCCAGTTCTCCAAGCGCTGATTTGTTTTCAGCTTCTCAAGAGTGCCGTCCTGTATGGGCGGCGCTCTTTTTTATATCAAGCACAGGGCGGCTAATGCCACTTGTTTTTTTCCATGCTGACTTGATAAAAAATGCCGCCCAAGCTGGGCGGCATTTGGCCATGATGCAACTGTATTATGTTAAGTATAGGAACGTTCTACGTGAACCACCGCATAATAGTTTCCGTCCAGCGCCCGCACAGCGGCCTTGATTTTCTTCTCCACTTCCTCGTCTGTTAGCCGGAAGTGAAAGGGCACCACTGCGTCAAAAATCACATTCGTGTGGGTTGGGCCGGCAACCATTCGGAAATCGTGGATATTGACGGCATCATCAATGCAATGCACCAGCGCCTGCACCCTCTGGCGTGTTTCTTCGGTAATCCCGTCATCTGTCACAATGGGATCCATATGAATGACAGCCTCACACCCCAGCCTCTCCTTCAGTTCTCTCTCCACATTGTCAATTTCATCGTGGAGTTCCAGTACGTTTTCTGAGGCAGAGACCTCCGCATGAAGAGAAATCATTACCCGGCCGGGTCCGTAGTCATGGACAATGAGATCATGGATGCCGATAATGGTGGGATGCGCCAGCACCAGCCGGCGGATTTGGTCCACAAATTCATGGGTAGGCGGTGTGCCCAGCAGGGGATCCAGTGTTTCCTTTGCCGCGTTGAAGCCAGACCAGAGGATGAAGCAAGCTACCAAAATGCCACACCAACCGTCGATTTTCCATCCGGTGATCTGCCCAACCACAGTCGCCAGCAGCACCGCTGCCGTGGCCACACTGTCACTGAGGCTATCCATGGCGGTTGCCTCCATTGCGGTGGAATTCAACTTTCTCCCGATCCTCCGGTTATACAAAAACATATACAGCTTCACCGCAATGGAAATGCACAGGATGAGCAATACCAAGGGGTTGGAATCCACCGTCTCCGGATGTAAAATCTTTTCCACAGAGGACTTTGCCAATTCAAATCCCATTAAAAGAATCAGCATGGATACTCCCAGTCCGGACAAGTATTCCACCCGTCCGTGGCCAAAGGGATGATCCGAATCAGCCTTCTGTCCTGCCAGCTGAAAACCCAGCAATGTCACTACCGAGGATCCTGCGTCCGATAGGTTGTTAAAGGCATCCGCCGTAACAGCAATGGAGCCGGATAACTTTCCGGCCACAAACTTGCCTGCAAACAGCAGAATATTGAAAAAAATTCCCACAGCCCCGCAGAGGATGCCATAGGCTTTGCGAAGCTCTGCTTCGCTGCGCCCCTCTGACTTCAGCAGCAGCCGTGCCAGAAGTGAAATCATATCATGTTCCAATCCTTTCGCTGTTTTTGTGGGTGTTCTCCCCTTAGACTGGCCGACCTGAATGCTCCTCATCCATCTGGCAGTCTTCCGCTGTATACCACGGCTGCACAGCTCTCACCGGGAAGGCCATCCTCCGGAACCTCACGTTTTTTCTCCCGGAATTACCAGCTTCAGATGGCAGCAGAGATCATCCAAATCCCGATCGGTAGCGGCAGGGATCCGCAGCTTGGCCCCGCAGGTGCGGCACACCAAGTCCACTGCACTGCGGCGGATTTCCATGCCATATTGGCAACTGCCACAGGCGCAGGTAATTCCGTCCTTTCTGGCGGCAATCTCCTTTAGTTCCGAGAGCACCTCATACATAATCACATTGTCCAGAAATGTTTCCGGGGCGGGAGCCCCCTCCTGGCGTTTTTCTTTCTCTGCCAGAATCTCCAACTCCCGCAGATTTTTTTCTACGGTTCCCTCTGGTCCGATAAAGCAGCAAAACTGCTTTGTTTTTGCGCATCCCAAAGCAGTCGCCCCCCGGGTGACCCGTTCCACAGTGCAGGAGGCTACATGCGTTTCTCCGCAGATACCGCACGGAACATAAATTTTATATTTCTCCCCATCAAAGTCCGTCCGGAGAACTGATTTTCCACAGCTGCACGCGATCTCCGCGTCGGAGGCCTCCAGTGCAAATACCGAGCGGGCGCCCATCACCGGCTTGCCGCAGGCAGGACAGAGATATCCAAACGTCCGCATTTCCTCATTCATTTCTTACACCCCATGTATATTTAAATTTTCCATTTAGGTACAGATTATAGCATGTGAAAATTCTTCTGTACAGCATTTTTAGAACATTAGCGGCATCTAACCGCGCTTTTTCCGCCAAGCGCTCCCTTCTGCTTATATTTTTTTCAATTTTGGACATCCTATGGAAACATTCATTAAAAGAGGTGGCCGCTTTATGAAGCAAAAACATCTGGGCCGTCAAACCGTCGCATTTGCCCATCCTCCTTCCATTCTCTCATTTGCCAATATTGGGGGGAAATTTGAGTCGCGGGGACCCTTAGCCTCCTATTTCGACACGCTGAACAACGACTCCTTCTTTGGAGAAAAAACCTGGGAAAAAGCGGAATCCGCCATGCAGAAAAGCGTGCTGAACTGTGCCCTCGAAAAAGCCGGTCTGACTGCTGCCGATCTGGATTATATTCTGGCGGGAGATCTTTTGAACCAGTGTATCGGATCCTCTTTCGGCCTGCGGGATTTCAAAGTTCCCTTTTATGGCCTGTATGGCGCCTGCTCTACCATGGGGGAGTCACTGTCCCTGGCAGCCCTGCTGATTGACGGCGGATTTGCCGATAAAGTCGCAGCCATGACCTCTTCCCATTTCTGTACCGCTGAACGGCAGTATCGAATGCCCGTCCCCTATGGTAATCAGCGAACGCCAACCGCCCAGTGGACCGCCACCGCAGCCGGATGCACTATTTTGGAAGCGGATGGTTCCGGTCCATATGTTACGCATGTTACCTGCGGTAAAATCGTGGATAAGGGGATTACCGATGCCAACAACATGGGGGCCGCCATGGCCCCGGCTGCTTACGATACCCTGTCTGCCTTTTTTCAGGACACCGGGACAAAGCCAGCAGATTACGACTTGGTGATCACCGGTGACTTAGGAGAGTTGGGGCATGCGATTGTCCGGGATTTTTTTTCCAAAGACGGCGTAGAATTACCAAACTTTCAGGATTGCGGCCTGCTTTTATACAACCGGGAGGATCAGGACATGCACGCCGGAGCCAGCGGCTGCGGCTGCTCAGCCTCCGTACTGAACGGATATCTGCTGACAGAGCTGAAAAAAGGCCGCTGGAAGAAGATTCTCTTCGCTCCCACTGGTGCGCTGCTCTCTCCAACCAGCTCCTTTCAGGGGGAATCCATCCCTGGCATCTGCCATGCGGTCTGCCTGTCCGCAGAGACGTAAGCGGCACCATTGTGTTTCTGTCAAGAGAACAAGTGTGTGCCACACAGAAATTGCACAAAGGCATTTTTTTAGAAACCACTTATTTTAGAATAACTTATAAAATTTTTAAAAAAGCCCGCTTTGTTGATGCCAAGCCGTTGACATAGCGGGCTTTTCGCACGTATAATTTCAAAATAGAGAGAGCAAGGGCGCCCTCTCCTTGTCGCCCTGCGCTCTTTTTTCGTAAAGAGTTTTTCTATTACTTTAAAGTATAAAACTGCAAAATTTCCCATTTGAAAGGAGTTTGTGCATTTATGAGCAAGTATACTCGGGAGGATATTATCCGGATGGTACAGGAGGAGGACATCCAATTCATCCGCATGCAGTTCACGGATATCTTCGGACAATTGAAAAATGTGGCCATTACCGCTTCTCAGATTGAGAAAGCTTTGAACAACCAGATTATGATGGATGGCAGTTCCATTGAAGGCTTTGTCCGGATTGAAGAGTCAGACCAGTATCTCTATCCGGATTTGGACACCTTCACCATTCTTCCGTGGCGGCCCCAGTACGGTAAAGTGGCCCGGCTGATTTGCGACGTACATAATCCCGACGGCACCCCCTTCGTGGGAGATCCGCGAAACGTTTTAAAGCGCACACTCCAGCGGGCAAAAGACATGGGCTTCTCCTTCAACGCCGGCCCTGAGTTGGAGTTTTTCCTGTTTCAGACGGATGAGGACGGCCGCCCCACCACACGAACCGGCGACGAAGCCAGCTATTTTGACCTTGGCCCTTTGGATCACGGAGAGAGCACCCGTCGGGAAGTCTGCCTGAGTCTGGAGCAGATGGGCTTCGAAATCGAAGCCAGCCATCACGAGGTGGCCGCAGGCCAGCATGAAATCGACTTCAAATATGCCGAGGCATTGACTGCCGCCGACAACATCATGACTTTTAAGCTGGCCGTAAAAACACTGGCTCAGAAAAACGGTCTCCATGCGACCTTTATGCCAAAACCGGTCTATGGCACTGCCGGCAGCGGCATGCATGTGAATATGTCCTTGTTCAAGGACGGAAAAAACGTCTTCTATGATGAGTCGGATCCCAGAAAGCTCTCTTCCTTGGCTTATCAGTTTATTGCCGGTCTTCTGCGCCACGCCCAGGGCTTCTGTGCCATCACCAATCCGTTGGTAAACTCCTATAAACGGCTTGTTCCGGGCTATGAGGCTCCCTGTTATCTGGCCTGGTCCTCCTCCAACCGCTCCGCTTTGATCCGTATCCCGGCTCCGCGGGGACAGAGTACCCGTTTGGAACTGCGGAGTCCAGATCCCTCCTGCAACCCCTATCTGACATTTGCGGTGTGTCTGGCTGCCGGCCTGGACGGCATTGAAAAGCAGTTAACCCCGCCGCCTGAAATTACAGAGAATATCTACGCCATGGATGAGGCCGCACTGGCAGCCCACCATATTGCCAGCCTGCCCGGGACACTGGAGGCCGCTATCAGCGCCATGGAAAACGACCAGGTCGTTACAGCCGCCCTGGGTGCGCATGTGACGGGGCAGTACGTTACCGGCAAGCTGCGGGAATGGGAGGAATATCGGACACAGGTTTCCCAGTGGGAGCTGGAGAAGTATCTGGTCATCTATTGAGACGCCTGCTGCAGCGTACGGCATCGCAGGCAGCCCGCTTGGCACAGCCGATTATGATGTGACGCGGAAAGGCGTCTGCAGCAGGCTTGCCTGCATGGATAAAGCACAGCTCCACAGAACCAAGTACCGGTAAAGGAGGGAAGCGGCAGCATGAATCGGATTCTGGTGGCATTTTCCCATGAAGAGGCTCAGCGGCGCATTGCACGTCTGCTGGACTCGGCAGGTCTCAGTCCTGCCGGCTGTTATTTTTCCGGTTCCGACGTAATCCGGACTGCCCGCAAATTGGGCAGCGCTGTTATCATCTGCGGGTTCAAGCTGCGGGATATGACCGCCAGCGATTTGGCGGACAGTCTCCGGGAAACGGCTGCTGTTTTGGTGATTTCCTCTGCCGTCAACCTGGATTTTTGTGAGGGAGAAAACCTTTTTAAGTTGCCAACTCCCGTTCTCCGCTCTGAATTTTTTGCCTCGCTGGATCTTCTGCAGCAGTTTGAAGCCAAAAACTTGCGCCATCCACCCTCACACCGGAAGGAAGAAGAGCAGCAGTTGATTTTAAAAGCCAAGGAGCTGCTGATGGATGTGAATCGCATGACAGAGGCAGAAGCCCACCGCTTTCTGCAAAAGCGCAGTATGGATACTGGTGCAAAGCTGGCGGAAACTGCCCAGGTCATCATCGACTCCTATACCTTTTAATTTTCAGATGCTGCGCTGCCCCGGAAGGTGAGGTATAACCGCTCTGAAGTTCGGCTTTTCAGTTCTCATATGTCAAACAAACCTTATATTACATAGATTGGAGGTCCTCCCATGGTGGAACCTGATCAAAGGAAAAACAACTTATATGATCCCCGCTTTGAGCATGATGCCTGCGGCATTGGGGCTGTAGTGGATCTGCACGGCGTGCAGACCCATCAGACCGTGGATAACGCGCTGAAGATTGTAGAAAAACTGGAGCACCGAGCTGGCAAGGATGCCTCCGGGGAAACAGGCGACGGCGTCGGTCTGATGATCCAGATCCCCCACCGGCTGATGGTGAAGGCCGCAGCCGCAGAAGGAATTTCCCTGGGGGCCGCACGGGACTACGGCGTTGGCATGTTTTTCTTTCCCGCCGATTCCCTGAAGCGGGCTCAGGCAAAAAAGATGCTGGAGATTATTGTCGCCAAGGAGGGAATGGAATTTCTGGGCTGGCGGGATGTCCCAACGCATCCGGAGGTGCTGGGGGAACGGGCCAAAAGCTGCATGCCTTGCATTTGCCAATGCTTTGTGAAGCGCCCCGCAGACTGCGCGGCCGGACTTCCCTTTGACCGGAAACTGTATGTCGTCCGCCGGGAATTTGAGCAATCTAATGTCAACACCTACATTCCATCCTTCTCCAGCCGGACCATTGTCTACAAGGGCATGTTCCTGGTAGGGCAGCTGCGGAAGTTCTATGCCGACCTTGAGGATCCGGAATGCGAGAGCGCCATCGCTCTGGTTCACTCCCGGTTCTCCACCAACACGAACCCCAGTTGGGAACGGGCACATCCCAACCGCTATATTCTCCACAACGGCGAGATCAACACGATCCGCGGCAATGTAGACCGCATGATGGCCCGTGAGGAAACCATGCAGTCCTCTGTCCTGGAAGAAGATATGGACAAAATTCTTCCGGTGGTGGATCAAAGCGGTTCCGATTCTTCCATGCTGGACAACACGCTGGAGTTTTTAATGATGAACGGCATTGAGCTGCCGCAGGCAGTGATGCTGTGCATTCCGGAGCCTTGGGCCAACGACAAGAAGATCAGCCGGGAAAAGCGGGATTTCTACCACTACTACGCTACCATGATGGAGCCTTGGGACGGCCCTGCCGCCATTGTCTTTTCCGACGGCGATACCATGGGCGCCGTGCTGGATCGAAACGGTCTGCGGCCATGCCGGTGGTATCTCACCTCCGACGATATTCTGATCCTCTCCTCTGAAGTCGGTGTGCTGGAGATCCCGCCGGAGAAAATTGTCAAGAAGTCCCGTCTGCAGCCGGGCAAGATGCTGCTGGCGGATTTGAAGCAAGGAAAGCTGATAAATGACGAGGACATCAAAAACCACTATGCCACCCAGCAGCCCTACGGAGAGTGGCTGGATGCCCATTTGGTATATCTGAAGGATCTGCCGATTCCCAACAGACGGGTGGAAAACCATTCCCAGGAGCTGCGGGACCGGCTGTATAAGGCCTTTGGCTACACCTATGAAGAGGTCAAGGATTCCATTCTGCCCATGGCCAGGGATGGGGCAGAGCCAACCAGTGCTATGGGAGTGGACACCCCCCTGGCAGTCCTCAGCGAGCATCACCAGCCTCTGTTCAACTATTTCAAGCAGCTCTTTGCCCAGGTGACGAATCCCCCCATTGACGCCATCCGGGAGGAAATTGTCACTGACACCACCGTCTATGTGGGATCCGGCGGCAATCTGCTGCAGGAAAAGGCGGAAAACTGCACGGTTCTGCAAATTCACAATCCCATTCTCACCTCCGTGGATTTGATGAAAATCCGCTATATGAAGCAGCCGGGCTTCCAGGTAGAAACCATCTCCCTGCTGTATTACAAGTCCACCCCTCTGGAACACGCTTTGGATCGGCTGTTTGTCAATGTAGACCGGGCCTATAAAAACGGCGCCAACATCCTGATTCTCTCCGATCGGGGTGTGGACGAAAACCATGTGGCCATTCCCTCCCTGTTGGCAGTCAGCGCACTGGAGCAGTATCTGGTCCGCACGAAAAAACGCACCGCCGTCTCCATGATTCTGGAGAGTGCGGAGCCGCGGGATGTCCATCACTTTGCAACCCTGCTGGGCTACGGTGCCCAGGCCATCAACCCCTATCTCGCCCAGGAGTGCGTAGAGGAGCTGGTGTCCATCGGCCTTCTGGACAAGGACCCCACCGCCGCCGTCAATGACTACAACAATGCCATTCTCCACGGCATTGTAAAGATTGCCTCTAAAATGGGCATCTCCACCATCCAGTCCTATCAGTCCGCTCAGATTTTTGAGTGCGTGGGTATTAACAAGAAAATCGTTGATAAATACTTCACCAACACAGTCAGCCGGGTGGAGGGCATCGGCCTGGAGGAAATCGGAGAGGGCGTGGAGTGGAATCACAACCAGGCCTTTGATCCTCTTGGATTGGGCTATGATACCACGCTGGACTCCACCGGCATGTATAAGCTGCGTTCCGGCCCGGACAAGGAAGATCACATGTACAATCCCCGGACCATCCTGTTGCTGCAAAAAGCCGCGCAGAAGGGTGATTACGGTGCTTTCAAAGAATACAGCTCCCTGGTAGACTTTGCTGACAAGCCCCACACCCTGCGGGGACTGCTGGGCTTCCAGTTCGCGGAGGATGGCGGCATCCCCATTGAGCAGGTGGAGAGCGTAGAGTCCATTGTCAAACGCTTTAAGACCGGTGCCATGAGTTACGGTTCCATTTCACAGGAAGCCCATGAGTGCATGGCCATTGCCATGAACCGCCTGGGCGGCAAATCCAACTCCGGCGAGGGCGGGGAGAACCCGGAGCGTCTCCACGACGAGCGGTGCTCCGCCATCAAGCAGGTAGCCTCCGGCCGCTTCGGCGTCACCAGCGAATATCTGAACAGCGCCCAGGAGATCCAAATCAAGATGGCCCAGGGAGCCAAGCCCGGTGAGGGCGGGCACCTGCCGGGCAAAAAAGTCTACCCTTGGATTGCGAAAACCCGCTGCTCCACTCCCGGCGTGGCACTGATCTCTCCTCCCCCCCATCACGATATCTACTCCATTGAAGATTTGGCCCAGTTGATTTACGATCTGAAAAATGCCAACCGTCATGCCCGCATCAGCGTAAAACTGGTGAGCGAGGCGGGCGTTGGCACCATTGCGGCCGGCGTTGCAAAGGCTGGGGCCCAAGTGGTTTTGATTTCCGGACACGACGGCGGCACCGGCGCCGCGCCCAAAAACTCCATTCAGGGAGCTGGTCTTCCCTGGGAGTTGGGCGTTGCAGAGGCGCATCAGACGCTGATCCAAAACGGTCTGAGATCGCAGGTGGTCATTGAGGCGGACGGAAAGCTGATGACCGGCCGGGATGTGGCCATCGCCTGCATGCTGGGTGCTGAAGAATTCGGTTTTGCCACAGCCCCCCTGGTCGCCATGGGCTGCTGTATGATGCGGGTATGCAACCTGGACACCTGTCCGGCAGGCATCGCCACCCAGAACCCTCAGCTCCGTAAGCGTTTTTCCGGGAAGCCGGAGTACGTGATGAATTTTATGAATTTTGTGGCGCAGGAGCTGCGGGAGCTCATGGCCAAACTCGGCATCCGTACCGTGGAAGAGCTGGTGGGCCGCAGTGATTTACTGCGCGTTCGTGAAAAACTGGTGACCCGCCGGGCGGAAACGCTGGATTTGAGCGGCCTTCTGCAGAATCCCTATGGGACCCATGTGCCGCACTTCGATCCAAAAACCGTCTACGACTTTCAGTTAGAGCGAACCGTAGATGTCAGTGTCTTGCTGGAAAAACTGGGCAGGAGCCTGAAAACCAAGAAGACCGGCCGACTGGATCTGAAGGTTTCCTCCACAGATCGTTCCTTCGGCACACTGTTCGGATCTGAGATCACACGGACCAACGGCAATTCTCTGCCGGATGACAGCTATGTGATCACCTGTCACGGCGGCGGCGGACAGTCTTTCGGTGCATTTATCCCGAAGGGCCTGACTCTGAAGCTGGAGGGCGACTGCAACGACGGCTTCGGCAAAGGGCTCTCCGGCGGCAAGCTGGTGCTCTATCCCCCCCAGGGCAGCACCTTTAAGCCCGGTGAGAATATCATTGTGGGCAATGTGGCCCTGTACGGCGCTACTTCCGGCCGGGCCTTTATCAACGGCATGGCTGGTGAGCGCTTCTGCGTTCGGAACTCCGGTGCAGTGGCCGTGGTAGAGGGTGTGGGGGATCACGGCTGCGAGTATATGACCGGCGGCCGCTGCGTAATTCTGGGCCCGACAGGAAAGAACTTTGCAGCTGGCATGTCCGGTGGCATTGCCTATGTTCTGGATGAAAAGCATGATTTGTATATGCGGCTCAATAAGGAGCAGGTTCTTACCGACACGCTGACGGAAAATCACGACATCGAGGAACTCCGTGCCCTGATTGAAGAGCATGTGGCTGCCACCGACTCTCCCCGCGGCAAAAAGATTCTGGCTGCTTTTAAGAGCTATATTCCCTGTTTCAAAAAAGTAATGCCCAGGGATTATGATCAAATGCTGCGCTCCATTGCCCAAAACGAGGAAAAGGGCATGAGCCGCGAGCAGGCAGAAATTGAAGCGTTTTACGCCAACACCAAATCTTGAGAAAGGAGAGCGACTACGATGGGTAAACCCACTGGATTTTTAGAATATGTCCGCAAGGAAGACCCCCGGCGTGCTCCCGCCGAGCGGGTTCGTGACTGGAATGAATTTCACCTAGCCCTCCCTGATACAGCCAGAGAACAGCAAGGTGCCCGCTGCATGAACTGCGGCGTTCCCTACTGTCAGGCCGGTATGGTTTATGAAGGCAAAGCCTTCGGCTGCCCTTTGCACAATTTGATTCCCGAGTGGAATGACATGATTATGAGCGGCAACCGCTCCCACGCACTGAGCCGTCTGCTGAAAACCAACAACTTTCCGGAGTTCACCGGCCGGGTCTGTCCGGCCCTCTGTGAAAAGGCCTGTATCTGCGGTATCTACGGCAGCTCCATCACCATTCGGGACAATGAGCTCTGTATCATTGAGTCCGCATTCGCATCCGGCAGGATGAAGCGCCGCCGGCCGCCGCAGTACTCTGGAAAAGCCGTCTGCGTGGTGGGATCCGGCCCTGCGGGACTGGCGGCAGCGGATCAGCTGAACCACCGGGGCCACTCTGTCACCGTCGTTGAAAAGGAAGCGCATCCCGGCGGCCTTTTGACCTACGGCATCCCCAATATGAAGCTGCCAAAGGATGTGGTAAAGCGCCGCATTGACCTGATGACCGATGAGGGTGTCAGCTTTGTCACAGGTGTGGATGCAGCAGATCCCAAAACTGCCAAGCGCCTGATGGCGGAATACGATGCCGTGATTCTCTGCTGTGGTGCCGGAACTCCCCGCCCCTTGGGCTTTGATACGAAGGGTATCAGCGGCGTGTGCTATGGAACCGCGTATCTCAAAGCGGCCGTGGAACAGCAAGTCTTTGGCGCAAAAGAGACGGCAGTCCCCACAGCCGCCGATAAAAACGTTGTCATTATTGGCACCGGCGACACCGCCAGCGACTGCGTGGCTACTGCCCTGCGGCAGGGCTGCAAATCCGTAATCCAACTGGTGCGGCGCGGCATCTCTGACTATCTTGACGGGGACGGCAAGCTGCCCGCCGACTATGCCCACGAGGAGGCTCTGACTGTTACCGGAACGGATCCACGCCGCTTTGGCGTCCAGGTGAAGGAGCTGGTATGCAGCGAAACCGGAGTTTTGACTGGTGTGGTTACGGCCGGGGGAGACACGCTTCCCTGCGATCTGCTCATTGGTGCTACCGGCTTTGCCGGATGCGAGGATGCCGTCTGCAAAGCCTTTGGTGTGGCAAAGGACAAAACGGTTGTCACAAAAGCCGGCAGTTATGCCACCTCTGTAGAGAAGGTCTTCTCCGCTGGCGACATGCGCCGAGGTCAGTCTCTGGTGGTGTGGGCCATCGCAGAGGGACGGGCTGCTGCCGCAGAGGTAGATGCCTACCTGATCGGCTACACAAACCTTGTGTGAAACATATAACCCACAGAGAAATATTTGTGCACTTTCGCAAAAGTCTTGTCAAAAACGACAGTTGACGAATACACCGTGCCATGCTAAAGTTTTCACATCCAAAAGGCAAGGGCGCCTGAGAGAGCGATGCTCTCAGGCGCCCTTGCCTTTTCGTTTTTTAAGGAGGAGAGACTATGTATTCATCTGTTAACACCATATGGGTCCTGTTGGGAGCTGCCCTGGTATTTCTGATGCAGGCCGGCTTCGCCATGTGCGAGGCAGGCTTCACCAGGGCAAAAAACACCGGCAACATTTTGATGAAGAACCTGATGGACTTCTGCATTGGCACCCCCACCTACTGGATTTTGGGATTTGGTCTTATGTTTGCCGGGGGTGGTGCTCTCATCGGCGGGTTTGATCCTTTTGTCCTCGGCGACTATTCCGGTATCTTGCCGGATGGTGTCCCCCTGTATGCCTACTTAATTTTCCAGACTGTGTTCTGCGCCACCTCCGCCACTATCGTCTCTGGTTCCATGGCAGAGCGCACCAAGTTCATCTCCTACTGCATTTACTCGTTCTGCATCTCTGCATTTATCTATCCCATCTCCGGTCACTGGATCTGGGGCGGCGGCTGGCTGGCTCAGATGGGCTTCCATGACTTTGCCGGTTCCACAGCTGTCCACATGGTAGGCGGTGTCTGTGCCTGTATCGGCGCAGCCATTCTGGGCCCCCGTATCGGCAAGTATGACAAGGACGGCAAGCCACGGGCCATCATTGGACATAACTTGTCCTTAGGTGCTCTTGGCGTATTTATTCTATGGTTCTGCTGGTTCGGCTTCAACGGTGCCTCCACGGTCAGCATGACTGGCGACGATACCATGGTTTCTGCCGGGCTCATCTTTGTCAACACCAATATGGCTGCTGCGGTGGCCTCCTGCGTCACCATGATTTACACTTGGCTGCGCTATAAAAAGCCTGATGTCGGCATGACATTGAATGCTGCTCTGGCAGGTCTTGTGGCCATCACTGCCGGATGCGACGCAGTCTCCGTTGCAGGCGCCGCTATCATTGGAATCGTAGCCGGCCTGCTGCTGCCCATCTCCGTCAACTTCTTTGACGCCGTCTTGAAAATCGACGACCCTGTGGGGGCCATCTCCGTCCACGGTGTGTGCGGTGCCGCCGGCACTCTGCTGACAGGTTTGTTTGCCGTGGATGGCGGCGTATTCTACGGTGGCGGTTTCCATTACTTCCTGGTTCAGTGCATCGGCGTGCTGGCCACCGCTGCTTGGGCCGCCGTCGCAATCACCATCGTCTTTCTGATTCTCAAGCACACCATCGGCCTGCGGGTCTCTGCCGAGGAAGAGGTCAAGGGCCTCGACATCACTGAGCACGGCCTGCCCTCCGCATACGGCGGCTTCGCCTTCAACTATGACGATACACCGGATGGTCTGGAGTTGCCCGCCCAGGGCGATGTTCCCGTCCAGGCTGCCGTGCCTGTGGAAGTGGCTCCCTCCGTGGTGGACCCAGAGCCTCTCGGCGGCATCAAGCTGACCAAGGTGGATATTATCTGCAAGATGGAACGGTTTGACGCCCTCAAGCGTGCCATGTTTGATATTGGCATCACTGGTATGACCGCCGTCAATGCCATGGGCTGCGGCGAGCAGCGGGGCAAAACGGAGGGGTATTTCCGCGGAGCCAAGGTGGAAGCCACCATGCTGCCCAGCATTCAGGTCTCCATCGTCATCAGCAAGGTTCCCGTCTCCCTGGTGGTAAACACTGCCAGAAAGGTCCTCTACACTGGAAATATCGGCGACGGCAAGATCTTCATCTATCATGTAGAGAATGTCATCAAGGTCCGCACCGGCGAGCAGGGGTACGATGCCCTTCAGGACGCCGAATAAATGTGTTTTCAAGCTCTTTCATACATGCCTGCAGAGGGAACCGCCATAAGGCGGTTCCCTCTGCGTTTGCATAAAACCAGCCAGGTTGGGAAATCCTGACTTCAGCGAAATTCTTCCTGGGAGGACTGTTTATGGAATATCTCAACGCATTTCTCTGCGGCGGCATTCTCTGTGCAATTGGACAGATTCTGATCGACAAAACCCAACTGACTCCCGCACGGATTCTGACCGGCTATGTGCTGGCGGGGGTACTTTTGAGCGCTTTGGGTCTATACCAGCCCATCGCGGACTGGGGCGGTGCCGGAGCTACCGTACCGCTGACCGGCTTTGGCCACGCTCTGGCCAAGGGTGTAAAAAAGGCGGTGGCAGAGCAGGGCTGGCTTGGCATCTTTACCGGCGGGCTGACCGCCACTGCCGGCGGCATCGCAGCAGCTGTGGTGTTCGGTGTCATCATGGCGGCAATTTTCAAAGCCGGTGACAAGCGGTAATTTTCGGCGGCACATGAGAGGGACGGCTGAAGCCGTCCCTTTTTGTCGCTCTTTTGTCATTATTTTGTTGTGCATTCTTTCCTCAAATCCTGCTATACTGGTTCTATCAGAAAATTCGACAGAAAGGACCATTTTACCATGCGCCGTATGACCAGCCTGCTCCTGCTTTTATGCCTGCTGCTTTCCCTCGTTTCCTGTGGAAAACAGGAAACACCGCAGGAGGGAGATTCGCCTGGCCAGGCAGAAACCGCTTCTCCGGAAACGGAGGTGCCGGAGGAGGTGCCGCCGGAACCGGAGCCCTATGACATTTTGGATCCCACCGTGATGCCGGAGGGCGGCAGCCGGGACGGCTTGACATATTCCGCTTGGGACGGCGTGGTGGAGCATCTGTTTTTCCACCCCATTGTGTCCTATCCGGAGCTGGCCTTTAACGGAGACAGCGAGGCCAACGGCATTGACGACTACATGGTAACCGTAGGCGAATACGGCAAAATTCTTCAGAGCGTCTATGAGAAGGGCTATGTTCTGGTGGACATTGGAGACGTCTGGAGCGAGACCACCGGCGAGAACGGGCAGCCCAAAATGGTGCGGAACACCCTGTACCTGCCGGAGGGGAAGAAGCCGCTGATTCTCTCTTATGATGACACCAATTACTATCCCTATATGTTGGAAAATGGTTTTACCTACAAGCTGATTCTCGGCGAGGATGGAAAGATCGCTTCCTGGGGCAAAGATCCGCAGGGCAATGAGGTCATTTCCCGGGATCTGGATGCCATTCCCATTTTGGATAAGTTCGTGGAGGAGCACCCGGACTTCTCCCCCTTTGGCGCCAAGGGCTGCCTGTCCCTGACAGGGTACGAGGGCATTCTGGGTTACCGCACCCAGACCACCACTACAGGCTGGACAGAGGCCCAGGAGGCCAACCGCCAGCGTGAAATCGAGGCTGTACGTCCGATTGTTGCGGAATTAAAGCGTACCGGCTGGACCTTCGGCAGCCATACTTGGGGTCACATCCGCCTTGGAGGCAGCAAAAGTCTGGAGACCGTGCAGGTCGATACCCAGCGTTGGCTAAGCGAGGTGGGAAGTCTGGTAGGACCTACCACAATTCTGTTCTATCCACACGGGGAGCGTCCAGACGGCGATGACTGGAAGAAAACCGGTCCCATCTTTCAATATCTGCAGAGCCAAGGCTTCCGCGTGTTCTGCTCTGTGGGAATCGAGAGCTTCAGCTATCTGAAAAAGGACATCTCCGCCGTGATCTGTGACCGCCTCCATCCGGACGGGACCACACTCCGCTACTCCCGGCAGCGGTACTTGCAATTTTACGATGCCAAGGATATTATGGATGTAGCGGTGAGGCCCCAGCGGGAGATCAAATGGGACTGACATCGTCTGTCCCGTCGTCCAGGGCACCCACCCCGGAAGAATTTGCATGCTGCTGTGCCTGGAAAAGGAGTGTCATCCATGACTCGAAACGAACTGAAAGCCATCGCTATTTCTATGCTGGACCGGGCTTATTGTCCCTATTCCCACTTTCCGGTGGGCGCTGCCTTGGAGTGCAGCGACGGCACGGTATTCACTGGCTGCAACATTGAAAACGCCGCCTATTCCCCCACCATCTGCGCCGAACGCACGGCGGTGGTCAAGGCCGTCAGCGAGGGGCACCGGGACTTTGTCCGGATTGTGGTGGCTGGCCGCAGTAAGGATCCCTGCGTTCCCTGTGCCGTTTGCCGCCAGGTGCTGCGGGAATTTGCCCCGAACATTGAGATTATCTGTTTGAACAGCGACGGTGCAGAGGTGGTCTATACGCTGCCGGAACTTCTTCCTCATAGCTTCGGCCCGGAGTTTTTAGGCCTATGAGGCTAACAGACGCAGAGGTTGCGGCCCGTCTGGCCGCAAATCCTGAGAACGATGTGTGTATTCTCCGGATCGAAAGCGGAGATTACGGTTGTGAGGAAATTCCCGATCCGCCCAAATTGTGGCTGCTGCTCCAGAATACTCGGGGAGAGAAATTCTCTCTGGAACTGCCGGAGCCCTGTGTGACGGGTCTGGGGCTTACCGAGGGATGCACTTGTCGGCGTGAGGACTTACATGCTTGATCAAAAAAGAGGGCGATGCCCTCTTTTTTGCCGCCATTTCAAGATATCGCGCATCGTCTGCCTCCGTCATCAGCGTCATATCCGTCCGCTGTTTGATTTTTAAGGGTAACCCCACTGGTAGAGAGAAGTTCAAATTCTCCTTGCTCCACAGCTGCCAGATAGGTTTCACCCCCGAATGCCCTCCAGCTCTCTGCCGCAGTTGAGGTAAAGCACTGGTTGCAGCAGACAAATACCCTCTTTGCTGCAGACAGCACTCTGTTAGTCTCCACTCTTAAAAAACGGCGGCACCAAAAGGTGCCGCCGTTTTCTCAAACCAATTTCTCAAAATAGAAAAACGTATCGTCCCCGCCGCTTTTCCGCATGCAGGAAGAGAGCATCCGGTAGGATGCCTGGTTCTCCCTGTAGCATTTAGCCACAATCCGAGAGAGATGCACTTTATAAAGGCCCCAGTCTGCCACAGCAGAAAAGGCCTCTGTACCGTATCCATGTCCAGCGTAGTCTTTGTCAATGCGGCAGCCAAGCTCTGCGCCGCCCCGGCAGTCAAAGCGGTACAGCACTGCCTCGCCAATCAGCTTTCCATCCAGCCGGACGGCAAAGTTGACGGCTTGGCGGTTTTCAAAGTCCCGTTGGGCCACCTCAAAAAAGCTGCGCTCCTCCATAGGGCCGCCCAAGCCGCCCACGTCGTCATATCCCCACCAGCGGTTCCGATCCGCGTCCAGCACCAAGGCGTTATAAGCGGAGATATCCGCCTCGGTCAGGGCGGAGAGCGTCAGCCGCTCCGTTTTCAGGGCTGGAATTTCCGACACATGGCGAATCAGCTCATTCTGTGGCTCAAACCGGTATTTGGGAGCCAGCTTGGCAGGACCATACTGAAGTTTGGAGGTGCGAAGTCCGCGATCCGCCGCATCATCCTCCCGGTTGATCCACTGGCAGCCGTCACCAAAGGCGTCTGCAAAAGCCTGAACCAGCGTGGGATATACACCGGTATAAGAATACAGCGCTTTCTCGATATGAATAATCAGCGTATCTCCGCACTTTTCTGCCAGAGACAGGGCAATCAGCTTTTCTCCGTCAAACATGCCGCCGGCCACAAACCAGCACTTGCTCACCATCTTCAGCATTTTCTTTGCCAAAGCCAGCTCGTCCTTCGCCTTGCGGTTGTCGCCCTTTGGAAATTCCGCCTCGTAATCCGTCCAAAATTGTTCAATGGCAGCATCATCGGCCTCTGTAAGCTGGCGGAAGGACGCATCCGGCCACTTTGTACGGAATTTATTGATATGGTTTCGCTGGCCAGAGTACCGTCTTCCCGCAAAGAACTGCAGATCCTCCCGGTAGTACACATAGTCCCGCCAAGTGCGGACGTCACTGACCCGCATATAGGGATAACGTCCCAAGAGACGCGCCACCTTGCACTCGGGAACCACCGAGATTACCAGCGGAATCCCCTTTTCCAGACAGTAGCGCTCAATGTCCTCCAGTGCGGCATTCTCATCTCCATCGGGACCTGGAACCGGATAGTCAAATACCTCCTGTCCGTCGATTGTGTTTTTGACAATCAGACATCCGGCAGACTCTGTCCAGGCGGGGTGCAGCGTCGTACGCCACATCATCTTAACACCCACCGAGTATTCGCAGAGGCCATACCCACAGTTCTGGTAATATTTCCGCAGCCTTGCTCCGTCCTGCTTTGTCACAGGTTTCAACTGTTGCATATTTTCATTCCTTGTCTATCAGGGCCGCCAAAGCTGCCCGGCATTTTTCTTTAGTCTTCCCCGGAAGTATACGGCAAATGCCTGCCGGGTGCAGTTGCTTGTGCAACAATGGTGATGCAGGCCCTGTCTTCCACTATTTCAGCCCGATATAGGCCAGGCCATAGCAGCCAGGTCCGGCATGCGTACCAATGACGGCACCCAGCTCATCCCAGTGGTAATCCTTGATAGCCAATGCCTTCACGCATTTCTCCCGGTAAATTTCCATGGTCTCCAGGCAACGGGAATGGCCGAACATCACGCAGTGCCGGCCGTCAATGGGATAGTGATTGGCAAAGTCCAGGGTATATTCCAAAATTTTCTGCTTTCCCTTTACCCGGCCTACAGATTTCACCTCGCCGTCCACAATAGCCACTACCGGGGAAATGTTCAGCATCGTGCCCAGCACCGCCGTGGAAGCGGAGATGCGCCCGCCCATTTTCAGATACTTCAGCGTGCCGATAAAAGCCACAAACCGCACCCGGTATTTCAGTTCCTCCATGGCCGCAGCAATCTCTGCTGCAGTCTTTCCCGCGTCCCGCAGGCGCACGGCCTCCCGCACCAGCAGCCCCTCGCCAATGGTGACGTTCAGGGAATCCACCAGGTGCAGCCGTTCGCCGCCCTCCGCCATTCCCTTTGCAATCATGGCAGACTGAAAGGTTCCGGAGAGTTTAGAGGAAAGCAGAATCGCCACCACTTCATCTCCATTTTGAAGCAGGGATTCAAAGATATCACAGTACTCCTGCGGATTCACCTGGGTCGTTTTCGGAAGCGTCTTTGCCGCCGCCTGCTTTTCATAAAATCCTTCCTTGGTAATATCCACACCGTCCGTATAGATGCCATCTTCGAAGATGACCCGCATGTGAATCATATGGACGTTCAGCTTCTGCAGCTCTTCCTCCGTCAAATCGCTGGTGGAATCCGTAATAATCTGAATGGCCATATCGTTTCTCTCCTTTTGCAGATACTTGTCCAAACAGGCCGCGGCAATACATGCCTATAGCAACTATACCAAAACCGGGCAAAAAAGCAAGGTCTTTCCTCCTGGTGCAGGACGGAAAGCGGGCCGCGGAGCGCTCCGCGGCCCGGCCTCATTCAGTTCATCTGCTTGCGGCGGCTCAGGTTCATCGTACCGTCCTGCATGCTGTTCAGCGAATCCAGACTCTTTCCTGTACCCAAGGCCACGCAGCTGATGGCATCCTCGGCAATCACGGTATGAATGCCGGTACGGGCCGTTACGAGTTTGTCAAATCCAGACACCAAGCTGCCGCCGCCGGTCATCACAATGCCGTTGGTGGAAATATCCGCCACCAACTCGGGCGGCGTCCGTTCCAACACGGAGTGAATCGCCTCCATAATGCGTTCCACCGGCTCCTCAAATGCATCCATCATCTCTGTGGAAGAAACGGTGACCACCTTGGGGAGACCCGTCAGCAGGCACCGGCCCTTGACGTCCATGGTCTCCTCCTCATCCTTGGGAAAGACACAGCCAATCTGCTTTTTCATCTCCTCAGCCGTGCGCTCGCCCACCAGCAGGTTGTGCTTGCGGCGCATGTATTTCACCACAGCCTCATTCAGCTGATCGCCAGCAATCTTGATAGAGGCGCTTTCCACCACGCCGGAGAGGGAAATCACCGCAATGTCTGCAGTGCCGCCGCCGATATCCACCACCATATGGCCGTCCGGCTGAGTGATATCAATACCAGCGCCGATAGCAGCGGCCACAGGCTCTTCAATCAAGTATACCTTCCGGGCACCGGCTTGAATACCCGCGTCAATCACGGCGCGCTCTTCCACCTCTGTAATGCCGGAGGGCACACAGATGATGAGCCGGGGCTTGAAAAAGGAAACTCCAGCCACCTTCCGCAAAAACTCCCGCAGCATCCGCTCGGTCATATCATAGTCGGAGATAACGCCCTCCCGCAAGGGGCGGATGGCTACAATGTTGCCGGGCGTACGGCCCAGCATCGCCTGCGCTTCGGCCCCCACCTTCAAAAGCTTGCCGGTGTTTTTATCCATTGCCACTACAGATGGCTCATTCAGTACAATGCCCTTGCCCTTTACATATACCAAAACCGATGCGGTACCGAGATCGATACCGATATCCTTCGCCATGGACATAAAATTCCACCTCATTCGATCTTTCTGTCTGTTATTATGAGCGGTTTTCACCGTGTACAATCATACAGTTTCTATTATACCGACAGTTTTCTTTGTTTGCAAGAACATTCTTTGCCCATTTCAAGCGGAAACCTTCCGGTTTTCTGTGAAAAACACACAGAGAGCCTTCTGTGTCACTTCCCGTCCGGGCGGGACGTCAGTGCCACGGCGGCGCAGAGCACTTCAGCAGCCCCCGCCTCCCGCAAAACCTGGGCGCACTCTGCCAGGGTGGAACCGGTGGTGCAGACATCATCCACCAGTAAAATACGACGGCCTGCCGTTTTTGTCGGCTCCGCCGCTTCATAGACCCCCAGTACGTTTGCCCGCCTGGCGGCAGCCTCGTGGAGGCCGGACTGGGCGGGGTTGTCGACGGTTTTCACAAGCAGGCGCACAGGCCTTACATCCCAAGCCCGACAGGCACTGCGGGCCAGCAGCTCCGCTTGATCATAGCCCCGCTTTCGCAGGCGCTGTTTGCTCACCGGCACCCAGGTTACCATGTCAAATTCGCCGGAATACCACTCGGCGGCACAGGCAGCCACCAGTTCCCCCAGTGGTTCCGCCGCACCCATGCGGCCGTGGAACTTCAGATCCAGCACACCCTCCCGGGCCAGCCCCTCATAGCGGAGCGGGGCGCAGACACGAAGGCCGCCGGGGCTGTTCCGGAGCGCCTCGCTGCCTTCCGCCCAGGGCAGCTTGCTCCGACATCCGTTACAGATGCCTATCTGATCCAAAACCGTTCCGCAAAAGGGGCACTTGGGCGGAAAGAGGAGGTTCAGCAAACTATCCAGAATTCCAGCATTCATTTTCTTTTCCGTGGATAGGGCTTTGGTTCATCTGTCAAACCCACCAAATAGTCCACGCTGACACCGTAATATTCTGCCAGCTGCACCACAGCATCCAGAGGAAAGTTCACAACGCCAATTTCATATTGTGAATAGGTATTCTGCTTAACGTTCAGAACCTTTGCCACATCCTCCTGCGTCAGTCCTCTGTCATTGCGCAGATCTCGAATTCGCCCGTATTTCAGGATTTCTGTTCTCATACTTATCACCTGGGACGAGTATATGTATCTTGATATCAGATATTCTTTATTTATCTGTTTTTCAGATAAAACGCAAAAGAAATACACCAAAGCAGCGGGGCATGTCTTCGTGCATGTCCCGCTGCTTCTCTAAAAAACGGTTCTATTTTCCCTCACTGCTGTGGGCCAGACGCCACCGAAGGCCGGAATACCGCCGCTGCTGGCGGTCATTGGCTGCCATGGCCCGGATGGCCGCATCATCGCCCACCACAATCAGCAATTCTCGTGCCCGGGTCAGGGCCGTGTACAGCACCCCCCGCACCATCAGCGACTGGGCTGCCGGCATGGCCGCCATCACCACAGCCCGGTACTCACTGCCCTGCGCCTTGTGAACCGTCTGGGCGTAAGCCAAATCCACCTCGTTCAACATGTCCGCGGTGTACATGGCGGCGCGGCCGTCAAAGTCCACGGCCAGCCATTCGCCGGAGGGATCGATCTGCGTGATCTTTCCCACGTCGCCGTTGAACATGCCGGTGCCCATGGTGCCGTCCTCTTTTTCCCACACCACGTCGTAGTTGTTCTTGGTCTGCATGATGCGGTCTCCCTCCCGGAACAGCCGCTCGCCCCAGAGAATCTCCCGCTTGTCCGCCCTGCGGGGATTCAGCGCCTCCTGCAGACAGCGGTTCAGATGGATGGTGCCGCTGAGTCCCCGCCGGGTGGGCGTCAGCACCTGAATCTGGTCGGCAGGAATCCCCATCTTCTCCGGCAGCCGCTGCCTGCAAAGCTCCACGACGGTGGAAACCGTCCGCTCCGCATCCCGGCGGCAGAGGAAGAAAAAGTCCCCCTGGTCGTTGGTCAGCTTCGGCGGCTGCCCCAGATTGACAGCGTGAGCATTCCGGATAATAGCGGACTGCTCCGCCTGTCGGAACACCTCCCGCAGAAACACCGTCTCCACCCGGCCGCTGCGGATTAAATCGGAGAATACATTTCCGGCCCCCACGGAGGGCAGCTGGTCCGCGTCTCCCACCAGCACCAGCCGGGTACCCGGCCGCAGCGCCCGCAGCAGCGCAGAAAAGAGGGGCAGATCCACCATGCTCATCTCGTCCACAATCACTGCGTCCGTCTCCAGCGGCTCCTTCTCCGTTTTCTGAAACGTCACCTGGTGGGTGATGTCGTTCCAGCTCATCCCCAGAAGGCGGTGGACTGTCTGCGCCTCCACGCCGGTCAGTTCGCTCATGCGTTTGGCGGCGCGGCCCGTGGGGGCCGCCAAAACCATGTCCAACCCCATCTTCCGGAACAGCGATACAATGCCCCGCACCGTGGTGGTCTTTCCGGTGCCGGGGCCGCCGGTCAAAATCAGCACACCCGTCCGGGCCGCCAGCTCCACGGCCTGCCGCTGCTGGGGTGCGTAGGAAATCCCCTGCTCCTGCTGAATTTCGTCAATGGCCCTGTCTGCCATGGCGCTCCGGTCCGCCTCCGCTGCCAGAAGGCTGTTCACCCTGGCCGCAGCAGACGCCTCCGCGTCCCACAGACGCCGGAGGTAACAGGCCTCCACATTGGCCACATGCTCCTGCACCACTGCCCCCCGCTCCAGAAGGCTGTCCAGTGCCCGTTCCGCAAGCTCCTCCCCGCACTGGACCAGCTGGGCCGTGGCCGCCACCAGCTTCGGCCGGGGCAGAAAGACATGGCCGTTGTTCTCATTGTGGCTGAGTTCAAAGGTCACCGCCGCCTGCAGCCTGGCGTCCCCCTCCGGATCCAGCCCCATGCTCAGCGCCATCTGATCCGTGACGGAAAACTCCACGCCGCAGACGTCGTTGGACAAAAGATACGGATTCTCCCGCACCATTTCCAAGGCGCCGTCGCCGTACTGCTGGCGCAGCTGCATAGCCAGAACAGGCGGCAGTTCGTACCGGGCCAGAAAATCCATCAGGCGGCGCAGGCCCATGTGCTGGCGGAAGCCCGCCGCAATCTCCTGGGCCTTTTTCGCGGTAACGCCCTTTAAAAGCGTCAGCTTTTCCGGCTCCCGTTCCAGAATATCCAGCGTCTCGATGCCGAAACGGTCCACAATCCGCCGGGCGGTGGCAGGGCCCACACCCTTGCAGACGCCGGATGAGAGGTAGGAAAAAATCTCCTCCTCATCCTCTGGCAGCGTCCGTTCCAGCTCCACCGCCCGCAGCTGCTCTCCGTGCTGGGGATGGGTCTCCCACACGCCGGACACCGTCAGGTGCTCTCCTGGTGCCGCGCAGGGGATGCACCCCACCACGGTGACCACCTCTCCCTCCTCTGTCAGGAGGCGCAGGACCGTATAGCCGTTTTCGGCGTTTTGAAAAATGATGCTATGTACGGTACCCTCGTGGGTGATCAGCTCTTCCATCTCGTTCCTCTTCCTTTGATCACATTTGAAACGGCTCTCCGTCTACCAAAACGATGCTCTCCTCCCGATCCGCCAGGTACCGGGCCAGTGCCCGGGCATCCTCCGTCAGCCCGCAGTCCGCCAGCACAATTTTGCTCCCCGGCAGGGAGTGCCTCGCCCGCCGCAGTTCCCGGACGTCGGCCTCCATGGCCAGCGCCTCTCCCCGCAGGGGCAGTACCAGCAGGAGGCCCGGTATCACAGGCCGCCCGGCATGCAAAAAGGCCCCGGCCAAAAACCAGACCACAGTGGTCAGGCCCACCGCCGAGAAAAACGCAATGACGCCGTCTTGCAGCAATCCCATTCCAATCACCTCGGAATAGTCTATGCGGCAAGCCCGTCCCCGGTTATTCCGTGTCTAAAACAATCTTTTTACAGCCTTGGCAATACCAGGCAGGTACATCGGCAGCCAATCCGCCGGTGCGGGACAGCAAAACGCCCCCTGTAGGTTTCATGAAGGAAAAAGGAACCGCAGCCGAGTCTGCTGGCTGCCAGTAAGGGCGCGGGGTATTGTGAAAATGAATCTTCCCAAGCTCCATTGCCTGTCTGCAGTAAGGGCAGATGATTGCCTGCTTGTTTTCAGGCGTCTCTTTTTTCTCCAAGGTGCCGGCTTCTTCCAGCTTCTCCTGTACCGCTCTCTTCTCAGCGGCCTCCCGACCCTTCATTTCCCATGCCATAGCTGTTTTCCTTCCTACCGCTCAAGACCCAACTCTGCCAGAATCGCTTCCTCCCGAGCCCGCATCCGGGCCTTCATCTCTCCCTCATCCAGGTGATCGTACCCCAGCAGATGCAGCACAGAGTGCACCACCAGGTAGGCAAGCTCCCGGCGGTTTGAATGGCCGTACTCCTTGGCCTGGGCCGCCACATGCTCCATGGAGATCACCATATCGCCCAACGGTACCAGCCCCGTGCCGGGATCTGCATCCTCCGCCGCGGGCAGCTGACCCGGATGCAGATCAAACTCCGGAAAGCTCAGCACGTCGGTGGGCCTGTCCACCTGCCGCATGTCCAAATTGATCTGGTGGATGCTTTGGTCGTTGGTCAGCAGCACATCCACCTCACAGGGAAATTCCACACCCTCCGCCGCCAGGGCTGTGCGGATGACCTTGCGGATCAACGCGCAGTTTCGCTCGTTGGCCGCGCCAGGCACATCGGCAGTGACCGGTATATAGTGCTTTTTGGCCATTATTTTCGCCCTTTCCCGCTATTTTTTGCATTTTCATATTCCTCGTAGGCCTGGACAATCCGCTGAACCATCACGTGTCGTACCACATCCGCATTGGTCAGCTCACAAAGGCCAATCCCCTCCACACTCCGCAGAACCCGCATGGCCTCCTTCAAGCCTGAGGCTTTGCCGTCCGGCAGATCGATTTGGGTCACGTCGCCGGTGATGACGATTTTGGAGCCGAAGCCCAAACGGGTCAGAAACATCTTCATCTGCTCCCGGGAGGTGTTCTGTGCCTCGTCCAGAATGATGAAGCTGTCATCCAGCGTTCGTCCGCGCATATAGGCCAAGGGCGCCACCTCAATATTGCCCCGTTCCAGATACTTTTGATAGGTCTCGGCCCCCAGCATGTCGAACAGGGCGTCATACAGGGGCCGGAGATATGGGTCCACCTTGCTCTGCAGGTCGCCCGGCAAAAAGCCCAGCCGCTCCCCAGCCTCTACCGCCGGGCGGGTGAGAATGATGCGGTTTACCTGCTTGTCCCGAAAGGCCTGGACGGCGGCGGCCACCGCCAAATAGGTCTTGCCGGTGCCCGCCGGTCCCACACCGATGGTCACGGTGTTTTTCAGGACAGACTTGATATACTCCTTCTGACCGATGGTCTTGGGCTTGATGGGCCGGCCCTTGGCGGAGATGCACAGCACATCGCCGGTGAGCTCGGTGATCTGGCTCTCCTTTCCACTGCGGACCAGTCCGATCACGTAGCGGACGTTCTGCTCTCCGATGGCCTCTCCCCGGGATGAGAGTGTCAGAAGTGCCTGAATGGCCTTTGCCGCCAGCATGGTGTCCTCTGCGTCACCCTCTACCCGCAGTTCCCCGTCCCGGTTCACCACGGTGACGTGGAACTCCTGCTCCAGAAGACGGATATTCTCGTCAAATGAACCAAAGATATTTACGGCCTGTTCCAGCCGCTCGATGCTGATTCTCTGTTCCAATGCTCTGATCACTCCTATTTGTTCACGGGCCTTTCTCCGCCCGGTCCTCTGTATAGATGGGGACGCTCTCTCCGATTTGCTCCACGCACTCTGCCGTCAGCGTCACCACCAGGGCTTCTCCCTGCTGTTTCGCAGCGCACAGAGTGGAACTGACGGTGCCATAGGGATCCACCAGCGTATGGAGGTATTCTGTCAGGATCTCTTCGGCAGCGGCCTCTGCCTGTGTGGGGCCCACTTCCTGCGGCACAGTTTCGTAATACCGGTAAGTTTCCGTCACCCATGTCACTGGCAGAGCCAAGCCAAACAGGGAGCAGGGCTGCCTTTTGGTTATTTTATCATAATTTGACCCTTCGATGCTACTGTTTGGAAAGAATTTTACACGCTGCGTACCAATTACCAGCGCAAAACGGACATCCTCCTCCCCGGTATACTGTTTTTGAACGATCTCCAGCGGCATGACAGTGGAGAGTGTATACCAGGTTCTGGCCTCTACCGTTCCCATGCCGGCCAAAATCCGGGCGCCAAAGGTCTCCGTATCCTCCACGCCGGAAATCAGCAGCTGTCCCTCCTCTACAGAGGCTCCAGGCAGTACACAGGTGATGCCATCCAGTGCCTGAACCTTTCGCACCAAGCCGTCCCGCCGGGCCACCACGTTTGTAGGAAGCCGCTTATTGACCAGATCCGGCGCAGGAATCCGCTCCCGCACCTGCACGTAGGCCCTGCAGCCGGACACATTTACAGTAATCCACGCAAGTTCCGGGATATCCAGCAGTACGTGGTTCCGCAGATCCTCTGTGTCCAGGGAAAAGGCAAATGTTCCCAAATGGACACCATTTTTCTGCAGGGCCCTGAGAATCTCCTCCCTTGTCACGGTTTCATTGCCTTCTACCGTAAAATCCCAGATGAAAAAGGAGCCAAAAAACAGCAGCATACCACACAGGGCCAGCCCTGCCAGCAGCACCTGCCGCCGGCGGAACCGCCCCAGGAAGAAGGGAACCCCCTCTTTTTTCACAACTGTTAAAGTACAATCCATGTTTTTAACGGCCCTGCGCAGTGCGTAGTAATCCTGCCGGGACACCCGGCAGGTAAATGTGGTAGGATTCTCCCACTCCAGATCCCAAAAGGCCAGGTTTCTGGCACCGCACAGGTTCAGCATCCGCTCAGGAAAGGCAGATTCTATCCGGATCCGCACCTGCCCCTGCAGCCGGTTCACAATCTGATTCAGCATGTTACCTCACCCACTCCACCGCTGCGATGTGCCCGCCAATTCGCAGCTCCTCCGCCGTCATGGCCAGTAAGGATAACCCCCTGCCGCTGACCCGCAGCACGCCTGCGGAGGTGTTGACATCAATTTGCTCCTCACTGTAGGCAAGAATTCCGGTGTGGTTCTCCACATACAGCTGACGGCTGCCCATCATCTCCAGGTGCGGCAGTCCGGCCATCACATCTGCCGGCAAATCAAACAGCTCCGCTACACTGTTTAGTACACCCCCGTCTTTTTCTCTCCGGTTTCGCTCCATTACGCTCACCCCTGGAAAACTCTATGCAGGAACGCTTTTAAACTTGCGTGTGGATTTTCCCTTCCCTGTGAAAGCAGACATAAACCGGCACTCTGGGACATAGGGTATCACGGTGATGTGCATGAAAACACGCTGGAGAATTCCCGTCTGCCTGCTGCTGTGTGGGCTTCTATTCTGGTTTTTGGCAGATGCCGCGGGCGTGCGGGTCTCCATGGAGGAGGCCCTGTCCCTCTGCGCCCGCTCTGTCATCCCGTCCCTGTTCCCCTTTATGGTGGTATCCTCTCTGCTGCTGTCACTAGGTTTTGGAGAATGGCTCTCTCCCTGGTTCGCGGGCTGGTTCGATCCGCTGTTTCGAATAAATGGCGCCGGCAGCTCCGCCTTTTTGCTGGGACTCATCGGCGGTTATCCCATCGGTGCCAAAACGGCAACAGAACTCTATCAGGAGCATCTCGTAACCCGTGAGGAAGCAGAGCGGCTGCTGGCTTTCTGCAACAACTCCAATCCTGTGTTCTTGATCAGCGTCTTGGGCGTCGGGATATTCGGAAGCGTCCGAACCGGGATCTGGCTGTGGCTCATTCATTTAGGATCTGCCCTTTTAACAGGGCTGCTTTTCCGCGGCAGAGGCGGACGGCCCTCCACACGGCAGCACCTGCCCACTCCCCCTGCGTTTCATACCGTCAAGCTTTCCTCTGCTTTTGTGTCTGCTGTCAAATCCTCTCTTTCCGGCATTCTGTCCGTCTGCGCCTTTGTGATCTTCTTTTATACTTTGGCACACCCGATGGCACATTTGGGCCGTTATGCCGGTCCCCTTCTCGTTGGCCTGACAGAACTCTTCTCCCTGACCCCACTGCTGGAATCGACCCGCTTCGGCTTCATCGCAGCGGCGGGTATAACCGGATGGGGCGGTCTTTCCGTTTTGTGCCAGACAGCCGCCGTGCTGGATGGCAGCGGCCTCTCTCCCCGCATCTGCTTTTGGGGGAAGGCCATCCAGGGCCTGTTGTCTGCCGCTTTGGCGGCCTTGCTTGCAACTTACATCTTGGGATGACAAAGTACCCTCTGCTGCCGCCAAAAGCGACAACAGAGGGTATTTTTCGCATGCTATTTTACAGTTTGGAATAGCCGAAACTGTTCACCACAGCGTCCAGCGGCACCCCTCTTCTGCACATTGGGCACTCGCTGGGGGGATAGCTTGCATAATCCGGCAAATCAGAGCAGTCATATAAGGCGGCCACTGGCATCCCGTCCACCTCCGGCAGACAGCTGTAAATGGCTGCAATCCCAGCCACCTTGCCGCTGTAGTAGCGGATGCTCTCCATGCTGCGCCGGGCAGTCTCTCCCGTAGTAACAGAAGCCATTAAAATCAGGACACTTTTCCCTTCCACCATGGAGCGGGCATTATCGCGAAAAAGAATTTTCCCTCCACCGTCCAACTCCACACGCAGCACATACAAATCCCGTCCTTCATTGATGGATCGATAGCCCGCCTGTGTCAGCCGACGGGCCAGGCAGGTGCCAATCACCCGGGTTCCGTCTAGGCACAGAATCGCATCGATCATCGTACTGGACAGGTGACGATCCGCCAGCTGTTGGGCCACGGCTGAGGCCTCATTCAAACTGGCCTTCTGTGACGTGACATCAATCAAATAGTTGATGTGGCTGTGGCTGGTGGCAAAGTGCCCCCTGGCCACTTTCAGCGTCACATCTCCCACGCAAATAGGGAGTTTCGAGAATTGCAGATCCATGAAAAACTCCTCTCAACAGCTTCATTACCGCTGGCCTTTATCATAGGGAATTCCCTCTGCCTTTGGTGCTCGGGACTTCTGGGAAGTAAATGCCAGCACAATCAGGGAGATGATATAGGGCAGCATGTTGTACACAGCGCTTGGAATATTCATCGCGCTCAGAAATGCAAACCCGGTGTAAACATTGGAAAGTGCCCGGAACAAGCCGAACAGCAGTGCGGCCAAAGCAATGCGGGTTGGCTTCCACTGGCCAAAAATCATAACGGCCAATGCCAAAAATCCGAAGCCGGCCACGCCGTTTTCAAATTTCCATTCGCTGACACCTGCTGTGATATACACAATACCGCCAAGGCCACCCAGCACACCAGAGATCAAAACACCGGCATAGCGCATTTTATAGACGTTGATGCCCACGCTGTCCGCCGCCTGTGGATGTTCGCCGCAGGCACACAGCCGAAGGCCAAATCGGGTTTTATACAGCACAATGTAGGCCGCCGCCAGGGCAATCAACGCCAGCAGCATAAACCAGTTGAATTCAAATCCTCCGATGTTCACCAAAAACGCCTTCTTGGCACCGATATACTGGATGGTGGAGGACACGTTGTCCACACTCTCCGCCGTATTCATAGCCTTGACAAATACGGTGGCCGCAGCGGTACCCAGAAGATTCATGGCCGTGCCCACCAGTGTTTGATCCGCCCGGAAGTTGACGGCAGCCACCGCCAAAAGCAGAGAGTATACCGCCCCCAGGGCAATGGCGGCCAGCACCACCAGAAGAATCATCATAAATGCAGAGGTGTCCGCCGGGAGGACTTTCATCATCAGTGCTCCGCCCAGAGCGCCCATCACCATAATACCCTCCAGACCGATGTTGATCACGCCGGAGTGCTCAGAAAAGCAGCCGCCCAAGGCCACCAGTACCAATACAGAGGCAAAAATCAGGGTGTATTGCAGCAGCAGAATCATTTCTCCTCCCCTCCTTCCGCAACGCCAGCCTTTGCATTTCTGGCTTTTGCAGCCTCCCGCTCCGCGCGCCGGTCCAGCCGTCCGTTCATGTATGTCTTAAAGAACAGCACAAAACCACACAGGTAAATAATCAAGGAGGAGATTAGGTCGGAGATCTGGGCGGAGTACATGGTTTTATCAACATAGGCACCGCCACTGGTAATGTGCTGAATAAAGAAGGAGGAAAAAATGGTGCCGATGGGATTCAGTCCCCCCAGGAAGGCGGCTGCAATCCCGTTGAAGCCCATGCCCGGAACCGAGGACTGCGTGCATTGCCACTGCTCAAATCCAGTGAGATACAGCAGAGCGGCTCCCATGCCGGCAAGTCCACCGGCAATGACCATAGTCAAAATCAGATTTTCCTTTTCCCGCATGCCACAGTACTTGGCTGCAAATTTGTTATATCCTGTGGCCTTCAGCTCATAACCCAGTTTCGTTTTTTCCAGCAGCACCCAAATCACCACCGCTGCCAGAATGGCCAAAGGGATGGCAATGGTGACATATGTGTTGTTGCTGAACAATGCCTCCAGTCCCATGGAGGGCAGTAGCGCTTTCGTATTCGTGGTGGCCAGCGGCATGGTATAGGGACTTGCGGTCTCCTTCACCCGGCTGAGCAGCATATTCACTGTGTACAGGCTAATCCAGTTCAGCATAATGCAGGAAATAACCTCGTTCACATTGCAGTAGGCCTTCAGCAGCCCGGAAACAGCCCCCAGCAACGCTCCCGCCGCAATGGCAACCAGCAGGCATCCGTACCAAGGCATTCCCAGTGCCAAGGCGCAGTACAAACTGGCACCAGCGCCCACCACATACTGCCCGGCAGCACCGATGTTAAAGAGCCCCACTTTATAGGCAAACAGCACCGACAAACTGCACATCAGCAGCGGTGCGGTCTTCACGAGCGTACTGCCCAGATATTTCAGCTGGGTCTGAGGCTTGGAGTACGTAAAGAAATTCTGCACAATGGTTTGAATGGCCTCACCAGCACCGGCGGGGTTAATAACCAACAGCACCAGATAGCCAATCAGCAGGCCCATGAGAATGCAAAGCAGCGAGGCCAGCAGAGACTGCACGGCGTTGCTCCGCAGCAAAGGCGTTTTCTGTTTTTTCATCGGTTACGCCCCCTTTCGCTTGGCACCCGCCATATACAGACCCATCTCTTCCACAGTGGTGGTCTTGGGAGCCAACTCTCCCACAATCTCTCCCTCATACATGACTAGGATCCGGTCGGAAAGGGCCATCACCTCATCCAGCTCCAAAGACACCAGCAGCACAGCTTTTCCCGCATCCCGCTGCGCCACAATCTGCTTGTGGATATACTCGATGGCGCCCACATCCAACCCCCGGGTGGGCTGGACAGCAATCAGCAGCTCCGGGTCCTTGTCAATTTCTCTGGCCACAATCGCTTTCTGCTGGTTGCCGCCGGACATGCTGCGGGCCACGGTGACAGGTCCCTGGCCCGATCGGACGTCATACTGTTCGATCAGCCGGAGCGCATACTCCCGGATGGCTTTACGCTTCAAAAATCCAGCCTTACTCACAAACTGCGGTTCAAAGTAGCGCTGGAGTACCATGTTGTCCTCCAAGGTATAGTCCAGCACCAAGCCATGCTTATGCCGGTCCTCTGGAATATGGCTCATTCCCATCCTGGAACGTTGGCGGATCTGTGCATGGGTGATATCCCGGCCGGAGAGGGTAAGCGCCCCCTCCTTCAGTGGCTCCAAACCGGTCAGACCGTACACCAGTTCAGTCTGTCCATTGCCGTCAATACCGGCAACGCAGACAATCTCACCAGCCCGAACACAAAAGGAAACATCCTTGACAGCATTGTTCCCATGGGATTTAGAGGCCACGGTCATGTGTGCTACATCCAGAATTACCTCTCCAGGCTTGGAGGGTCCCTTGTGCACTACAAAGTCCACGTCCCGGCCAACCATCATCCGGCTGAGCTCCTCTCTGGAGCTGTTTGCAATGTCTACCGTACCGATGTATTTGCCTTTCCGCAGCACAGTGCACCGGTCAGCCACGGACATAATCTCGTTGAGCTTGTGGGAGATGAAAAGGATACTCTTTCCCTCCGCCACCAAGTTGCGCATAATCTGCATCAGCTCTTCAATTTCCTGGGGCGTCAGAACAGCGGTCGGCTCGTCAAAAATCAGGATCTCATTTTCCCGGTACAGCATCTTCAAAATCTCGGTGCGCTGCTGCATGCCCACTGTGATGTCCTCCACCAGCGCGTCCGGATCCACATGGAGCCCGTACTTCTCACTGAGAGCCACTACCTTTTCCCGTGCCTCCGCCTTCTGGAGAAAGCCGTGCCGGCAAGGTTCCACACCCATAATAATATTGTCCAGAACAGTAAAGCACTCCACCAGCTTGAAGTGCTGGTGAACCATGCCGATTCCAAGCGCATTTGCATCATTGGGATCCTTGATTTCCACAATTTCCCCGTTTTTCTTAATGGTGCCCTCCTCCGGCCGATACAGGCCGAACAGGACGCTCATCAAGGTGGATTTTCCCGCGCCGTTCTCACCCAGCAGGGCATGGATCTCCCCCTTACGCAGCTGCAGTGTGATGTTGTCGTTGGCAATGATGCCCGGGAACCGTTTGGTGATGTTAAGCATTTCAATGGCATAAGACTGCTCCAAGCTTAACGACCTCCCCTTTCATTTGAAGATGCGTCCCTGGCCTCGCAGGCAGCAGGAACACGATCCATCATTTTTCCAGCCACGGCGGGCGGCAGACTGTGTCGGAGGAAATGTCTGCCGTTGCAGCGGTGATCCTTATGATGATTCCTATTGTACTATATTTCCGCGTACATTTCAAAGCAATCTTGATGTATTTTAAACAAATCTCCCAGATCGTCCAAAAAAAGAGGACGGGGAACCCCGTCCTCTTTGACGCCTGTGTGGAATTACTTGATGTTGCCGTAATAGGTCACTGCGGCAGTCGTCACAGCGGGCTCCGCGCTGATGTCGCTGGACACAGTGACGGAACCGTCGAACATAGCCTTCACCAGGGCCTTGTAATCATCTTGGCTGAAACCGTCGCCCCACTGTGTGGTCTCCATGGGGATCTGGACATAGTTGGACGCGGGATCATCGCCGGACACCAGGCCCAGGGACTCCACCTTACCGCCGTAGTTGGCAAAGTTGCCCTTCTGAACCTCTTCCAGCATGTGCTTGACGGTGGGAGCAAGGCCCTTCATGGCGGAAGTGACCGTCATGCCCTCGCCGTAATCGCCGTCGATAATGGCAGCCTGGTCCACGTCCACGCCGATGACCTTGGCGCCCTCAACCTTGGCCGCAGCCTCAGCCGCAGAAGCATAGATGCCGCCGCCGCAGGCAAAGACAACTTCCACGCCCACAGTCTGATACCAGGTATCCATGTAAGCGGTGATGTCAGCGTCGCCAAAGAACTGGTTGCCATACACATATTCCACCTTCACGTCCGCGCCGGTCTCAGCCGCAGCGGCATCAGCACCCTGCACGAAACCGTAGCCATAGCGCTGCACGGCGGGAACCGCCATGCCGCCCAGGAAGCCCAGGTGGGTATAGCCCAGCTTCACTGCTGCGTAACCGGCCATATAGCCGCACAGCTCTTCCTGATAGACCGCGCAGTAAACATTGCTGGCAACGTGGGGTTCGTTTGCAGCATCCAGCAGTTCGGTACGATTGCCGTCTGCATCGTGGTTGTAGAAGCAGTCCTCGATGTCGTACTCAGAGACGTCCAGGCCGATGAACGTCACATCGGGATAGACATCCTGGGTCTCCACAATCGTTCCGGCAAAGGCATAGCCGGGCATCACAATCACGTTGTAGTCCTGGTCCACAGCCTTCTCCACCATGGCCACGCGCTCGGCCGTGGAGTCGCCGGCGGGCTTGAAATACTCAAAATCCAGGCCGTTGGCGTCGCAGTACTCCTTGCAGGCCTCATATGTGGTCTGGTTGAAGGACTGGTCGGTGATATCGCCGTAGTCCGTGATCATTGCCACGCGGTAAACGGCAGCCTCATCGCCGCCGTCCTCGGGCTCGGTCGTACCACTGTTGCCGCCGCAGGCAACCAGGGACAGGGACATGACCAATGCCAGAGCCAGTGCAAGAAACTTCTTCATTGGAATTACCTTCCTTCCATTTTTTCGTCTCCGCAAAAGCGGAGAGCCTGACCTTTCAAGGTCAGGCTCATTATAGCAATTCTTTACCATGATTTCAACCGGATTTCACAATTGTTTTCTGTTTTGTCATATTTTTGTTGAAACAGAAATGAGTCCTTTTATTGGATAAAAATCCTAATTTCCATCGTTTTTTTCACTTTTTTGCAAGTTCCACTGCAACGCCCAGGGCAATCTCCATCATTTGGGTAAAGCTGGTCTGCCGCTCTGCGGGAGGCAGCTCCTCCCCTGTTACCAGGCTGTCGGACACGGTGCAGATGGTCAGCGCCCGCCTGCCCGCCTCAGCGGCGTTGCAGTAAAGGGCCGCCGTCTCCATCTCGATGGCCAGCACGCCCATTGCCCCCCAGTCCAGCGTATTGCCCGCCTTGTTGTAAAAGACATCGGAGCTGAGCAGATTCCCAACCGGCGGCTCTATGCCCATCCGGCGGGCCACTGCCACCGCCGTCTCCAGCAGCATAAAATCCGCAATTGGCGCAAAGGTCCCCGGTAGTCCATACTGGTGGGCGTAATTGGAGTCTGTGCAGGCGCCCTGCGCCATCACCACATCCCGAAGCTTCAGCTTTGGGGAAATGGCACCGGCACTTCCCACGCGGATGATATTGTCCACGTCGTAAACGTGGAACAGTTCGTGGGAGTATATGCCGATGGAAGGAATGCCCATGCCGGAAGCCATGACGGACACGGAAACACCCTGATACCTTCCGGTATAGCCCTGAATGCCCCGGACGTTGTTTACAAGTTCGGCATCCTGCAAAAAGGTCTCCGCAATAAACCTGGCCCGCAGAGGATCCCCTGGCATCAGGACCGTTTTTGCGAATGCGCCCTGAAGCGCCTCATTATGCGGTGTGGACATTTGATCGCATCCTTTCTCAAAAGCGGTTTTGTTCACTCAATATCCAGTGCTCTCCATCCCTTTCACGGCCTTGACTACCCGGCTGGTGCCCAGACGGGAAGCTCCCAGCCGAATAAAGTCCTCTGCGTCCTTCAAATCGGCGATACCGCCCGCTGCTTTGATTTTCACCTGGGGACCAACATGCTTGGCAAACAGAGCTACATCCCCCCGGGTAGCGCCGCCGGTTCCAAAGCCGGTGGATGTCTTGATATAATCTGCGCCAGAAGCCGTTACAAGTTCGCACATCTTGATTTTCTCCGCATCCGTAAGGAAGCAGCACTCAATGATGACCTTCAGGAGCTTTCCCTTGCACGCCGCCTTCACGGCCTTGATTTCCGCCAGCAGATCCTCCCACTTTTGATCCTTCACCCAGCCCATGTTGATCACCATGTCCACTTCCTCCGCGCCGTTCTCCACAGCATCAGACGCCATAAAGCACTTGGCCGCAGTGGTGTCATAACCGTTCGGGAACCCGATAACGGTGCAAATGGGAAGCTTTCCCTCCACATATTCTGCTGCCTGCTTCACATAGGAGGCCGGAATGCACACGCTGGCGCAGCCGTACTTCATTCCATCATCACAGATGCCCTTGATCTCTTCCCAGGTAGCCGTCTGGGCCAAAAGGGTATGGTCACACTTGTTCAGAATGTCTTTCAGTTCCATTTCAGTGTTCTCCTCTACTTTTAATTGTTGTCACCATTGCGGGCGGCAACATATACAAACTTTCCATTCTTTTCCACCCGGGTCACCCTTCCACGACGCTCCAGGTAATCCAGATGGGAAAGCGCCTCTCCCACGGCGAAGAATTTTTGTGTCAGGGGAAATTCCGCCCAGTTGCGGCTGCGGATACTCCAGGCCATCCGGCCTGCCACCTGGTATGCGGTCAGCTCCGGCTCCCGCCGCACCGCCTGCAGTGCATCCCAAATCCGGCGCATATGGTGGGCCGTCAGCGCGTCCACCCGCTCCTGCAGATTGCCGGTTTCCGCCCGGTGAGCCGGCAAAAGCAGCTCCACCGGCAAATTCCGTATTTTTTGAAGGCTGTCGAGGTAATCCCCCAGGGAATCCGGTACGCCCTCCCAGCGGCAGATATTGGGTGTGATGTGAAACAGGATATGATCCCCCGAGAACAGCCAGCGCCCCTCCTCTGCATACAGGCACAGGTGCCCCGGCGTATGCCCCGGCGTCAGAATGCACCGCAGTGTCTGCCCGCCGTAGGACAAGGTGTCTCCATCCCGGAGGTACACATAGCCGCTGTATGGGCGCGGTCCCGCATTCTGGGCAGGGTTGCTGTCCCAGAGGGCATCCATCTCCTCCTGAGAAAAGCCGTCCTGTACATACGCACTATACAGTGCCCGCCAGTGGTCTCCATCCTGATAGCCCGTCATCCTGGGGCCGTCCACGGCGCCGATATAAATTTGGCAGCCCGGCCGGATCAGCTCTGTGGACAGGCCTGTGTGATCGCTGTGGAGGTGTGTCAGAAAAATATCCGTTCGATCCAGATCGACTCCCAGTTCCTGCAGCTGCTGCAGCATGGCCGCCCTGCACGGCGCTTGGCGAAAGCCGGTATCAATCAGCAAATTTCTCTCCCCGGTGATGAGGTAGCTGTTCAAATTTTTCAGCGGGTTTCCAACCAGGGGAATCTCCAATTGCCAGAGATTTTTTGCAATGCGGTTTGCCATTCCCGTTTCCTTTCTCTCAAAACATGGCTGTATTGTATCAGGTTTTTCCGATGCTGTCCAGCAGCCGGCAGTCTCTTGCCAAGGTTTCCCGGCAGTGTTACAATAGGTGGCATTGGTTCCCACATCATGCAGCCCGTCCCTGTTCCGCAATGCGCGGCAGGATTATTCTAAACATCTTCGGAGGCACCCCACATGAAAAAAAGACTCTTTGCGTTTCTATGCGTTCTGACTCTGCTGGCCAGTACCGCCCCTTTTTCCTCTGCGCTGGAGGGAGAAGCGCTTCGCGCAGCAGATACCCTGCACACGCTTGGGCTGGTAAACGGAACCGCCCCGGGAAGCTACGCTCTGGAGGAACCAGCCACCCGTGCCCAAGCCGTAGTGCTTCTGGTTCGGCTGGCGGGCGGGGAGGCCACATCCAGCCACGGGATCCCCGGCTTTCGGGATGTGCCCGCTTGGGCCGCCTCCGCGGTGGGCTATGCCTCTCAGAAAAATTGGGTCAATGGCGTGACCCAGATGGACTTTAAACCGGACCAGGTCATCACCGCCAATGCCTGGTGTACCTTTTTGCTGCGGATGCTGGGCTACAGTGATAAAGACGGCGACTTTACCGTAGATGGCGCCCCAGCCTTTGCCCAGCGGATTGGTTTGGTATCGGATTTATACAGCGGCACCCTCACCCGGGGGGATCTGTTCGAAACTGCCGCAGGCGCCCTTTCCTTTTCCTACAGGGACGGCAGCAGTACAGTCATCGGGCATTTGGTGGAAACCGGAGCTGTATCCAGAGCGGCTGCAAATGCATTGGGTCTTTTAAACACAGAGCTCTCCGCCCGCCAGGCCGCAGAACGGCACCTGTCCGCAGTCTTTTGTCTCCAGGCCTATGAAACACAGGAGGATGTGGACAAAAAGACGCACACCTCCGATGCCAGCGGCTTCTTTATCTCTGCCGACGGCTTGGCTGTCACGAACTACCACTCCATTGAGGATTCCGTCTATGCCACCGCCACGCTGTCGACTGGGGAAACCTATCCAGTGGAACGGGTTCTTTTCTATGACGAGGAAATTGATATCGCAGTGCTGCGAATCTCCAAAACTTCTACTGACCGCATCCCCACTTCCGCCTTTGCTTATTTGGAACTGGTTGGTACCAATGATCTCCGGGCCGGTGACACTGTGTACGCCCTTGGCAATCCGCTTGGGCTCGGTCTGGCGGTCAGTTCCGGCATTGTCAGCGATCCCGCCAGAACAGTGGAACGGTATGAACTGCCCTGCGTGATGAGCACCGCCGATATTTCCCGCGGCAGCAGCGGCGGCGCCCTTCTGAATACCTTTGGCCAGGTGGTAGCCGTTACTTCCGGCGCATATACATATGGCAACAGCATGTACTTGGCTGTTCCCGTCAACCCTGTCATGGAGGCCGACCTGACGGCAGCGGGTTGGACATTGGCGGATTTGGCCTCAGGTACAGCGACATAATACCGCGCGGCACGCTTCTTGAATAAACAGAAAAATGGACGTCCGGTTGGACGTCCATTTTTTAATGACTTTTTAAAAAGCGTTCCAGCTCTTCTGCGCTTTTCACAACCGCTATGGCGCCCGCTTCCGCCAGCTCTCCAGGACCTGCATATCCGAAAAACTCCACGCCCACGCAATCGATGCCGCAGGCACGCGCACCCAAAACGTCAAACTTCCGATCCCCCACCATCAAAATTTTGGGGGTGTCCGTATCTGTCAGACCGAGGCGGCGCATCGTCTCCCGAATCACATTCTCCTTCTGCCAATCCCCCAGAGGCGGGCTGCCGGTAATGGTTTCCATCGCGGGTGCAAACCCGAACTTTTCGCAGATGGGAACACACATTTCCTCTGGCTTGGAGGAGGACAGCGCCAAAATATACCCCTGCTCCTTCAGACGCCTGCACAGCTCCGGCATTCCAGGTGCCGCCGCATTTTCAAACTTGCCAATGGGTGCATATCTCTCCCGGAATAATTCAACAGCCCGAGTGGCTTTGTCTTCGTCAAAACCGCAATAGCGCATGAAGGAGTCCTGCAGCGGCGGCCCAATAAATTTGATAAGCACTGCTTCCTCGGGCACCGGCTCTTCCAGTTTTTCCAGAGCGTAGCGCAGGCAATTTAAAATCCCCTCCTTGGAATCAGTCAGGGTGCCGTCCAGATCAAAAAAGATATAGTGATACATAGCGTCTCTCCTTTGCTATACGGAGGAATTTTATCATGTCTCCGCCCCCTCCGCAAGAGGTGTTTCACCTTTTCTGATGGTTTATCAGCCGCAAAACCGCAGTGTCTTTCTTAAGAAGCTGACAATGAAAAGGCAGGTGGGCAGAATCCTCAAAAAAAGGGACGAGGCGATGCCTCGTCCCTTTGATGTACGTTTTCTCAGCCGAAATAACGCTCCAGCAAGCCCTTGAACGCCTTGCCGTGGCGGGCCTCGTCCCTTGCCATTTCATGCACGGTATCGTGGATGGCATCCAGACCGGCAGCTTTTGCCATCTTGGCAATTTCAAACTTGCCGGCGGTAGCGCCGTTCTCAGCTTCCACCCGCATCTCCAGGTTCTTCTTGGTGGAATCGGTCACAACCTCGCCCAGCAATTCGGCGAACTTGGCTGCATGTTCGGCCTCCTCGTAAGCAGCCTTTTCCCAATACAGGCCGATCTCGGGATAACCCTCGCGATGAGCAACACGGGCCATTGCCAGATACATACCAACCTCGGTGCACTCGCCGTTGAAATGATCGCGCAGGCCCTGCAGAATCTCCTCCGGGCAACCCTGTGCCACACCCAAAACATGCTCGGCGGCCCAAGTCATCTCGCCAGACTTCTGCTCAGTGAACTTGGAAGCGGGAACACCGCACTGAGGGCACTTCTCAGGGGGATTCTCTCCCTCATACACATAACCGCAAACAGAGCAAATCCACTTTTTCATAATTTATGATCCTCCTTCAATGTTGTCAAACGTTTCATCAGTTTTTATTGTAAATGTTATGTCCTCTTTGGATGGGTTCAGTATAACAGGATTCGCTAATGTTGTGTAGTTGCTTATGCAACAAAGTAAAAATTTTTACAAGAACTACTAAAAATACCAAATACCGCAAACGGTAAAACTGACCGGAGAACATGTTCTCCGGACAGCCTGACTGCTTGGTTTATTCCTTCTCTGCCAGGGCCTTTGCCTCCGCAATGGCCTTTTCCTGGGCTGCGGGCGGGCAATCCTCGTAACGGACAAAATGGAAGGTAAATGCACCGCGGCTCTGCGTCATAGACCGCAGGTCAATCGCGTAGCTGCCCATCTCGGCCATCGGCACTTCGGCCGTGATGATCTGCTCACCGTCATCGGTGGGATCCATGCCCATCACACGACCACGGCGCTTGTTCAGATCGCCGATCACGTCACCCATATAGTTGTCAGGTACCGTGACCTTCAACTCACCCACCGGCTCCAGCAAAACGGGATTCGCCTCTGGTAGGGCGGCCTTATAGGCCAACTGCGCCGCGGTTTTGAACGCGATTTCAGAAGAATCCACCGGATGATAAGATCCATCGTACAGCACGGCCTTCAAATTCACCATGGGATAGCCTGCCAGCGGGCCATGAATGCAGGCCTCCCGCAAACCCTTTTCGACTGCCGGGAAGAAGTTGCGGGGCACGGAGCCTCCGAACACCTCTTCAGCAAAGACCATTTCCTCACTCTCAGGATTGGGCTCAAAACGGATCCACACATCGCCGAACTGGCCGCTGCCGCCGGTCTGCTTCTTATGGCGCCCCTGCTTTTGAACCGTCTTGCGAATCTTCTCCCGATAGGGCACGCGGGTGGGCTTCAGCTCTGCCTCTACATTAAAGCGGCTTTTCAGCTTACTCACCAGTACGTCGATTTGCATATCGCCGGATCCGGAGAGCACCATCTGGTGCGTCTCAGCATTGTTGGTAACAGTGAAGGTGAGATCTTCCTCATTCAGCTTGTTCAAACCCTGCGCAATCTTGTCCTCCTGGCCCCGGGTCTTTGGCACAATGGCCACCGAGTAGCAGGGTTCTGCAAAGGGGATATTCTTCAGGGCGACCACCTTCCGGGCGTCGCACAGGGTATCTCCGGTCTTGACCTTATCCATCTTGCCAATGGCACCAATCTCGCCACAGCTCAATTCCTTAACTTCGGTGGCCTTCTTTCCCCGCATCACGTACAGCCGTCCCAATTTCTCCTGGGCGCCGGTGCGGGCATTCACCATTGGCATATCCGGCGTAATGCTGCCGGAGAGAATTTTGACAAATGAATACTTGCCATACTGGTCGGAAATGGTCTTGAAAACGAATGCCGTAGGCACACCGCCTGGAGAAACCACAAACTCCTCTGTTTCACCGTCGGACTTTGTGGCCTTGTGGTAGTTCCCCTCCATGGGGTTGGGCAGCAGATCCACAATATTATCCATCAGCATCAAAGAACCCATGCAATTCACAGCAGAGCCGCACAGCACCGGGAACAGGCTGTTCTCCCGAACGCCCTGGCGCAGGCCCTGGATCATCTCGGCATAGGTAAAGTCCTCACCGCCGAAGAATTTTTCCATAAACTCCTCGCTGGTCTCCGCCACAGACTCCTTCAGGGCATCGTTGAATTCTGTAATGACATCCAGCTTGTCCTCAGGAACCTCAATCTCTGTGCGTTTGAGGTTCTGCATCTCATAGGCGCGCTTATTCAGCACATCGATAATGCCGGTGACATGCTTGCTCTCATCCCAGATAGGAACCACCACAGGGGCAATTTTATTGCCAAAGCGCTCCCGCAGGGCATTGAATGTCTCGTTGTAATCGCTGTTCTCCTCGTCCGTTTTGGAAATATAAATAAAACGGGGCATATTCCGCTCCTCGCAGAACTTCCACGCCTTCTCCAGGCCAACAGAAATTCCGTCTTTAGCGGAGCAGACGATAATGGCAGCGTCGGCAGCCCGCAATGCCTCCATCACCTCTCCGGCAAAATCAAATGCACCCGGGGTATCCAGCACGTTGATGCGGCACCCCTTATACTCCAATGGTGCCACAGCGGTGGAAATGGAAATCTGGCGCTTGATCTCCTCCGGATCATAATCACAGACGGTATTTCCGTCAGGACCGCGTCCCATGCGCTCAGTGGCGCCAGTCATATAAAGCAGGCTCTCCGCCAGGGCGGTCTTACCGCTGCCGCTGTGGCCCAGCAGACAGACGTTGCGGATGTTTTGTACTGAATAGCTCATGTTCGTTCCACTCCTTATGTTTGGTGCTGTCGGCACACTCCGGTTCAAACCGGCGCTGCCTAATGTAGAAATTATACAACATCCGCCCTGGCAATACAACAAATTTTTTGGCAACTTATCCATTTTGGGCAAGAGCGGCGAAAATCAACATCAAATTTTGTCATCTGCGCGCATAGAAAGAAAAAAGCGCACGGATCAGCCCATACTCCGCGCGCTTTTTCTTCGAACGATTCAATACCTGCCTGTCCAGTCCGCCATCAGTAATACCGGCAGCGTCCACAGCAAGGAAAATATCAGCAGGGCCAGCGGCGTCAGCAGGCTGTAAGATCCCAAAAACACCAAATAAAACGCCAGCAGGGTTCCCGCCACACTGCCGATGGTAGACAGTGCTGCGGCACGGCGGACGGCTTTGCATAACCGCCTGCTGCCAACCACCGTCTCCGCATAGGGCAGCAACCCCTCCCGGAACAGCAGAGCCCGCGGCAGTCCCCGGTCCAGCTCCGCCTCACTGAGTGCTACCCGAATGGTGAGATCCGGGTATTCCACCTTTACGCCCTTGTGAAATTTTCGTTTGAGCAGTACCGGAGTAATATTCGGATCCCGTGCCGCCAGGATAGGCGTGATATGGCTGCGGCGCATCATCCGCAGGGCAAAGTCCACATTTTCCGAGGCGTTGTATTTCACTGCAAATACAGCTGTGATCTGACGGTCTACAGCCAGGAAAATACCCGTGCGCAAATTGATACCCGCGGGAAGGCGCACCTCCATCTTCCGCATAAAGGAAGCCGTGCCCAGCAGCACCGTCTCTCCATGAATATTGGCGGAGTAGCCGCCCTCCTCATAAAAGCTGAAATCATCCGCGGTTTCATAGCTGCCGCACTCACTGCGCAGCAAGCCGTCAAACAAGCGGTGCAGGCCGCACCCGGCGCACCGGGTCAAGGTAGCTGCATACGAGGCCGCCTTTGGCAGTTCCTCTCCAAAGACCTTTACGCCATTGAGCTGAATAGTCCCGGGGGGGAACAGATCCGCGTCTGTCAGAATCATGCTCTTCCGTCCGCTGATTTTCTCAGCACCAAACCAGCCCGCCACAGCGCAGCCAGCCTTTTGCAGGTGTGCCGCCAGATGAGACCACGGCAGCCCCCAGCACAGCGGCAGGGCAAATGCGGCCCCTCCGCATAAAATGGCAGACCAATTCAACAGGAAATCCGCTCCCCTGCCCTGGCCCAGAGAGCTTAGTCCAGCAAACACCAGAGAACCCATCAAAATTACCGGCAGCAGCGCCGTCTGCCACGTTGTGACCGCATCATCCCGCATGGCGGCCGTGTAAAATCCCGGTACCGCTCCCAATTGTTTGCAGGCGCCCTTCTCCGTCTCTGTTACCAAGTACGGCGGATCATGATCCATGGCTGCCGCTCGAAATGCATCATACATTCCGCGGCTCTCCCGGGTGCAGCCCCACTGGGCAAATACCAGGGCCATACAGCTGACGGCTGCGTAAGGCATCGCCTCGCTGCGGCCAGGCAGCAGCAGTCTTGCAGCGCAGTCTGCTGCTGATACGACAGCGGAAACCGCGATCAGCAACTCTCCGGTGCAGCGCTTTTTCGCCAGCATCCGGATGCCCTTGGCAAACACCTGCCAGGTCAGGGCTGCTGTCAGCAGCAGGCACCCCAGCAGGAGCAACGTCTGGGCCGCAGGATTTCCTGTCCAAAATGGAAGAGCGACTCCATAGGCCTCCGTTCCCATAAGGACACACGGAACCAAAGCGATGAAAAATGCTGCGGACAGCGGCCGCTTTCTGCGGCGGTATTCTTCCCTGAAGTCCTCCGCCGTGTCTGCAAGTTCCGGCTCCGGGCCAATCACTTCCAGCTCCGGAGCTGCCTCTTCCGGTTCCTCCGGCTCGTGCCGCTGATAAAGTTCCTCCGTCTCCACCAGTCTTTTTCTGGAGAACAATCCCCTCCTGGGTCTTTTCAGCAGCGGCTCCTCAGCTTCTTCCTCCATCACAGCGTCTACCGTGCTGCCGACCACCTCCTCCAGAGAGATTGGCTGGGGTGATTTTGGAAGCTCTTCACGGAGGATTGCCTCCAGATCCGCGTCCTCACCGGTGTCTTTATCCGGCGCTGGTTCTGCCGATTTTGGAATTTCCACCGGCTCTCCAGTGCTCTCTTCGCCCGTTTCTGGAGCTGCCGTGCATGCTTCATTCGGCGTTTTTTCACTCCGGCGGCGGAACAGCGGTGCCTCAATATCATCCGGATCTGCCGCTTCTTCTACCTCCCGCAGCAGCTTTTCCCGCCCTCCGCCATATTCCGCCAGAATCTCCTCCAGCGAGTAGTCCACCTCTGACGCCGGCACGTCTGTTCCGGTTATAGAGTCATATGCACTTTTCCCGTCTTTCGGCGCCATGTATTTCCCTCACCCATTTATAATTCAGTCAACTGATCCAAGTCGCTGCCGCACGGCCTCATACAGCAAGATGGCCGCTGCCGCGGAAGCGTTCAGGGAATTAATCTTCCCCTGCATGGGAATGCTCACCAAAAAGTCGCAACTCTCCGCAGCCAGGCGGGTCATACCGTCGCCCTCACTGCCAATCACGATGGCGGCTGGGCCCTTCAAATCCGCACGATACAGGTTGGTATTTCCGTCTGCTGCTGTTCCAAACACCCAGACCCCTTGCTTTTTCAGTTCCTTCAGCAGTGTCGGGATATTGGGCACCCGGGCCACCGGTATATGGGCCACCGCACCCGCAGAGGTCTTAGCCACCACGGCAGTAAGGCCCGCGCTTCGGCGCTTTGGAATCACAATGCCGTGTGCGCCGGCGCATTCGGCTGTACGGATAATAGCGCCCAGGTTGTGCGGATCGGAGATCTCGTCACACACCACCAGCAGGGGCTTCTCCCCCTTGTCTGCCGCTGACTGGAGAATGCTCTCCACACTGACATACTCCCGCACGGCAGCCAGCGCAATGACTCCCTGGTGCGCATGGGTGCGGCTCATACCATCCAGCTTCCGCCGGTCTGCCTCCACCACGACAATTCCAGCCGCGCGTGCCTTGGACGCAATGTGGCCCAAGGTCTTATCGGTCTCCCCCTTCTGGAGGTAAATTTTATCAATCTGCTCCCCTGCCCGCAGCGCTTCAATCACAGCATTGCGTCCTTCAATAATGCCGTCCGCCTCCGCAGTCAGGTTCTGTTTTCTCTGTTCGTCCATACGTTCTCCCTTGTCAGAAGATTTTGTTGCATATTCTTTGTTAGTATACCATAGGAAATGGATACAATAAAGTGGAATTCACAGAAATTTCATGAAAAAAGCCTCCCTTCTCCTTGTGAGTTTGCGGCTTCTGTGGTATACTTCCAAGTAATTTTGAGAGTTGCCTTTTTATTTTTCAGGCCTTTCTACCGAAAGGAGTTCCATACATGAGTCAAAACGATCCGAAAAAAAATGCAAACGGCGGCAAAAACAACGGAAACTGGCGGGGGATTGTCTCGCTGGTATGCTGGGCACTGCTGCTGACCATTATTCTCAGCTATGCTGGCACCTATTGGAACAGCGCCGGCCACCAGTCCTCTTCCGTAGCCCTGGAGTACAGCGAATTCAAGAACATGGCCAAGCAGGACCAGGTGGCCATGGTGGATTTCGACAATGCTGAGGACATCTTGATCATCACGCCCAAGGACGGCTATGTCTACACCGGTGCGGACGGTGTGCGCTATACCAAGGGCACCGACAAGGATGGCAACGCGGTATACAGCTATACCGACCAGTCCGGGCAGGAGAACACCATCAGCCTGCGGCTGTTTACTGTTCAGCTGGAAACCAACGACACAGTCATCGCCTTTCTGGAAGAAAACGGCGATGCAAAGTACAATGAGGACTACCAGCCGCCCGTCAGTCCTCTGCTGGGCGCACTGATCAGCTATGTGGTGCCCTTTGTCATCATCATGCTGACCTTCTCCCTGCTGATGCGCTGGATGGCCAAAAAAGGCGGCATGGGCGGCATGGGCGGTATTGGCGGCGTCGGCAAGGCCAACGCCAAAGTGTATATGGAGAAGTCCACCGGCGTCACCTTCCGGGACGTGGCTGGACAGGACGAGGCCAAAGAATCTCTGACGGAGATCATCGACTTCCTTCACAATCCCCAGAAATACACGGAGATCGGCGCAAAGCTTCCCAAGGGTGCGCTTCTGGTCGGCCCTCCGGGCACCGGCAAAACCCTGCTGGCCAAGGCTGTGGCGGGCGAGGCGAACGTCCCCTTCTTCTCCATCTCCGGATCCGACTTTGTAGAGATGTTTGTGGGTGTGGGTGCCTCCCGTGTCCGCGATCTCTTCAAGGAGGCCGCCAAGGTGGCTCCCTGTATCGTTTTCATCGACGAGATTGACACCATCGGCAAGTCCCGCGACAACCGTATGGGCGGCAACGACGAACGAGAGCAGACCCTGAACCAGCTGCTTGCGGAAATGGACGGCTTTGACCCCACCAAGGGCGTTATTCTGCTGGCCGCCACCAACCGGCCTGAAGTGCTGGACCAGGCATTGCTGCGCCCCGGCCGGTTTGACCGGCGCATTACCATTGACCGTCCCAATCTGGCGGGCCGGATTGCAACGCTTCAGGTTCACACCCGGAATATCCGTCTGGCGGAGGATGTCAATCTGAAAAAGGTTGCTTTGGCCACCGCCGGATGCGTGGGTGCCGACCTTGCAAACCTGGTGAATGAAGCGGCCTTGCGCGCCGTCCGTAAGGGACGCAAGCTCGTGACGCAGGAGGATCTGCTGGCCGCCTTTGAGCTGGTTATCGCCGGTACAGAGAAGAAGGGCAGCGTCCTGACGGAATTTGAGAAAAAGCTGGTGGCATACCATGAAGTGGGCCATGCCATGGTTGCCTATAAGCAGAAGAACACGGAACCGGTGCAGAAAATCACCATTGTCCCCCATACCCAGGGTGCCTTGGGTTATACCTTGCTGATGCCTGAAGAGGACAAGACGGAGTTGCGCACCCGCGATGAGCTGATGGCGAAAATCGCTGTCTCCATGGGTGGCCGGGCCGCCGAAGAAGTGGTGATGCACACCATGACCAACGGCGCATCCCAGGACATCCAGGAGGCCACAAACATCGCCCGGAACATGGTGGCCATGTTCGGTATGAGTGATGAGTTCGGCATGATGGCTCTGGCCTCCCGGAGAAATCAGTATCTGGACGGCGGTTACGGCATGGACTGTGCCCAGGACACTGCGGCGGCCATGGACAAGGCCGTAAAGGAGATTCTGGACCAGTGCTATCAAACCGCCGTGGAAATTCTGGACTCCTGCCGGGAGGATATGGACAAGGTCGTGGCTTATCTCCTGGAAAAAGAAACCATTACCGGTGGTGAGATGGTGGCCATTATTGAGGGCCGGGATCCCTCCACGGTAGAGGACGCCTATGCCTCCACTGACCGCCGTTCCCCCGAAATTGAGCCGGCGGCGAAAAAGGTGCATATGATCTCTCAGAAGATCGAGGCGCCGGAGGAAGCGGAGAAGCAGGAGGCCTCAGAAACACCCCTGCAGCAGCCGGAGTCCACTCCGGCAGAGGCGCCGCAGTCTGCTGATGACGATGAGAGTCTCCAGTAAAGCAGAGAGGGCGCACCGGATATCCGGTGCGCCCTTCTTTTTGACATGCAGGCATACCAAATCAGAAAGGAGCCTTTTATGATTCGCCTCGCTACCAGCGCCGATTTGCCTTTCATTACCAGCATTTACGACGCCATTTTGGATCAGGAGGAATCCGGCCCCGTCTATACCAACTGGCAGCGCGGAAAATACCCCACAGAGGAAACTGCCCGACAGGCCCTGGAGGCCATAACCCTATATGTAGGAGAGGACAGGAATGCCGTATGGGGCGTGGTGAACCTGAATGGAGAGCAATTGCCGGAATATTCCGTCATTCCATGGTCCATTCCCGCAGCAGAGTGCCAAGTGGGTGTGATTCACACCCTTTGCATCCATCCCGCCCAGGCGGGCCGCGGCCACGCACGGGAGATGGTTGCCTTCTGCGAGGCGGAGTTCCGCCGTCAGGGGAAGACCGTTATCCGGCTGGATACCTGGGAGCATAATGTTCCCGCCAACCGGCTGTATCCCTCCCTGGGGTACCGTTATGCCGGCGTGACGGAATTCTTTTTCCAGGGCTTCGTCCGGGAGAACCTGAACTGCTACGAGAAAGCGCTCTGATCGTGTGGTCTGTACCACTCCAATTGGCCTCAGCCTCTTAGGCGTGCATTGCCTTCATGCCGTTGAACATACCGATTAAAAAGTCGGTGGACTTCGTCACCAACATGGTAGTGGCGCCTGCCAGAGGCCCACGGGCCATCATACTAAAAATGGCCCGGAGAGGATTCGAGGGAGTCAGCGGGATGCCGAACCGCAAACTCTGTTTTCCCACAGTTCCTCTCGCCAAGTCATACCGTCCCTGCTTCGGCAAAAAATCTGCTCCCTTTTTTGGAATGGCTGAGCAGGCAATGACTGTTCCTATAGCAGTTCCGTTTTCTGTCCGCAAGGCATTTTTTCTCCATGCTAACCGCCGGTTGACAAAAAGAGAGCCGCCGGTTGGTGGAAATTGCCGGGAAATTTCTGCTATACTGTCATCAGCAAATGGAAAGGAAGTCCCGCTCATGACCATTGGACAGCGCATCGCGCAAAAACGGAAAGAAAAGAGCCTCTCTCAGGAGGCTCTGGGAGAGGCCCTTGGCGTCTCCCGCCAGGCCATCTACAAATGGGAATCCGACAGCGCCCTGCCGGAGATTGACAAACTCATCACCCTGTCAAAACGATTCGACGTATCCGTCGGATGGCTGCTGGGCGTAGAGGAAAGCGCTTTTGAAGATGATCGCAGAGAAGGTGACAGCAGCGATCTGACGGAGACGCAGCTCAAAATGGTAGAGGAAATTGCTGGGCGGTACATCGCCGCCCAACCTGCGCCAAAAAGGCGAAAAAAGTGGCCCTTTTTACTGGCGGCAGTTATACTGCTCTTTGCCCTGGCCAAGCTTTTTGACCAGTTCGAGATGCTGCGGATGCAGAACGAGAGCCTGCAGAACAACATCTCCCGGGTGGAGCGCAGTGTGGACAGCCAAATCAGCGGCATTTCCGAACGGGTGGAGAAAATTCTAAAGTCCCAAAATAATCTGACCGCTGATTACGGCGTGGAACTCACCCATCGGGATCTCGCCCGGAATACCGTCACTTTCTCTTTGCGGGCCGTCCCGAAAACCCATGTAGACGGGATGACCGCTGTATTCCTGGCGGACTGCGGAAGCGGGCCGGTGGAGTCTCCCGGAGCGGCTGCGCCAGGGCAGGCCTTCACCGGCGAGATCACGGCAGAATTGACGGACAGCATCAGCCTCAGTGTGGTCTTTACCTATCCGGACGGTACCCGCCAGACCCAGCTGCTGGACAATTACGACGGTCTGTACACAGACTCCATGCCGACAGCGGAAATCGGCGGCGGCACCCTAATGTGGATGAAGCTGGAAAAGTCAGGTACTCTGGTTTTCGGGGAAAACACCCACGAGCGCTACGTCTGGATCCAGAACAGTGCCTCCACCGCTGCCGCCGTGTCCATCGATTCGAATGGCGAGGCTCTGAGCGGCCCCGCTGAAACCAGACGAATCCGGGTGGGGCTGTTCAAAAACAAGCATCTGGCAGCTTGGGCGGAGCCCTGCGAAAAGCCCGACAGCTTTCACGGATTTGAGGGCTGCAGCTTTTATCGCCTTCCCGCGCTGGAGCTTTCTCTCACCGCCGCGGACACCGTTCAGCTGGCCGCCGTGGTGGAGGACGTCTACGGCCGGACCATCATCCAGCCGGATGTGGGGTACTGCCCGGACATGGAGGAGCTTGAACTGACCTATGCGGACGGCGGCTTCTGGGACACCAATCCCGCCAATTGGGAATACGAGTGAGTACTGAAGAGAAAGCGGAGGCGCCAGGTGCCTCCGCCTTCCTTTTCATTTTTTCATTGGAACCGGCAGGCCCTGCTTCTCACGCAAGCTCCGCCTGCCCCGTGTACAGCTGATAATATCTCCCGTGCTGTTCGATCAGGTCATCGTGATCGCCCCGCTCAATGATCTCGCCCTGCTCCAGAACCATAATGGCCTTCGCATTGCGAACCGTGGAAAGTCGGTGGGCGATGACAAACACTGTGCGGCCCGCCATCAGCCGGTCCATCCCCCGCTCAATCAGCTTCTCTGTCCGGGTGTCGATGGAGCTGGTGGCCTCATCCAAAATCAGCACCGGCGGATTGGCACAGGCCGCACGGGCGATGTTCAAAAGTTGCCGCTCGCCCTGGCTCAAATTGCCGCCGTCTCCGCCAAGCTCCGTTTGATATCCGTTGGGAAGATGGCGGATAAACGTGTCCGCCCCGGCCAGCTGTGCGGCGGCCTCCACCTCTTCGTCCGTAGCCTCCAGGCGGCCATACCGAATGTTGTCCGCCACCGTGCCGGTGAACAAGTGGGTATCCTGAAGCACCACACCCAGGGACTGGCGAAGGGAATCCTTTTCAATCTCCCGCACATCCAGCCCGTCATAGGTAATGGTGCCGCTTTGGATTTCATAAAACCGGTTGATAAGGCTGGTAATGGTCGTTTTGCCCGCTCCGGTAGAGCCTACAAACGCAATCTTTTGTCCCGGCTTTGCAAACAGAGAGATGTCGTGCAGAATAATTTTTCTCTCATCATAACCGAAGACCACATGGTCAAACCGCACGTCTCCCCGCAGTGGGATCAGGGCACCGTCCGGCTTCTTCCAAGCCCACTCGCCAGTGTCGAAGTCAGCCTCGGTCATGGTTCCGTCCCGATTCTCCGCGACCCGCACCAGCTTAACTTTTCCAGCGTCGGGCTCCGGCTCCGTCTCCACCACCTCAAAGACCCGCTCGGCGCCGGCCACTGCCGCCAGAATGGTGTTGACCTGCTGGGAAATCTGCGTAATGGGCTGGCTGACCTGCTTGGTGTAATTCAGGAATGCCGCCAGATCACCCAGCCAGAATCCCCCGCCGCTGATGGCAAAAATCGCACCTATGCAGCAGGTAATGGCATAGTTGATATGGGAGAGGTTTCCCATGGCGGGCATCATCGCACCGGAATAGGCCTGTGCCCGGGTGGCGGCCTGCCGGTAGGTTTCATTCAGGCCATAGAAGCCATCCTTAGCGGCCTGCTCATGGTTGAACACCTTGATGACCTTCTGTCCTTCGATCATCTCTTCAATATAGCCGTTTACCGTTCCAATTGCCTTCTGCTGCTGGGCAAAATACCGGCGGCTGCGGCCGCCGATCACCTTCACCACTCCCAGCATCACCGCCAGCATCGCAAAGGTGATCAGTGTCAGCGGCGGACTGAGCACCAGCATCATGGCAATGGTACCTATAAAATTCAGCGAGCAGGAAATCAGGCTGCCAAAGCTGTTGTTCAGTGCTTCGGAAATCGTCTCAATATCGTTGGTATAGCGGCTCATCAGCTCGCCGTGAGTGTGGGTATCAAAGTACTTCAGCGGCAGATTCTGCATGTTGTCAAACAAATCGCCCCGAATTTTTGCCACGGTATTCTGCGCCACATGGACCATAATCCGGGCATAGCCGAACGAGCACACGGCACCGGTCACATACACCGCGCCCATGATAAGCAACATTTTGGCAAGTCCGGGAAAATCGCCCGGCAGAATATAGTCATTGATCAGCGGCTTAATCAGATAAGAGCCGCCCACCGTACAGGCAGAACTGATCACCAGCAGCGCTGCCACCAGAATCAAGGCCGCCTTGTATCGCCCCAGGTAGTGCATCAGCTTTCCAAGCGTTCCCCGAAGGTTCTTCGGTTTTTGATAACCGTGCCGGCCGGGACCGCCTCCCGGTCCGTGTTTTTGTCTGTTCTCAGCCACCAATGCTCACTCCTTCCTGTTGAGACTGATAGACCTCGCGGTAAATATCGCAGGTCTGCATCAATTCGTCATGGGTGCCCTTGGCCACGATGCGGCCTGCGTCCATGACCAAGATCAAATCCGCCTCGCGGATGGATGTGACCCGCTGAGCGATGATGATTTTTGTGGTGTCCTTTAATTCGTCCGCGAATGCTTGGCGAATTTTTGCGTCGGTGGCTGTGTCCACAGCGCTGGTGGAATCGTCCAGAATCAGTACCTTCGGCTGCTTTAAAATAGCCCGTGCAATGCAGAGGCGCTGCTTTTGACCACCGGAGACATTCACACCGCCCTGCCCCAAGTCGGTATCCAGGCCGTCGGGCATCCGCTCCAGGAATTCATCGGCACAGGCCGCCCGGCAGGCGGCCCAAATCTGCTCGTCTGTAGCCTGCGGATTGCCCCAGAGGAGATTCTCCCGAATCGTTCCGGAGAACAGCGTATTTTTCTGCAGCACCATAGACACGGCATCCCGTAAATGCTCCATGGTATAGGCCTCCACCGGACGGCCGCCGACGGAGACGGTGCCCTCCGTTGTCTCATACAATCTGGGAATTAAGGACACCAGTGTCGTCTTGCCGCTGCCGGTTCCACCCAGAATCCCCACTGTCGCACCGGATGGAATGCGGAGATCCACATCCTTTAAAATCCATTCCGGGCTATTGGAATCGTATTTAAACGACACATGGTCAAAACGGATGCTGCCGTCCTCCACAGAGGCGCCGCCTTCCGCCTTGTCGTCCGTAATGGCCGGCGCCTCGTCCAGTACTTCCACAATCCGCTTTGCACAGGCAATGGAGCGGGTCATCATCATAAAGATCATGGACACCATCATCAGCGAGATTAAAATCTGAGTGATATAGGTAAAGAATGCCGTCAGATCTCCCACCGGCAGTGTACCTGCGTAAACCATTTTGCCGCCAAACCACATGACAGCAATGATCGTGCTGTAGACAATCAGCATCATGATTGGCATGTTGATCACTACCACGCCGAAGGCCTTCTCAGAGGTATCCCGCAGGTCATGGTTGCGCTTTGCAAACTTTTCCTGCTCGTAATCCTCCCGTACAAAGGACTTCACTACCCGGATGCCAGTCAAATTTTCCTGCACCACCAGATTCAGCGCGTCCGTCTTTTCCTGCAGGGAGCGGAACAATGGACTGGCCTTTGTGAGGATTAGGGAAATTACCACCACCAGCAATGGAATTGCCACCAAGAACACGTTGCTCAGTTGGCGGCTGAGGCGAATGGACAGCATCAGGGCTGCCACCAGCATCACCGGAGCCCGCACCAGCAGCCGCATCCCCATCATCAGCGTCATCTGCATGTTGTTTACGTCGTTGGTCAAACGGGTCACCAGGGAGGCCGTGGAAAACTTCTCAATATTGGAAAAGGCAAAATCCTGAATGTGCTCGTACTCCGCCCGGCGAAGGCCCGCGCCAAAGCCCTGTCCGGCCACTGACGAGCAGGCCGCCGCCCCCAGGCCAAAGCACAGGGAGATAACAGCCATGCCCGCCATCAGTGCACCCTTTTGCAAAATAAATGACTGGTCAGCGTTTTCAATTCCGATGTTTACAATATCCGCCATGACCAGAGGAATCAGCAGCTCAAAGATGGCCTCCGCCGCGCTGCATCCCACGCCTGCGGCAATCCATCCCCGGTATGGCCTCGCGTGAGGCCATAGTTTTTTCAGCATATCGTTCGATCCTCCTCAAGATTTTGAATCACGCGGCCCAGAAGTTCACGAAAGGTCTCCGTCTCCTCGGGCGTAAAGCCACGGATCATGATGTCCTCTGATTCCCGGAAGCTCTGTTGAAACTGCGCCTGCTTCCCCTGTCCCTTTTCTGTGAGGGTAATCAGTCTCCGCCTGGCGTCGGCACCGCTGACGCTGCGCACCACCAGGTTTTTTTCCACCATCCGGTCCAAAATTCCGTTGGCGGTGGAGGGCTTTACCTTTAAAAACGCCGTCAGTTCACATTGCGCCGCCTGACCGCCGCGGCGGTGAAGATACATCAAAGTGTGCGTCTGGGACGGCGTCACATCATATTGGGAAAGCCTGGCCTCCAGCCGTTCCCGGGCCAGATGAGATGCCCGCCCCAGCATAGGTCCCAGTGCCTTCTCGTGCTCCATCATGTCCTATCTCCTCTCTTTTTATTTAGTTGACTAAAAATTAGCATGCTAAATAATAACATGATGCAAGCATGAAGTCAATGAAGATTTTGCTGATATTTTTTGAACGATTTATGAACAAAAACTCTGTTATTACAGGGGTTGTAAACAAATTATGAAGGTTTTGCCCCACCCATTGACTTTTTCCAGTCCGGCCATTAAGATGAACACATCAAGCAAAGATGCTTGTGAAAGATACGATATTTTCCCTCTCCTTTCTCTATATCATACAGGAACACGGGCGGTCCGAAAGGGCCGCCCGTGTTCCTGCTTTTTATTTGTGCAGTTATTTGATTTCCCTCTTCCAATTTTATCGAAAAACAATAAATAATCATTGACATTCAATAATTTCCATGGTAGGATACGACACAAAGGAGGAATGCCCATGGAAACGACCCCCATACAGAAAATTGCCGGAATTTTAAAGGCACTGATGACCGCCACCTTTGTCTGCAATTTGATCGCCCTGCCCATGGTGCCCGGTTTGGTGCGGGCACGCTATCTCACCGCCTATTTGGGGCCAGATGACCCGGAGCACGCCTGGTTATCTGCCTGGCCGGAACTGGTCTTAATCGCCTTTTTAATTTTTTGCGGCTGCTGCACCGCCATTATTCTCTGGCAGGGGCGCCGGGTGCTGGACACCATTCTTCGGGAGGAGCCTTTCTCCATGGAGAACGCCGTCTCCCTTCGCCGGGCGGCCTGGGCGTCCTTTGTCATTTCCGCCGCAGCACTGGTGCGTGTGGTCTTCAGTCTCTGTTTTTACCGCTCTCCCGTCCCTCTCTTTTCGTACAATGCCCTGTTTGTCCCCATCTTTGCCATGTTTGGCCTGCTGTGTCTGGTCATGTCCGCTCTTTTCCGCCAGGCAGCGGAGCTGAAGGCGGAAAACGACCTGACCATTTAGGGGGCGGCGTATGGCAATCGTAGTCAATCTGGATGTGATGATGGCGAAGCGGAAAATGAGTCTCAACCAGCTGTCGGAAAAGGTGGACATCACCCTGGCGAACCTGTCGATTTTAAAAAACAACAAGGCCAAGGCGGTACGCTTCTCCACACTGGAGGCCATCTGTGCCGCTTTGGACTGCCAGCCTGGGGATATTCTGGAATTTGTTCCGGAGGACTCCGGCGGAAAGGAGCCGTGAGCACATGATTTCCTGGCTGAACACGGGAAGCCTTCTGCTGGGACTTGCCGCCTGGATACTAGCGGCGCTGCGGGTTTTCGGGAAAGGTACATCCCGGGGGGAACCCCTGTCCCTTTGGAGCTTTTCCGCCTGTGCCGCGTCCCTCTGCCTTCAGCTCTTTGAAGTCTGCTGCCGGGTAGCGCTGGGCGATTGGTCCGCTCTGTTGGATACTGTGGATGCTGTGGCGCAGGCAGCGGTATTTCTGGTCTCCGTCACTTTTTTGCTGAACCTGGCGGCCATGGCTCTGCGTTCCAAAAGGGCCTGACTCTGTTTTCTGTCATTGTTTTGTCCGCATGAAGCGGACAATTTAAAAAGGAGAATTTTATATGACTGTTCCTGAAAACGCCCTGCCGTCGGGAGGGCCGGCGAAGCCTGCCCAAAATTCTATTAAAATTTATGAAACGGACCGCCGGGACCGGCTGGTGCTGGCCGGTGTGCTGCTTTGGTGTTTCCTGTGTGTGGACATCATTTTCTGGTCCTGGCCTTGGGGGATGGGCCTCACGGCTATCGTATTCGCCTGGTACGCGGTGCTGGCGGCCGCCTTGGGGCAGGCGCTCTTCCGCAGCCGGGAAAGCCGGGTCCTATTTCTCTGCAATCTGCTGTTGGCGGCTGCATTTGCCCTGGGCTCCAATTTTTATTTTCGATTTTGGAATCTGCTGGCTCTGCTGGTGCTGATTCCAATTCACGCCTGCGGTCTCTCCGGTGCGGCTGTGTTCCCCTGGTGGCGGCCCGCCATGCTTTGGGAGCGGACGCAGCTGTTTTTCAGCGGCCTGTTTGGCAGCTTGGGCGCCGCCTTTTCCACCCTGACTCCCACCGGGAAGACCCGGGATTCCAAACGCGTCACGGCAGCGGTGCTGGGAGGCGCCGCCGCGCTGCTTCTGCTGTTGTTTTTGGTCCCTGTTCTGGCCTCTGCCGACGCGCTGTTTGCCGCTGCCACGCGGAACCTGCGGGATTTCATCCGCATCCACTTCACCCGTTCCGTGTGGAACCTGATGGGTGCCCTGCTGGTCACGCCCTTTGTCTTTGGCCTGCTGTACCGTCTCCGCCGCCCCGCGCCCGCCCGGGAGAAGCCTGCAGCCAAGGTTCTCTCCGCCGATGCGCTGGTGTTCCTCATCATTCTGGCAGCGCTGGATGGGTTGTATCTGCTGTTTTTACTGGTGCAGTCCGCCGGACTTTTCGGCGGCGAAGTCTTCCTCGCCCAGCAGGGGATCTCTTATGCCGAATGGGCCCGCAGCGGCTTTTTCCAAATGGTGGGGGTCACGGTGCTGAATCTCACCGTCATGCTGGCCGCATCGGCCCTCTCCCGCAGATCGGGCCGTACTTGGATCATTCTTCGCATCCTCTCCACCCTTCTCGCGGTGGAAAGTCTGGTGCTGCTGGCCTCCGCTCTGTGGCGGATGAGCCTGTATGTCTCCGCTTACGGTCTGAGCTTCAAGCGGTGCATGACGTACTGGGGCATGGCCATGATGGCGCTTTTTTTCCTGGCCGCCCTCCGAAAGGTCTGGAATGCGGACTTTTCCTTCTGCCGCGTAGCCTTTGCAGCCGCTCTGGCCGGATGGCTTCTCATCAATTGTGTGCCTATAGATTATCTGGTAGCAAGGGATCAGGTGGACCGGTATCTCACAGGGGAGAGCGCGGCCATTGATACGGATTACCTGCTTTATAGCCTGTCCTATGACACGCTGACCCAGCTGGACCGGTTGGATCGGAGCATGGTGGTGACACAGTGGGACAGCCTGCGTTTCTCTATGGGGCACTTGGTGGATCAGCGCCGGGAATCAGCCCGGGACTGCTGCGCCGACTGGCGTACCTGGAACCTCTCTGCATGTCTTGCAGCCGGGAGCGGCGGCTGATACCCCCTTGTAAAAAATTGCCGCGCCGGGTTCCGTTGACCCGGCGCGGTTTTCCGTTTTGTTACCTGTTCTTCCCGGAGAACACAAGCAACCGGCGCTGTGGATCCAAATCCTCCCCGTCAATGTCCGAAAAAGGCCCCGCCCCAGCCAGGGCTGAAAACTCCGTATCATCAGCCAGCGACTTCAGGGCCGCCGACAAGGCATCTGACAATGTTTCCCCGCTCCACGCGCTTTCGGTGCTGACGGCCGCTGTAGTACCGTAATATCGCTCCGTCACGCCAATCACCGTTGTTTCGTCCCAAATCAAACCACTCCGGCCCCACCCGCCGATTGATACCGAGCGCATCCACTGTTCCACCGCATCGATCCGGTCGTCGGCAATCATGGGAATCACATCCACTTTCTCTTCCGCCAAGGCCGCCAGCAGTTCATCCTGGCTCTCAAACAGCACGGTGTCCGGCAGTGCAGACAGCAGCTTTCCCTCATACCGCTCCGCCAGCCAAAGCGACGCCATGTCGTCTGCTCTCCCTCCCGAAAGGCCCCACCCGGCCTTAGAAAGTTCTTCCCAGGTCAGTTCCGTGCCGCTCTTTGCCCGGGCAGCCAGATTCCGGCCGTACTCCGACGGTCCCGCCAACAGCAGCACCCGCTGTCCCGCGGTCCAATTCTCCGTCCAACTAGTCTCTTCGCCGTTCCAGTCCGCCGGATTGCCGCTGTCGCAGGAGGGTTCCTGCCACGCGGCACTCAGCAGAGGAACCGCACTCCCGCCGAATTCCGCCAGCGCCTCCGCTGGCAGAAATGCCGCGTCCACGCCGCCCTCTTCCAGCGCCTGCCCTGTGGCAGCGGGGGCCGTGCTGAGGACAATGCTCACTTCCTCCACTTCCACGCCGGCAGCTTTCAGGGCTGTCTGCAGCTTTTCCGACAGAGGCGCCAGCAGCGTTGTTTTGTCGGCCAGATTTCCGCCCGGCGCAAATTCCACCGTCAGGTTCTCTATTTTTGTTGTCACTTTTGGTTCCGGCTCTTTTTCCGCCGTCTGTCCGCCGCATCCGGTCAATACTGCCAGCAGTAAACCGGCTGCCAGCAATCGGAAAGATGTTTTCATGATGCGCTCCTTCTCGTCTGTTCTGGACTTTTTTCCAGTCCTCTGCTACAATGGTAGACATTCCGCAGTAATTATCTGACAGTATTTATTTTATCACCGGTTCGCCGCAGGCACAAGAGGATCCGGCCCCCGGTATCGTTTGAGGAGGAATACAATATGGTTATCATGTCTGACAGCTGCCCCTGCAGAGAGACCCGCGTTCAAAACGGAAATGGCATCATTCACATGAAGGATCTGGCCACGAAGGAAGAGATGTATGGTCATGCCCGTCTGTTTGCCACACTGACCATCGATCCCGGCTGCTCCATTGGTTATCACTGCCATGAGCACGAGACAGAGTTTTTCTATGTGGTCAAGGGCGAGGCTGTGTTCAACGACAACGGGGAAGAGCGCGTCATCCACCCCGGCGACGTCTGCTCTACCGGCGGTGGAACTGGTCACAGTGTGGAAAACCGCACCGGCGAGCCTGTGGAACTGGTAGCTTTGATCGTGCTGGAATAATGTATTCTGCGATTCCGGCAAGCACCCAAACAAACGGAAGGAGAGCGGCGCTGCCGCTCTCCTCTTTTTTGTACACCGATGAAAGTTTTCCTCCTCTTCAATCGTATTCTTTTTGAGAGCGCTCCAAAGGAGTTGAAGCCATGAATCAAACCGAACGGGCAGAGTATCTGGCAAAGACTTATGCCGACGCCATTCTCCGCTTGAGCTACACCTATCTGAAAAATACCCATGATGCACAGGACGTCTGCCAGACCGTTTTCGTAAAGCTGCTGACAGAGCTGCGGGAATTTGACAGCCCGTCACATGAGCGGGCATATATCCTGCGAATGGCCGCCAATGCCTGCAAGGACCTTTTAAAAAGTCCCTGGCGGAAGCGCACCTGCGGGCTGGACACTGTGTTGGAAGTCCCGGCACCGGAGACCCCGGACGGATCCGTGCTGGCGGCGGTAAATACCCTTCCGCCCCACTACCGGGCGGTGATTTACCTCTTTTATTACGAGGGGTATCCCGCGGCTGAAATCGGCGGAATTCTGGGCATCCCCACCGCTACCGTCCATACCCGCCTGGCCCGTGGCCGGGCCAAGCTGAAAGAACTTTTGGGAGGCGCAATCTATGAACAGACCGTTTGACTACCAGCAGGAGTTGGATACCCTGCACTTCACGCCGGAACAAAAAAGCCGTATCGCCGGGCAGGCCTTGACCGCCGCCCGGCAGGCTTCCCCCCGCCGTCACCGGCCCGTCCGCCGGACGCTCCTAATCGCAGCGGCCGCGGTATTGGTGCTGGCCGTGGGCACCGCCGGCGCCACCGGCATACTGAAATCTGCGGCAGAGTCCTTTGCGGGCGTCTTTGGCGGCAATGTGGCCCAGACGGAAATCATTGACCAGATTGGCCGTCCCATCGGCGCCAGCGCCACCGATAACGGCGTTACCATTACCGCGGATGCCATTCTCGGCGATCAATACAACGCCTGCATCGTCTATACCATCAGCCGGGATGACGGCCAGCCCCTGCTGCCCGAGGGCACAAGTCCAAAGTCCCTGCTGATGGGCGGCTTTGGCGGCGCAGATCTCTCCATCCGGGGCGGCTGCCACGGCAGCTCCTGGTTCATAGATGAGAATCCGGACGATTCCGCAATCCAAATGGTGCAGTCCCTCAGCGCCGACGTGCCCATCACCTCCTGTACCGCCACAGCGGAGTTCCAAGATTTGTGCTATTTCGACGAAGAGACCGGCAGTTCCATTCCCGTTGTAGAGGGCCACTGGAAATTCCGCTTCGATGTGGATTACGAGGACGCCTCCATCACCCTGGGCGGCGGGGAAGCTTTTGAGCAGGGCGGCATGACCTTCACGGTTGACAAGGTGACCGTGTCACCGGTGGCTGTGCAGGTCGCCTATACCGTGGACAGTCCGGTACAGTGGAGCGACGCTCCCAGCGGCCGCCAGAGTGACGGGGACCGCCGTGAAATGGAGCGGTACTTCGAGAATGTGGAAATTCTGCTCACCAAGACCGACGGCACGGTGATCGACCTCTCCACGTCCGGCGGCAGTATCAAGCCGAAGGGCGGCGTCACGGTCTGCACAAAAGGGCGGGTTCTGGATGAAATCCTTCCCCTTGCGGATCTGGAAAGCGTCTCCGTAGGCGGGGTGGTATACCCCGTTCCCCAGGTATAAGGTTTTGTGAAACCGTCAGGCCCGCCGCAGGATTCTGCGGCGGGCCTGACGGTTTTCGTCATTCATTCTTCAGCAGCTTCCGTGCCCGGTCTGCATCCTCGGGACGGACAGAGATGTAATAGCTGCTGCGGTCAATTTTCCCACTGGGGCCAAAATCCCGGATATCCAGCCTGGCGTCGCAACCGCACACCGGCACCTCCGCGTCATAGCCGCCTGACTCCATCACTTTGATTCCAGCCTCCTGCAGGCGCTGTTTTGCCTGCTTCCAGGCGGCCTTGTCCCCCTTCACCTCAAAGACTTTCTCCCGTCTTCCGAAAAGGGCCATTCTCAGCCCTCCAGCGATTTCCAGGCAGTCTCCAGGGCAATCTCCATCATCTCGTGGAAGGAGTCCTGCCGTTCCTGGGCATTCAGCGCCTCGCCAGTAAAAATATGGTCGGAGATGGTGAGAATGCTGAGGGCCTTCTTCCCCAGGCGCTGAGCTGTCCAATACAGGCCCGCCGTCTCCATCTCCAGGGCCAGGATACCGAACTTCCGGTACATCTCTCCGGCATTTGGATTGTCGTTGTAGAACTGGTCAGCAGTGAACACCTGGCCCACATCCGCCCGGACGCTCAGCTTTTCGGCCGCTTCCACCGCGTCTTTCAGCAGGCAGTAATTGGCTGTGGCGCATAGCTGCCCGGGGAATTGGTACTGGTCGGCAAAGTGAGAATTCGTAGAGGCGCCCATGGCAATCACCACGTCCCGCACCTTCACATCATCGCCGATGCCGCCGGCAGAGCCGATGCGGATGATGGATTCCACGCCGAAGAACTGATAGAGCTCATAGCTGTAAATGCCCACGGAGGGCACGCCCATGCCATGGCCCATCACGGAGATTTTTTTACCCCTGTAGGTTCCGGTGTAGCCCAGCATGTTCCGGACTGTGTTAAAGCAGACGGGGTTTTCCAGATAGTGCTCCGCCACATACTGTGCCCGCAGGGGATCGCCGGGCATGAGAACAGCCTTGGCAATTTGCTGTTCATCCGCCGCAATGCAGGCGGATGGGGATTCTTTGATGGCCATAATAATTCCTCCCTGTAATTTTTCTGTCCATTTTTATGTTTTGTTGTCGAATAATGCCGCCAGACTTTCGGTATAGGGGGCACGGCAGATGCCCTTCTCCGTCACAATGCCGGAAATCAGGCTGTGGTCCGTCACGTCAAATGCGGGATTATAGCACTTGATGTCCGAAAGCGCCATGGGTTTTTCATACCACAGCGTCTTAATCTCCTCCGGATTCCGCTCCTCAATGGGAATATGGTCTCCGTCCGGGCAGTTCAAATCAATGGTGCTGGTGGGGCCCAGTACATAAAAGGGAATCCCGTAGTGCTTCGCCAGAATTGCCACACCGGAGGTGCCGATTTTATTGGCGGCGTCGCCGTTGGCCGCCACCCGGTCGCAGCCCACAAAGCAGGCCTGAACCCAGCCGTTTTTCATGACGATGGAGGCCATGTTATCGCAGACCAGCGTCACGTCCACTCCCGCCCGGTGCAGCTCATAACTGGTCAGCCGCGCGCCCTGAAGAAGGGGCCGGGTTTCGTCGGAAAATACGCGGAATCTCATTCCCCGCTCCGTTCCCAGCAGGATGGGCCCCAGGGCTGTGCCGTACCGGGAGGTGGCAAGGGGGCCCGCATTACAGTGGGTCAGGATGCCGTCCCCGTCTTTCACCAGTGTCAGGCCATACTCAGAGATGGCCGCGCACTTGGCAATATCATCTTCATGAATGGCCGCCGCTTTCTGATACAGCGCCTCCAGCAGCGCGGCGCGTTCCTCGTTCCAGTGCTCCTCTGCCGTGGCAAGCATGGCCCGGATGGCCCAGCTGAGATTCACCGCCGTGGGGCGTGAGCTGTTCAGATACGCGCCATACGCCCGAAGCTTCTCCAAAAACGCCTCCGGTTCCTCCTCCGGAATGGTTCGTGCCAGCGCGTACAGGCAGTAGGCTGCGCAGATGCCGATGGCCGGAGCGCCCCGCACCTGCAAAGTCTGGATAGCGGTATACATCTCCTCCGCCGTCTCCAACCGGATCTCCTTTTCCTCATTGGGCAGACGCGTCTGGTCAATGATATAAAGGGCCTCCGCCTCCTTGTCATAGCGGATATTCTGGACATGGGTGACTTTCTGGATATCCTTCATAGCAGTTCCCTCATTTCGTCATCTCCCGCAGTGTCCGGTACATGCCCTGCAGGCTCCGGAGCCGGGTTGTCTCTTCTTCTGTCAGCCGCACACCGCCGCCCAGAAGCTGCACATTTCTCAAAATTTTGGCCGTATGCTCTACTGCTTCCACGCGGTCAAATGCCTCCCAAAGCGTTTCACCCCAGGCCAGGGATCCGTGATTGGCCAGCAGTACTGCGTTATACTCCGCCAGATACGGCTGAATGCTCTCCGGCACCTCGTCGGTAGAGAGCATGGCAAAGGCAGATGTACAGGGCACTTTCCCAAGTCCCGCCACCAGCTCCGCCAGATACGGTGTCTCCAGTCCGCGCCGGCAGACAGAGAACGCCGTGGAAACCGGCGGATGGGCGTGCACCACTGCCCGAACTTCCGGACGATGCCGGTAAACCGTCAGATGCATTTTTCCCTCAGACGTGGGGTGGCGGTTTCCCTCCAGAACATGGCCCTCCAAATCCGTCACCAGCAACATTTCCGGCGTCATTCGCCCCTTGCTGATGCCGGAGGGCGTAATCAGCAGACGATTTTCCTCCGCCAGCACGGAAATGTTGCCGTCGTTTGCGGCCACATAGCCCCGGTCATATAAGAGTTTTCCCACTTGGCAGACGGCCTCCCGTTCCGCTTGGTACTGCATGGCAGCGCCCCCTTTCATATTGTCTCTATCTTACCCCAAACCGCCCCCGGGCGCAAGTGCGGTGGACTGCGAGCCGAAAAAAACGCATGTCTTTCAGGCCAGATAAGCCCTTGACAACACCTCTGGTTTTCCACTTAGCGCCGCACCTGCAGCTTGCAAGGGCGGAGCGATGGCACAGGGGCATCATAAAAAGACACCCGGAGCCTGCAAAACAGGCCCCGGGTGTCTTCTGCGTCATCCTTCCCAAAGTGGCGAGTGTTTCCCCGCAGTTTTTCAACTGCTCAGCAAATACCCTGCCGGTGGAGCAGCTTCAAAATTTTGGCGTCATCCTCCACGGTGGCGTTTGGCATGGGGAAGGTGCTGGCGCTGGTTGCTGCAATCCCACGCAGCTTAGCAGCCTCTTTAATCACTGGCAGAAAGGGACTCCGCATGGCATACAAGTCCATCAGGTGATCCACACACTGCTGGCCTTTCGCAATTCCGACCAAGTCGTTTTCCCGGAATGCCTTTGTCCAAGCTGCACAGACCTCCGGCACTACATTGGGCAGCGCGCCAATGCAGCCGTTGCCGCCGGAGAGAAGGTTGTGAGCGAAATTATCATCGAATCCAGAGTAAATTTCAAATGTGGGAATCTGCGACTTAACCACTTTGATGAGTTCCCGAGTATGGTCCATTGCCAGGACAGTATCCTTCATTCCCACGATGTTGGGATGCATTGTGGCCAACTGAAGCACTGTGGCAGGCGGAATGGTATATCCGGTGTTGTCTGGGAAGTTATAAATATAAATGGGACCATGAATCGCGCTGGCTAAGCGGTCATAATACTGCAGAAGCGCCTCGGCCCCAAATTTAAAGTAGTACGGAGGCAGAATCATCACCGCATCCGCACCGGCGTCCAGACAGTAGTTGGAAAAGCTGATAATCTCATCGGCCACCATGTGGCTGGTTCCAATGATCAGTTTCACGCGGTGATCTACTTTTTTAATGGCAAACTTTGCCATCTCCCGGCGCTGCACCATGGGCATGGCAAAAAATTCGCTGCTGCCCTCTACCAGGATACCGTCCAGCCCGTTTTCAATGAGGTTATCAAACAGCTTCTCCTGGCTTTCAAAGTCCAGGCTCCCGTCCTCATGAAATAATGTGAGAGAGGCGGTAAAATAATTTGCGTTCATTGTGCTCTTCTCCCTTCCTATTGAAACATTCAAAAGATCCCGCCGTGTGCTTTTGTTCTATTACAGCGCATGCCATTCTGCATTTCCATATGCTCAATGTCAAACTTTTCAAAAAAAGCAGGGTACATCCGCATCATTTTGCCATAAAAAAACCAGGGCGTTTTTTCCACCCCGGTCCTTTTGCTCTGTTACGTTGTCTCCGGCCATGCCGGGTGGGTCTTCAGGTAATCCAGCCATGCCTGGCAGCCGGCCACATTCAGATGGATACCGTCAAAAGTCCAGTCCGCCTGCAGGCATCCAGTTTCATCAGAGACAGCCTCCGCCACATTCAGATAGGGACAGTCCTTCTCCTGTGCCAACTCCTTCAGCAGCTGGTTATACACAGCAATGCGTTCATTATTGACATAGCTCTTTTTGGCCTCCTGGCGAGCACTCACCGGCAGGAGGGATTGGATTGCCACCTGGGCATTCGGGTGGTCCTCCCGAATACGGTCAATGATTTTGCCGTATTGCTCCTTGAATTTTTCCGCCCGCGGCCATCCCAGTTCATTTACCCCCAGCATCACATAGACTTTACTGCAGTCCATCTCCGCCAGTGCATCCAGCATAGGAATCGTGCCTTGGGCTGTCTTCTCGGTAGGCTTTGTGAATACGGACTCTACGGTAGCACCTACAGAGAACAGATAGGCTCCCTCCTTCAAGCCACTGTAAAGGGAAAATCCCTCTGTGCGGGAGTCCCCCAAAAATACTGCATCAGAAAAATAAGTATCTTCCACCGGCACCGCTGCCTTTGGAACAGGTTCCCACTCCTTCGCCTGTGTCTCCGGTTCAGTGGTTTGCCCGGCTGTCTGCTCTGCCGGCTCCAGCACCTTTACCAAAACAGGTTCTGTCTGAGTTGCCTGCTTTGTCTCCGCCGGGACAGCTCCCGCTGGTGCTGCTGGCGCCATCAGTACCGACAATGTCAGCAAAATTGCCGGGAGCCCCAGGATTCTCTTCCAAATCTTCGTTTTCTGCTTCTTCCCTGCCATGTGACTCGCCCCTTTGAAATCTTTTTCTATATCTAGAAGACGTGATTTCGTCAAAAAAGTCGAAACAAATTGTTGAAAAAATGGTGTCAAATTCTATCAAAAAATTTTCCGTTGATTTCGGCCGCAGGGCCTATGCTTTTTTATGTAACGGCGACGCCTGCCATGCATGCCCCACAGGCTCTTTTCTCTTTATACAAAAGCAGGCACACGGCCCCATGCCGTGTGCCTGCTTTTCTTATTTCCGCAAATCCTCCGGATAGGCCCCATCCCTGTGAAGCCTCTGCAGCTCTGCGGCCACGACTTCCCGGTCCTGGTGGTAGGTCATGCCGAACCACTTGTCATTGGAGCGGAGGACGGAAACTTCCAGCTTTCCCTCCCGCATCTGCTCCCCAACCATCACGGGCAGCAGGCACTCCGCCTTGAGATTGTCTCCAGCCTCAGTGCGCAGGAAGTTTTCGAAATACAGCCTCAGTGCGGGAAAAATGCTGGGCGCAAAGCCCCAAAAGTTCATCGACACCACAGTGTCCGGCGCCAAAGGCTGGTCTTCCGCCAGATCCCGCAGCGTACCGTCTGCGTATAGCTGGACCTTCAATGCCTCCCGAATGGTATTCAGCTTTCCATCTTTTACGGTACAAACACCGCGGGATACTGTACCGTGCAGGCTGGCGGTATTTTTTAAAAGATATCCCACCATGGTTGCCTTGCCATCTGCAGGCAGCTTTACCAGTTCGTTATAAATGGTTTGATAGGCGTCAATCCCATAGTAATCGTCTGCATTGATCACGCAGCAGGGTTCAGAAACCGCATTTGCCGCACACAGCAGGGCGTGGACAGTACCAAATGGCTTTGTCCGTTCCGGCGGGATGTGGTAAAAATCCGGAACAGAGGAAAAATCCTGAAAAACGTATGCTACCTCCACCGGGCTTCCGTCCTTGGCAGTTTTCTTCGCCAGATAATCCCCACAGATGCGGTGCATCAACTCTTCCATCTCCGGCTTAATGATAAACACAATTTTATTGAATCCTGCCCGCAGGGCGTCATAAATGGAATACTCCATCAGAATTTCATGATTGGGCCCAATGCCGTCCACCTGCTTGCTGCCGCCGTAGCGGGAGCCCAAGCCTGCCGCCATGATGACCAGTGACACTTTCATGTTGCTTCGCTCCTGTTATTTTGATGCGTCTCAATCGCGCAATATTTACGTATGCATATAACAGATTTACTATATCCTATCCATTGTATTTTTGCAACTGCTCTTGACTTTTTTTCATATCCGTCTATAATATGAAAACGATAATCATTTTCATATTTAGGGGTGATATTCTGTGCCCTACAGCACCAAACAGCAGCAGGCTGTACTTGCCTGCCTGGAAAAACGGCAGGAAGAGGCCTTGACTGCAGGAGAACTCGCTGAGGATCTACGCCAGGAGGGAATTCCCGTGGGGCTGGCCACCATTTACCGCCAGCTGGATAAATTGGCCTCCACCGGCCGGGTTCATAAAATTAACACGGAGGATGGTGCCTTTTATCAGTACTGCGGCCACGAGGAGAGCGACCACCGCGGCTGTTTCCTGCTCCAGTGCGAGCGATGCGGCCGGATCCGCCACCTGGATTGTTCCCATCTCCAGGGGCTCTACGAGCATCTGGAGATGGAGCATCACTTCCGTATCAACCCCCGCCGGACGTTGTTTTCCGGCCTGTGCGATATCTGTGCTGGAAAGGAGGCCGGCGATCATGGAGAACGCTGAACTGCTGGCCTGCCGAGATGTGTCCCTTGGCTATGAGGGGCAGAGCGTCCTTTCCCACCTGAATTTTTCCATCCGCGCCGGAGACTATCTCTGTATTGTGGGTGACAATGGTTCTGGAAAGTCCACGCTCCTACGGGGCCTTCTGGGCCTTCTTTCGCCGCTCTCCGGTGAAATTTTACGGGCGCCCGAACTCCGGCAGGGCGCCATTGGATACCTGCCCCAGCAGACCCGGGCGCAGAGGGACTTTCCAGCCACAGTATATGAGGTAGTGCTCTCTGGCTGCTTAAATCAGAAGGGTGTGCGCTTTTTTTATTCCGCTGCGCAGAAATCCGCTGCGCTCATGAATATGGGGAAGCTGGGGATTTTGGAGCTCAAGGATGAAAGCTACCGGGATCTCTCCGGTGGCCAGCAGCAGCGGGTGCTGCTGGCCCGCGCACTGTGTGCCGCCAAACGTCTGCTGATTCTGGACGAGCCCATTACCGGTTTGGATCCCGCCGCAGCCCAGGATCTCTATAAAACCCTGGCCTATCTCAACCAGAAGGAAGGCATGGCTGTGGTCATGGTGACCCACGATTTGAAAGCCGCCCTGCAAAGCACCCGGACTGTGCTTCATATCGGACGGGACAACTATTTTCTCGGTACTGCCGCAGAGTTTTTGGTATCTCCGCAAGGCCGCCGTTTTCAGGAGGAATCCATATGAATATTCTGCAAATGTTCTCTTGGCCTTTTATGCAGCGGGCCTTGGTGGCCGGCATATTGGTAAGCCTCTGCTGCGCCCTGCTGGGCGTCTCCCTTGTCTTGAAACGCTACTCCATGATTGGCGACGGCCTCTCCCATGTATCTTTCGGCGCGCTGGCCATTGCGGTCGCGCTGGGCTTCACCCCGCTGTATTTTTCTATCCCCGTGGTAATTTTAGCGGCTTTTTTTCTGTTGCGGATGGCAAATCACCCACACTGGAACAGTGATGCCGCCATCGCTGCCATGAGTGCCTCCTCTTTGGCCGTGGGCATCATTGTCATCTCCTGTACCACCGGGATGACCACTGACGTGGACAACTATATGTTCGGCAGCGTTCTGGCCATGACAAAGGCGGATGTGGTGCTGTCCGTTCTTCTCTGCGCTGCGGTGCTGACTTTGTTTATTCTGTTTTATCACAAGCTCTTCGCCGTCACCTTTGATGAGAGCTTTTCCCGGGCCACCGGCCTGAAGGTGGACTGGTACAATACCCTGCTGGCTGTTTTGACAGCCCTGACCATTGTTTTGGGCATGCGGATGATGGGCGCCATGCTGATCTCTTCCCTTGTGATTTTCCCCGCTCTGACAGCCATGCGGCTATTCCACAGTTTCCGGGGAGTAGTCGTCTGCGCGGGCATTACCTCCGTAGTCTGCTTTTGTGTGGGACTGACGGTCTCCTTCACACTCTCCATGCCGGTAGGTGCCTCCGTTGTGGTGGCCAACCTCATTCTCTTTCTTCTTTCCTGTGTGTTGGGATGGCTGTGCCGCCGGTGATTTTTGTTGACAATCATTTTCTTCTGTGCTATATTTATGATATCGGTTTCAGGAAGAAACCAATGCTCTGAAGGGCTTTTTGTTATTTGGCCGGGTTTTGAAATACTTGCCACGAAGGCAAGCGGATACTCCGCAGGAGTGTCGCTTGTTTTCGTGGCTTTTTTGCTGTCCGGCCATATTTTAAGGAGGTTTTACTATGGCATGTTTTTTAGTACCTACCGCGGAGGCTATCGTTGTGACAGCCGTCAAACATAGTTGCAAAAAGAGGGAGAGCGCATCTGTGTCCAAAATGGACATTTCCCCCGGCGTACTGCAGAGCAGTCAGCGAATTTCTTTTTCTCAAAAATTGGGCTGGCTGACCAATATGCTCTGGGGCGGTTCCCTTCTATTGGCTTTTGAGCATGTCTGGCATGGCGAGGTGACCCCTTGGTTTCCCTTCCTGACCGCTGCCGCAAATCCCGAGGACACGGTGGCCATGCTCCACGAAATGTCCACCATCGGCGTATCCATGGCGCTTCTTGTGACGCTGGCCTGGGCAGGTATGGTATTGGTTTCCAATGCCATGGAAAAGCGGGCGGCCGAACCCTCCGCCGCTGTGAAGTGAGGAGGCGGATTCATGACCTTATTGACCACGGTTTTTGCCGCCATCATCAGTACCGTTCTCTGGTACAAAAGAGCCCCGGACAACTCTATGCGTCTGGGCACACTTAGTCTGATTTACTGGGGTGCCTCACTCATGTGGCTGGGAGACGCGATTTTTGAATATGCGGAACTTCAGGCGGAATACTTTACCCCAGCTGCCGGGGACATGCTGAATGACTTCTATCTCGGATTGTCTGTCGTGGCCCTTGGCCTCATTGCCTGGCTGGTCGCTCTGTTGCTCCAGGATCCCCGCCGCGTTTTGAAAACCACATTGCTGAAGAAAACCTGACATTCTGCCGGATATGCAACGCTCTGCATATCCGGCCTTTTTTTGCCCACACTTTCTGATATATCTTTAATATAATAGAAAGAAAAGGCTTGCACTTTTTCGCCTGCTGTGGTATAGTGCTTATGTTAGAAGAGTAAGGTATGCGGAGTGGGCCTCAGGTCCGCTCTTTTTCTTGACCTTTTTCAGTTGGTCAAATTTTGTAAAAATTGTCAGTGGAAGGGAGCTGATTCCATGAAAAAAATTACCGACCTGACGGCAGAGCTGGCGGCTCCCGCCATTGCCGAGCAAGGCTGCACACTCTGGGATGTGGAGTACGTCAAGGAGGCCGGCACCTGGTATCTCCGGGTCCTGCTGGACAAGGACGGCGGCGTGGACATTCTGGATTGCGAAGCCATTTCCAGAAAGCTCTCTGATTTGCTGGACGAGGCGGATCCCATTGAGGGCAGTTATACATTGGAGGTTGGATCCGCCGGCGCAGAACGGGCACTGAAGCGTGCCTCTGACTTTCAGCGCTATCTTGGCAGCCCAGTGCTGGTGAAGCTGTACCGGAATCTGGATGGGCGAAAGGAGTATGCCGGCACACTGAAGGCATACGACGCAGAGAACGGCGATGTTACGGTTGCCATTGGCAATGATGAGAGGACCTTTCTCAAAAAGGACGTAGCTCTGGTCCGCCTGCGGGTGGAATTCTGACCGTTTCCGTTTGAAAGATGTATTTGAACAATAAGGAGAATCATTGATGAAAGGCAAGAAGCAAAAAGAACCCGTCGGCATGAACCCCGCTGAAATTTTTGCCGCCCTGGCCATGCTGGAGAAAGAGCGCAACATTCCCCAGACGTTTATGATGGATAAAATCATCCAGGCACTGACCACCGCTTATAAGCGGGATCACGAGGGCGTGGAGAACGTGATTGTGGATGTGGATGAAGCACATCAGGATCTGAAGATGTACGTACAGAAAAACGTCGTTGATGAAGAGGACTATGTGGATCCCGCCAACGAGCTTCCGGTGGAGGAAGCTAAAAAGATCTCTGCAAAGTATGAGATTGGTGATGTTGTCAACATTCCCGTGGACAAAATGGAGTTCGGCCGTATCGCCGCAGGCAATGGCAAACAGGTGATTATCCAGGGTCTGCGGGAAGCGGAACGCGGCATGGTGTATGACGAATTCAATTCCAAGCAGCACGAAATTCTTACCGGCGTGGTAACCCGCATCGATCCCCGGAACGGAAACGTATCCCTTCGGATTGGTACCGGCACGGAGTCTACGGAAGCCCTGTTGATGAGCGGTGAGCAAGTTCCCGGTGAAATCCTTACCGAGGGAACGCATGTCAAGGTTTATGTCGTGGAGGTCCGCCGTTCCACCCGTGGTCCCCAGATTTTGATTTCCAGAACCCACCCAGGTCTGGTGAAGCGCCTTTTTGAATTGGAAGTTCCCGAGATCTATGACGGCACTGTGGAAGTGAAATCCATCGCCCGGGAGGCCGGCAGCCGCACAAAAATGGCCGTGTGGTCCAACGACGAAAACGTGGATCCCATCGGTGCCTGCGTCGGCCCTAAGGGCCAACGGGTCGGTAATATTGTGGAGGAGTTGCGGGGCGAAAAAATTGACATTATCAAATACAGCGAGGATCCTGCCGTGTTCATTGCTGCCGCTCTGGCTCCTGCTGATGTAGTGGATGTATGGATGGCAGACGAGGGTAAGGCCTGCCGCGTTCTCGTGCCGGACGATCAGTTGTCCCTGGCCATCGGCAAGGAGGGGCAGAATGCCCGTTTGGCCGCCCGTCTCACTGGCTATAAAATTGACATTAAGCCGGAGAGCTATCAAGAACCTTCCGATGACATGGATGAAGATGTCATCGAGATTCTGGATGACGAGGAACTTCCTCCTGAGGAATAATATTAGCAGAAAGGCGGCCTGACGGATGCCGAAAGTAAAAAAGGTCCCCCAGCGGCAATGCGTTGGCTGCCGGGAAATGAAAGATAAAAAGTCCCTGCTTCGCGTTGTGAAGTCACCGGAAGGCCAGGTGAGCCTGGATTTCGGCGGGAAGAAGCCTGGCCGGGGAGCCTATGTATGCCATGATGTGGCGTGCCTCCAGAAGGCCCGAAAGTCCCGTGCGCTGGAACGCGCCTTTGAAACCGCCATTCCACCAGAGGTCTATGATGCCATGGAGGCAGAACTGCGAGGTGCGGATGGACAGTAACCATGTTCTCTCCCTATTGGGCCTCGCGATGCGCGGTGGGCGGCTGGCAGTCGGCGAAGAGCCGGTAGAGGCGGCAGCCCGGTCCCGGGATGCACGTGTACTGCTGCTGGCGTCCGATGCGGCGGAGAACACCCGCCGAAGGGTGGAACACTTTGCCCAGGCCGGACAGTGCCTGTGGATCCGTATTCCCTATACAAAAGATGTGTTTGGCCGTTCCCTGGGGCGTTCTTCCGTCGCCGTAGCAGCCCTGACGGATATCGGCCTTGCCGCGGCGGTAGTTCACCGTTTGGCCGAATTGGATCCCGTGCAATACGACGAGGTTGCTGCCAAACTGGATCTCAAAGCCCAGCGGGCTGCCGAGCGGAAAACCGAGCAGTTGGCTCACGAAAAAAATCTTCGCGCCGGCCGGAAAAGAACTCGAACGGCTTCTTTCCCCAAGGAACCGCCTAAACCGCCGGAGCAGCCTGCGCACTCCCCTTCCGATCGGCCTGCAGGCTCCTCTTCTGAGCGGCGCACAGCGGCACCCAGACGGAAGACCCGGCCCGGCAGTTCAGCATCCTCCAGGCCCTACCCTTCCAGAGACAATCGTCTCCAGCCAAAGTCAAATCCATATGCCCACAGCCGCCCTGTGAAAAAGGGGAAGGGCTCCTTCCGCAAGAAGGACGGTTGACGGGCCGTGCCGCTTGATTGATGAGCGGTATTTGCCAAGCAAAAAATGGCGTTCCGCTCTACGTTTGCGGTTCTGGCCCCGCTGGGGCTGTACCTGAGACCATAGCCGCGCCGCGAAATGGCGCATGGTTTTTATTTCTGTGTGAAGCACGGGAATTAAAAATTCCCAGCCCTCGGGTTGGAGCATAACGAGGTGTTTTGATTGGGTATTGAAAAATACAGAGTGCATGAGGTGGCAAAGGATTTTGGTCTGTCCACCAAAACGATTACAGAGATTCTCACAAAATATGCCGAGGCGCCGAAAAACCATATGCAGGCCTTGACAGATCGGGAGTTATCTTTGATTTTTGACTATTTAACGCAGCACAACCAAGTTTCCGGTATTCAGGCGATTTTTGCGGATGCCTATCAGGAGTCTCCCAAAAAAGCGGAGCCTGCCGCTCCTGCCGCTAAAGCGCAGCAGCCAGCAAGGACGATCCCGCAGCCCAGCCAGCAGGGACAGCATGGCAAGCCGTCTGTGCAGCCGTCTGCGTCTGTGCAGCAGCAAAAGCCAGCGACAACACAGCCCACGACCCGGGTTCCCCAGAAGAAGATTGTAGATACCCGCAAAGGCGGAGATGTGAACCTGGCCAAATATGACCAGCGTCTGGAGGATTTGGCCCCCGAGCGGGCTACCCGTATGCAGCAGCGCGGCGGTAAGGAAAAGATCCGCACAAACAACCAGCGCAGGGGCAATATGACCTTTTCCAACAAGCGCCGTCAGGATGAGCAGGAGCGCATGCGCAAACTTCAGCTGGAAATTGCCAAAAAGGCCCCTGTGAAGGTGATGATTCCCGACGAAATCAGTGTCGGCGAGCTGGCTAGCCGGATGAAAAAGACCGGAGCTGAAGTAGTCAAGTGCCTGATGAAAAATGGTATTATGGCCTCCTTGCCTCAGATTATCGACTATGATACCGCCGCCATCATTGCCGAAGAAATGGGCTGCAAAGTGGAGCATGAGGTTACCGTCACCATTGAGGATCGTTTGATCGACGACCACGAGGATAAGGCCGAGGATCTGGTACCCCGCGCTCCCGTCGTCGTTGTGATGGGCCACGTAGACCACGGCAAGACTTCCCTGCTGGATGCAGTACGGAAAACCAATGTGGCCGCTGGTGAAGCCGGCGGCATTACCCAGCACATCGGCGCCTATCAGGTACAGGTGAACGGCAAGCCCATTACCTTCCTCGACACGCCGGGCCATGAGGCTTTTACCTCTATGCGTGCCCGTGGTGCCATGATCACTGATATCGCCATTTTGATGGTGGCTGCAGATGACGGCATTATGCCCCAGACCGTGGAATCCATCAACCACGCCAAGGCGGCCAATATTCCAATCATTGTGGCAATCAACAAAATTGATAAGGAAAACGCCAATCCCGACAAGGTTCTTCAGCAGTTGACGGAATACGGTCTGGTACCTGAGGATTGGGGCGGCGAAACCATCTGCTGCAAAGTCTCTGCCAAGAAAAATATCGGTATCGAAAATCTCTTGGAGATGGTCACGCTTACCGCTGAGATGGCCGAACTGAAGGCCAATCCCAACCGGGCGGGTCAGGGCACTGTGATTGAGGCCCGGCTGGATAAGGGCCGCGGCCCCGTGGCCACCCTTCTCGTACAGAACGGCACGTTGAAGCAGGGTGACATCATCATCGCCGGTACTGCGGTAGGCCGCATCCGGGTGATGACCGACTACAAGGGCAACCGCCTCACCGAGGCCGGCCCCTCTGTCCCTGTGGAAGTGGCGGGCCTGTCTGAAGCCCCATCTGCCGGCAGCCCCTTCTTTGCTGTGGCAGATGAGCGTATGGCGCGGGAGCTGGTGGAGCAGCGGAAGACCGAGGAAAGGGCCAAGGCTGCCGCACCGGTTCAGAAGGTGTCCTTGGAGAACCTCTTCGATCAGATCCAAGCCGGTGAGCGCAAGGAACTGGCTCTGATTGTCAAGGCCGATGTTCAGGGCAGTGTGGAAGCCGTGAAAGCTTCGCTGGAGAAGCTCTCCAATGAAGAGGTCAACGTAAAGGTGATTCATGGCGGCGTAGGTGCTATCAATGAATCCGATGTCATGCTGGCCGCCTCTTCAGGTGCTATCATTGTGGGCTTCAATGTCCGTCCGGATGCCGCGGCCCGGGATGGTGCAGTGCGGCAGAATGTAGATATGCGGATGTACCGCGTCATCTATGACTGCATTGATGAAATCGAGTCTGCCATGAAGGGCATGCTGGCCCCCAAATTCAAGGAAGTGGTACTGGGTCATGCGGAAGTCCGCCAGACCTACAAGGTTTCTTCCATCGGTACGGTAGCCGGCTGTTACGTGCAGGACGGCAAAATTGTTCGGGCCTGCTCTGTGCGGGTGGTCCGTGACGGCATTGTGATTCACGAGGGCCAGCTGGCCTCCCTGAAGCGCTTCAAGGACGATGCCAAGGAAGTAGCTGAAAATTATGAGTGCGGTATGACCATTGAAAAGTTCAATGATATTAAGGAAGGCGACATTATCGAGGGCTTCACCATGCAGGAAATTTCCCAGTAAATACCGCGCATGCTCACACCAAAAGATTTCCTGTTCCAAAACGCCTTGAATGACACAAACTACCTGGGAAGGGCGGCGCTTTGTCGCCGCCCTTCTTTATGATTCCTCAGGATCGGCACTCCGCCGTTCCGTCCAAAGGAGGTCTTTTTATGCCCAGCAATCGAATTGGCCGAATCAACGAAGAAATTCAACGGGTTCTGGCAGAGCAGATCCGTCACCTGAAGGATCCCCGGGTCTCGCAGGTGGGCATGGTTTCCATCACCCGTGTCGATACTACGGGTGATCTGCGGTATGCCCGGGTCTATATTTCCGTCCTGGATAAGTCCCGGGAGAAGGAAGTTTTAAAGGGGCTGAAGTCTGCCTCCGGCTTTTTGCGCCGGGAGTTGGGACAGGCCCTGCAGCTGCGCTATACCCCAGAGCTTCAGTTTATCGGAGATGATTCTATCCAGTATGGCGCGCACATTCTGGAAGTACTGCGCCAGGTGGAACGGCAGGACGAAGCTCCGCCGAAAGCGGAGGAGTGAATATGCTGACGGTTTCTGAAGCAGCCAAGGCACTGCGCGCTTTTGACCAGGTGCTAATTCTAACCCATGTCCGCCCCGATGGAGACACGGTCGGCTGTGCTGCTGCCCTGTGTGCCGGTTTGCGCGCGCTTGGAAAGACAGCCTACCTTCTTCCAAATCCGGAGCTGACTAAAACCAGCGCCCCCTATTTTCAGCCCTATGAGGCGCCGGCGGACTTTCTGCCGAAAAAGATTGTCTCTACCGATATTGCCACAGTGGCGCTCCTGCCGGAGAATGCAAAATGCTACGTAGGGCATATCGACCTGGCCATTGACCACCATCCATCCTTTGAGCACTTTGGCGCAGCCAATATTGTCCGTCCGGAAGCGGCTGCCTGCGGTGAGCTGCTCTACGACATTCTGGCGGCCCTGGGACCTATTACGGCGGAAATTGCCCTCCCCCTCTATGTAGCAGTGTCTACAGATACCGGCTGCTTTGCCTATGCCAACACCACTGCGGATACCCACGCGGTGGCAGCGGCCCTGATGCGCACCGGCATTGATTACCACGCGGTCAATAAAGTATTTTTCCGCACGAAAAGCCGCAAACGGATGCAGCTGGAGGGGGCCATGCTGGACAGCATGGAATTCCACGACTGTGGCCGGGTGGCCGTTTTGTCCGTTCCCATTTCCCTGATGGAGCGGGTAAATGCCACGGAAAGCGATGCGGAGGATCTCTCCGCCCTTGGCGGTCAAATTGAGGGGGTGGACTGCGCCATCACTATGCGGGAGCTGCGGCCGGATGTGTGGAAGATGTCCGTCCGCACAGGCAGCCGCGTAAATGCCACAAAGGTCTGTCAGCTTCTGGGGGGCGGAGGCCATGCTGCGGCTGCCGGCTGTACTGTAGAGGCGCCTTGGCCCCAGGCCAAGCAGAAAATTCTGGATGCGGTGGCAAGGACTGTCAGGGAGTTGTCTGACGAAACAGCGTCCTGCTGATGCAGGCCGCTGTTTCCTGATGCTTGTCCCTATCTGCCCCGAATCGCTTATGGCGTATATGCGCCGCCTTGGGTGCAAAGGAGGGTTCCGAAATGCCGAATGGCATTGTGATCATTGATAAACCCGCAGGCTGGACCAGCATGGATGTCTGCGCAAAAATCCGCGGCATTCTGCATGAAAAGCGGGTGGGACACGGCGGCACGCTGGATCCCATGGCAACCGGCGTCCTGCCTGTTTTTGTGGGGCAGGCAACACGCGCGGCGGAGTTTGCAGAAAATGGGAAAAAGGAATATGTGGCCGGTCTGCGGCTGGGGCTTGTGACCAATACACAGGATATCACCGGAGAAACACTGGAAGCCCATTTTGTGAAAGCCACCCGGCTGGAAGTAGAAGACACTCTTCACAGCTTTCTGGGCGACCTTCAGCAAATTCCTCCCATGTACTCCGCCATTAAGATAAACGGGCAAAAGCTCTATAACTTAGCCCGAAAAGGGCAGGAAGTTGCCCGAAAGCCCCGTTCCATCACGATTTATGAATTGGAGCTGCTGGAGCAAGTCAGTGAAACGGACTTTCTTCTCCGCTGCGTCTGCTCAAAGGGCACCTACATTCGAACACTTTGTCACGACATTGGACAGTCTCTTGGCTGCGGCGGCACGCTGTACAGTCTCCGCCGCACCATGGCCGCCGGTTTTACTTTAAAGCAGGCGGTGACTTTGGAAGAGGTTCAGTCCAATGGCGAAGAACTGTTGCTGCCCACAGACCTCTTTTTCTCTGCCTATCCCGCCTATACGGTTTCTACAATGGGACGCGAAACGCGGATCCGCAACGGCAATCCCATCACAGATTCCCGTCTTCCGGATGGAATTTATCGGGTCTATGGGCAAAATGGCGATTTCCTCTGCCTTTCTCAGGCATTGGGTGGTACCTTGACCGCCCTGAAAAATTTCTTTGGAGCATAGATCATGAAACAGAAAGTCATTGCGCTGGGCTTCTTTGACGGAGTCCATTTGGGCCATGCTGCCCTGCTTCAGAAGACTGTGGAAGAGGCAAAAAGACGGGGGTGCACTCCCGCCGTTTTCACCTTTGACCGCCCCCCAAAGGAAGTGGTCACCGGTGTTCCCTGCCCTCTGATCAACTCGCCGGAAGACCGACGGGAGCTGGTGCGGCGTCTGTATGGCATTCAGGATGTCATTATGGTTCCCTTCGATCAGGAGATGATGACCACATCATGGGAGGATTTTGTCACAAAGATTCTGGTTGGCCGCTATCATGCGGTGCATCTGGTAGCTGGCCATGATCACCACTTTGGCCATAAAAACCAGGGTTCTCCGGAATTGTTGGTGAAAAAGTGCGCTGAGCTTGGACTTGGCTGTGACATCATTCCCAAGGTAGAAGTGGCTGGCATTACCGTCAGTTCCACCTATATCCGCCAGTTGGTAGAGCTTGGGCAGATTGAGCGGGCCAACCGGTTTTTGGGGCATCCACATACCTTGTCTCAGGTGGTGCGTCATGGCCGCCGGATTGGTCACACCATCGGAATTCCCACGGTAAACCTGGTGGCTCCCCCCCACGTACTGGTCCCCAGCCACGGTGTCTATGCCACCATGGTCACCCTGTCGGACGGTACCTCTTACGCGGCTGTCACCAATGTCGGTACCCGTCCCACGGTTAATAACGGTACGGATATCACGGTGGAAGCGTGGCTGCTGGATTTTGACGGTGATCTATATGGTCAGACTGTCCGGGTGGAGTTTTTCCGGCATCTGCGGGATGAGGTGCGCTTTGATTCACTGGATGCGCTGAAAACGCAGATTCAGTCGGACGCACAGGCAACACGGGATTTCTTTGCCCAGCATCCATATCCGTTTATTTTCTAAGGGATCTATTTTTCACTTTTAAAAAAGAAGAAGCGCCGGCTGCATGGCAATTGCCATGCAGCCGGCGCTGACCTTTCCATCATCGGCTTTTGCAAGCCGAATCCGCCAGGAGGAATCTATTCATGTTCCCATGAGAAATTCTTTGGCAGCTCCCTCTTTCTTATTTGCAGACAGGGCCTGCGGGGAAATCCGTGAGGAACTCCACGCCGTCTTCCTTCATCAGGATCGTATCCGTAATGCGGGGGCCTCCAACGCCCGGAATATAGATGGTGGGCAGCAGCAAATCCACCACCATGTTTGCCTGCAGCACCGTGGCGCTGCCCTTGGCAATGATGGGGTAGAACTCCGACTGGCGAATACCTACACCATAGCCGATGTGCTCCATCACCCAGTTCTTTCCAAAGCCCTGTGCCTCCACATAGGCCGTGGTCTTGTCATAGATCTCACCGCAGGTAACCCCGGGGTGCAGCGCTTCGACAGCCACCTTCTGTGCTTCCTTCAGCACCTCATAAATCCTTACACTTTCCTCCTTGGGCTTGCCCAGGAACACAGTGCGGCACATCTTGGCCACGTATCCGTCACAGGACGCGCCCAGGTGGATAACAACAGGAGCATTATCTTCCAGTGGGGTACGGCTGGCATAGGGATGAATATCCAGCTGGCGTTTGTGGGTCAGAACCTGCATCCGGAAGGGAGAGCCCATGGAGCCCGCCTTGGCCATGGCGTATTCCGCCTCGGCCAGGACCTCTGTTTCCATAATCCCCGGCTTCACACACGCAATGGCCGCCTCCATGCCAGCCGCCAGTGCACGGCCCGCAACCCGCATCCGCTCAATTTCGGCGGGAGCTTTGATGCTGCGAATTTCATAGCAGGGAATGGCAATGTCGCAAACCTGCATGTCCGGTGCCGCACTCTGCAGGCACTGAAAATCTTTCAAGCTGATAAAATAACGGGTGAAGCCCAGCTTTGGGGCCTTCCATCCCTTCTCTTTCAGCCAAGCACCCATCATGGTGCTCTGGTTGTTGGACGGGAACATATAAGGCGTCACCTTTTCGATGCCGCTGACTTCCCGGACATGTTTAGCCTCCATCCAGAGGCAGAACAGTTCCGGCTCTCCCTCTGCGGGAACAGCCAGGGCGCCGCCCTCCAAATCGTCAATACCAGCAAAATAAATCAGATTTTCCCGGTCATAAATCATAGCGGCATCCAGGTTCAACTCCTTCAGCTTTGATTGCAGAGCCGCAATCCGTGCAGGAATCAGTTCTTTCATGGAAAAGCTCCTTTCAGCTCAGATATACGGGGCATTGGCAGCCCAGCCGGGATGCCGATGCCCCGCATATTTATTCGATTGAAAAATCAGTATGAAACCCGATTTAGTTCTTGGCGGCAGCTGTCTGCTTGCTGGCCTTGAAATCCTGAGGCTCGCAAATCAGGGAAACCACAACGCCAATTACCAGGGCCCAGAATGCGCAGCCGATGCTCAGAATGCTGACGCCGGACAGGCCCGTGCAGAATGCAAAGAATGCGCCGATGCGGAACTTGCCGCTCTTAAATGCATCCTTCAAAGCACCAATCAGTACATTGATCATGGCAAGGCCTGCCAGAACGCTGACCAGGCTGCTGGGTACAAAGCTGACAAAGCTGATGGCATATACCGCAAATACGCCAAACAGGGCAAAGGTAATACCGTTGACAACGGAAGCCACATAACGGCCTTCCTTGGGACCGGCATCGGAAGAGGCGCAGATAGCGGTCATGGGGCCGGCAACATTGGCGTTATGTGCGCCGAACAGGCCAGAGACGATGCCGCCAATACCGGAGGCAACGGTCATCGTGTTGGCAGGGACATCATATCCCTCAGCCTTCAAAACACCCATTGCCTGCGCATTCTCAGCGCCCATAACCAAGGCAGCCAGAGGAATAGAGCAGGAGAGAATCAGAGAACCATTGAATTTAGGTGCCACGATGCGGGGCCCAATCCAAGTAATGTCGCCCATGTCGCCGGAGAAACGGCCCATCACAACAGCGACCACAACGCCGACCACCAAAGCGCCCAAAACGCCGGGAATTTTTTTCGTAAGGCGGGGCAGTACCAGGAATGCTACTACAGCTGCGCCGCAGACCACATAGTCCGCCACAGTGTTTGTGATGATGCCGCTGCCGAACTTCATCATAGCGCCCGCCACCATGGCCATCACAATTTCAAGCGGCAGGAAGTCCATAATCTTTCCGATAAGCCCGGTAAAGCCAATAATTAAAACGATCACGCCGGCAATAATAAAGGCTCCGGCAGCTTCATTGAAGGTGTATCCGGCCAATGCCGCACCCATCAGGGTTGCACCTGGAATGGAATAGGCGCCGGAAATAGGTACCTTATAATACAGCGCCAGGATCGCGCCCAGCAGACCACCAAAGACATAGATGCCAAATACCCAGGTAACGGTATCCGCCAGTGTAAAGCCAGCGGCGTTAGCAGCGGCGATGGTAACCAGGCAGGGACCCGTACAGCCGAAAATGGTGGAAACCAAGCCGGATCCAATCGTACTGCCGTTTAGATGCTTCGGCAAGTCGGCCAGACCGGATTTAAAACCGGGGCCTTTTTCGAACAGTTTCATACACAGTTCTCCTTTTTCTTTATCAAAAATGGATAATATGAGAAAGCGGGGAGGGGGCGCTCCCCGCACAGTCACCGGAAATCAGCCCTTCAGCTTCTCCAGCACGGAAACATCCACGCCGCGCTGACGGAACCACTTCGGCAGCAGCTCCTTCTCCACGCGCTCGCCCACTGCCGGCGCTCTGTCAATCAGCAGCTCTGCCATGCTCTCCGAGCAGTTCAATCCGCCCATCGCGCCGTCGAAGATAATGACCTTGTCCGTCCCCGTCATCTTATACGCGAACTCCATGGCCCCTTCCGTCGTCTTCGCGATGACCGCGTGATCCATGTACTTGATGTTCATCGGCTCCGTGTCAAACAGCTTCGCCTGCTCCGCTCCAACCACTACCGTCGGAATGTGCTCCGAGAAGAATGCAGACGGATAGCCGGTCCATGCGTAGTTG
>NZ_FOXE01000023.1 GCF_900115635.1 Oscillibacter sp. PC13 | reverse complement strand
ACCACGGCCGCCGGAAACCAAGATCTTGGCGTCGGTGATATCAACAACCTTCTTGTCGTCGTGCACGACTTCCAGGATCTCCACATTCATGTCGTCCATGCTCAAGCCGGCGTCGAAGGTCACGATCTCGCCCTTGCGGGTGGTGTCCTTCTTGGGCATCTCCATCACGCCGGGACGCACGGTCGCCATCTGAGGCGTATACTTCCGGCACACGATGGTGGCCATCACGTTGCCGCCGAAAGCAGGACGGGTCATCTTCAGGAAACGGTCGGAGGTATCCAGTGCATCAACCTTCTCAGGCTGCAGAGACAAAGAGGTAGAAGTGCGCAGATACTCCTGGTACTTCTTCACATCAATGTCCAAACGGGTGGTGTCTGCCGTCAGACCAGTGTGAACACGGCCCGCTACGCGGGGAGCCATGTCACGGCCGATGCTGGAAGCACCAAAGAGAACGATGTTGGGATCGCAGTCCTCAATCACCTTGACAATTGCCTTCACATAGGGTTCAGTGGTGTAGTGCTCCAGAACGGGATGGTCAATAACCAGCACCTTGGATGCACCGTATTGAATCAGCAATTCAGCCTTGGGGGCAATGTTATAGCCCATCAGAACAGCGATAACCTGCTCGCCGGAATCAGCCGCCAGCTTGGTGGCCTCGCCAATCAGCTCGTAGCTGACCTTCTGGACATGGCCGTTGCGCTGTTCAACAATTACATAAATATCTTTACTCATCGTCTTAGCCCTCCCCCTCAGATAATATGACGCTCGATCAGCTTTGCCATGATTGCTTCAACAGCCTGGTCAGGAGTCAAATCCTTCATCAGGGTGCCGGGATCTCTCATCTTCTTGCCAAAGGACTGGAACACGTTCGTGGGAGAGCCTTTCAGACCAATCCACTCCGGATTCAGGTCATTCTTCAAATCATCAAAGCCCCAAACCGTAATTTCCTGCTGATAGGCGTCCACAATGCCGCGGACAGACATATAGCGGGGCTCGGCCAGTTCGGACAGAGCGGTGACCAGGCAGGGCATCTTGACCTTCAGCATATGAGCCTCTTCCTCGAACTGGCGCTTTGCGATGATGTAATCACCGTCAACGTCCAAGCCCTCAGCATAGCTCACCTGAGGCAGGTGCAGCTGCTCACCGATCTGGGGACCAACCTGAGCGGTATCGCCGTCGATTGCCTGACGGCCGGTCACCACCAGGTCAAAGCCAATCTTCTTCAGAGCAGTCGCAATGATGGTAGCGGTAGCATAGGTATCGGAGCCGCCGAACTCACGGGCAGACAGCAGATAGGCATCGTCTGCGCCCATGGCCAGAGCCTCGCGCAAGGCGACATCCGCCTGGGGCGGGCCCATGCAGACCACTGTCACAGTGCCGCCAACCTTGTCGCGCAGCTGCAAAGCGGCTTCCAGGCCAGCCCGGTCATCGTGGTTGATGATGCTGGGCACGCCGTCACGAATCAGAGTACCAGTCTTCGGGTCCAGCTTAACCTCTGCGGTATCGGGGACCTGCTTGATACAAACAACAATTTTCATTTTCTTCGCACTCCCCTCTTATTTCAGCTTCATGGAACCGGAAACGACCATCTTCATGACCTCGGAAGTTCCCTCGTAGATTTCGGTGATCTTCGCGTCGCGGTACATCCGCTCAACGGGATACTCACGGCAGTAACCATAGCCGCCCATCAGCTGGACCGCAAAGCGCGTTACTTCCACAGCAGTATCAGAGGCAAACAGCTTTGCAGCCGCTGCATAGGGACCATAAACCTCATGGTTGTCCTTCGCCTTGGCAGCTCTCCAGGTCAGCAGGCGGGCAGCGTCAATCTTTGTCTGCATCTCAGCGCACTTGAACTGAGAGTTCTGGAAGGAGATGACGGGCTTGCCGAACTGCTTACGCTCCTTCGCGTACTTGATGGCCTCGTTCAGGGCGCCCTGCGCAATACCAACGGCCTGCGCTGCAATGCCGATACGGCCCTTATCCAGAGCGCTCATGGCAATCTTGAAGCCCTTGCCCACGCCGCCCAGAATCCGATCCGGAGAGACGCGGACATTGTCATAGGAAACAATGCAGTTGGAAGCTGCACGGATACCCATACGCTCGATGTTCTCGCTCACTTCGATGCCGGGCATTTCCTTCAGGTCGACAATGAATGCAGTCAAGCCCTTGGATGCAGGCACGCTGCGGTCAGTCAGCGCAAACACGATGCAGGTATCGGCAAAGCCGGAGTTCGTGGTGAAGATTTTGGAACCGGTGATCAGCCAGTCATCGCCATCCTTCACAGCAACCGTCTGGGCACCCTGCACGTCAGAACCGGCGCCGGGCTCGGTCAGGCCGTAGCAGCCGATTTTGCTGCCATCGATCAAGGGGCGCAGATACTTCTGCTTCTGCTCCTCCGTGCCAAACTCGTCAATGCAGGAGCAGCACAGAGAGGTATGTACAGAAATGGTGATGCCGGTGCTGGCGTCAACCTTGGAAACCTCTTCCATGCACAGTGTGTAGGCCAACGTATCAGAACCGCCGCCGCCATACTCCTGAGAGTATGGGATGCCAAAGAAGCCATACTTCTGCATCTTCTCCAGCAGGCCCTGATCATAGACCTCGTTTTCGTCCATTTCTTTTGCCAGCGGCTTAATCTCTGTTTCCGCAAATTTCCGGAACAGTTCCTGCTGGAGCAAATGGCTCTTATCCAGTTTGAAATCCATAGTTACCTCCTAATTTTGTTATGAAAGGATTGTCTAAGAAATATTTTGCTAATCAACAATTTGGCAACTCGTATACTAGCTGTCATCAATATTATGCTTCTATTAATATTTTGTCAATGCATAATTTGTATCCAAATTTTTGTTAAAAAAGTCAATTGACATTTTCTATTGTAAACTGATACTTTATGTAGAAGTAGAAGTATCCGTTTTGCTGTTGCCAGGCTTTTGGGATCTTCAGTTCTTACTGTGATTTCTTACTCTTTCCGTAAGATACTGAATTTTCCGGCGTGGCTTTTTGTTTCTTTATTTTTGAGAAATGGAGGGGTTTTTGCCCATGGAGTTAAACGATTGTATCAATTTTGAATTGAACAGTGTGCAAAATGCCGTTTTCAACTATTTTAAAGGAAAATTGTCCCCTTATGACGTAACTCCAATTCAATACGCGCTGCTGAAATGCCTGTGGACTGAAGATATGCAAACTCCCACGCAGTTGGCTCAGACACTGCATCTTGACACCTCCTCCATCACTGGTATTCTGGCCCGTTTGGAAAAGAAGGAACTAATTGAGCGCATCTATAATCAGCAGGATCGCCGAAGCATCCATGTCCATCTGCTGGAGAGTGGTGTCGCCCTGCAAAAGCCCATTGAAGACGCCATCATGGAGGCCAACAAAGAGATCATAACCGGAATCGATCCCGAGGATTACAAATTTTTCCGCAGTCAGCTTAAGATTATTGAAGCCAACGCCAAAAGCAAATGATGGGTGCATTTCGTCAGAATCAAATGCAAATAGGAACAATATTATACCTAAAATTAAGATAGCACGCCACTTTTCTCTTTTCATCAGAAATTCCTACAAAGTTTTGCAGCATGGCAGATCCTCTGCTGGATAAAAAGTCCAGTGTTTACGAAAGCAGCTCCGGTCAGTTCAGATCGGAGCTGCTTTTTGTCTGCGTATTGTTCCTTATACCAGCGGCCCCAGCACCGCCTCCCGCAATTCCAAATCGCGAAAAATAGATGCTTCCAGCTGTTCATACTCCCGCGGCTGTTTCAGTCGGCGCATCGCTTTTGCCTGCTTTTCTCCGCCGCGGAACAGGTGAATCAGATAAAACCACAGCTCCTTCATCCGTTGGGCCGCCGGGCCAGCCTGTCCGTAAGCCACACAGTAGCCCTCATATAGCATCTGAACAAAGCACTCCACCTCTCCCCGGGTGGCCGCCGATCCCCCCCGCAGTTTCCGCAGCAGCGCGGGGTCAGCCGCCAATCCCCTGCCAATCATAACCGACTCCACTTTTGGAAATTCCGCCTTCAGTGTAAAGCAGTCTTCCACCGTCACCAAATCTCCGTTATAGCAGAGCGGATTGCGGCTCTCTGACATCGCCCAGGCAAACAGATCCCGGTGAAGCGCCCCCTTGTAAAACTCCTTCTGTACCCGCGGATGAACTGTCAGCTCCGCGATCGGATAGCGGTTAAAAATTTCAAGGATCCGGTGAAACTCTTCCGGATTTCGGATACCCAACCGGGTCTTGACAGAAACCGGAACCGCCGCCTTGGAGAATACCTCATCCAAAAACTGGTCCAGTTCTTCCAGATGTCCCAAAAAGCCGGCACCCTTTCCCTTGGCCACCACTGTGCCCGAAGGACAGCCCAAATTCAGGTTTACCTCCCGATAGCCCATGGCACGTACCTGCTCCGCCGCCCAGAGAAAGTCCTCCGCCCGACGGGTCATCACCTGCGGGACCAAATTTGGCACTGTGTTATTAGCCGGGTCCAAATCCCGCAGCTCCCGATTCGTAAGAATGTGCTCCGCCGCCGGGGAGAAGAACGGAAGAAAATACCGGTCCACGCCGCCGAACACCCGGTGATGGGCATTGCGGAACACAAACGTCGTAATTCCTTCCAGTGGTGCGGCCGCATAGCGTAGACTCATTTCAGTGTCTCTTCCCACTCCGCCTGCCGGAAGCCCACCAGCACAAAGTCCTCTCCCACCAGAATTGGCCGCTTCACCAGCATGCCGTCCGTGGCCAGCAGATCTAGTTGTTCCTGCTCGCTCATATTCGGCAGTTTTTCCTTCAGCCCCAGGGCCTTGTACTGGAGGCCACTGGTATTGAAAAACCGCTTCAGCGGCAGGCCGCTGGATTTCCACCAGCGTTCCAGCTCTTCAGCCGTTGGATTTTCCTGCTTGATGTCCCGGAAGTCATAAGCAGCTCCCCAGGCGTCCAGAAAGCCTTTTGCCTTTTGGCATGTGGTACATTTTGGATAGCAAAGAAACAGCATGGGATTCTCTCCTTCCGGCCTTTTGGCCGTTATGATTCTATTCCAGTTTTATTCGTATCAGTCAATGCAGCCGCGCTCCGGCCCACTTGTCTCTTAGCAGGTTTGGACTTAGCATAGCTTGCATCGTTCTTCATCTAAAACCGGCTACAGTGTACCAGATTTTCAAGCAGATGAAAACCCCGGAAATGAGAGTGCCTCCCCTCACAAGGAAGTCAAAACAGCCGTGCAGTGCAAAATACTCCCCCATCTGGCCTTCAGCGCCTGACGAGGGGAGGAGGAATTCTCGAACTTGTTCGCCCATAATACGATTGTTTGTCCCATCCTTCTGTTTTTTGTTGGGGCAGCACCTCAGACCGCTATGCCGGTTGAATACCCGGTGGTGTACAGCGCAGGCAGACCCGGCTAAAGTAACTCACACCACCGGAAATTCGTTTTCCCGCTCGATGTACCGGCAAAAGGCAAAGATGCCGCAGAGATGCCCTGCTGAAAAATCACGGACGCTCTCGATAGCCCATCCACCGGTGATGCCACGGTGTTTGATCTGCACAGCGGGCGCTGCCTGATTATCCAACAGCACATAATTTTGGCTATCCCGCATGACCAGTGTATATGCATTCCCCGCAAAATCCAAGTCAGCACGATCTACCCTCGGCATTCTGCAGATGGGCCAGCCGTAGATCGGCGGATCCTCTGAATCGGCATATCTGGGCTTTCCTACAGCGAGTTCTTCGCCGGAAGGTGCTGTAAGCACGTACTCCCTGCAGGAAATGTTTCCCGCCCACTGAGGCGGATAGTCCAAAATCCGAATGTCAGCAGTGAAGAGAAGGCTTCCATCCATGTCCAGAATTTCTTTTTCCGGCCCACAGAATTTACTTCTAATGCGTACCAATACCTGGCTTCCATCCTGTGAGTATAGGATGCCAGCTTTCATCTTATACGTCATTATTTCTCGCGCCTCCCTATATCACAGCATATAGCAGCACACCCGCAAGTCCGGCCCCCATCATGACCCGGATAGGGTTGACACGCCACTTGCGAAGAACGAAAAAACCACCGTGAGAATTCCAGAGGAGACCACATTAAGCGCAGAAAAATCAATAGGCAGTTCCCGGCTTCCATAGAGGGTCAGGAATAGCAGGCCCAGCCCCGCCGCTGCGATCATGGCACCGGCGCCAGACCGCAGGCCAGAGAGGATCCCTTGGATCGCGGACAGGCCTTTAAAGTGGTAGCAGACATGGGCAAATGCCATGACGATGATGCAGGAAGGAAGTACGCAGCCGGGCGTCGCTACAACAGCTCCCCGTGGCCCAGCCACACGGATTCCCACAAAGGTGGCCGAATTGATGGCAATGGGCCCCGGCGGCATCACCGCAATGGTCATGATATCGGCAAATGGTATCCGGAGAATGGACAACCAAGGAGGCAGGTTACTGATACCCCAGGGATCTTACCCCCAGCGGTATGCCCGGACTACCAGCCGGGACTGTGTTCTTATCTCCATAGTCTGACAATACCCGCTCTTTTTAAGTTTGTCAAGAAAACCCGCACCGACCAATGACCGGTGCGGATTCAATAAGCGTTGATATACAGGCTTTCGTCATCGTGACCCTTCTCAATCGCCCGGATCTCCACATAATATTTCAGCTCCGGGCTGACCTCCACCAAGATCCGGTCCCCCACCCGATGCCCCAGCAGTGCCTTCCCCACCGGGGACTCTTTGCTGATAAGTCCCTTCAGCGCATCCTGTCGCAGGGTTGTGACAATTTGAAGTTGCATTTCCTTTTTTGCCATTTCATTAAAAATAGTCACCTTATCAAACAGACCTGCGCCCTCTCCCGAAGGAGCCACCTCAATAATCTTTGCTGTCCGGATCATCCTCTCCAGATATCGGATGCGGCTGTCGTTGCGGTTTTTAGCCTGTTTGGCACATTTATATTCAAAATTCTCACTCAAGTCCCCAAACGCCCGGGCGGTCTGCACCTCTTCAATCAGCTTCGGTCTCATTTCCCGCGTCCGATAGTTGATTTCCTCCTGCATTTTTTGGATGTCCACTTTCGTCAATTCGTCATACATATCAGCATCGCCTCACAAAGTTTTTTTGATCATACCACAAGGCGCCTCCTTCCTGCAAGTATCTCCCTTGTAAGCCCACCTCAGAACAGTACGGTGCAGATTGTTATGGATGCGAAATACCAGTTGATGTATTCTTCCAAAAGCTGCTTAGGGCAAATCCGACCTTTCGACGGCTTTCCGGTCAACTTTTCCAGAGACCGCGCTCTTTTTCCTCGTACTTTTGTCAAAATCCATATTTTCTTCCTCTTTAGGCGGTTTTCCTTGCATTTATGTCAAAATACTGTAAAATATGAAAGGATATTTCATGATTATCTTAACGTCAAAGAGAAGGGATCGTTATTACCACTATGGTTCAGCCTCAACATGCAAGCCGCCTTTGGCGTGCTCTTTTTTATGGGATTGGTGTCACTTTGCTGGCACTTGGAATAACTTTGAACACCAAAACCGGGCTCGGTGTTTCACCCATTACCTCTATTCCATATTCTATTTCCGAAATCTGGGATCTCAGCTTTGCCGTACTTACTTTTATCGTGTACTCTATTTTAGTGGGCGGGCAATTCCTTTTGAAGGGGAAAAAGCGGGACTGGCTTGATATTTTGCAGATTCCATTCAGCTTTGTTTTCAGCGTCCTTCTCGATCTTTTTGAGCGTGCTCTTCCATTTTCCTTTTCTCATCTGTGGCAGAACCTGATTATGCTTGCGTTTGCCATTGTGTTTACCGCCATCGGCATTGCCCTGACCGTTGGAATGAAGCTCATTCCCAATCCGGCGGATGGATTTGCAAAAACCTTGGGGGATGTCCTCGGCAAGGGTGTTGGATTTGGGAAAAATATTGCGGATGTCATCAGTGTGACTATCACGGCAGCTATAAGCCTGATTGCCTCCGGGAGACTAGTTGGAATTGGTCTCGGAACCATCTTGGCCATGATTTTCGTTGGCCGCGTTGTCGCTTTGTTTAACCGTTTGTTTGAGCAGCGGCTTCTGACATTAGCCGGCTTGCAGAACCCTGAGACACCGCTCAATCGTGTGTCGTGTCAGGAATCCCTTAGTGTCTGACCGTCCAAAAGACCCTTGGCGCAAAATTGCGCCAAGGGTCTTTGTTATTACCCTCTTTCCAGCTTGTCATACCGGCGCAGCATGGTACACATCTGTTGCCGGGTAACAGGCTGGGACAGCATCAGGTCTCCGTCTGCGCTGCCTGTCAGAATGCCGCTTCTCACAGCCCACTCCACGCCCTCCTTGTGGGCAGGTGCCGGGGTGTTGTCCATCTCGTCCGCACTTCCTTCATATCCTTTGCTTCCAAGCTCACTCATTCCGGTGTTCGCCCTCTCCCCACCGGACCCGCTCTGCTGGGCTCCGGCGGGGGCCCCGGTTTCCTCCTCGTAAAGTGGCCTCACAGCCCCCAGAATCTTCCCCGCCGTGCGGGTGCGCCGCATAACCTCCCCGCCGTCAGAATCATTTCCAACCGCGGTGTTGCCCTCAATGGCCACAATCTGACTGCCTGTGACGGATTCCACGATGCCGCAGTGGTCAGGGACCTTGTCACCGTCCCAGTCAAAGATAACCACATCTCCGGCCCGGTAACCGGACGTCACCCAACATTCGGCGGCTTTGGCCGCTTTCATCAGCGTGGTGCAGCTGGCCGTGCGGGTGGGCAGGGACACGCCCGCCTGGGCAAATACCCAATCCACAAACATCACACACCACGGGCCTGTCAGGCCGTACCAGCGGGTATACTTCACCTTGTTGGAGTTCGCCGGGGATTCTTTCGTCCCAAGTTCTCCCCGGGCAATCTCCAGAAGTTCCTTAACTGTTGCCATCCGTTTGAACCTCCGGTAAGCCCGCCACGCTGGTCAGCAAAGATAGCACACCTGCCAGCGCAGAGGCGGACACCACCATTCTCCAGTCAACAGCGCCAAGCACCGCCGCCGTACCAATGGTGGCAACAGCGGTCTGGGCCACGGTCTTGATTGCCCGGATGCCTGCGGCTTTCAGCCAAGTCTTTGCATGCTCACTCACGGCTCACTCCTCCACCAGCTCCGTACCCTTTACCTTGTACGTCTGCCCGTTGAAGGTGCACAGGGCGTACATATCGCCCACATCACAGTTCACCAGCTTCATGCCGGCAATCTCCACCTTGTCAAGAGACCCGGTGCCGGTGTCCAGCAGGCCGAAGCGCTGTCGCTCATCGTCTGCAATGGTGTTGCGGTCGGGGTCAAGATGAAAGGCCGCACCCTCTTCCTTCAGGGCCTTGTTGGTGTCCTCCAGAGTGGCCTCGCCAGCGGTGTACTTGCCAATAAGCTCCGCAATATGATTCATTGCTTTTCCTCCAGTTTTAGATTGCCATTACAGAAAGCCATGCGTTTCCATGCAATGCTGATAGGTCACCAGAATCTGTTTTGTTGTCATCAGCGTGGTGTTGTTTTCAAACGCCGGGTGCCGTTCACAATAATCCTCGTAAGACTTAATGTCCCGCAGGATCTGGTCAAAATGCTCTTTGGAATGATGAACATCATGCAAGAGCTCATCTCCAAACCGCAGGATACGGCTCCTGCAGTCAACGGCATACCGTTCATCCGAAGCTTGCCGCAGATCCCGAACTTCACGTTCCAGATTTTCCACCTTTGTCAAAACTTCCTTGTTCATTGCCCGCCCCAGCTTTCTTGCAAGCGCAGACCAAGGATTGATTTTAATCGGCACAATTTCCAGCAACGTCAGAAACACTGCTGCGGCTCCGCTTCCGATTCCAACCATTGTCTGCAGGTTCACGCTGCAACCACCTGTACTGGCTTAGCATTCATGTAAACATCCTCTCTGTATGGCTCATTGAGGGCTTCCTTACGGCGCCCCCTGATAGTAGGTGTTTTTATCTTTAAAATTGCATATTCATATGCATCGTTTTCCCTCACTCATTATTTTTTCTGACAGCAAAAAACGGAAATCCCTGCATAGCAGGGATTTCCGCATGAGAAGACACCCTCTTTTTCAAGAAAACCGTTCAAAAAACAGGGATTATTTAGTTGTCTGAGTTCCTTCTTTCTTCCCATCATCCTGAAATGTTCTGCGCTTTATTGTTCCCCAACTGGAACGATTTTTACGAAAGCCAAACATGGCCTCTACCTTATAGATGGTATTGATCTGCCGATATCCCAGGTTGTCGATAATGGCAAAGAGAAAAAGCTTCATCAGTTGGTCAATTTTAGGATACTTACGGAAGGTATTCTCCTCCAGAAGGAGCGAACCCACCGACAGAATCGTGCCATACAGAACGGCCACCAGGTAAAAGCTGACCATGAACCGTAGATTGACGATGCCGAAAAACCAGGAGAGCGGGACAGCAATATACCCGGACAGCTCAAAGATGGGGCCAAGCAGTTCAAAAATCCAGAAATACGGCAGGCAGACCATACCAATTCTTCCATAGTGTGGGTTAAGCAACATGTCCTTATGCTTCAGCAAAGTATCCATCAAGCCAATCTGCCAGCGTTTCCGCTGTTTTTTCAGATCCTGAAGCCGTTCCGGCGGCTGGGTCCAGCAGACCGGATCCGGAAGGAACTTTACCGAATAGGGCCGCTTTTGGTCGCGCATACTCTGATGGAGCTTAACCACCAGTTCCATGTCCTCGCCAATACAGCCGGTGGTATATCCGCCCACGTCGATTACAGCCTGCTTGTTGAAAGCACCGAAGGCGCCGGAGATAATCAACAGCATTCCCATTTGATCGAAGCCAATGCGCCCGGTAAGGAAGGCCCGCAGATATTCATTGGTCTGAAGCATCAAAAGCGGCTTATTGGAGAGATCCACATCTTGCAGCTGTCCATCCACAATTTTACATCCGCTGCCAATTCGCACAATGCCGCCCACCGCCACACAAGTGGGATCGCCCATAAAGGTGTAGACAATCTTGATCAGGGAGGATTTTTCTAATATGGAATCTGCATCAATAGAGATGAACACCGGATACATAGAGGCGTTCATGCCTGCATTCAGCGCGTCGGCTTTTCCGCCGTTTTCCTTATCCAGCACAACGAGATTGGGGTAGACGGCAGATCGGTAAGCCGCCCTCACCTTCTTGGTTGGAATCGACCTTTTAAATGGAATGTAGATCGGGAGCAACGAGAAGGACTTCTTCAGAATTTCCATCGTCTCATCCTTGGAGCCATCATTGATCACAATGACCTCATACTGCGGGAAATCCAGCGACAGGAGATTCCTGGTATTGTCCGCGATGGTGGCCGCCTCATTGTAGGCCGGTACCAGCACACTAATTGGAACCATATTGTCGGATTCCTGAAATCGTTGGTAATCTGTGTATTTGAGAGATTTGCTGTATTTTCGCAGTCCAATGGCGGCACCGATCAACTGGATGAGATAAATGCTGCTGATAAGCAGCACATAAAACAGCGAAAAATAATTAATACCCAATATAATAGGCTTTAGAACTTTCTCCATTAAGCAACTCCTCCCGCCAAAATCTCATCCCGCTCAATGACATATTGAAGCATCTCTTGCGCATAACGGTCGCCACTGGTCCGCACATCCGAAAGCAGAGTATCCCGGCACGGCAGTGCAGCCAATGCTTCTGCTGCGTGAAACCGCACCCACCATACCCGGTCATAAAGGCACTGCAGAATCGTGTCATAGCAGCCCTCACAGTCCAGAGAAGCCAACGCATCCACCGCCGCGCAGCGAACTTCCCATGCTTCGTGTCGGGTCAACTCCCGAATAGTTCCGGCAGCTGGTGTGTAGCCAAGCCTGCCCAATGTCCGCATTGCCTCCAGCCGTACATTCATGTGTGGGGATGACAGCTCAGGCAGAATCATTTCACACAGTTCTTCACAGTTATTATCCTTGATACCCCGGATACAGGCCCGCCGCACATACTGATCTTGGGCTTTTGGAAAAAGCATCTTATAGAATTCAGCGCAATCCCCATGGTAATGGAGAAACAGCTCGTGTAAAGTACGAAAGGAGAGCAAAATACGGAACTGCGGATCAGAGAGCAGTCGAATCACTTGCTCCCGCTGTCCCAGCATAAACAGAGTCAAAAGTCCGATTTCCTGAACCATCGCATCTTTCGGCCATCGCATGAAGTTTTTTTCGATATCGGATGTATAGCCGGGGATTTGCAATTGCCCAATCAGCTTTGTTATCAGCAAGACAGTGTCCAAGGCTCCGCTTTTCAGTTTTTTTCGCAGATATGCAGAATACCAATCTGCTTCAACAGCAACTCGGAGCGCGTTTACCTGCTGAGAATTGAGCTCGCGGGACACCATCTCCAAGACCTGTACTCCACGCTGAGAACGGATCCCATGAATCCCCCGCAGTGATGCATGCTTTTCAGGTGTGTTTGCAACGTTGTATATCTCCCCCCGCAGATATTCAATCTTTGCATTGGCGTTAATTAGATATAGAACCTGCCGCTTAATTCGCTGCATTCGTGCCTGCGTTGCATTGATAACAAAGTGAAGCGCAACCAGAACAAGTGTAAAAACAATTAAAAGTCCCGCCATGATTTGGAGCATCCAATCGACAATTTGCTGTATAACTTCTTGATAATACATGACTCTTCCTCCTTCACTTGTTCTCAGCGAAGTAATTCTGAAGGATATGATAGGACTGCTTCAGCCGTTCATGAACCTGCGGCATGTCCCAGTTCTCCCAGGTATACAGTTCCATCGGCGTCTCGTTCCGGCTGTCTGATTGGCATATGCCGATCCGCACCCCATCAGCTGAAACGCCCTCAATCGCGTTTAATGTGTTGAAATCCCCCATAACCTGCTTCTGAGATGGATCCATAAAGCCCAGCAGCATCCAAGGCAGGCGAATCTCAATGCAGTTGCCATCTGTGCAGAAATCGGCCAGCGAATCATAGTAGGGGCTTTCGGGGTCTCCATTCCCATAGTGAAGTGCGCCGGTCTCAAAACGCTCAAACTCTGTGGTCACGCCGGTTTCCGGAAGATACTGCGGACGGTTCATAGCAAGGTAGATGCGGTCAAAACATCCGGAATCTTTTTCGTTCCGCCCAAGTACAGGCAGGAAGAAGTCGTGTACCGCGGCATAGTCATACTGGAATACATCATAGTAAGCATCTACCAAAAGGGCGCTGTCCTCCGGGCCATGGAGGCGAAGGAGGAATTCTGCGCCGTCCGCAAAGGAAAGATTGCCGTACTTGGTGCTTCCCTGTCCGCTCAGTACATCCAGCGGCACATACAAAGTGTCCCGCGCAAAGTCGTAACGCTCCCCTTCTACCATAAGATAGAGATAGGCAGCATCCGATTTTGCAGAAATGCGGAGCCCGTCATGTTCAATAACAAGCTCCTCTTCCTCCCACTCGGAAGAATTACCATCCAGCTTGACCGCCAGCTCCTTCTCACTTGGGTCGAAGGCCAGCAAGCCAAAGCAGGATTCGGGGCTCTCTACATTCAGCCAGTAGGGACGGCGGTCGGGATTTTCATACTCCATGCTGTTCCAACATCGTTTGAACCATTCGTCCTGCCAAGAGAAGATCAGCCCGCCCGCACAGCCGGAGGCCCTGATGTCCTGATTCAAGGAAATCAACCACTCTCCCTGCTGTACCTCATCGGCATGTCCCTGGGACATCCCAGTGACTGCATTTGCGTGGGCAATCCCGCGAGAGGCAGGAATTCCGTACTCCGAGATGAGTACCGGCATGGTGTGGTGCCCGTTCAGTTCAGTCAGGTAAGACAGATACGGGGTTCCTCCGTCCAGATATTTCGTGTCATAGCTAAGGAATTCCGGGTAATAGGGGTAGACGTGGTAGGAGGCAAAGAACCCCGCCTTGAAAGAATCGGTGGCCAAGATATGCTCCGGGTCAACGGATACGGCATCCTCCATCTCGGGATTCGGCTCGTTGGGGTGTGTCAGCGGATCCGTGGTGCACCAGTTGCTCAAGGCCACCGGCCGCTGCCGCCCATACCGCTCCATCTCATACGAAATGGTCGTTTCAGCCGCGCCGGCAAGAAATACCTCAAAGGGGGAGGCATTCTCCGTGCGGACATAAGCACCTTCAAAGGCTGTTTGATCGGGGTGGGCGGTATTGGTGCCGATCACAAAGTCCGATGACCATTCCACGCCCAAAATCCAGCCGATTACCCACTGAGAGATATCCGAGGTGTAGATGCCTCCAGCGTTTCCAGGCAGTTTTTCGATATCCGCATTTCCGTGAATGATATCAACAGCCTTTTGGATATCTGAATAGAACGAATCCTGAATCGCGCCGGCGCCGCCAAAGGCGTCGCTGTACTGTGCAATCAGTTCTTCATTCATGTAAACACCCTGAATCAGGTAAAGTGGCTGCCGGGCCTTGGTATTGAACGCTTTCAACGCATCATAAAAAGCCGGCATCTGGCTCACATAAACACGGAGAATTCGGACATTCATTTCGCTGATTTCCTGAAACCAGCGGCTGTAGTCTTCCTCTGTGATACCGAATTCGCCAGGGAAATACCCAGGTTTAGACGCTCCGATGTTCACACCGTTTAAAAACATCGGCTCATATTCGCCCGTGCTGTTTTGGATGCAGAATTCTTTGCCCTGCACAATGGCAATTGGCTCGTCCGGCTGTACTGCATCCGGCTCTTTTGCAGCGCAACCGACAAGCGGCATGATTAACCAAGCCAGCAAGATGACAAGGCACCTTTTCATATCAATCCAATCCAATTTCCTCATGCTATCTCCCTCGCTTGGCTGTATTGCTCCTGCATACAGGTAGCAGGAGCGCAAGTTCGCGCTTAGCTCACACGAACGCATCTGCTACATCCATGGATTTTTCACTCGCCGCTTTGTGTTTCACAAATTACACCACAAAGAGACACATATTGATAGGTTTTTTTCAAGATTTCCTCTTTTTTGTAATCGCACTCATTCTGCGCAGGATCCATCGAGCACCATTTGACAAACTACTGCTTTATTGCGTCCGTGAGCGCATGAGTTTTTGTCTGCATTTGGGTGCCTTAAAGGATGAAGTGACCAAGGGGAGTAAAACCCAAAAAGAAAGGCACGACATATGTCGTGCCTTTCTTTTTGGCGGAGATGGAGAGATTCGAACTCTCGCACCGCTTTCACGGCCTACCGCATTTCGAGTGCGGACCCTTCAACCACTTGGGTACATCTCCAAAATGTTCCTTAAAAAATGCAAAATCTTACATTTTATGGTATTTATAGCTTCATTTCACATCGTTCAAACAGCTGCAAGTATTTCCACCCAAGTACCAACTCTGCAAACAAATGGCTGGCTCTACACGATTACACGCAGCGTGAATATTATTATGACACATTTTTTCTCCGGATGCAAGTCCCGGTAAAGCAGCAAACAGATTTTTAAACATGCTTTCATCAACGGTGCCTGTTCATTCCGCATATGCTATTATGAGCACAAACCCGCATGCGGAACTTTTATTACAGTGCTGTAAACCCTGCGGGAAAAATTGAAAGTGAGGACCAGTGGTATGACACCCAAAATTTTTTTGTGGGGTTCCCAAGCGCGATATGAAAACTATCGGGCAGCAGTAGAAGCAGCTCACGGATGCGTTTATTTTTCGGATAAAATTCCAGATGCAATTCATTGCAGCGGGTTGTTGCTGCCTGGCGGCGGAGATTTGGAGCCGTGGCGGTATGGTCAGGAAAATACATCATCCCGCGGCCTGGAACCAGAACGGGATCGGGCCGAATGGGAATTGTTAAAACATTTCACATTGTCCAACAAACCGGTTTTAGGCATTTGCAGGGGAATGCAGGTCATAAATGTGTTTTTTAACGGTACGTTGGTTCAGGATTTGCCCGGTCATAGTGATGTCGCTGGTATTGACAGACTTCATCAAATAGTAGCGGCAAGTTCTAATCCAATAAATTTATGGGGTAGAACGTCAATTGTCAACAGTGCGCATCATCAGGCCGTCGGCCGCCTTGGAAACGGATTATTGGCCGCGCAGTGGGCATCGGATGGAACAGTGGAGGCCATTTACCACCGCTCCCTTCCAATTTGGGCGGTTCAATGGCATCCGGAACGGCTGCGTGGGAAGTTTGCCAAGGCGGGTGCAGCCAATGGGCAAAATCTGTTTGATGCATTTGTGGAAATATGCTCTTTTTGCAGGAAAGAATAGAAATTTTTATGAAGAAAAACCTTTTGATGCTTGACAGTAATTTGGATTCATGTTATCATATCCAAGCTGACAATTTCTACGGAGGGCACACGCAGGTGTAGCACAATGGTCAGGGCACCAGCCTTCCAAGCTGGGGATGCGAGTTCGATTCTCGTCACCTGCTCCAACAAATTTGCGCCAGTAGCTCAGTTGGATAGAGCAACTGCCTTCTAAGCAGTAGGCCAGGGGTTCGAATCCCTTCTGGCGTACCAACTTTCCTCCTTGGAGCAATGTTGGTCGTTTTAATTTTTTAATATGTGGTGGGTGTAGTTCAATTGGCAGAGCACTGGATTGTGGTTCCAGGTGTTGTGGGTTCGAGTCCCATCACCCACCCCAGACAAAACAGGGGATCGGGGTTACCCCCGATTCCCTGTTCCCTTCCACATTGGGGCGTCGCCAAGTGGTAAGGCAAGGGACTTTGACTCCCTCATCCGCTGGTTCGAGTCCAGCCGTCCCAGCCATTTTTTCATGCGCCGGCAGTGTGGCGCGATGATGAGTTTTACGATCCGGTAGCTCAGTCGGCAGAGCAACTGCCTTTTAAGCAGTGGGTCCGGGGTTCGAATCCCCGCCGGGTCACCAAAAAGAAGGACACGCTAAAAGCGTGTCCTTCTTTTTGGGTTCCGGCGTCTGAAAGTCGCCTCCACCTCTTTGATTGCACTGCTCGGGCGAAATAAATCCGCCCTGCGCCAAGGTTTTGGGCCGCCGGCCCAAAACGCTTGTACGGCGCAAAAGCGCCGCCCCGCTGTGCGGGGCCCCAGGACCTGTGTGCCCTTAAACCTATCCACCCGCTCCACGTCGCCGCAGACGTCATATCGTTCGCGGCGACTTTTTTTACAAAAGTCACCTCTCACTCATTTTGTCGCGGCTCCTTTCCAAACCGGACCTGCTTGTGCTGGGTTGCGATTTGGGTTTGGGTGCAGACTTGGGGCGGTCCTCGAAACTGTCCACCCGTTTCAGCAAATCCCTCAAAGCCGCAAGGCTTTGAGGGATTTTTCTTTTTCGCAATTTGCAAAATTCGCTCCATAAAAAGGGCAAAATACGACCTGATTTTTTAAAAGGTACAGGTCAAAATGCAGGTCAACCGACAACAAAAAATAAGCCGCTCCTTTATGGAAGCGCCCAATTTTTTCTCTTATCGATTACTTCACCGCAGAGGAGCTTCACACGCTCCAGAGAAAACTTTGTGATTAGCTTGCATTTCTGCCTTCAATATGGTATTCTCCAAATATGAAAACCATTCTCAAATCAAAGGAGCCATTTGTCTTGAAAGAACGTTTTTTCAGATCTTTCCTTTTTCTCTTATCCTTCCTCCTGCTAACGAGCTGTTCTCAGCCTCCCGCTCCCACGAGCGCAGAACGCGATTCTCTTAAAATCGTAGCCACTGTTTTCCCCGCCTATGATTTCGCCAGAGCTGTGGGCGGTGAATATGCGGATGTATCCCTCCTGCTGCCTCCCGGGGCTGAGAGCCACTCTTATGAGCCAACCCCAGCCGATATGTTGTCTGTACAGGACTGTGACCTTTTTTTGTATCTGGGCGGCGAATCCGACGCATGGGTGGAGACAATTCTGGGAGCAGTCGATCTGAAGGGTACGGCAATGAAAATGATCGACTGTGTGGAGCCGCTTGAAGAGGAAACCGTGGAGGGCATGGCGGAAGAACCCGGCCACACCCACGAGTCGGAAGGCGATCACCACGATCTGGGCGCCGTCAAAGAATATGACGAGCATGTTTGGACTTCTCCCCGCAACGCCGCTTTAATCACCCGGGCCATCGGAGCAGCGCTTATGGAATTGGATGCCTCCCATTCTGCCGAATATGAGGCAAACACCGAACGCTATGCCGCAGAAATCGAATCTCTGGATGATGCATTCGCAGATTTCTTTGCCAATTGTTCCAATCGAACAATGCTGTTTGGAGACCGGTTTCCCCTGCGGTACTTTGCGGAGGAATATGACATCCATTACTACGCCGCATTTCCGGGCTGCAGTACACAGACAGAACCCTCTGCCGCCACCATCGCCTTTTTGATAGATAAGGCAGAAGCAGAGCATCTGTCCACTATTTACTATATTGAATTTTCCAACCACCTGGTAGCAGACAGCATTGCGGAAGCTACCGGTTCCCAAACGGCGTTATTCCACACCTGCCATAATGTATCCCAATCGGAATTAGACTCCGGCGCAACATATGTCTCGCTGATGGCGCAAAATTTGGAAACCTTGCGCACTGCTATGGATTAGCAGTGCTGCCAGTGCAAAAATACACAGCGGGAGGCACAGCTTCTGTGTCTCCCGCTTTTTTATTAAGAGATACGCAGTCCTGCCAAGTACTCTTCCGCAAAGTGAGCCGCCACAGCGCCGTCTGCAGCCGCCGTTACAATTTGCCGCAAAGGCTTGGCCCGGACATCCCCTGCCGCAAATACACCAGGCAGATTGGTCCGGGTAGTCTCATCCGCCAGGATATAGCCATGTGTATCCAGTGTCACCTGCCCGGTGAGGAGTTCCGTACTCGGCTTGCGGCCAATGGCAACAAAGACGCCGTCGCAAGAAAGTGCTTGCGTTTGATCCATAATAAGATCACGATAGAGAATCCCTGTTACCATCTGTTCCCCTAAAATTTTCTCTATCCTGGCATTCCAGCAGAATGTGAGATTTGGCGCCTGTTCAAGGGCTTGCAGGTAGCTCTTCTCCACCCGCATGGTATCCCGGCGGTGAAGCAAATACACCCGTTTGCACAACCGTGCCAGAGTGAGGGCCTCTGCCGCGGCAGAGTTCCCTCCGCCCAGCACCGCCACGGTTTTCCCCCGGAAAAAAGCTCCATCACAGGCAGCGCAGTAACTGACTCCCCTGCCGCGCAGTTCTGTCTCTCCCGGTACATCCAGTGTTCTGGGGCCTGCTCCAGCAGCATAAATAACTGTCCGCCCTGTTAGCGTACTGTCGGCCGTCTTCGCCTTTTTTAGGAGCCCCCCTAGTTCCAGGGCCGTTACCTGTGCAAATCTCGTTTCCGCACCAAACCGGGCAGCGCCCTGCTGCATCTGTCCAGCCAGTTCGATTCCTATCACGGTTTCCGCAATCCCCGGATAATTGTCCACTTCCTCAGTGGTGCTCAGCTGTCCGCCTATTGCCGTGCTCTCCAGTACCAGTGCGGAAAGTCCCGCCCTCGCACAGTATAGCGCCGCGGCATATCCCGCCGGGCCGCCGCCCACAATCAGTACATCCCAAACCTGCTGCTCCACGCCGCTCCTCCTGTTGCTATACCGTTTTTTTCGCTTTAAGGCCGGTGTCTTCCGTTTCTCTTCAGCAAGTATAGTATGGCAGGAACTGCGGAAAATAGCCGTATCAATAAAATTGGGAGGAATCATTCCATGCCTGTGGACTTTAAAAACAGTGAAACCCTAAAAAATTTAATGCGTGCCTTTGCCGGAGAGAGCCAGGCCCGCAACCGTTACACCTTTGCCGCCTCCACATGCAAGCAGCAGAAGCTGCATGTGGTAGAGGCCATCTTCCAGTTTACAGCCAATCAGGAAAAGGAACACGCGGAAATCTTTTATCACCATATGAAGGAGCTTTCCGGAAATACCGTCCAAATCGATGGCGGCTATCCTGTGGATATTACCAACGATGTTGTGCAGTTGCTGCGGTATGCCCAACACAACGAGTATGAGGAGCACGACCCTGTCTATAAAACGTTCGGAGATGTCGCAAAGGAGGAGGGATTTCCCAAGGTTGCCGCCTCTTTCCACAAAATTGCAGAAATTGAACAGACCCATGGCAACCGCTTCGGTGTGATAGCCGATCTGCTGTCCAACAATCAGCTGTTTGTTTCCGACGTCTCCTGCGGCTGGATGTGTCTGAACTGCGGTTATATTTTTGAAGGGACACAGGCCCCCAAGGCCTGTCCCGTCTGCGATCATGATCAAGGCTTCTTCATTCGGCTGGAGATGGCCCCCTACGGCGGATCCATTCTGCAGAAAAGGTGAGGCGGTGGCTATGTCATATGTAAATCCTAAACTAAAACCTCAGTTCGAGAGCCTGTCTCAGGGGCTACAGGATGAAATTTTATCCCGGAATGTCAGCATTCACTCCCTGTATGATCTCATCGGCGTACTGGAGGAAATCGTGTCGGAGGCCGAAAACGAAGCCTAGGCTCAGATCCTGTGCGTTTCCAAATTGAACCAATTTGGCACTATTTATTGGTTCTTTCCGCAATTCAAGGTGTTTTCCTCTTTTGAATTTTTCAATGTTCCTTGCCTCGCCCCTCAGCCGGATATCCTTGCACAAATGAGAGGACCCCCGCATGGGATTGCTTCAGCAATCCCATGCGGGGGCCTTTCGTGGCCTTCAGTTTGTTTTCCTCTAAGCGAATGCCTGTATCCGGGAGCGCCGCCGTCCAAATCCCCAAAATTCAAGGGACGGATAAGGCGCTTTCCTGCCAAATGGGCACGTCCCCTATCCAGTTCTTGCAGGCAGGCGTTATTCTAATCGCTCCAGCTGCCCGGACTGAATGGCCTTCAGATTTCTCTTGATTTTCCCCTCTGGCCAGTCCCACCATTTGAGATCCATCAATTTGGAAATCATCTCATCCGAATATCGTTTGCGGATGGGCCTGGCGGGAACGCCGCCCACAATGGTATAAGGCGGCACGTCCTTTGTCACCACGGCTCGGGCACCGACAATCGCTCCGTCACCAATGGTCACACCGGACAAAACAACGGCCTCATAGCCAATCCAAACGTCGTTCCCAATCACGATGTCGCCGAGGTTGTCCCAGGCCTCAGCAATGGAGGACACATCGGTGTCGAGATTCCACTCCTCAAAGAAGATGGGAAAGGGATACGTGGAAAGAGACTGCAGCGTGTGGTTGGACGCGTTAAACAAAAACTTTGCGCCGCAGGCAATGGAGCAAAACTTTCCAATCACCAGCTGGTCGTGATTGCATTCCGGATAATGATAGAGGACATTGTTTTTTTGAAATTCTGTGGGGTCGTTTACAACATCGTCGTACACGGTGTAATCACCCACGGTGATACTGGGATCGGTGACTACATTTTTCAGATAAACGGTACTGCGCCCCTGAGAGCGGGGATAAATTTTCCATTGCGGGATCATTTCAAAAAGCCTCCAAAGCAATTTGTTTATTTCATAACGATCCCGCAAAATGCAATGCAGCGCTCCACGCATACCACCTCCGGTTTCTTTTCAGCTGCGGGCCCAGGTCAAATGCAGGGGCGTTCCAGACACATGCATGCAGCGGCGCTGGTTCCAGCTCTCCTGTTCCTCCCGGGCGGCTGTATCAATACCAACCCGTTGTCGGGACTACAGGCCTTTCTTCTGCCGTGCGCCCCTCCGCTTTACGGCCCGCAGCTCGATATAGCCCCGCTCCCCGCGGGGTTCCATCTGGATGCGGGGGCTTTCGTCGTCCCATTCGTATCCAATCACTGCGGGATCATAGCGTTCCATCGCGTGTTGCAGGGCCAAAATTGCTTCATTGTAATCCTCTTCGCGAAATGGTTCCCCCTGAAACATCAAATATTCCGACGCAGGCAGGGTAATCACATCAAAACCATCTGGAATTGTGCCGCTGAAGTCCGCTTTCACCCCAACCCCCTGCACATAAGAGGATGTCTTTGGCTTTTTGTACGCTTCCGGCAGCCAGAGGCAAACCGGTTCGCCGCACAGAGAGTCCATACTGGAGAGCAACCCCCAAACATCACAGCCGACTTCTCCGCAATAGGAAAAATAGTCCTCCGCCTGAATACCCCGTTTGATAAGAACCTTACGTTTTGGCTTTTGTGTTACCTGAACAAATACGCTTTGCAAATTTTCCATGTCTGGCACATCCCTTCTTAGATCTCTGAATTTGACGCCATAGGGAATGAAGAGCGTGATGGGAACCGGGTGCCTGGCATATTCGCCCGGATGACAGCAATTCCTTATAAAAAGCTCTCTGGTACCCGTCCACGCTTCCAAAGCCCAAATCCAGCGCCGCATCAATCACGCGGCATCCCCCGCTTTTCAGGCGCAGCGCTGAATTTGACAGCCGAAGCTTGCGGATATACTCCGTCGGCGTCAGGCCTGTCAAGGCGCGGAACAGGCGGTAGGAATACCACGGTGAAAACAGGGACTCCTTCGCCAGCTGAGCGAGGGTAATTTCCTGTTCCAAATGAGCTTTGATGTAATCCTGCATCCGTTGGACCGCCAAGGTCTGCTCCCTCATGCTTTTCACCTCCTTTACGTACTCATTCTATCGCTTTCAGGACGTGTTTTTCTCGACTTCCCTTGCTATTTTGCCAATTTCGTAAGACTTCCGTCCCCGCCCATGCATGCAGTCATCTCCTCAATGCGCTCCAGCGGAAAGGGCGGCTCACACAGGGGTTTCATGGCAATGCTCATGAGCTTCATGGGATTGTCATCCGCCGCTACCCGGTTGGAGCTGAGCGCTCCGCAGCGTTTGCAGCGGTGAATAACGGCCCATTCGCCGCTCTTTCGGACCCACACGGCGATGGGTTCCATAATACCGCCGCAATCAGATTCCCGGTCACCGGGTTCAATGTCCACATGAAGGCTGAACAGGCAGTTCGGGCAGTGGTTTCGGTGGCTGCTGGCCGCACCGTCAGGCGTAACCAGCCGGCCGCAGACCTTGCAGGAAAAGGCATCGCTGCAGGGATGGGTTTTGTAGTATCCTTTTTCATATTGTTTCCGTTTGTTTTCGCGGTTCATAAGAGTTCCTCCTGAAGATGGGCAAACAATTCTCCGAGAGAAACGGCAGGGTGTGATTTGCCGACCTCTCGGTCAGCCCACACGCTCCAGTGTAAAACAGTTTTTCAAAAAGCAGATCTCCTTCATCAAAATAAATTCATCGTTCCTTTTCCGAATTTTCCCGCCGTCCGTACTGCCGCATGCAAGGCGGGCAGTCCGTTTGGGCAAAACCAAATTATGACGGCTGGTCCGGCATTTCAAATAATCCCCTTTTCGTGCGCCCTGTCTTTGATCCAATAATGCGCCGCCGGTACAATTTCCCCGGCGCCCTCCGAGCTGTCCTCCATTACCGTCTTCTCAAAGGAAATATCCTGGTTGGCCAGACACAGATCCAAAAACAGCAGGAAAATGCCAATGTCAATCCGGTTGTAATAGGAAACCCGGTCCTTTGGCATAATGCCGCGCTTTCCAGGCGCTTCATAACGGAATACTTGGATCTCCTTCTCTGAAGCTTTCACAATCCAAGGCTGGGTATTACAGGCGCTGGGCGCGAACCGCGCAAGATTTCCGATGTCTTGGTAGGCCGCTCCCTCCCAGATCTCCGAAAGATGCTTGCGCTTGCTCTTGAACAAATCCTTCCGAAACAGGCCCGGCCGCATCTTGGCGATAGCAAGCATGATGACAAACTCAAGCCCATTATAGGCGGCCTCATCGGGCTTTCCAAGCCCGAACCACAGGGCGCCGATATCTCGGGAAGCGAGATACAGGTCAAGCTGTTCCCCGATATAGCCAATATTCTGCAGATAGTTGCCCCTTTTTTCGCTGTACAAAAGAATGCAAAATTCCTGTCCGCGTTTGCAGGAAGTCTTTCCCGCAGGAACGATTTTCATGGCAATTTTAATGCTCCTGTCCAACGGCAACGCGGAGTCAAAGACCCGGACAATGCCATCCAATTCCATTTGATCCAGTTTCCCGGCCTCCCGAAAAAGGTGAAAAGATTTCCGTTTGAAAATCATGGGATAAAGCCCTGCGTCCATCAGTTCCCCCTCCAATCACGTTTCGGTAGGCGCCGTTGCCCCCGCCTCCATGCGAATCCAATATTCATCATCGATGGGAACCATTTTGCGGCGGAGATGCAGAAAGCGATAGAAGGAATACAGCACTCTGACTTTCAGGCAGGGCGTCAGATGCGTCTGATGGGCCTTGATTTTGTGGATCGTCCGCTTGGTCTTCTCATCAATCTTCCGCTGAAAATGCTTCGGCAGATCCGCCCAGTCGTGGCCCCAGGAGGCAATTTGGATCCCCCAAGTGCGGGCCACGCACCAGTAGTTCATGCTGTCCCGCACATCCTGTTCCGCCCGTCTCATACCCGCTCCGGCGGCAGAGGTGATGATGACCGCCTGCTTTTGGAGCATGGTTGGATCCGCCCGGTGAACTGCCCAGCGGTAAGACAGGTGCTCCAAAAAGGTTTTAAGTTGGCCCGGGAGATGAAATGCGTAAACAGGGACGCAGAAAATCAGCAGCTGGGAATTCTCCATGGCAGCCAGAATGGGTTCCAGGTACTTCCGTCCGGGGCATTTCTCCTCGCTGTCGGTAAAGCAGGCGTAGCAGGCCGTACAGACATGCGGCATGTCCTGGGGCAGACAGAACTCATAGAGCGTCCCATCCTCCAGCAGGGCGCCGATAAGCTGTCTGGCCACGCCATAGGTCACGGATTTCGACTTCCGGCGATTGCAGGTAACCAGTGTGATATTCATGATATTCCTCCCTCCTTTCCGTCAGTTCCTTTTACACGCCCAAAGGATTCACTCCCGCCTTACAAGATCCAGGCCGCGATCCCCCACCTCCACTCCGCCGTCTTCCAGTGAAATATAAGGCGAGAAGGAAACAGTCTCCTCCCGCCAGGTCAGGCAGACAGAGACGTCCAAAAAAATGTCGCTTACATTGCATTGGATGAGAAAGGGCCGGCAGGCAGGATCCTCAAACATCAGCGTGGAATCCCCTGTCTGAATGTCATTTTGATAGAGCTTCAGCTCCATATCGGAATACCTGGGGATAATCAGGTAGTATTCGCCATCGGAGAAGTAGTGGATTGGGAGATCCCCGCTGTCCAGATACTGTTCGACGTAGTAGGACAGATCCTGCATCTCCTGGTACCCCAAATACACTGCGGCGTAAAGCTGCCCCTCCGAAAACGGAATCGATTCAATCTTACTGACATTTTGGGCAGGGGGAGCCTGCTCCGCCGCGGCCCCGGAACAGCCTGTCAGCAGTACCGTAAGGGCTGCCAGCGCCACAGCCCATATCATGCATTGTTGCTTTACTTTCACGTTTCAAACACTCCTCTGTTCCTGTAATCCGGCGCTTCAAAAACCGCAGGAAAACAGCCAGGACCAGCTCCGGGCCGTCTCCCCATTCCCGAGGATTCCATTCTCTGATTTCCACTTATTGAATTCGTCACTGCTCGCTTTCCGTCCGATACCATTTCAGGACACCGTTCAGATTTTCCCCGCTGACCCTGCTCCCTCCATGAAGCATCATGTCCAACATATCATCCTCTTCGGAGGTCCTGTCCGGCTTTTCGCTAAGGGCCTTTCCTGTACTCTTGGCCATCATGTCCATCATCAGGCGGTAAACGCCGTGGAGCTTGTGTCGGTCAAAGCCCCCCTGGAGGGTAAACAGTCTTACGTCCGCCGGGATGTTGTTTTTCTGCCGCACCTCATGCAGTTGTGTCCCAGTGCCGTCCATTCCCACAGCGCAAACTGCCGGGATCCGATATCGTTTGGCCGCCGGCCTGTATCCCTTGACACCGCGGGCCATAATCCATCCCAGGTAAATGATCTCGCTCCCGGCGGGCACCCGCTCCTTTGCCCGGTTCAGCGGAAACACCGGAAGATTGATCTGCTCTCCCAGCAGCTTCGCGTACGCTGCTGTGCTGCCGGTATTGGAGGTATATACGATTGCTCGAATCATAGGAATTCTTCCTTTCCAAATATATCACGAACCAGGCGTGCAGATTCCGCGGTCCACTTCCGCACTGCGCCGCCTCCCATGAACATGCCAACCAGCGTGGGTGCCCATGTGTCTGAATCTACGGAGCGTTGATTGCGCTCTGCCAGCATAGATGCTATTCTCTTTTTGAAGGGAGATGAACCCGCCATGCTCTTTACCCCCATTGAGCTGCAAGACTGGCCCCGCGGCCAAATGTTTTATTACTTTTCGAAAATGGCGCCAACTGGCTACTCAATGACTACACACCTCAATGTAACCGCAATCCGGCAAAGCGTTCGAAATGCCGGCGTCAAGTTCTTTCCAGCCTATTTATGGCTGGTAACAAAGCATCTCAATCAGCAAGTTGAATTTAAGGTAGCCGAAAGGGACGGAGTGCTTGGTTACTATGATGTCTTAACTCCGCTGTATGCCTCCTTTCACAGAAATGACCATACATTTTCCTTGATGTGGACAGAATTTGACGACAATTTTTCCGAGTTTTACAGGCAGTATCTAGCCAATCAGCAGCAGTTCGGAGAGACGCACGGAGTTCTCTGCCAGCCGCAAGCACCACCCGCAAATGCATATACGATATCCTGCATGCCGTGGGTCAGCTTTTCGCATTTTGCCGTGCACAGTTTTGAAAACAAGCCTTATTATTTTCCGTCTGTTGAAGCTGGTAAATTTATGGAGCAGGCCGGCCAGATGCTGATGCCGCTGTCTTTGACCTGTCACCATGCCACAACGGATGGCTACCATGTGAGTCGCTTCCTAAAGTCTTTGCAGGCAGACATGGACAATTTTCAACAATACTTGTCGTTTTAGCACCGGCTATGCTCCTCGGCTCTGCCATTGCTCTTGCCCCTGCAGGCAGGGTGGAATCCTCTTTCAGCCCGGTCTTACCTGGCATCCGCGCCATCTTCTCTCCGCTTCTGCCGGAGGCGCTCATTAATGGCCCCTGCGGTATACAGATCACACAAAAATGCGATGAACCGCACGAAGAGTGCCACCACCATGATGACGCCCGCAAAGGCCACACCTCCCCGGAAGCCGCAATACATCCCCATCCAGTATCCGCCAATCAGCAGTACAGTCTCAAGAAGCTCCGCGTGGATGGCGGTTCGTATCCACCACTCTCTGGGGCTCAATTCGCGTCTGGAATAATAGAGCACACAGGGCAAATCCGCAGCCAAGGCAAACAGCGCAATCTGCCGCAGAAAGCGCAGCGGAAGCAAAATATCCGGCCGGGTAGCACTGCACAGGAGAAAGACTGCAAACATGGTCCCGGCGTAGCAGACAAAGTACTGTATGAGCAAATGATGAATCAAGTCCTGTTTCTTCACGGCACAGCCTCCTTACAATCCCATTTTCTTTTGCAGTGTACCCACATACTGCCGGGAGACCACGACCTTCTCCCCATTGCGCAGTATCGCCGCAAACCGCCCGGAAAAGGAGGGGGATACAAACTCAATCTTGTCTGCATTTAAAATGGTGGATTTCGATGCCCGGAAGAAACCGCCCCCTTTACTGATCTCCTCAAATTCATACAGCTTCAGTTTACTCTCATAAATATTATCCCGGCAGTAGAAGAAGGAGCGATTTTCCACCACCTCAAAGTAGAAGATATCTTCCAAGGAGAGCCGGTGAAGTTCCTCGCCTTTTATGCCCACCAGCCCGCTTTCAGAGGCTTTCAGGGATTGCAGCATCTGCAGGATCTGGTCATTGACTTCATGGCAGCGCAGGATGACTTCTTCGTTCTGTTCCCTGCTGATTTGTTCGATGGTGATCTTCATCCTCGCACCTCCACGTAGATATCGATATCATAGCGTAAAATTCCTGCAAGTAAATGGCCTGAAACGTGACCTGTCAAAATCAGGCTGTAACCTGCAGCAAAAGAGGTATCAGTTGTATCCGTATCAGATGAGTAGCTTATGCCGGTTCCAAAACAGGTTTGTCCTTTTTTATCAAGGTTTTCCTCATGAGTAATATCGTTCTGCGGTCAATTCAAATCTCCCGCTGCCATCACATTCTTTCTGCACCGTTGGATTCCTGGCAGGCAGGCTGGGGTGCTTCCGCAGAGCTGCTGACAGGGATAACCGAATACAGTCAGCAGCATTTCCTCTCGGAATCCAAATTTTTGATAGAACCAACGTGCCGACGTGCCCAGAGGGTCTCCCTCCCGGTAGGTTACCACGGATAAAACGGTATCAGGCGGAAATTCAGACATGGCCGTAATCAGAAGACGCGTCGCCACGCCATTCCGCCGGCAGTCCGGGGCCACTGCGAGAAAGTCGATCTCCTTTCTGCGGCGGGAGAAGGCAATACACCCAGCGGCAGTTCCGTGATGCCGGATCATCAAGACCTCCTGATTCTTCAACTTTTCGTTCAGCTGCGCCTCAAATTCAGTCCGTTCAAAACCCGGGAGCTGCTCTCTCATCTTCTCCGCAAGCTCAGTGATGGCGGGAATATCCCCCATTGTTGGAAATATTGGAAACAGGAGATTTGCCCGGTCAAGGTCTAACCCCATGATAAGATGGACAGCCTTCTGTACTTCTACCGTACTCCGCTCCACCCATTCGTTGTCCTCATGCAGAATGATACTGCCCACACCATGGGCCAGCAACACTGCGGTCACATCCAAGTCCAAAGGCAGCTTCGCCCCCAGGTCTGCCAGTATGCCCAAAATTTCCCGCAGATAGGGCACGACAATGGTAAGTGTCCGCTCCCGAATGGCCCATCGCACTGTTCGGTGAATATTGGCGGCGTACTGCTCCCGGAAACGGATGGTCTCGACTTTCATATACTCGAAAAAATATGTCAGTGCACGGAATGGATCCCGACAGGCACGGTCGGCAATTTCAGAAAATTCTTTTTGATACTTAGCAAAGAACAGATCCAGTACCTTGTCGAACACATCATCCTTACTTTTAAAATAATAATAGAACAACCCAATCTCTCCACCGGCTTTTTTCATGATAGCGCGAACAGTCGTCCCGTCATATCCTTTTTCCAGAAAGTAGTCCATTGCTGATCTTATGATCTCTTCCCGCTTGCCACCGTCCGCTGCCGCTCTTCTTGTCATAGTCAAGCCTCCTTCTGCCTCATACTGAATATCGCTCAAATTATGATAACGCGATGCCTCATAAAAATCAACAGGCATGCTGAAGATCGTTTAAAACCAGTCACCACTTTTGCCGCCTCTTAAAAAGCCGTCTTTTCGGATTCAGCATCCCGCGGCTGCCGTCAGATGAAATATAAAACTCCTCTGAAACTTATTCGTTCAGAGGAGTTTTGTGCCCCAATTTCTCCAGCAGCGCCAGCGGAATCAACTGCATTTGTTATGCAAAGGAAAGATGTCTATACAAAACAGGGCGCAGAAGTGGATTTCGGCGTTGAGAAGAGGTGCGTCAAAAGAGAAATGTACCGGTTTTCTCGCCAAAAGCCGGGGCAAGCGAAATATTACTTACTCCGACTCGGTAGGTGGCTTCAATTTGGATATTTTCGTTTTCCAACCCGAATCTAAGCCCACCGCAACGGGTTCGTTCGGAAAGGAGGCGCAAAGGAGCGAGCGGATGACGTTCTTTTATTCCACAGGAATAAAAGAACGTCGCAAGCGACATGACGCTTGCGACGAATTGGCGCAGAAGGAGGGATTTGAACCCTCGCGGCGTTTTTTAGACACCCTACTCCCTTAGCAGGGGAGCCCCTTCGGCCTCTTGGGTACTTCTGCAAATTCATATTTGTAATTAAGATAAAAGGCGTGGCGGAGAGAGTGGGATTCGAACCCACGGACGCTTGCGCGTCGCCGGTTTTCAAGACCGGTTCCTTCAACCACTCGGACATCTCTCCATGGATGAAAAGCAACGCCCGCCTCCGAACACTTGAAGTATGATATCATATTCAAGGGTGATTTGTCAACATTGGTTTTCAAAATTTAGAAAGAATAACAATTCATAAAAAAATACAAAAATTTCATTTTGGGGGTTGCATTTCAAAAAATATCATGCTAATATATATAAGCTGACTTCAACAAGTCAGTGTTTGAATAACCGGGTGTGGCGCAGTTGGTAGCGCGCTTGACTGGGGGTCAAGAGGCCGTGAGTTCAAGTCTCGCCACTCGGACCAATCGGAGTATCCTTATAGGATGCTCCGATTTTTTTCGTTTTATCAAGTCCCATAATTTCACTCCGACCATAGAGAAGACCGTGGACTCATGTGATAAGGTAAGATAAGTTGCGCAAATTGAAAAAGAGGTAAAAAGAGAGACATGGTTTGCAGATCTCTGTTAGAATGAAGTTGCGAGACACCATTCTGAAAGGAGAAAGCAAACCATGCCTGAGAAGATTGTACAGCTGAACGAGGAAGTAATCAAGGGGCAGATCAAGGAATTGGTCCGCGGCAGCGCGGAAGAAACCCTGAACGAGCTGCTGGAGGCTGAGGCGGAGAATCTGACCCAGGCAGCCCGGTACGAGCGTAGCGAGGAGCGTCAGGGCTACCGCAGCGGCCACTACAGCCGGAACCTCACCACCACTTCGGGGGACGTCACCCTCAAGGTACCGCGCCTCAAGGGAATCTCATTTGAGACAGCGATTATTGAGCGGTACCGCCGTCGTGAGAGCAGTGTTGAGGAAGCCCTCATTGAGATGTACCTGGCCGGCGTCTCTGTGCGCCGGGTGGAGGACATCACCGAGGCCCTGTGGGGCAGCAAGGTATCCTCCTCTACCATCAGCGAGCTGAACAAAAAAGCCTATGTCCACATTGAGGATTGGAGAAACCGCCCTCTGCAGGGCGGCCGCTACCCGTATGTCTATGTGGATGGCATCTATCTGCGCCGAAACCGGGGCGGAGAGTATGAAAATGTGGCCATTTTGGTCGCAATCGCTGTCAATGAGGACGGATATCGTGAGGTTCTTGGGGCTGCCGAGGGTATGAAAGAGGACAAGGCCAGCTGGGTCAGCTTCTTCCAGTGGCTCCGTGGCCGCGGTCTGAACGGCGTAAAACTCATCGTTGGTGACAAGTGTTTGGGCATGTTGGAGGCAGTAGGAGAAGTGTTTCCCGAGGCCAAATATCAGCGCTGCACCGTTCACTTTTACCGCAACGTATTCTCCGTTACCCCGCGTTCCAAAGTGAAGCTGGTGGCCAAAATGCTCAAGGCCATCCATGCTCAGGAGAGCAAGAAAGCGGCCCGTGAGAAGGCCAGAGCCGTCGTGGAAGAACTGCGGGCAATGAAACTGAAGGAGGCCGCCAAGAAGGTGGAAGACGGCGTTGAGGCGACGCTGACCTACTGCGAGTTCCCTTTCGAGCATTGGACCCGCATCCGGACCAACAATGTCATCGAGCGGCTCAACCGGGAGATCCGCCGCCGGACCCGTGTGGTGGGTACCTTCCCAGACGGTAACTCCGCCCTCATGCTGGTCTGTGCCCGTCTGCGCCATGTGGCCGGCACCCAGTGGGGCAACAAGAAGTACATGAACATGAAGCACTTGGAGGCTGCCGTTGAGGATGCCTCCATTGCAGGTTGACTCATTCATCCCGGAGTCTGCAAACCAATTTGCGAAAAAATCTTGACACTACCAAATTCTGACACTACCATCCATTCTGTTTTTCTAATTTCTCGTTTCTTTTCTGATATTGCATTTTCGAAGAAAAAAGCAGCGGCTTTGTTTAGCCGCTGCTTTGTAATTTGGGATAGTTGTATGCCTATCGGTTGGTGTACTAACATCTTGTTAATAATTTTTCTGGTTAAGTTCTAATGGTTAATAAGCATATCCTAAAGCGACATTTCCTCAGAATACACACAATATCTGTTTTTTCCATTATTTTTTGAGAAGTACAGGGCCGTGTCTGCGTGACGATAAAGTGTATTAAAATCCATTTCACCATTTTGGGCAATGGCTAGCCCAACACTGCAGGTCAAGGGAATGGTCAGATTTTTTTCTATCACCAGTTCGGTCACGTGTGACAAGAAGTCCTCAATCCTATCCATGAGCACAGAAGTCTTTGAGACATCTTTTATGAAAACGGCAAATTCGTCTCCGCCAAAACGGCTTAACACATCTGTTTTCCTAAATCGCTTCCTCATTGTTTCAGCAACATTGAAAATAGCTTTGTCTCCAACAGTATGACCAAAACGATCGTTGATAGATTTGAAGTTATCAATATCTATCAAAATCAATGCCACTGTTTTGCCGTCCCTGCTATTAATGCAGCTTTCAATTTGATCTTTGGCTGCTGACCTATTCAATAATCCTGTATTTCCTTCATGAGTTGATTCATACTTCAATTGTTCATTTATTACTTCCAATTTTTTAAGCTGCCGAATTTCTTTATATTGTTCGCTGGTATCTGTACACATACAGTAGCACATGACATGCCCGTTATCCTGGTTTTTATAGAAAATAACATTCATACGAACATACATATCGGTAGAACCAATGTAAATGTCATATGGAGCAGAGCCTATTCCTTCATAAAATATGTTCATTGCCTCTTTGTGCTGAAAGCAGCGGGCGGCATTTGGAGTAATCATCTCAACCCGATTGGTCTCAATGAAAGCACGCCCCTCCTCATCGTAAGGGGCAGGAACACTGAACCCCAGGGCAGCAAGAAGGCTGCTTCCATCCGGCGCAAGAATATCTTCAATGATTAGCCCATCTGTCAAGTCGGAATGCACAGTAAACAGTGCATTATTCCCCATGACATCAAAAAATGCTTTTCTTTCCGTGGAAATCTGATCCTTTAGGTCTCTGCTTCTTTCTTGCAATGAAGATGCAAGCCCTCTCAACTCAGTATATTTTGCCCCTGATATCGCGTAAGAAAAAATCTTTGCCATAACCTGAAGAAGTTCTATTTGCTCGCTTGCCAGTTCTTTGGGTGCATCACAAATGTCAAGACCAATAAATCCTGCAAAATCGCCATATTCAAATAACCCAACGAGAATTGCTGGTTTTATATTCTTCTTCAAAAGCAGCTTCTTTAGTGAACCATTCTCCACCTTTGAAAAATCCGATCTATACCAGACACTTTTTTCTTTGAATAATTCAGATATCGGGTAATCTAAAATATCCTCGTAACTCACATGCTGAAGATTATCTTTCTGTGGAGGGATCCCCGCAGCACACCATTCGTAGGTGTTCCTGCTGCCAAGATGGTCGATGTTGTCCTCAAAAATGTATGCTCGATCAGCTCCGAAATGCTGGCCTAGCATTTTAAGAACAGTATGAATTGCAGAAACAACATCGTTCTGCTCAAAGATCACATCAAGAGCGTTTTTTATAATGGTGCTTTCGCTTGTTGTTCTTTGTTTCTTCATTTTCTATCTTCCGTTTTGCATAAAATTATTAATCAAACTTACCATTTGTGTAATGCAGTTAGTTTAAACGTTTCTTTTTCCATCTGTTCATCTGCAATATCGCTCAAGACCCCTTTCACATAGACGGCTCTTCTGAATTTTTGTCCAAGAATTATCTCCTTCACTCGGCTCGTTCAATTTTAATTTGCTTCTATGTTCTTTTAAATTATGATGTTGGGGTCAAAAGGTCACTTGAGTGAGCAATAGATGAAAGCGATTGGGAGATATGATATAATAGGAAAAAACACGGTGGGATGTTTTATGTCATACAGAGCGAATCAGTGCCAGCAGCTTTCTATATTTGATCGAAGTCTCCACCTAACAGAACGGGAAAGAAAATGTCTGGAAAACTCATGGGCAAAGGTGTTTTCAGATGAGATCTTCCCTGCAATCGACGAAGAACGTTTTCGTGTTCTGTACTCCGAAAATGCGTCCAGGCCTAACACGCCAGTAAATGTTATTGTCGGAGCATTGATCATCAAGGAACTTTTCAATCTTTCCGATGATGAAGTGGTCGAAAACTTGATGCTGGACATCCACTATCAATATGCGCTGCGCACGACCAGCTTTGAAGAACAGCCTTTGAGCGACAAAACATTGTCCCGTTTTCGTCGCCGCTGCTATGAATATGAGCGTGCCCATGGCGTTGATCTATTCCATGACTGTGTCAAGGATTTGAGCGAAAAGATTGCTAAAATGGTGGGCATCAATTCTCATATCAAGCGAATGGATTCCCTCATGATAGAGGCCAATATCAAAAATCTGAGCCGCATCGAACTGCTTTATTCCTGTGTTGCCGGAGCGGTGAAATACCATCATAAAAACCAAACCGGTGTGGATTTATCTGGCCTTGAACACTACATTGATTCGGATGACCGCGATCTTGTTATCTACCACAGCCGAAATATAGATGTTGATTCCAGAACAACCGCCATCATCAAAGACGCGGAGATATTACTGGAACGCTGTCAGGGAAAATACGACCATCCGAAAGAACACCAACTGTTGCTACGGTGTCTGGAGGAACAAACTGTTCTGGAAAACGGGACCCACAGATTGCGCATCAAGGGATTGGAATCTCCCAAGCCGACATCCCTCCAAAACCCAACAGATCCTGAGGCCACTTATCGTACAAAGGCTGGAAAACAGCACATTGGCTATGTGGCAAATGTCGTAGAATCCGTAAGTAAAGATGGTTCCGTCATCGTGGATTACCAGTATGAGCAAAATGTTTATTCAGACGCTCACTTTCTTGGAGATCACCTGGAGCAGCTACAGCCGCAAGAAACACCCGCTGTTATTGTGATGGACGGAACCTATACAGGCCAGATTTATCGGAATACTGCGAAAGAGAAGAATGTAAAACTCATCAACACAAGTCTTATGGGAACGCCGGTCCCGGATATCTATGCCGACTTTGAAATAAGTGAAGACGGAGAGAAAATATTACACTGCCCGGCTGGTCATGAACCACTCCGCTGTAAATACATTTCCACAAGCAAACAGGTAAAAACATATTTCGCTTATGGCTTATGCACACAATGTCCGTATCAGGAGCAATGCCATCCCAAAATCCGAAAATGCTCCAACTTGATCACGCTATCTCGCTCTGCCATAGAGCGCGCACAACAACAGCGCTTTATAGGGGCGGAAGACTTTCAGAACTGGAGAAGAATACGGAATGGCGTTGAAGCGGTTCCTTCCATTTTGCGCAACTGCTATCATGTTGACGATATGCCGGTACGGGGGAAGATCCCTGGTAAATTCTTCTTTGGAGCCAAAATTTCAGCAATCAATTTTAGAAAGCTGCTTCGGCAACGAAGGGGCTTCTATTGTTGTACCTGCAACCCACTTCTCACATAGAGTACGGCGAAAAGGCCCCCAAAAACACGCCGAAGATTTGACTGCTTTCGTATTTAGAGGCGGTCATTTTTTGTTTTATAGCTCCTGATGGTGAAAATACTTACTTTTGACCCCAACATCAAATT
>NZ_FOXE01000024.1 GCF_900115635.1 Oscillibacter sp. PC13 | reverse complement strand
ATCCACGCCGCGCTGACGGAACCACTTCGGCAGCAGCTCCTTCTCCACGCGCTCGCCCACTGCCGGCGCTCTGTCAATCAGCAGCTCTGCCATGCTCTCCGAGCAGTTCAATCCGCCCATCGCGCCGTCGAAGATAATGACCTTGTCCGTCCCCGTCATCTTATACGCGAACTCCATGGCCCCTTCCGTCGTCTTCGCGATGACCGCGTGATCCATGTACTTGATGTTCATCGGCTCCGTGTCAAACAGCTTCGCCTGCTCCGCTCCAACCACTACCGTCGGAATGTGCTCCGAGAAGAATGCAGACGGATAGCCGGTCCATGCGTAGTTGTGCACGCACATCTTGATTGCCGGGTTCATCGGCGGGATTTCCTTCAGCAGAGGCTTCCCGTTCTTCCCGTAGAATGCCTCTGTGTACCACGTGTACGCCGGCAGCGGCGTGTTGTCCATGTCGTATAGGTCTGTGTTCGCACCTGCAAAGTTTGCATAAATCACGCCTGCGGAGAACACGTACGGCACCGGGCACGGGAAGTCCAGAACCGCGATGCACTCGTCAATCTCTCCGAACAGCGTCATAATCTTGCCGTAAATCTGGCACCCGATAAACGTCGCCCGGTCATTCACCGCATACAGGTCGTTGTCCGCGTCCACGCCGATTACCCCGTGGGGGCCCACGTTCATGAACGCCGCGAACGCAAACTTGCTCTGCACGAACTCCGACTCGAAAATCGCACGCGCCGTGAAGTTTGCCGCCCGGGGGCCCAGGTTCTGGTGATATGTCGACCGGGACTCAATCCGCGCGTAGGACATGGAGAACGGCTTCACCGCCTTGTCAATCTGACGGTGGAAGTGCACTTCACGCACGTCCGTGTGATGCGCATGGATGATCCAGTCCGCATCGTATACTGCCTTGATGCCGTACAGCGTCCCCACTTCCGTCTCGATGGGAATCCCCTCGTCCACCGGCGCCACGCCCTTCACCTTGCCCTCATAGTAGGTATCCAGGCCGTACCGCTTCATGTATTCCTCGGTCTCACGGAACCGCATGCCAACGCCCGCCCGCAAACGCACATTCTTGCACCCGGTCTTCTCAATCACCACATCCCGGATCGCCTTCAGCAAAATCGCATACGGCTGGCCGCCGAACAGCGTGAACCCGTGGTGGGACGCCAGCACGTTCACCGACTGCTCCGGCTTGATCATGCTCATGTCTACCTTCCGCAGTTCCCTCTTCGCCAATTCATACAGCTTATCCAGCGCTCCCTCCGGGCCCGGATAAATCACATCCGGCAGATCCGGGAACAGCTCCTGCAGCTTCAGTGACACCATTCCCGGCATCTCTGCTACCCGCTTCTTCACCAGCGCCGGGTCAATTCCGTACTGAGACGGCTTCGGCGCAATCGGCATAATGGGCGCGTGCATCATCTCTTTCTTTTCCATCTTACTTCTCCTCCTCCGGACGTACCTTGACCACCTTATCCAGCAGCGCTTTGTCCTCGTCGAAATAGAAGCCCCGGGAGTTGTACTTCTCCTTCACTTCCTCCGGCATATCCCATGCCGTCACCGTTACGCCGTACCACTGATATCCGTTCGGATTCGGATGCAGCTCGTTCCCGGCCGCCTGCACCAGTCGCAGCAGAGGCTGTATGCACTCTATCGTGCACCCCGTCCGCATGCCCGTCATCGCAGATACTTCCTCCGGCGTTGTGGCGCCGCTCAGCAGCGCTGCCGCCACCTCTTCCGCACGCACGCCCACGCAGTAGCACAGCACCTGCTCCGGGTTCAGGTGTGCCTTCTCGCACAGTGCCCGGATTTCCTCATAGTCGAACTTGCTCACATCCACTCCAACTTCGAACGGATCGTCCCGCTCCACCATCTTGATCGCGTATCGCGGGCACCGGTCTGCGCAGTTTGCGCACGCCATGCACTTTGCCGGGTCTGAATGGGCTTTCCGGTCGTTTACCTGAATTGCATACACCGGGCACACCTTTTCACAAATCTTGCACCCGATACACAATTCCTCGTTCACGACCGCTTTCAGGGTTACTTTCTTCACGTTCGTTCCTCCTTTTTCCTATCCTCTTTTGTCGTTCTTTCCGGTTCCCCGGGAATTACACAAATTTTACGCTGACACTGCCCATGCCGCAGAAGCTGGCCGTAAAGCAGTCACCTGCCTGGGCAGGCAGCGCGGCCGTCAGGGCACCGGCCAGCACAATGCTGCCAGCCTCCAGCTCAATTCCATATGCAGACAGCGCATTACCCAGCCATGCCACGGCCGCCGCTGGATTGCCCCACACCTCTGCAGTTGTGCCGCTGTTCACCAGTTCGCCGTTCTTTTCCAGGGTCATGCCGGTCAGCCGCATATCCACATGTTCAATAGGCGTCATCCGGCTGCCCACCACCAGGCGGGCGGAGGATCCATTGTCGGCGATGGTATCCACCAGTTTAATCTTCCAGTCCTTGATACGGGAGTCTACAATCTCCAGTGCCGGCACCACATAATCAGTCGCATCGTATACGTCGGCAATCGTCAGGCCCGGTCCCTTCAGAGTCTTCTTCAGGCAAAAGGCCACTTCGCCCTCCACCTTAGGCTGATTCATCTCCTTAACGGGGCAGGGCTGACCCTCCAGCAACAGCATCCGGTCCGTCAGGTGACCATAATCCGGGACATCTACACCAAGCAGCTGCTGCATGCCCTTGCTGGTCAGGCCAATTTTCATGCCCACCAGTTTTTCGCCCTGGGCCTTGCGCCGCTCAATGTTTTTCAGCTGGATGGCATAGGCGTCATCCACCGTCATGTCAGGGTTCTCGCTGCTGATCATGGGAATCTGGTAGACGCCCTCTTCCGCCGCATACAGTGCGTCAGCCGCCTTCTGAATATCCATAAATCTCACGCTTCCTTTCTGATCATTCTGTTTTGCTATCCTCACGCCTCCGGGTGATGTCCGGCATGCGCATGATACCACTCTTTGTTGTTTCGCCACTTTTCACCCAAAATACCGGCCAAAGTCTCCGCGATTTCCACCTTGCTCCGCCCCTCTGTCAGCAGCTGCGCCATAATCGGTGCGGTCATCTCTACTTCGTCATGGGGGCCCGGCAGTGTGACCAGCGTGGACAGCCCCACCTGGCCCACGCCAATCCGGACACCGTCTTTCACGTGCCGGCCGTGGCCCTTTTCATATTTTACAATGTACGGCGCCGCCGCCTCGGGATCCACCTGCAGCACACTCTCCACAGAGTGATCTTTGTCCTCGGCCCCCACACCGCCGCTGGTGACAATCAATCCAAATCCGCGGGACAGGGCATCCGACAGGCACTCTGCCATGATCTCTTCATCATCCGGAATCACGTTGCCCACCGTTACCGTATAGCCGTAACTCTCCAGGACTGACTTGATGTAGGGGGTATTGGTATCCTCAATCAGGCCCTGCTCCAGCTCAAAGCCGGTGGGAAACACGATTGCCCGGTGTCCCACCTTCTCCATGATTTCATTACGCATGGTGTCCACCCGCTGCAGCACTGCCTGTGGATCCTCGCCATGGGCACAAATCAGGCCCAGGATGCCGTTGGAGTGAATGTATGTATCCGGCGTCAGATGGACGCCGGGAACCGCTGACAGCGCCTCCAGCAGTTCCTCCTCCTTACCCATGATGTTCTCCTGCTGGACCTCTTTTTCCACCAAGTCAAAAGTGATGTGGCTGGGCCGTACATCCACCACCATTACCTTATCTTCCGGAAGTCCCAGCACCCGCGCCACGGCGGCGGCCAGTTCTGTCAGGTTGGTCTGCTCCAGCGTAATCTCGTTCACCCAGAGTTCTGTTTTTTCCAATAAGTTCAGGCTGCTCATGCCTTCATTTCCTCCACAACATCCAATTTCATATCCAAAAGGCCCGCATCCACAATCTCCTTGCCGATGCACAGAAGATCCACGCCCCGCCGGGCCATATCCGGAATGTCCGCAATGTGTACGTTTCCGGCAAAGGCCACCTGAATCTGCTCCCGGGCACCTAACTGCGCAAGTTCCGCCTGGCAGGCCTCCAGATCCTCCAGCCTGCCCGTATCCACCATTAAAATATTGGCACCGCCGGCCAGTGCCTGCCGTGTCTCCTCCTGTACCGGACAGGTCATGCCCTTAATCTGGATGATCTTCGTCGGCTCTGTCTGTTCTGCTACCGCTTCCAGAGCCGCTGGAATCGAACCAAACATCCGGATAAAATTTTTGTCAATGTACAGCATCGGCGGCTGGCAGATTCGGAAGCTGGCACCGCCAGTGGAAATCGCCTGCCGCACCATGCTCTTCAGACTCGGCGGCATCTTCTTCCAGGAACCCGACACAATCTGCACACTGCCCGCAGCGGCATCGACCGCCCGCTTTGCTGCAGTGGCAATCCCGGATGCCTTCGCCAGTGTTCCAATGATCTGCTCCTCCGCCATGGCAATTTGCTTGGGACACGCCACCAATTCTGCAAAGGGGACACCCTCTTTCAATCGGCCGCCCTCGTCGCAGGCACATTTCCATTCCAGCCCAAGGGTTTCCGCCGTTTTTGCAGCTTCTGCGGCTCCCGATAAGATACCATCCCGCTCCGGCGTCAGCACCGCCCGGTATTTCCGATCACGGATTCCCGCAAATATTTGATCCCGCACATCTACCATAGCAGGCTCCCTCCCTTTTATCGTTCGTTAATATCAAACATCGTTTTAGGCTTTGCGTACTGTAAAAGGGCGCTACGGCCCTTTTCGCTTCGTATTGTCACAGCGCAAATGCATCATCAACAGCACCCGTCAATGACTCAGCCGGTCAGTCGTTGAAGCTCCTCCCCCAACTGCCGAATTGCTTTTTCCAAGTATACCTGCATGGGCTGCAAAGGGCCGACTGCCAAACGGATACTGCACCGCTGAGACGGCAGCAGAATCTTCACCGCATCACTTCCGCCCACAGCAGCCGCCATAGCCGGTGTCAACTCCCCCAGCAGTCCGTTGCCCACTAAAATTGCGATGGGTCCGAGAATCACCTGCATCCGGCTGGCGTTATATACGATTGCATTCTCCCCAGTCGCACCGTCATTGGCTCCTGCTCTCATCATCACAGCAGTTGCCGCGGAATTTGTACCCAACGCCCGCACATGGAGATCCGGATATGCCCGTTTGATGTGTTCCACCAGCGCACGGCCCACGCCGCCGCCTTGTCCATCAATGACGGCAACTTTGATCTCTTCCCGTTTCATCCGTTTCTTAACCCCCATGTCCGTAGTGGTCGGCAACACGGCAGGTTCTCCGCAAGATAACCGACAAAGTGCAAGGATCTTTTGCATGTATACCCACAGATCCCTCTAATTATGCTTACATTATATTTTATTTCACGATTTCACGTACACTATATACCTTTTTGTCTTTTTCAGTCAATAGTAATTCGGTATTAACAAACAACTTTTGTTAATATCGGATAATTTCACTTTTTATTTTTGGTAACGGCATCACTTGATTTTTGTTAGGAAGCTTGCTATACTGAATATTAATTATAACAATGTAGTCAGAAGACTGCATTTGGTTCAGAAGAACCTTTTTCTTTGCTGGATGCTTTTTATGTTTGTTTCTATATGCTTTTGCGGAACAAAAGTTTCGTAAAATGTCAGAAGACATACCTTTTGGTATGCCTTTTTTCTTTTGCTTATTTTGAATCTGGAGGAGCTTTTTATGGATCTCAAAACTTTTTTTACAGAAAATCCCTGTGGAGCGCTTGCCTATTCCGGGGGAACGGATTCTTCCCTGCTGGTCTGGGCAGCCATGGAGTATGGCAAGGACTGGCATGCCTATTATGTCCACTCGGCCTTTCAGCCCGCATTTGAGCTGACGGACGCCCGGCAAATCGCCTTCCAATGCAGCATGCCTCTTACCATCATCGAAGGAGACATTCTGCAGTATCCGGAAGTTGTCGCCAATCCGGCAGACCGCTGCTATTACTGCAAGCGCCGGGTCTTTTCCATGATTCAGCATCAGGCTGCGGCAGATGGCTATACGCTTTTGATTGACGGCACCAATGCCTCCGATGACGAGGGGGACCGCCCCGGCATGAGGGCCCTGCGGGAGCTGGAAGTCCGCTCTCCCCTGCGGGAATGTGGACTGACCAAGAGCGATGTCCGGGCACTGTGCCGGGAAGCCCACCTGTTTGTCTGGAACAAGCCCTCCTATGCCTGCCTGGCCACCCGAATTCCCACTGGCACGCCCATTACTGACGAGGCGCTCCGGAAGGTGGAGCAGGGGGAAAATCTTCTTGCTTCCCTGGGCTTCCAGAACTTCCGCATCCGGCTCCACGGCCAGGCCGCAGTGATTCAGGTAACGGCGGATCAGCTTTCTTATGCTTGGGAAATTCGGGAAAAAATTCAGAATCGGCTCGCCCCTGTTTTCCCTCTAGTCACTTTGGATCTCACACCGCGGAAGCGGAACAGTTGAAGGGAGCGCATATAAATGGCAACCAAACATGACATTCTCTCTGTCCTGCAGGAGGTGCGGGATGGGGAAATCTCCCCGGAGGACGCACTGCTGCGGCTGAAGCTGGCCCCCTTTGAGGACTTGGGCTACGCCAAGGTGGATTACCACAGAGCTGTCCGCCAGGGGGTTCCTGAGGTCATTTACGGCCAGTCCAAAACCCGGGAGCAGATTGCCGGTATTCTGGACTCCATGGAAAAGCGGGGCGCCACCAATATCCTGGTCACCCGAATTGGGCAGGAGGTGGCCGATTACCTGTCCGGGCAATTTCCGCTCCGGTACGAGCCCCTGGCAAAGCTGGCTGTGGCCCTGCCGGAAGCTGTGGAGGGCCGCGGTTCCATCGTGGTGGCCACCGGCGGCACCAGCGACATGGGCGTGGCGGAGGAGGCGGCCATCACCGCGGAGACTCTGGGCAACCGGGTCACCCGGCTTTATGACGTGGGCGTGGCGGGGCTGCACCGGCTCCTCTCCAATCTGGAGCCTCTGATGAGCGCACGGGTGGTTATCGCCGTGGCCGGCATGGAGGGCGCGCTTGCCAGTGTGGTTGGCGGCCTTGTGGACTGCCCCGTAATCGCTGTACCCACCAGCGTCGGATACGGCGCATCCCTCGGCGGTATTTCCGCCCTGCTTTCCATGCTGAACTCCTGCGCCAGCGGGACCAGTGTGGTGAATATCGACAACGGCTTCGGCGCAGGCTTTCTGGCCAGCCGCATCAATCAAATGGAGAGTGCGAAAGAATGAAAACACTGTATCTGGAATGCAACATGGGGGCTGCCGGCGACATGCTGATGGCAGCCTTGTATGAATTGATGCCCCAAGCGGAGCAGGCCCGCTTTCTGGAGACGATGAACCGCCTGTTCCCCGGTGTGGAGGTCTCTCCCCGGCAGGCGGCCACCTGCGGCATCACCGGAACCCATATGGACGTCACCATCCGCGGGCAGGAGGAGCACAGCCATGACATTGCTTTGGGCTGTGGTCAGGATACAGTCCACGCCCATGTCCACGAGACCAGCCATGACGAGGCCCATCACAGCCACTGTCATGAGCACGAACCTTGCCATGATGAACATCACCACGACCACGAGCATGAGCATCATCACGACCACTGTCATGACCACGGCCATGAACATGCTCATGACCATGCACACAGCCACCACCACACCGCTCCCGCGGATGTGGCCGCAATTCTGGATGCGTTGGATGTCCCCGAGGAGGTAAAGACCGCCGCCAAAGCCATCTACAGCCGCATCGCCCAGGCCGAGTCCAAGGCCCACGGCATGCCGGTAGAGCAAATTCACTTCCATGAAGTGGGCGCTCTGGACGCGGTGGCGGACGTCACCGGCGTGTGCCTGGCGCTTCACCTGCTGCATCCGGACCGCATTGTGGCCTCCCCCATTCATCTGGGCAGCGGTCAGGTCCGCTGTGCCCACGGCATTGTGCCGGTTCCCGCCCCCGCCACCTCTCACCTGCTGGAGGGAATCCCCTGCTATACCGGGGACATCCGCGGTGAGCTGTGCACCCCCACCGGAGCTGCCCTGGTATCCCATTTTGCCCAGGAGTTCGGCCCCATGCCGGTGATGTGCCTGGAAAAGACCGGCTATGGCATTGGAAAGAAGGAATTTCCCGCCGCCAACTGCGTCCGTGCCTTTTGGGGAGAAGCCGGCGACCCCCAGCAGGCGGAAATCGTGGAGCTCTGCTGCCACATTGACGACATGACGGCGGAGGCCCTGGCTTTTGCCGGGGAACAGCTGCTGGCCATGGGCGCTCTGGACATCTCCGCCGCACCCCTGACCATGAAAAAGGGCCGGGCCGGTGTCAGCTATACCGTGCTCTGCAAGCCCAGGGACGAAGAGCGTCTCGCCCATGCCATTCTGCGGGAGACCAACACCAACGGCGTCCGCGCCCGTCGCTGCCGGAAGTATATCCTGACGCCTTCCGTCCGTTCCGTGGAAACCGCCTATGGTTCCATCCGCGTGAAATGTGCTGATGGAGAGGGCATTCATCGGGAAAAGCCGGAGTACGACGATGTGGCCGCCGCGGCGAAAAACGCAGGTCTTCCCTTCCAGCGGGTCTGGGAGGATGTGCTGACCGCCATGAAGGAGGGACGTCATGAATAAGGAATTGTGGGAAAAAGCCGTGGCCTTCCACGGCCATGAGTGCCCGGGGTTGGCCCTTGGGGTGCGGCTTTGCGAATATGTCCAGCAGAAGCTGGGGCTGGGCGTCTCTCACGATGAGGAGCTGGTGTGCATTGCGGAGACGGACTCCTGCCCCGTGGATGCCGTGCAGGCAATATTGAGCTGCACCGTCGGCAAAGGGAATCTCCTTTACCGCCCCACCGGCAAAACCGCCTATAACTTTTATAACCGCACTACCGGAACCAGTGTCCGGGTGGTGGTTCGCCGAAACAGCACGGAGTTGACTCGGGAGGAGCGCATGCGCCAGATTCTGGAGGCGCCGCTTGAAGCGCTGTTCACCACCACCGAGGTCAAATATCCCGTACCGGAGACCGCCCGGATTTTCAACACCCTCACCTGCGCGCTCTGCGGCGAGGGTGTGGCTGAACACATGGCCCGTCTTCAGGACGGCAAGGTGGTCTGCCTTCACTGTTTCCGTGCCTATGACCGCTGATTTGACATAACAGAAAGGAATCCTCTCATGAAACGTTTTTCCTGCATGCTTCTCTCCCTGCTTTTGCTCCTGTCTCTGGCCGCCTGCGGACAGCGCGGCGGACCCGCGGACGACGGCGCTGCAAAGGATGCCGAGGAAGCCGCGCCCCCTGCCTCCCGCATGGTGGTAGACAGCTTCGGCCGGGAGGTAGAAATCCCCGGCGAGGTCAAAACCATCGTCTGCACCGGCTCCGGTGCCCTGCGGATGATCTCCTATCTCCAGTGTACCGACCGCCTTCTCGGCGTGGAGGACACGGACAAGGAGTATGAGACCTCCACTCTTCGGGACTATGCCCATGTCAATTACGATATATTTAAGGACCTGCCCTCCATTGGCAAGGGCGGCGGCACTGCCAACACCGCCTATGTGGAGGAGCTGATTCAGCTTCAGCCTGACGTCATTCTCTCCGGCTATAATGAGGAAGCCCTGGAAGATCTTGCCCAGGCCACCGGTATCCCTTGCGTCTCCATCCGTGCCAAGAGCATTAACTTCATCGACGACAGCTTCTATACCGCCATGCGGGTAGCGGCTGATGTTTTGGGCGTTCAGGACCGTTGTGAGGAAGTGCTCACCTATATCGACAATGCCAAGGCGGATCTGTCCGCCCGGACGGCGGACATTCCCGATGCGGAAAAGCCCGCCTGTTACACCGGCGCCGTCACCTTCTCCGGATCCCACGGCTTCACCGGCACCTATTCCAACTTTGGTCCCTTCATGGCCATCGGCGCCAAAAATGTCGCCGATGAGGCAGGGGAAACCGGATACTTCGACGCAGACCCGGAAAAGATCGTGGCCTGGGACCCGGACCTCATCTTTTTGGATCCCGGCAATATGGATCTGGTGCGGGACGAGTACAAGACCAACCCCGGGTATTTTGACGCCCTGCGGGCCGTGCAGGAGGGGAATCTTTACAGCTGCGTCTCCTTCAACAACTATTCCACCAACGTGGGATACGCCCTGGCGGACGCCTACTACGCCGGCATCGTGATGTTTCCGGACCAGTTTGCGGATATTGAAATCGCCGCCAAAACCGACGAGATTCTGACCTTCCTGCTGGGAGACGCCTATTATGATGAGATGGCTGCTGACGGCCTCTCCTTCGGAGTGATTGAACTTGGAGCATAAACACCCCCGTTCTGACGCGGCAGCGCCCGTGAGCTATGACCTCTTTCTTCGCCGGAAGTGGACGGCGCTGGCCGCCCTGCTGGCGGTTCTGATTGCACTGGTGCTGTTTTCCCTGACCACCGGCTCCTCGGGCATCACACTTCGCCAGGTGCTGGAAACTGTTCTGGGCCGCGGCACCGCCCAAACCGAGGCCATTGTCTTTCGTGTGCGTCTGCCCCGGGTGGCCACCGCCGTGGTCGTGGGGGCCGCTTTGGCCCTTTCCGGCTGTGCCATGCAGAATGTCCTCCACAACCCACTGGCCTCCGCCTCCACCCTGGGCGTATCTCAGGGCGCGGCCTTCGGCGCAGCCCTTGCCATCATCGCCCTGGATGCAGGTGTGCAGAATGTGGCCAACGCCGGCACCGCCATCACCATCAGTTCCCCCGGCACCGTGACGGTCTGTGCCTTTGCCGGCGGCCTTGCAACCACGGTGTTCGTGCTGGCTCTCAGCCGCCTGCGGGGCGTATCGCCCGCCACCATGATTCTGGCAGGTGTGGCCCTGAGCTCCATGTTCACAGGTGCCACTACGCTGCTGCAGTACTTTGCCGACGATGTGCAGGTCGCAACCGTGGTCTACTGGACATTCGGCGATCTGGGTCGTCCCGGCTGGCGGGAAATTGCCATGATTGGCCTGACCAGTCTGGCCGCTCTGCTGTTTTTTCTTTGGAACCGTTGGAATTACAATGCGCTGGAAAGCGGTGCCGCCACTGCGAAAAGCCTGGGCGTCAATGTGGAGCTCCTGACCTATGCCAGTATGGCGGCCTGTACGCTGATTGCCGCCATGAGCGTTGCGTTTGTGGGCGTTATCAGCTTTGTCGGTCTGGTCGCCCCCCATATGATCCGGCGCTTTACCGGAAATGACTATCGCTTTTTGATTCCGGGTTCCGCTCTGGGCGGCAGCATTTTGCTGCTGCTTGGAGATCTGGTGAGCAAAAGCATTCTTTCCCCCATTGTGCTGCCCATCGGCGCCATCACCTCCTTCCTGGGTGCACCACTGTTTCTTTGGATGCTGTTTAAAGGGAGGGAGCGCCTATGATGACGGTTGAACATCTGAATTTTTCCTATCCCTGCGGCAGGCAGATTTTAAAGGACATCTCCTTCTCTGCCGAGAGCGGCGCATTTCTGGCCATTCTCGGAAATAACGGCGCCGGGAAAAGCACGCTGCTCAAATGCTTTGACCACATTCTGCGTCCACAGAGCGGATCCGTCCTGGTGGACGGCACGGATCTTTTGACACTCTCTCTGAGCGAGCTTGCCAAGCAGGTTGCATTTGTGGCACAGGGTGCCAGCGGCGCCCGGCTGACCGTGTATGATATGCTTCTGCTGGGCCGGAAGCCCTATATCAAATGGGGCATCAGCCAGCGGGATCGCGGAATCGCAGATGATACCCTCCGCCAGATGGGTCTGGATCATCTGGCCATGCGGTACCTGGATCAGCTCTCCGGCGGTGAGCAGCAAAAGGTGCTGCTGGCCCGTGCTTTGGTGCAGGAGCCTAAGGTGCTGCTGTTGGATGAGCCCACCAGCAATCTGGATCTCCGGAACCAATATGAGGTGTTGGGACTGGTGCGGCACGTGTGCCGGGAGCGGGGTATTACCGCGGTGGTGGTAATCCACGATTTGAACCTGGCCCTCCGCTTCTGTGACCGTTTTTTGTTTCTCCACGGCGGAACGGTGTTTGCCGCGGGGGATGCGGCGGTGGTGAACCCGGAAAACATCCGCACCGTCTACGGAATGGATGCCGCGGTAGAGCACATTGACGGTAAGCAAGTCGTCATTCCCCTGCCGTAATCATGTTTTCAGACAAGGACAGTCCTCCGGCCGTCCTTGTCTTTTTTTCTTGCATCCGTTAAAATAAATTATCCGGTCTTTTGTAAAAACCTGAAGAAATTCCAACCGTCACATCGTATGATACATGTTGGATGACAAAAGGAGGTGGCGGTGGAACGTGACAAAGGACGCCTTTTCTCAGTTGATGGCCCAATATGAGCGTCTGATCTACACCATCTGTTTTCAGCTGGTTCGGGATCCGGGTATTGCGGAGGATTTGACGCAGGAAACCTTTCTCTCCGCCTACCTCCACCAGGATACCATGCCAGCCGGCTATGAGCGGCAATGGCTGGGGCGCATCGCCGCCAACAAGGCCAAGGATCATCTGCAAAGTGCCTACCACTGCCGCACCGTCCTTCCGGGAGACGAGGGCCTGCCGCCCGGTTTGGCACCGCCGGCCGAGGAAGTGGCTCTGCGGCGCAGCGGCGCGGCAGATTTGGCGGGTTTTATTCACAGTTTGAAAGAACCTTACCGGCTGGTGTGCCAATTGTGTCTTCTGGAGGAAAAGTCTCCAGAGGAGGCGGCCCTGGCCCTTGGCAGACCCGTAAAAACGATACATACGCAGCTCTCCCGGGGTAAACGCCTTTTGCGAGAGCAGCTTGAAAGGAGGAAGCAGGATGGAACAGTTTGACTGCGGCGGGCACTTGACAGACGAGGTTCTGCTGTGCCTGATCCGGGAGGCGCCTATGGATGAACTTGCGCGCCTGGAAATTGCCGAGCACCTGGCCTATTGCGACATCTGTCTCCAGCGGTATACGGAGCTGCTGGCGGACACCCCTCTGCTGACACCAGGCCGGAGCTGTCAGGATACCCTGTGGCAGAAACTCCGCCGGCGGACTATCCGGATAGTCACCAGCCGGTATGCCACCGCGGCGGCCGCCGTCACCCTGGCCCTGACCATGCTGTGGAGCAGCACAGCCCTTCCCGGTCAGGGCGAAGAACACCATCGCTTTCTTCAGGAGGCCGGCAGTGCCGTTACAGAGCGGGTGCGCAGCCTCCCATCGCGCTGGAACGATTCTCTCAGCGGCGCCCTTTCCGATATCAACCTTTTTTTTGACACCATCGGCGGCAACAGGCCGCAGACCAATCAAGGAGGAACTCACTCATGAGACAAAAACACGGACTGCTCCTGTTTCTTGCCACCTGTATTCCCGGATGCGGGCAGATGCACCAGGGGTATATGAAGCGGGGAATTTCCCTGCTGCTGATTTTCTGCGGAATCTTTGCCCTGGCGGTTTTCCTGGAGGAAGGTGCCTTGACCACATTTATGGTTGTGGTGTGGCTGTACGCATTTTTTGACAGTTACAATCTCCGCGCCCGCATTGCCGACAGCACCGCGTCGGAGGACGCCTTTCTCTTTGGCCTCTCCGAAATGGACAGCGAGCAGCTGACGGCCCTTTTCCGCAAGCGCCATAGTCTCATCGGCTGGGGGCTGGTGCTCGCAGGCGTCTATCTGCTGTACCGCACGGTTGTGGACTGGCTTTTGGAGCTGCTGCAGAGCTTCTTCGATATCTGGTGGCTGCACAGGCTGCTGATATACAGTCTCCCGCGGCTGCTGTTCACCGTGGTGATTATTGGCTTGGGATTGTGGTTTATCCGCGGCCCTAAAAAACGTCCTTCTGCGGATATTCCCGTCTTTGTTCCCCCGGCTGCCGATGATGAGGCAGCGCAGGCAAAGGCCGGATCGTCTCCCGCCGCTGCTACGGAGGAGGATTGTACCGTTCCGGAAGCACGCGGAGAGGAGGTCCCCCAGGATGGCGAAGTTCTCTGATTCCACACGTTCTCCTGTGTCGGAACCAGCCGCTGGACGGCGGGTAGGCACGGTTACCTTTGGGCTGGTACTGCTTGTCAGCGGCATCGTAATGCTCATCTCTATGTTTGCGCCCCAGCTGGATTTTACGTGGGTACTGAAGGGTGCGCCTTTGATGCTGGTGAGCCTGGGAGTGGAAACTCTGCTGGCTGCACGCGGCGGCGGACGGTTCCAATACGACTGGGTTGGCATGCTTCTCTGTTTTCTGCTGGTAGGGACGGCTATCGTACTGTATGTGCTGTCTTGGCTGCTTATCCACAGCGACCTTCTCCGCTGCCATCCCTGAACAATATAAAAAACCCTGTGTCCGGCTGTCGATACACACCGGGCACAGGGTTTTTTTGAATGATGCCATGTTGAAAAGCCGCTCCGGCATCGTGCAGCAAAAAGAGGTTCCGCTGCTTATCCACGATTTCAACGGGGTTAGAGCAGCGCCGCCACCATCCAGACAAGGCCGATACCTCCGGCGCCAAGCAGCGTGTAAACCGCCGGACTCAAATCCTGCCACGCCCGGCTGAACCGCCCGTGGTCACCGCCGGCATAGTTTCGCGCCACCCGTTTTGCCTCCTCCACCAGGTCCCGGGCCGTCACGCCCTCCCCAGCTGCGTCGTTCCGCACGATAAAAATTGCCTGTTCAAAATACCTCTGATCCGGGGAATCCACCACAACCACACGTCTGGAAATACCTTTCACCATCTGCTTTGCGCCTCCTGTGTCTCACAGTTTGATGCTTCCATTTTGTCACAGGCCGGGAAAATTTATACCACGCTTATGTCTTTTTTACCCCTTCTTTTGGCAGATATAAAACCTGAATGCCGCAGTCGTCCTGAAGTCCCTCTCTCCGGATACTTTCCGACAGAATCACCCCTGCCAATTCTTGTGGATCCTCGCCATCCCAACCGGCAAGCAAGTCCTGCAGCCAGTCGTCCCGCCCCGGATCTGCCACACCGTCGCTGATCATGACAGCGAATGTGCCGCGCTCCAGTGTCAGCCGCGTAACGTCCGGCGCTGCGGGGGCACCCCGGAGACCTGCCGGAAGGGTTCCACCGGTGATACGGCGGACCGTTCCGCCTTTTTTCAGATAGCTGGGCGCTGCTCCGAATTTATACAGCGCGGCCTCCCCAGTCTCCGGGCAGCAGGTTAAAAGGTCAATGGTGGTGAAGCTTCCAGTATCTGCTCCCCGCAGCGTCATAGCGGAGTTGAGTGTTTTCAGCGCAGCCTCCGGCTCAATGCCAGCCTCCAGAAACTGCCGCATCAGACGGCAGACCAGTGCTGACTCCTTCCTGGCTGCCTCACCGCTGCCCATACCGTCTGCCAGCATCAGGCACCAAAGTCCTTCTGTCCGGAAGGAAACCAGTGTATCTCCACAGGCTTTTTCCCCGCTTTTGGGTCGCAGGGCCGCTCCCACCCGGCAGGTTGGTTCCCCGCCAGAGACTGGAATACTTTTTCCCAGTCCGGCAGCCGTGGCTGTCAATAGCTCACTGAGCTGAGCATATTGCCCCCGGGCGCTGCGGCGCGTCTCCTCCAGCTGCCGCCGGTACTGCTGCCGCAGCAAAAAGGCAGAGAGTTCTCCGTTGACCGCTGTCAGAAAGTCCGTCAGGTGAATGCACCGGTCCGCAAAATATCCAGGGAAATCCTTGGCCATAGCCCTGCCCCGCTCCAGAAGATAAGGTGTAGCATCGTTAAGGGCGTTAAAGGTCCCCGTATATTCTCTCTGCCAGCATAACTCGCAAAGCGCGCAGCTCCTGCATACCTTTTCTGCCGCCCGGTCAAACACAATAGCCGGATTCTCGTCGGTGGAAGGAGGCGCTCCACGGCCCATGCTGTCATATAAGTCCCGCAGGGCAGCCGCCGTCCGCGTCAATTGCTCCTTCAGCTTATCCATCGCAGATCCTGTGGCTTCTGCTGTATCGGCTTTTTTCAGGACCCGCTTACCACCGAATATCCGGCCCGGCAGCAGGAGAAAGAGCCCCGCGCCAAAAGCCGCCTCCAGAAGCAGCGGCTCTGTCAGGGAATGGGCTGCCGGGAGCAGGGTTACCAGCGTTGCAGCCAAAAAGATCCCTGCCGCCGTACCTCTGCGGCATCCGCTTCTGCTTCCTGCCGCCAAACCGGCCACACCATAGGCGGCGCTGAACAAAACCGTTCCGCTTCCCGTACAGAAATCCACCGCCAAGCCCACGCCAAGCCCTGCGGCCGCCCCTACAATGGCCCCCCGCTGATACGAAGTGAATAGCAGCAGCAGGCAAAGCAGGATCCGCCCCACAGACAGTTCCATTACTATCAAGTTTTCCAAGGCCAGCAGCAGCGAAGCCGCCAAAAACAGCAGGCTGTCCGGATCCAACCGTTCCTTCCCTGCTGCCAGCAGCGGTCTGTAAAACCAAGTTGATGCGCCAACCAGCACTGTGGCCGCCGCACAGGGTGCAATGTGTTCCATGGGAGAGAGGGACTGTATCACATAAATACCTGCCACCGCCAAAAACAATCCGGCGCTGGCCACCGGCAGCAGCCAAGGTCTGTCCGCCAGCCGAACTCCCCGGAAAGCCGTGGCAGTGGCCACCAAAAGTACGGCTACCGCCAAGAAGGGCAGCGCATCGGTAAACTCCAGAAACAGTGCTGCCCCCACTCCTGTTCCCACCAGTGCGGCAATTCCCTCTCCACCCGGTCCGGCTGCCGCCACACAGCCCAAGGCAAAGGGCGCATAACCTCCCGGCGTTTGGCTGGCTGTCAGCGCCGCCGCCAGGAAAAAACGAATGCCCCAGGCCAACAGCCGCACGGTCTGCTCCCGTCCTAACGTAATCTGCGTGTGCTGCACTGGAAAGTCCCTCCTTGAAATTCGCCGCGTGTCCCGCGGCCTCGTGATTTTCCACCATTTTACAGCTTGTCCCTGGAAAATCCCGTCGGGAAAGGACGGGGAAAATAATTTTACCGTTTCATTGTCTCCATGCGCCTGTGGACTTTTCAAAATGCCTATGATATAGTAATTTTAATTGTGAATTGACCAACGAGGTGGTGTTTTCTTGAAGATTGGAACGGTGGATCTTCCTTCCAGGCTGGCGATGGCGCCTATGGCTGGTGTCTCCGATGTGGCCTTCCGCCAAATTTGTTCGGAATTTGGCGCCGGTTATACCTGTACGGAGCTGATCTCCTCCAAAGCTCTTTGTTTTCACGATAAAAAAACGCTCTCTCTGCTTCAGCAGTTTCCCGGGGAACACCCAGCAGCGGTGCAGATTTTCGGCAGCGATCCCCAGTGCATGGCAGAGGCTGCCCAAATTGCTTTGGAAGCCAGCGGTGCGGACATTCTGGATTTAAACATGGGGTGTCCTATGGGGAAAATCGTCAATAACGGAGATGGATCTGCCCTGATGAAGGATCCGGAACTGGCCGGGCGTATTGTAGAAGCAGTGGTCAGGGCAGTATCCGTCCCAGTCACTGCCAAATTCCGCCGCGGCTGGGACATGGGCCATTGTAATTGTGTGGAGTTCGCCAAGACGTTGGAGCAGGCGGGAGTCTCTGCCGTTACCGTCCACGGCCGTACCCGTGCCCAGATGTACAGCGGCAATGCGGATTGGAACTGCATTCGGGCTGTGAAGGAAGCTGTTTCCATTCCGGTGATTGCCAACGGTGACATCTGGAAGCCCGAGGACGCCCTCCGAATTCTACAGTATACCAAGGCGGACATGGCCATGATCGCCCGCGGCTGCTTCGGCAATCCCTGGATTTTTCAGCAGGCCAGCGCCGCGCTGGAGGGCCTTCCGGTTCCGCCGCTTCCGAGTCTTGCAGAGCGGTGTGATACTGCTGTCCGGCAGTTTGAGCTGGCCGCTGCCGCCAGGGGGGAACGTGTGGCGGTTCTGGAGGCCCGGCGCCATTACTGCTGGTATCTCAAAGGGATTTCCCACTCCAGTTATTACAAGGAGCAAATTGTGCAGATGAATACCCTGGAAGATGTCTATCGGGTGACGAAAGGGATTAAACGGGATTTAAAATGACCATCGACCATATACAACAAGAGCACCAATGGATTGAAGCCGCACGCCATGGCGATCCGGACGCTTTTGAGGCCTTGGTGCGCCAATACGAAAAACGGGTCTTTTCCCTGACGCTCCGGATGTGCGGCAATCCGGACGACGCTGCGGAAGCAGCGCAGGAGGCATTTCTCTCCGCCTGGCAGGGTCTGCCCTTCTTTCGGGGAGATTCCAGCTTTTCTACCTGGCTGTATCGTTTGGCCTCCAATGCCTGTGTGGATCTATTGCGGCGGGAGGGCCGCCACAGGGCCCAGGCAGGCCCTTCCCTGGATGACACCGAACTGAATGTGGAAGTACCGGATACTGCCCGCTCTCCCCATGAAGAAGCAGAGCGGCGGGAACTCCGGGAGCAAATTGAGCGGGGGCTGCAGGCCCTCTCCCCTGCTCACCGGCAGGTCTTGCTGCTGCGGGAAATGCGGCAGCTGTCCTATGATGAAATTGCTGATGCCCTGGATCTGGATGTAGGCACGGTAAAGTCCCGTATCAACCGGGGACGCAAACAGCTGCGAAACTTTTTATTAAAGAGCGGGAACTTTTTGTCGCCCTCTCCGTCCAAGGAAATAGAAAAGGAGGGCTGCAGATGAAATACTGTGAAAAATACGCGGCCCTGCTGGATTCGTTTGTGGATGGGGAACTGTCCCTGGATGAATCTGAACAGATCCGCTCCCATCTTGTTCAGTGTCCCGGCTGCCGTGCCTATGTTCAAGATGCGCTGTTGATTCGGGAACTCTTTCCAGATGACACGGACGTTGAGGTCCCGGATGGCTTTGCCGAGGGTGTGATGGCCGCCATTCGGGCCGACGCCGCTCCGCAAAAAAAGCGAAAAGCCCCCTGGTCAAAAGTCTTGCTTCCCCTGGCCGCCTGCTGTGCCGTCGTTCTGCTGGTTCGAAGTACCCTGCCATTTTTCGGCAGCAGCAACACCTCCTCGGCCTCTATGGCCACGGACACGGCAGAGGCTGCGGATACCGGCGACACCACGGGCCGTGCGGTTTTTAAGGAAGAGGCTTCTATGGAGAGCGAGGCGGATGGTGCCTCTGACTCCCCTTCTGCCGCAGCAGATCTTGCGCCCGATTCTCCCGCTCTTTTTGCCGCAATCGGAACCTCTGAAGAAACCGATGGCGACACTGCAGCGGAGCAACCTGATTCTGAACAAGCTCCAACACCCCATGCCAGTTTTCCTGCTGACGGTGAAACTGCAGCATCCGCTGATGACAGTGCGAATGCCGCGGTTAAAAATGAAAGCGGGACTTCCAACGAGGCTTCTCCCCATATTCAAGACACTCCTTCGGTCTCCCCTGTAGCGTCCGGTTATTTTGCAGAGCTTTTCCTGACAAAAGAACAGGCAGGTACTTTATTGGATGCATATACCTCTGCCAAAATATCCATCATCATCAGCAGCAACAGCGATACCGGCCTGACGGAAACCACCTATGAATTGACTCGGCCCCAGTTTGAATCACTTCTGTCTGCGTTGGATACGAATATTTCTTATACAGAAAATGGATCTGGTGATTTAGCAAAGGTTGTTGTCATTGACAGTGCCACATAAAGGGCTTTTCTGCAATTTTACAAGAACAGTCCTGCGTCTACAGCCGTTTCAAAGCAGAGGGGTGATGCCAGTTGTGCCTCACTCCTCTTTTTTGTTCGCCCTTCCGGAAGTTCTGTCCCTAAAATAGAATATTCCCTAAAATAGCACTTGACTTTGAAAAATCCTCTGTTATAATAATAATGCTGTTGTTTTTCAGCAGCAAACATTTCATCTTTTTCTGTACTGGAACAGCTATGGAGAAGTCGCCTAGTTGGTCGAGGGCGCATGATTGGAAATCATGTAGGCCCCTAAAGGGTCTCGAGGGTTCGAATCCCTCCTTCTCCGCCAAGAAAAACCTTACATCCTCAAGGATGTGAGGTTTTTTCATTTGCCCCCACGGCTGAAACTTTTTTCTCCCGCCGGAGTTGTCAAGTTCCGCCCTTGCCTTTACGTCTTTTCCAGATGGTGGTATACTGCACTCATGGTTCTTATTTCACATAGGAGGTGTCTCTATGGACGCATCCCCCTCAATCATTGCGCAAATGCCAAAGTTAGAACTGCATGTTCACTTGGAGTCCACCATGGATGGGGAACAGCTTGCGCGCTATGCGAGCAAGCAAGGCAAGCAGCTTCCTCGCCCCGGAAATGCCATATATGAATGCTCTGCAGAGGATTTGAGCAACTTTCTTGCCTTTCTGGATATGATCTGTTCCATGGTTGGAAGCATTGAAGATCTGCGTGAAGTTGCCCGGGATTTTTCCTTGCGGAGTCGCCAGGAACATATTTTGTACGCCGAACCAATCCTAAATCCAACCCACTGGCCGCAATTTACAGTGCCCCAGTTGATTTGCGCCTTGGAGGCCGGCTTTGACGAGGGCGCCGCAGAGGGGGGAACCGACTGCCGCTTCACGCTGTCTCTCTCCAGGAATCAGAGCCAGGCGGAAGCTTTGGATTTTGTAAATCTCCTGTGTGCCCACCGCAGCAGCCGTCTGATTGGTCTCTCCATCGATGGCAATGAAGCGCTAACTGGACGCACTGGCGAAAAATTTTCCCCTGCCTTTCGACGTGCCAAGGAGGTGGGCCTCTCAATTACGGTTCACGCTGGAGAGAGCAGCGGCCCCGAGGGGGTCCGTGATGCCTTGGATCTTTTGTTTGCCTGCCGCCTGGACCATGGGGTACGGGCGGCAGAGGATGCGGACTTGACCGCCCGACTGGTGCGAGAGCGAATTCCTCTGAACCTTTGTCTAACCTCCAATCTAACACTGCTATACCGGAATCCAGAGGAGCACCCTCTGCGCCGCCTCTGGGATGCCGGAGCGGTCATTACGCTAAATCGTGACGATCCTACCTTTTTAGGGCTGACATTGACAGAAGAACTGACCCGCTGCGCCCGCTTTGCCCATCTGACCATTCAGGATCTGCTACAGGCCCAATATTGGGCAGTGGATGCCGCTTTCTGCAGTGATGCAGAAAAGCAACAGCTGCGTTCTTCCCTGCATGCGTTTGCACAGTCTCTAAATCGCTAATATGAACAAAAAGGCCAGCGCCGAAGGTGCTGGCCTTTTTGACGGTTTATTCAAAAATTACGCTCGCTTCCAAAAGCCCTGATGGACCTCCACAATTTCCGCCTCCACTTCCGGATAAGGCCCCAATACTTCAATCTCCTTCTGTCCAGCAGCAAACACCTTGTCCGCCCCCATCGCAAAGGTGGGATTCTTTTCATCGTCTCCGGTCAGTTTCAACAGGCGGGCCTCTGTAATACCATAGGTCACGTGGCCAATATTGGTCCAATAAATGCCGCCGCTGCACATGGGACACGGCTCACAGGTCGTGTACAGCGTACATTCCTTCAAAAACTCCTTGCTGAACTCCCGGCTGGCCCGGGAAGCCAGGGTCAGCTCTGCATGGGCGGTGGCATCGTGCAGCTCCCCCTCGGCATTTCCCTGTTCCAGCAACACGATGCCGTCCGGCCCCACCAGAATGGCACCGAACGGTGTGTTGCCGTTGGCGCGGGCGCGTTTCGCAACTTCATTGGCACGGCGCAGATACTCAATCGGGCTCATTTCAAAGTTTTCCTTTCCTGAAATCAATATTCGGTGCTGACTTCTGTAGGCACAATGGATCCGTCTACAATTCCCTGGATAACCTCCTGGGCCTTGGTGGCAGTCTCTTCAGCGCAGGCCGTGCCGAATTCCGTGATGTAGATGGCGCCCTCGGCCAGGCCGTCCCGCTGAACGCCGCTGAAGGTGCCGTTTTCAATTTTCTCGATTTGGTCGGCAATGCACTGAGAGATGTTAACGCCCAGGCAGCACAGCATCTGATCCGGAGCCAGATCCCGCTGGTCTCCGCCGTAGCCCAAAACCTTCACATTTCGTTCCACACAAGCGTCAATTACACCGGTGCCAGTCGCGTCGCACACGTGCATTACCACGTCGCAGCCGCCCTCAATCAGGGAGTAGGCAGCCTCCTTACCCTTGGCCGGGTCATCAAAGGTGCCAGTGACAATAATGGAAACGTCGATCTCCGGCTTGACAGACTGTGCGCCCTCCCGAAAAGCGTTGTAGTTGGCAATCTGCGCATTGGAGGGGGCACCGCCCACAATGCCAATCTTATTGCTCTCACTCTCCATGGCCGCCACGACACCGCAGACATAAGCGCCCTCATACTCCTTGTTGTAAGAGTATGCCGTATTGGCAGGCAGGTCCTCTTCCGCTACGTCCGTGGGGGCTGTGCCGTAGACATAGAAATACTTTTCTGGAAAGGCCGGTGCCACGGCCAGAGAAGCGTCGATGAAGGAATAGCCGTGACCCATGATGAGGTCAAAGTCACCACTGGCATAGGTGCGGAACACCGTCTCGCTGTCGTTTTGCTCCACGCTTTCCGTGTATTCCACGTGGTATCCCATCTCCTCGATCTCCTGTAGCCCCAAATAGGCACTGTAGTTCCAGGACTGGTCGCTGATCAGGCCAGGCAGCAGCATTGCGACATTCTGAATTTTTCCAGCGGATTCTTCCGGCGCTTCCTTGTCACCCGAGTCTCCAGCGGGTGGGGTCGTAGTACCTGTACCGCCGCAACCGGACAGCAACGCTGCTGTCAGCGTCAACGCCAGAAAGAGAGCATACACTTTTTTCATAACATAATCCTCCAATCAATATCTATGTGTAAATAGTTGGGAAACTATCTTCCCTCTTTTTCATAGGGATCGCCCAACGCTTTCGGCTCGGACGAATTTCGTCCCATCAGCAGGATGCTCAGCAATACAACCGCATACGGCAGCATCACAAAGAACTGATATGGAATCGGCACGCTCATGGCCTGCGCCCGCAGCTGAAATGCATCCACCAGACCGAACAACAGCGCGCCTCCCAGCGCAACCACAGGGTTCCAGCGGCCTAGGATGGTGATGGCCAGCGCAATATAGCCCCGCCCGGAGGTAATGCCATCCATAAAGCGTCCCACATAGGCCACAGTCAAAAACGATCCGCCCAAACCGCCCAGCAGCCCCGCAAAGCACATACTGCCGAGTCTGGTTCTGATAACAGAGATTCCAGCAGCCTGTGCCGCACGTGGATTTTCTCCGACTGCCCGGATGCGAAGACCCAGCATGGTTTTAGAGAGCACAAACCACGTGCCGATTGCAAGGAAAATTGAAAGGTATACCAATGCATTTTGGCTGAACAGTGCTTCACCCAGCAGGGGGATACGGTTCAGCAGAGGAATTGGCAGTGCAGGCAGCGTTTGAATAGAGGGTGCTGTGAGCGCCACGCCGAAAAATGCCCGATACAGATAGCTGGTCAGACCCACCATCAAAATGTTGAACATAATGCCAACCACCGATTGATTCTGTCGCCGGCAGACCCCAAGACCGGTAAGCGGCAGCGTGCTCACTGCCCCTGCCAGCGCACCGCAGAGAATGCCCACTGTCGCACTGCCGGTGGTAAATTGTACGCAAAACGCCACAAAAGCGCCCAGCAGCATCTGGCCCTCCAGGCCAATATTAATCACGCCGGCACGCTCGGCCACAATTTCCCCTGTGGCGCCAAATACCAGTGGAGTAGACATACGGAACATGGAGGCCAACAGCGCCGCAAAAAAAGAGCCGCTCAACATCCGTTATCCCTCCTTTCTCTTCAGCTGGGGGAGTTGAAAGCTCAGTCCCAACAGTACAAACAACACAATCAGCCCCTGCAGAATATCCACCAACGTGATTGGCACACCGCTGATCACCTGCATAAACTGCGCGCCTGTGTTCAAAAGCGCCATCAGCATTGCCGCCAGCACAATGCCTACCGGGTGCAGCATACCCAGCAGTGCCACCACCACGGCAGTAAAGCCAATGTCTCCCGCCATGGTCTCCGTCAGCCGATAATATACACCCAGCAGCTCAACACCACCCGCCAGACCAGCAATACCGCCGGAGAGGGCCATGACCCCCAGATGATACCACTTAATTGGAATGCCGCTGTATACTGCAGCCTTCTCTCCGCCCCCCAGCACTCGGATCCGATAACCAACCCGGCTGCGATAAATGAAGAACTCATACAAAACAATCAGCACAATGGCCAGCACAATGCCCGTGTGGGCTCGCGTGGAAGCGATGAGCTTTGCGAGTCGGAGGCCTTCCCCTATTTTAGAAGACTCAGGCACCATGCCGGAGGGCTCCTGAAGCGGTCCGCGGATCAAATACCCGATAAAATTCACAGCAATGTAATTCAGCAACAGCGACGTGATGATCTCATTTGCCCGGAAGAACGCCTTCAACGCACCGGAAATGGATCCCCAAAAAGCGCCGAATGCCACGGCGACTACAGCCCCCAACAGCAATACCGGCTTCCCGACCGTATCCGCCAGATCCGAACTGCATACCAAGAACATCCCCAAGGCTCCCATATAAATCTGACCTTCGCCGCCAAGGTTTGTCAATCCGGCAGAGCGGGCAATCGCCATCCCCACACCGGCAATCAGCAGCGGCGTCATGTTGGTCAGCAGTTCGCCAAAACCAGACTTGGACGACATGGGCACCAACAGCAGCTGCCGATAAGCTGCAAGCGGATTTCCCCCTACCACCAGAATGAATACCGACCCGATGGCTAGGGACAGGACTCCCGCCAGCAGGATTACACCCCACTTCGGCAGCGACTCTCTCCATCCCTTCATACCGGCTTCACCCCCATCATCATACTGCCCAGCTGGTTGACCGTCGTCTGTTCCGGTGTGGTCTCAGCAAAAATCATTCCTTTATACAGCACCAGAATCCGGTCTGAAAGATAGAGCAGCTCCTCAAAATCGCCGGAAGCCAAAACCACCGCCATGCCGTCCTCCTTGGCCTGAAGTATCCGGTTTCGGATGGCCCAGGAGGCCTTGACGTCAATTCCCCTGGTCGGGTTGGAGCAGGCCAGGAGCTTTGGTTCCTTGCTCAGTTCCCGTCCCAGAATAAACTTCTGCAAATTACCGCCGGAAAGGTTTTCTGTCACGGCATCGCTGCCGGAGGTCCGGACATCAAAGGCCGCGATGGCCTCCTCCGTGTCCCGGATAATCTTCCGGTAGTGAAGGTAATGTCCCGTCTCCCGCTGTTTTCGGCGCAGCAGCCAGTTATCGTACAGGCAAAACTTTCGGACTGTGGCCACATTATTCCGGTCAGAGGGCACATAGCCCACCCCCTCCCGGACAAACGTCTCTCCGGAGGCCGCTGTCAAATTCTTTCCCGCCATCGCAATCCTTCCGGCACTACACCTCCGCAGGCCGGTGATCACATCCATCAGTTCGTCCTGTCCGTTTCCCTCCAAGCCGGCAATGCCCAGGATTTCCCCCCGCCTGACCTGCAGCGTCACGTGATTCAGCGTCTGTACGCCACGGCTGTCAGCCGCGCAGACATCTTCTATAGATAGAACCACCTCCTGCCTTGTTTGGTGCGTCTTCTCAACATTTTCCGTCCGAAACGCCTCGCCAATCATCATCTCCACAATCTTGGCTTGGTCGAGGTTTTCATTTGCGGTGTCCTCCACTACGCGACCGCGGCTCAGAACAGTAATGCGGTCGCTGATTCGCAGAACCTCCTCCAGCTTGTGGCTGATAAAAATGACGGATTTTTGATTGGCTACCAGCTTTTTAATAATTTCAAACAGCGCATCGCATTCCTGTGGTGCCAGCACTGCTGTGGGCTCGTCAAAAATGAGGATATCTGCTCCGATATACAGCAGTTTTAAAATTTCCACCCGCTGCTGCATCCCGATGGAGAGCTTGCTGACCGGCGACGTGAGGTCCACTTCAATGCCATACTGTTCGGACAGCTTCGTCAGTTCTCCCGCTACCTGCCCCTTTCGGGTCAGGGACCAAAAAGGCCTGTCCGCCATTAAAAACACATTCTCCGCAGAGGTAAAGGTATCCACCAGCATAAAATTCTGGTGCACCATGCCAATTCCCGCGGCCAGGGAAACCTTGGGAGAGGTGATCTCCACCTCTTTTCCACGGACACGAATCATCCCCTCATTGGGTTGGTACATGCCGTACAAAATATTCATCAGGGTACTTTTTCCCGCACCGTTCTCCCCCAGCAGCGCATGTACTTCCCCAGGGTAAACCGTCAGATTCACATGGTCATTCACCGTTGCGCTGCCAAACCGTTTGACAATTCCGCGCATTTCCAGCAAAGGCTCCATCGCGTGCTCCTTTCCCCCCTTAGTCCGCCACAATTACATCCGTGAATGTCTGCGTTACTACATCAATCAGGCCTTTCTCCGTCAATCCCAGATCTGGTACGCCCGCAAGGCCAATGAAGGCCATAATCATAAACGGCGATTCAATCTGGCACCCCATCTCTCCAGCCACTTTGTTGATTGTTTGCAACTGAGCGTCTACCGTACGCCAATCCAGCTCAGACATGACGCCTCCCACTGCCAGCGGAAGCTTTGCCAGCACCTGGCCCCCCGCAACAGCTGCATAGCCACCGCCCATCTCCTCAATAACCCGGATGGCGTGCATAATCTCCTCGTCACTGGTGCCGATGACCACCAGGTTCTGGTTTTCACAGTTGTTGGTGGCTGCGATAGCGCCCTTCTTCAGGCCTGTCCCTCTAATCAGCGCCGTGCCCACGGAGCCGGTGCCCAGATGGCGATCCACCACGACAACCTTAGCCAAATCGTGGGCCACATCCTGCCCCACTGCACCATCCACAACCGGCAGCTCCTCAATTAGCAGCCGCTTATAATAGCCGTCATAAAGCTCTGCCACCCGGGCTTTTACCGTCGTTTTCCCCGCAGGCGCGGCAATGCGGAAATTCTCTTTACTGAAGCCCGCGCCCAAGTGGATGGTGTGTTTGAGTTCCTCCGGAATCGTGTCCTCGTTTTGGAACAGCGGCTTCCCATTTTCCGCCACCCGCTGCCCACCAACAAAGACAGTGCTGGGGCTGATTTCCTTCAGATCCGGCAACAGCATAAAATCCGCCAGCCTAGAGGGCGTAATAGATCCCACCAGATGGTCAATCCGGAAATGCATGGCGGCATTCAGTGTCGCCATGCGGATGGCAAGGGCCGGCTCCACACCCAATTCAATGGCGGAGCGGACGTGGTGGTCAATGTGGCCTTCCCGCCGCAAATCCCCCACGTGCTTGTCATCTGCGCTGAAAAACAAATGGTACGCCGTCTCCCCCAATTTCTCTGGCTTCCCAAGAATATCGGCCAGATAATTGCTCATGGAACCGGATTGGATGGCAATACCGGCACCTAAACGAACCCTATCTTTCACCTCTTCCAGTGTCGCGGCGTTGTGATCATCACAAACGCCGCCCGCCAGATAGGCCCACAGCGGCTCGTTCCGCAGACGGGCCGTGTGGCCGGTGGCCCGTTTGCCAGCATCCAGTGCCAGAGCCAGTACCTCTGCCGCATCCCGGGACAAATCAAAAGGTACAGATTCTCCCAGCGATACCGCATAGGGCTGGCGCAACAGCTCGCCGATATCCTCCGCGGACAAACGACACCCGCCCAACTCCAGCGTTGGCGTCCGGGGCACGCTGGAACTCACCTGCAGGAAAATCCGCAGAGGCGCCCTTGTCGTCCGGATATACGCAATGCCAGGCAGGCCCCAGATATTGGCGATGCAGTTCGGATCCGCCAAAATGGTGGTGGTTCCCTTGGGCACAACCAACTGGGCCAGCTCTCCCGGGGTCAACATGGAATATTCAATGTGGAAATGGGACTCAATAAAATTGGGAACCATATACTGCCCGGCAGCGTCATAAACCCGCTTTGCCGTCAGCACCCCGGGTGATGCTACGGCCGCAATGTGTCGACCGCAGACCGCAACATCCATCTCCCGGATCTCTCCGGTATGTACAAAAACAACCCGGCCGTTACGAATGATTAAATCCGCTGGTCGTTTTCCCCCGGCCACAGCGCGGAGCGCCATCAGATCTTCCGTTGTCGGAGCGGTGTAGTGGTTTTCAAAGATCGGATCCATCTGCTTCCTCCTGTGCTTATTTATATCTTTTTCCGCAGCATACGGTGTTTTACCGTCCCCGGAACATAATACTCCTGGGAATATAGTGCCGGTTTCCCCTTAAAGGTATAGTGGACGGCCTCCACAAAAAGAAGCGGTGCACCCGGCGCAACCTCACAAATAGCAGCCAGTTCCTCATCTGCAGAAATGGCTTCCAGCTCTGCCAGGTCCATAAAAGCCACCTTCTGGAGGAACTCAAAGCTGGAGATCACCAAGCCGTCGTAATTGAACCGGCTGGTGTCCTCGCCAAAAAAGTGAACATCCACATAGTCCCGGCAATAGATAGCAGGCTTTTCATCAGCCGTTACCAATCGGCAGATTTCAAATACCATGTCTTGTTCCCGCAGGCCCAGCTTCTGCGCAATCTGTGCAGAGCATGGTATTTGCTTCATATTGACGAATCGACTTCCCGGGCGGCACCCGCTGCCCTGGATCATTGCGTCAAATCCATCTGCCAAATCCATGCGGGTACTCAAGTCCAGTACGTATCGGTTGACAATTGTACCAACCCCTCGTCTCCGGCTTACAAAGCCCTCTCGTTCCAGTGCAGCTAGGCTATCCCGAATAACATTGCGGCTGACGCCCATCCGCTCCGCGATTTCCACTTCAGGCGGCAATCGTTTGTCGTGACAGTATATTCCCCTGCGCATCTCCTGTAAAAGCTGCCACTTGGCCGCCTCAGACAGTTCCATCTGTGTCTTCATGGCGTATCTCCTTTCGACAGTTGAAATTAAGTAGCACTTTATTAATGTTACTTATTTTATTCCCTATTACAAAACTTGTCAATTTCTTTTTCGATTCTTTCTGATATTCAGTATTTACAAACTTCTCTCTATGTTCTGCCAAAAAGCAGGTGGCTCTCAACATTGAGGGCCACCTGCCTAAATTTTATTATCAGTTGTAATGAGATAAATTTATTCGAAAACAATCCGTTTTTAGGCAGTTAAGTTTCAAGTAATATCCTGCCACTGCTGTCCATTCATCTCATAATTCGTAAAACGCATCATCAGCTGGCTTCTGCGAGACACTTCCAGCTTGCTAAAGATGCTGTGTACATGTGTTTTTACTGTACCCACAGCAATATAGAGCAAGTCGCTGATTTCCTGATTGCTTTTACCAGAGAGAATCAACTGCAGAATTTCGGCTTCCCGGTCTGTTAATTCATACTGTTTGAAGAAAGCCGCATACTGTTTTGAAAAGGCGGCAGGACACGGTTCTTGTTCCAAAGCATTAAACTCACGAAAGTGTTCTTGGACAATATTTTCGATTTCTTCATCGGTATGATCCCGCAATTCTCCTTGGCAAAAAACGATATACCAGACCGACAGAATCAACAGGAGAAAATTCGTATACAAGTCAATGCGGCTTTGGGAAAGGACCGTTTTCAAAAGGCAGAGATTTGCCACAATATAAAGAAGCATCAAAATTGAGGAAATCAGCATCATTAAGACAATTGTCTTATATTTGGAGGCATTCTGCCAGCGCACTGCATCCGTCTCCTGCACCAGCGAATACCAATAAGAACCGCAGATAATTAAAATGCTGACATAGAAAGATATGGGATCCAGCTGCCAGTATAGTTCCCTCGGATACGTGGAAAACAGTCCGTGAATGATGACAATAATGCACAGCAAAATGTAAAACTCTGGTGACACATCCTTTTCAAAAACAGCAGCAATGATTTTGTCAAGAAAATAGATTTTTGCGAGGGTGAGCACCAATGCGGCAGTGAGCACCAGTGCATGGGTAGAATACCGGAACTCCAAGAGATTCTGTGTGATGATGTACACGGAATCACAGATGCATGCAAACATCATAAGCCCGGCATATTGCAGTTCTTTTCTTTTGGTACTGCCATATGTGAAAGAGCAGATCCCAAGAGAAGCGCCGTAAATCAAAACAGAGACCAGGTTGTACAGGGAAGAGAATACAGGCATATTGTTCGCTCCTCTTTCTGGATGATCATATGTCCAATCAACTTACATATTATGTTATTATATATATAGTATACTGCAAAACATTCCAGAATACAAACGTTTTTGTTAGATTTATCAACAATACGCAGCGCCTATTTACAAAAATGTCTATACCTAAAGTTTAGTAAAAAATACACCCACCTCCATACAGTGAAATATGACTTTTGTTTATCGACAGAGATACTATTTTTCGATATGCTGTTTTACATAAAAAGGACTGAAAGGAGGTGAATTTATGAGCCTGAAGGTATTTTCTGAAGCATTTGAAAACGGGCGTATCCTTGAAAAGTACGGAAAAATGTCTGCCGATTCCATCCAGGGTGTTCCGCAGTTGTCCTTTCCAATAAGTTGGGAAGGTGCCCCTGAGGGAACAAAATCATTTGCACTGGTATTCATTGACTATGATAATGTCATTGGCGAAGGAATTGTCTGGGTACATTGGCTTGCTGCAAACATTCCAGCTGTTGCAAGCGGACTCCGGGAAGATGCGGCAAGAACGGACAAATCCTTCGTTCAAGGGAAAAACACCTGGGCATTCCAACTTGGTATTGACAATCCCGTATGCAATATGTACGGGGGCCCCGCCCCTGAAGACAGACCCCATGAATATGAACTTCACCTGTACGCATTAAGTGACATGCTGAATTTGCAAAATGGCTATTATTATAATGAGTTTTTGAAAGAGATTCGTGGAAAAATTCTGGATGTGGCTGTTATCAGAGGAGTTTACAGCAACTAAAAAATTCTTGGAAGGTTCGTTGGAACGCTTGAAAAATCTGAAAATGATTTTGATAACGTGTGTGGACAAAGAAAGGATTTAGGGAAATTATGGAAAATAGGACGAAACTAAAAAGAGTGCTCGGCTTTGGCGCAACTTATGGTGCGGCCATGGGCCTGGTAGTCTCCGGCACTGCCATGTTTTCAGTTACCCAAGTGGCAGGTCAGGCGAGCTATGCCGTTTGGATCACAGCTTTAATCGGCCTGGTTCCTATTATCTGCGCGGCTTTGGCATTCTCTGAGTTAAGCGCCATGCTGCCCGGCGGCGGCATGATTTCCGATTATACCAACCCTGCACTGGGCCGTTTTTGGGGTACCTTAGCGGTTCTTGGCACCTATGTTTTGCTTGCCGCGGCTGATGGCAGCACGCAAATGGCAATGAGTGGCTATTCGCTGGAAGAGATTACCGGAATCCCCGCGCTTGCAACCAGCCTGGTGTTTCTTGTGGCATGCTTGCTGATCAACATCTTCGATGTTGGTGTATATGGTAAGGTCGCAGGAATTTTGCCCATCGGCATGATGGCCGCCTACGCAATCCTCGCGGTTTGCGGTGCTGTCGGCGTAGGTGAGAATATGGGTATCGCAGCACCCGTTAACAACAGCTTCCTTCCCAACGGCGGATGGGCTCCTGTTCTTGGAGCTGTTGGTTCCTCTATTTGGTGGTACATTGGCTTTGAAAACTGCTGTCCCATGGCTGAGGAGACCAAGGAGCCCTATAAGGTGATTCCCCGTGCGCTGTTTGCATCTTTGATCACGATCTATCTGATTGATATTGTGTTCTCTTATGCAAGCTTGAAATACACCGATATTAATATTCTGCTGACCTCCGGCATCTCTCATATTGAGGGTTCCAAAGCAATGATGGGCTCTATCGGTGCTGCAGTGATGAGCACCATCACCATTTTGGCTTCCTTCACTACTGCAAACTCTCAGCTCGCTGCGCTGCCACGCATGTTCTACGGTTTGGCAAGGCAAAATCAGCTTCCCAAGGCCTTTGGCTACATCCATCCCAAGTATAGGGTTCCCATTTGGGGCACAATCGTCTGCTTCTTGCTGATGTTCGTCTGCACCATTTATATCTGTGCTCAGGGCGGCACCGCTGACATCATGAACATGTTCATCAACATCGTCTGCGTTGCCTGGCTCGGCTGCTACATTCTGGCCATGGTCGATGTTCTGATTCTGCGCAAGAAGTACCCGGACTTCCCCCGCTTGTTCAAAGTTCCTGCCCCTAAGATCATTTTCACCATCGGCATCATTGGATCCCTGTACGCGATCTACACCATCAGCGATTATATCCTGATTACACTGGCATGGCTTGCTGTTGTTGTCATCTTCATCATTATTTGGAATAAGGCCCACAAGCGGCCCATCAACGAAGTGTCCAAACTGGAAGATGCTGTTATCATGATTCGCGAAAGAACAGAATACCTTCCCGTGTGGGATGAGGCTGTTGTGGAATGGCTCAAGAGCAGAAATGCAATGACTTGATCCATTGGATACGTTAAAGGTCAATCATACATAAGGACGCAGGTAAGTGTGCATATGAAAAGAAGAAAAGCAGTTAGAAATTCGGACAAAGCGCGAAACAGCTTTGTTACAAAAAAGGCCGAAGTAAAAATTGGCGCATTGGCCGAAATGTTTAAGGCAGCCGCAGGAGAACGCTGGAGCAGGACAGAAGCCGGTGTTCTGCAGCGAAAACTGGTTTTTTCCGGATTCCAATACTTGAATTCTTTAAAGCTCATCTATAATTGGGAAAACCGTTTTTTGTCTGTGAACTACAATCTGCAGATGGTGAGCATTGTCCCTACGGACAGCACGCGGTTTGAAGAAACAAAGGACTGTCATTTCTCTTTAAAGTGCACACAAAGCGGATTAAAGGGAAAAAGAAATTACTCCTGGAACTGCATGCAATGGAAAGGTGACAGTGCAAAACTTGCTGCATACCAAGAGCGGCTCAGCAATCCTTTGATTATCGATCGTCTGAATACGCTTGATATTATGGAAATGGAAATCCGACACGAGGACAACAGTGGTTATTTTCAGATTTCCTGTGAAAGTCTGATTGGATCGGCAACTTGGATGCTGATTCCACCCGTATTGAGTATGATCACGCCGAAAAGAGAAGAATGCATCAAATTTCTCGAACTTTTCGAGCTGTTGGCGGACGCTGTTGCAAACAACATGTAACTGCTGCAGTTTGTGAATGTTTACAGAAGATGCAAAATGAGCTGAAGTAAAGGAGCGGAAATAGGAATGAAAGTAGAGGAATATGTAGAGCGAGCGCGGAAAGCGGTGGAAGCAATCAAGGGGTATAACCAGGAGCAGGTAGATAAGCTGGTATACGAGGCAGCCAAGATTATCTACAAGAACGCGGAGCCGCTGGCGCGGGAGGCAGTGGACGAGACGGGGCTGGGATACTACGAGGACAAGATTGCCAAGAACACGGATACCCCCACCGCGTTCTGGAACTACCTGAAGGACAAGAAGTCGGTGGGCATCATCGGCGAGGACAAGGAGACGGGCATCATCGAAGTGGCGCATCCCGTGGGCGTCATCGCCTGCGTCACCCCTGCCACGAACCCCAACGTCACGCCCCTTGGCAACTTCATGGACGCCATGAAGGGAAAGAACGCCATTATCGTCTCCCCGGCGCCCCGTGCGGCGCAG
>NZ_FOXE01000027.1 GCF_900115635.1 Oscillibacter sp. PC13 | reverse complement strand
AACAACAGCGCTTTATAGGGGCGGAAGACTTTCAGAACTGGAGAAGAATACGGAATGGCGTTGAAGCGGTTCCTTCCATTTTGCGCAACTGCTATCATGTTGACGATATGCCGGTACGGGGGAAGATCCCTGGTAAATTCTTCTTTGGAGCCAAAATTTCAGCAATCAATTTTAGAAAGCTGCTTCGGCAACGAAGGGGCTTCTATTGTTGTACCTGCAACCCACTTCTCACATAGAGTGCGGCGAAAAGGCCCCCAAAAACACGCCGAAGATTTGACTGCTTTCGTATTTAGAGGCGGTCATTTTTTGTTTTATAGCTCCTGATGGTGAAAATACTTACTTTTGACCCCAACATCAAATTGTTCCCATATCTTCTTGTGAGAGTTCTTTTGCTTCGTCCGTTGTATGTCCAATTTTAATTGTCCACACCATAGTGTCATTATTGCTATCTGTATTGCTGGCAGAATCATCTACTGATAGTTTCAAAATCTCATAAATTGATGGGTCATACCAATGGACACAGTCAATTTCCACGGCATCACCCTCTGAAATGCTTTCACCATGGTCCATTTCTGAAGTATCTCTGATAAGAAAATCTATAACTTCATTATTTCCAATATTCACGCGGATATATTCGTTGTCATTTTCTGTGTTTTGCTCCTCAACGATCCCTGTGTATGTTTTTCTAATAAATCCTCCGTCCCCTGCGTCAGCTGTGTCATTCGTGCAGCCGCTCAATGTAATTCCACAGCTCATTGCTAAAACGAATACTATCAGCGATTTCATGCTCATATTACACCCTCTAATCTTGACTATGTTTATGTATATAGACGCAAAGTTTTTCCAAATGTTCCATATTTACTATATAATACTTTTATGTTTCTTTCAAGGTGGAGCCATAACCGAATCGTGTCCGATTACGGCTACATACATCATATCCACTTCATATCCAAAGTTTTTTGTCGGGAACACAAAGTCGAATTGGGACTATTTTTTGAACTTTGATAAGCTAACCAAGAAGCTGGTTTATCAAAATTCAAAATAGCGGTAGCGCATAAAACAGTAAAGCAAATGCGCCATGGGAGAGCCGGAAATGAGGCGGTCTAATAGAATTGAAAAAGCAAAATCGGTATTCGACCATCAGTTGACTGCCTTTTGCTTTTAATGTTTGCATATGCCTTATGCAAAAGTTGCAAAGTGAAAGAGATTTCATATAAAGAAAAATATCATAATGATTCAGACGCGCATTTCTGCTACCAAAAAAACAACAACAGAAATACTAAGAAAGTTTCTTTAAAAGCAATACAGTACAAAATTTTTTCCCACAGGAAAAAACGGGCGATTTGCACAGCAAACCTATATGATGCTAATATGTTCTTGTCAGTATTCGCCTACGCGCGATTACTTTTGAACAATTGCCCAAACTCGGAATCAATGACAATTTACCAAGGATCTTTGCGAATCAGGGCGTTGTATTTTCGTATGACCTGAATATCTTCTTTGTTGATTAGCAACTCTTCTCGGATTTTGTCGTTTTCTTCGAGAATCTTCTGGCTGACAATGCACTTGAACGCCATTGGTACACGAAAAGGGATGGAGTGAGCGCAGATCAAACCCCGGGCATAGGCCTTAGTATCGTAGGGCGTTGTTACCGCAAGGAAGAGCTTTTCCAGAGGATTGATGCAGTTGTCGGCAATGTAATACGTAAAGTCGTGATGGAACTCGATTTGGCCGTGGAGAATGTGCTGACAGTTTGTATAGTTTTCAAAGGACTCTACAGCAGAATAATAAGTGGCAGTAGAACAGTTCCCATTGGGCGTTTGAATATCTAGGACACCGTGAAAAATGCGGTCGGAACAGTCGCTTATGAAATATACATAAGCACGGCTGCAGTCAAAAAAACCGGAAGCTGTTGGTATGGAGAACATCGTTGGCTTTTGAGGCAGTGCGATCAGGTGTTCCGGCGAGATCTTTAAGATTGCTGCAATGTCCAGCAGGATATCAATTGTCATGACCAAATGGCCATTTTCATATTTTGAAATCGTTGCTTTACTCTTGTGAAGTTGCCTTGCCATATTCTCCAGTGTAATACCCTGTAGTTTTCGATACATTCGAATCCGAGCGCCAATTTCCTGATAATTTGCCCCTGACATTTACTCCCCGCCCCTCCTTGTCAATAAAATACAGAGCATTCGACAAACTAGTAGTTCAAGTCTTTGTTCATTTTAAATGTCCCATATAAATAATATAATAGTTTTTTTATTCTTGCAATGGTGAATTCTTGAGCCCTGTATACAATTTCCTTTTTGCTGTATATTCCGCTGTTCTGTGTGCCTTTTATATATCGCGGTTTTTCTCAAAAAATATATATAAATGGTAAATTTCACAAAATGTTAATAATTCCTGCAAGGTATCCGCAGCGAGCGTCTGCATGAAAACTTTGAGGAAAGGAGGTGCGTTACCAGCTGGGCTTTTGGGCCTGCAGACTGCAAGCATATGGATTACAACATTATAAAAGGAGGCTCAATTATGGGATTGTCTACTTATTCATTCAAGCTGCCGACTCGCGTGGAATTTGGATCTGGTGTCATCAATAAAGTCGGCCAGGAAGCAAAAGCGCTGGGCGCGACCAAGGTTATGATTATTTCGGATAAAGGTGTCATCAACGCCGGACTTGTCAAGCCTGTAGAAGAATCTCTGACGGCCGCTGGAATCGACTACATGATTTTCGATCACGTCGTTGCGAACCCCCGTATCACAAGTTGCAACGAGGGCGCCGAGATTGCCAAGGCCGAGAAAGTGAACTTCCTTGTGGCTGTTGGTGGCGGCAGCCCCATGGACACTGCAAAGGCCATAGGAACCCTCCTTACCCACGGGAAGACCGTCCAAGATTGGTGCGGTGACCATCTATTAGAACGGGAGATTACGCCGCTGATTGCCATTCCAACCACTGCTGGTACTGGAAGCGAGGTAACGCCTTTCGCAGTAGTGACGGATACGGAGGCTCACAAAAAGCTCAACATCTTTGATGACAGAGCCGCTGCCAAAGTTGCCCTAATCGATCCCGGTGTTCTGATGAATCTACCCAGCCATGTCATGGCTTCTACCGGTGTAGATGCCCTGACTCACGCAGTTGAATCGTATACCTGTACTGTGGCAACGCCTCACACGGATGCCTATGCTCTCTATGCAATTGAACTCATCTCTAAGAACATCCGAGATGCAGTGCATACCCCCACACTGGAGAACTGCACAGGTATGATGCTAGGCAGCACCATTGCTGGCATTGCTTTTGGCTGCGCTGATTGCGCCGCCATCCACTGTATGGCTGAGGCCATTGGCGGCCGCTATGACACACCCCACGGTGTTTCCTGTGCAGTGTTCTTGCCAAGTATCAGCCGCTATAATGTACCATCGGACACGGAGAAGTACGCCAACATAGCCAAAGCACTTGGTATCAACACCTTTGACATGACTCTCGCAGAAGCCGCGGAAGCCGGCATTAAGGAGCTGGAAAATATTTGCGTAGACGTGGGCATCCCTAAATTTCGGGATCTCAAGGGTGTGAATGTGGATGACTTCCCCGCCTTGGCAAAAGCCTCCAGCGAAAATGTTTCCAACGGCAGCAACCCCCGCCCGATCAGCGAGGAAGAGTATCTGAGGCTGTTCCACCAGATCTACAATGAGTGACACAAAGACAGAACCGTCTAACCCACATCAGCAGTAAAACAACAGGAGGTTTCCTTAATTATGATTGGTCAAAAAGTCAGCATCAAGGCCAGAATGTCCACTGGCGAAGCTCATTATGCCGGCGATCTGGTCAATGGGTCCCATATCTTGGATTTCTGGGGTGATGTGGCCACGGAACTTGCCATCCGTTTGCACGGTGACGAGGGACTGTTCTATGGATATGACAACATCCGGTTCCTCGCCCCCATCTATGCTGGTGACTTCGTGGAATATGTGGGCTGGGTCGAGAAGGTCGGCAACACCTCCATGGTTTGCAAATTTGAAGCATACAAACATATTCAGCTATCACGGACTCCCAATTTGGCGGTCTCCTCCGCGGATGTGATTGACACACCGGAACTGTGCGCTTTTGGAACAGGTATCGTTGTGGTAAAAAAAGAGGAGCAACGCGGTGCTCAGGATCCACTCTTTGTACAGAAGTAAAAGTGTACTCTTCAGCTGCGCAGCAATACTCTGTTTGGATACGTGATTCAATGCTGCAAACTTGCTTCTGATAACATTTTTGACATTGGCGGCTGTCACTTTAAGCGTGTGGATCAGTCCACTGTCTTTATCCACGCCAATGTGAGCCTTGTACCCGAAATGCCATTCGTTTCCCTTTTTAACCTGATGTGCGTCCGGATCCCGCTGCTTGCCCTGATTTTTTGCAGAGGATGGAGCGGCAATGATGGTAGAGTCAACGATGGTGCCCTTCTTCAGGAGCAGTCCCTTCTCCCTTATCAGTTTTACTACTTGTGCAAACAGTTGCTCCTGCAAACCATTGTGCACAAGGATATTCCGAAAGCGGCCCAGGATATCCCCGTCAGGCACCTGATTGCTGGACTCTATGCCGCAGAAGTCCGAGAATGCACGGCTGTCAATTGCCTCGGCAACCGTTGCCTCATCGGACAGGTTGTAGAGATTTTGCAGCAGATATAACCGTAGCATCAGTTCAAGATCATAGGGCTTATTTCCGCGCTCCCCCTTGTAGTAGCACGGCTTAATTATGGCAATCCATCTACCCCAGGGAACAATGCGCGCTATCTGCCCGAGAAACTCTTTTCTCCTTGTCCGCACCTGCGCCAGTTCATCGCTCAGGGCTGACAGACTCATCTGTTTACCCATGGCAATATTTTACCACCTGCCCATATTTTCTGTGCGGTGTTGCCTTAGATTTGGCCGATATTTATGAACACGCAACGTAGAGAAGTGATAAAAAGGAGTGCTACCATGGAGCAAAAATTGTCAAGAAAACTTGGATTCGGTGCTGCTTACGGCGCCGCAGTAGGACTAGTGGTCTCAGGCAGCGGAATGTTTGCTGTGGGCAACGTCGGCGGTACTGTTGGCTATTCAACTTTTATCGTTGCACTAATCGCGTTGATCCCTATCATGATTACTGCCTTGTCCTTCAGCGAGCTGACAGCCATGTTACCCGGCGGGGGCATGATCTCCGACTACACAATTCCGGCCTTGGGCCGTTTCTGGGGCGCGTTTTCCCTGCTCAGCGGCTATGTTATGCTGGTTATGGCCGACGGCGGTACCCAACTTACTATGGGCGGGGAAGCCATTGGCAACCTGTTCGGCCTCAATCCTTGGATTTTTACCATTATTATCTTCGCATTGGTGCAGCTGGTAAATATTTTTGACGTGGGTATTTACGGCAAGGTTGAGATGTACCTGACGCTCTTTATGATGCTGGTCTTCGCTTTGCTGGCTTTCAGCGGGTTTTTCCACGTGGGTGAGTCACTAGTTGGCGCCGTTCCCGTCAATGACGGCATGGCGATCATCCCTGAGGGCGGCTTTGCCACTATTATGAGTTGCATGGGCACTGGTATTTGGTTCTACGTTGGTTTTGAATTCACCTGTCCAATGGCGGAGGAGAACAAGAAGCCTTACCGGAATATCCCTCTGGCCCTAATTCTGGGTACCCTGACCATCACGGTGGTTAACAGCGTATTTTCTGCGGCCTCTGTTCGTTATACGGAGTTGGAGGTCCTGGCATCTTCCGCTCTACCGCATGTAGAAGCTGCTGGAAATATGATGGGTACGCCCGGCTATATCATGATGGCAACGCTTACTACCCTGGCTTCCTTCACCACGGCCAACTCTTACACCGCAGGTCTTCCCCGGATGCTCTACGGACTTTCCCGCGAAGGACTGTTACCCAAATGGTTCGGTGAAATCAACCCAAAAACCAGAACACCGGTTCACGGCATCCTGTTTGTCGGTGGCCTGATGATTTGTACCATCGCGTTCCTAGTTGTCAACGGCGCTGCGTCCGACAGCATAACGTTCCTTATTAATGTGGCGTGCATCTCTTGGATGAGCGCTTACATCATTGCCATGATTGACGTATTGGTGTACCGTAAGAGATATCCCGACTATCCCCGCTATTTTAAGATGCCTGCCCCCCATATCCTGGTTCCTATTGGCATTGCGGGTATTGCCTATGCTATTTACAGCATGCGCGCATACATCCTCCCCTCTTTGATTTACATGACTTTAGTTGTGCTCTACTGCTTTGTCTGGTGCAAGAAGAAGGGGTTTGATCTCTTCACACCTAAGCCTCTTGAAGAGCAGGCTCAGGCCATCATCGACAGAACTGAGTATCTGGAGGGCTGGAATGAAGAAGTTACCGCTTGGATTGCCAAGCAAAAGCAGAAAGTGGGAACAACTTGAAGAATAAAATCAAGCCCGCCGACCCAAGTACCCGAGGAAGCAGGATTGATCAACGCGCTCACAAACGGCTTCAAAATCTGGCATCTATCATGAGCAACGCGCTTGGCGGGGCAGAGTTGACAGAGGATACCTTTTTTCGCCAGCGGATTAACCTGAACCGTCAGTATCTGCGAACTCTGACACTGACGTACAGCGTGGAAAATCGGTTGACATCCCTTTGCTACGATCTTATCCTCAGCACGACGGCAAAAGTGGAGGAAGCAGAGAGTTTCAGCTTTCAATTTACTTCCCAAAAGCACTTCATGCCGGTGGAGAGGAAACTCAGCGTTGAAGGTGCAGCCCGGAGCGCTGAAATTCTGGAGCGGTTAAACGATGAAGCGGTTATTCAGCGGCTTTGTGATTTAGATTTCATTGATGTGAGAGTGGAGTATTGCATGGCGGAAAAGCGCTATGCGATTTCCTCACGGGGCTTGGTGGGAAGCACCACATGGATGATGATTCCCCCTGTGACCAAAACCATTATGCCGACTCCGAACGAGATCCTAAAGATTGGCGAGGTCTTTGAACTGATGATTCTCTGTGTGACAAAACTATAACGTATAAACAACTGCAACTGAAAATTTTATGTCATTCGTAATGACAGGATGGAGGTTATTATGTCTATTGTCTCTGAAAAGTTAGAAAAAGCAAGAAAGGCCATGGCAGAAATTCAGGGGTACACCCAGGAACAGGTAGATGCTCTTGTGTATGCTATTGGAAAAACCATTTACAAGAATGCGGTTCCTCTGGCTGAGATGGCTGTTTCTGAGTCCAAAATCGGCAGCGTGTCCGAAGTAATTGCTATGAACGAGGGTACAGCCGCAGAGTTCTATGCGTATCTGAAGGACAAAAAGTCTGTGGGCATTATCGCAGAATACCCTGAGCTGAAGATGATGGAAGTGGCTCATCCTGTAGGTGTCGTTGCGGGTATCACGCCTTCTACTACTCCAGTTACCACGGCCTGCGGCAATGCTATGCACGCGATCAAAGGCAAGAACGCCATCGTGTTTTGCCCCGCGCCTCGTGCCAAGGGTGTCACAGTGAAGACGGTGGAGCTGATGCGGGAGGCCATCGCCGCTTGCGGCGCCCCCATAGATCTCATCCAGATTGTATCTGAACCCACGATCCCAGCTTCTCAGGAATTGATGGAGGGTGCCAATTTGATTCTGGCCACCGGAGGCTCATCCATGGTGCGGGCAGCCTACTCTAGCGGGACTCCTGCCTACGGTGTAGGTCCTGGCAACGCTCCGGTCATCTTGGATCGTGGCTACGATCTCCAGCACGCGGCAGATCTCACTAACCTAGCTGTCTCTGTAGATAACGGAGTGGCCTGCGATAGTGACAACATCCTTTTCTATCCCAATGAAGTTGAGATCGATTTTTTCAAGGCACTAGAAAATGCGGCGGGAATAGTTTACACAGCCCCGGAGGACGTAAAAAAGTATCGCGAAGTACTCTTTGGCCCAAATGGCGCCCAGATCCCATCTACTATCGGCCTGGATGCGCCGGTGCTGGCAAAGCTGGCGGGCTTTGAGATTCCAGAGACCAAAAAATTTATTTGTTTGCAAGTAGCAGATGTCGGGAAAGGTGATATGCTGAACCACGAGATTCTGGCGCCTGTTGTGAAAGTGAAGAGCTATGATACATTTGAAAGCGCAGTGGAAATGTCCATCCGCAACATGGAGGAGCAAGGCGGCATCGGCCACTCTGCCGGTATCTTCAGCAATGACATGGATCATATCAAGTACTACAGTGAGCGGATCCCTGTAGCTCGCGTTCTAGTCAACCAACCCACGCCTGACGCTTGGGGACCTGTAACAAATGCGCTCTCTCCCGCGGTTATGGAAAGCTGCGGTACTTGGGGCAGCAACATTATGGCCGGCAACGTGGACTATACGCACCTGCTGAACATCAGCAAGGTCACAATGCCCCTGGATGCCGAGCCTATAGATGGCGCAAAGCTTTTTGCGGACTAATTTGTCCTGAGGCAAAAGCAAAATCCCTTGAAACTGCACGCACAAAATAAAAAGAGATTTAAAGTGCTTTGAGAAGTTAGAGAAATGTTCCGAAGTTAAATCGATTAAGTAGCTGAAAGGGTTTGTTGTTTGTGTAATGCAAGCGACAAGCTCTTTCAGCTTTTCTTTGCTTTGTTTGTTATTATTTGTGGAAATGTTTTTTATAGATGGAATTACTATAGAAAAGCGTTGGAATTCTAAAAATCGGCATGCAATGAATCGCGGCTAGGCCAGACAATCCATTGCGGCCCGGCAGTAGTTGAAAATTCACTTTTTCGTCACAATGTCATATACAGAATATGTTGTATATATGAAGAACGGTGTTGACCAGTGTCGTTGAACGTTTTCCTGCAATTCCATTTTCGACGCAAAGCATTGCCTTGTAAGGGATACACGGAAAATTAACTACATTGTATAGCAATTGACAAAATGCACAAAAAATAATTCTCCGGGCAGTTTGTTAGAAAATTGTTAGGGCAATACCGCGCAATGGCATAAAAATTCCACGCCATCTGCCTGAATAGGCAAAGAGTGTGAAAAACTTCGCATTTCCTTTGCGCTGACAAGCCAAATTAGACTGTCAGGCAGGGCCTGTCAGCCAGAATCAGATTTGCCAGCGCAAACATCATATTCAGTTTTGCGGTCTGTTTTTGCAGGCCTCGGTATCGCGTCTTTCGGTATTGAAGCAGACCCATTACAACTCCAAAAATGTGCTCTACTTTTGCCCGGACTGACGACTTCTCACGCTCTCGGCGCCTTAACTGGGCTTGCGATCTGGCCGACGGCTTTTTCATCTGCGAGGGGCGACGATTGATTTTATAGCAAATGTTCTTGCCTGAATGGTTCTCGGTCATGGCATCTTCGCGCTTTTCGGTTCCGCGATAGCCGCTGTCCCCATAGACTACCGTCTCTTCTTCGGTCAGCAGTTTTGAAGTCATGGTGACGTCATGGACATTGGCGGCTGTCACCTCAAGCGTATGGAGCAAGCCGCTGTCTTTGTCCACGCCGATGTGAGCCTTGTAGCCGAAGTGCCATTCGTTGCCCTTCTTTACCTGATGCACATCAGGATCCTGCTGTTTGTCCTGATTTTTCGTGGAGGATGGAGCAGCAATGATCGTGGAGTCCACGATGGTGCCCTTCTTCAAAAGAAGCCCTCTTTCTCTTAATAGTTTTACTACCTGTGCAAACAGCTGCTCCTGCAAGCCGTTGTGCACAAGGATATTCCGAAACCGGCCCAGTGTATCACCACAAGACTTCTTTTAAAAGTAAACAGAGAATTCCTAACATATAGGATAACATTTGTTGTTGTATCAAGGGAAGGATGAGGATATCCACTACGCTATACTATATAACGTATACGGACATGAGTTGTCTTTTTTCCTTCCATATGATATGATTTTTTTGAAAAAATTGACAGTGGGAACAAACTGTTCTACTTGCCAAGAGACTTTTCCGCAGACGGGGGGCGCGGCAATGACAAAACCGAACCTGAACGGCCACAGCGTTTTTCCCTATGCTGCCCTTGCCATAATCCTTGCAATCGTACTGCGGCAGATAGGCTTCCGCGTTGAAGGGGTCTTCGAATGGGTTTGCTCCGTTATTCGCTCTTCCATATACATTGGGATGTTCAGCATATGGGGCGTTTTCATCCGCAGACGGATCATTCAGCCCCGGGTGCGCTGCTATCTCACCACGATTTCTGCGCTGATGGTATTCTGGGTATCGGTCCGGACGCTCCGTTTTTTGTTTGCGGACGATCCGGGAACGCTGCGCTATCTTTGGTATATGTACTATTTACCCATGCTGTTTATCCCGTTTCTGGCGGTGTTCGTTGCCCTGTCGCTGGGAAAGCCAGAGAGCTCCAGCCTGCCCAAGTGGACGACGTTTCTTTACATACCCACCGCCGCACTTTTACTGCTGGTACTGACCAATGACCTGCATCAGCTTGTGTTTGCCTTTCCTGCAAATGCATCCGTATGGAAAAATGATTACCGATATGCAATGGGATATTTTCTTATTGCGGGCTGGCAGATGCTATGCGCTTTCACTGCCCTTACCATTATGCTGATAAAGTGCAGGACTCCGAACAGCCGCAAGGTTTTGATGCTGCCCTTCGTTCCTGTCATACTGACCTTGATTTATAGTGTGCTTTATATTTTTCGTGTGCCGTGGCTGAAATCCATTGCGGGCGATATGACGGTTGTATTTTGCCTGCTTTTTGCCGCAACGCTGGAAAGCTGTATTCAATGCGGGCTGATCCAATCCAACACACACTATGACGATCTGCTTGCGCGCTGCACCATGGGCATCCAGCTTACCGACCCGGACTATCATTCCCTCCTGACATCGGATTTTGTGCGGCCTGTGCCGGAGGAAGTCATGGAACAGACGCAAACCGGTCCAGTTCAGCTTGACGGAGGCCTGCGTCTTTCAGGTGCTGATATCCACGGCGGCCATGTGCTGTGGACAGAGGACGTGTCAGAGCTTCTGGCAGTGCTGGACGACCTGCGGGACGCAAAGAAAAGCCTGGAGGACAGCAATCACCTTCTGCAGGAGGAATATGCCCTCAAAACCCACGAAGCACATGTAGCAGAGCAGGATCGGCTATATAACAGGATCCAGTGCGAGACGGCGGTGCAAATCAACCTTCTGGCGAAGCTGACCGATGAATTTGAGAAAGCCGAAAGCGAAGAGAAACGAAAAAAGCTGCTGGGGAAAATGATCGTCATCGGGGCCTACCTCAAGCGGCGCAACAACTTGATTTTTCTTGCCGACAAAACGCCTGTGCTCAGTGAGCGGGAGCTTTCGCTGACATTTGCGGAATCAATCAGCAATCTGGAGCTGTACGGCGTGAGCTGCGGATTTCAAATGGAACTCAGCGAGCCCGTGGCAGCGGCGCAGATGATGGCGATGTACGATTTCTTTGAGGAAGTTGTGGAGCGATCACTGGACAGTATGAGCGCTGTCACAGTCAGGATCGGCAAACGCATGGACGCACTTGCCATCACAGTCAACACCGATGCTGACAACGATTTTTCCGTTCTCTCCAGCAATATGATCACAGCCCGGCAGGACGAGGACGGAGAATGGCAGATCTCCATGTGCCTGTGTGCGGGAGGTGAAGCATGATGCGCCAAAGAAGCCACTTGAAGCGTATGAGTAAGGATGCCTTTGACAACCTGCCCAGCGGCGTGTGTTTTTTTGACCGCAACGGCATTGTCACGCTCTGCAACCGGCAGATGCACCGGCTGATTTTCGCCCTTACCGGCAGAGATCTGCAGAGCCTTTACGAGCTGCGGGAGCTGATGAACGGATCGCCCAGGCAAGGCTTACGGGATGGTGATGTATTTCTTCCGGAGGGGGGCGGCGCATGGAGGTTTTCAGAGGAGCACATCGAAACGGCGAAGGGCGGACACTATACGCAGATTGTGGCCTCCAACGTCACGGAGCTTTATCAAAAACAAAAGGAACTGGAGCGGGACAACCGGCAGTTGGAAGAGGCAGGAACGAGACTGCGCCGTCTGTCGGCCAATATTACCGCTGTTATCCGTGAGGAGGAGATCCTCAGCATGAAGATGCGTGTCCACGACGACATTGGCAGAAGCGTCATCGCCACGCGGCAGCTTTTGCGGCAGAATCGACCCGCCGGGGAGCTTGACTTGTCTGCGTGGAAAAGCGCCATCCGTCTGCTTAAGCGGGACAGCGAAAGTGCGAAGGACAAGGACGCTTTGGATCAGATCATGGACGCGGCGGCGGGGATCGGTATCAAGGTCCACATTGACGGAGAGCTGCCCAGTGACACCGCCGCGGCTTATCTGCTGCTGACCGCTATGAGGGAGTGTGCCACCAACGCGGTGCGCCACGCCCTCGCCACCGAGCTGTATGTGAAACTTAACAGCGGAGATGGTGTTGCTGCGGCAAGGATCACCAATAATGGCAGGCCGCCCGGTGGGGAGATTACGGAGGGCGGCGGATTGGGTTCTCTGCGCGTCCGCATGGAAAAGGCCGGGGGTGAGATGCTCGTTCGGTGCACTCCGGTGTATGAGTTGACGGTGTTCGTCCCCCTTGCAAAGGAGGAAACACAATGATAAACGTATTAATTGTGGAAGATCAGCGCATGATGCGGGAAAATATGGAGAGCCATATCCAGCAGAACGATCGTTATCATCTGGCGGCTTCTATTTCCAACGCAGCGCTGGCGGAAATGATCTGCGTGCAGCACCCGGTGGATTTGGTGCTGATGGATGTTTGTACGGAAAACGATGAGAGCGGTTTTGAGGCCACCAAGAAGATCAAAATAAGATTTCCCAACATCAAGGTGATCATCGTCACCTCCATGCTGGACTGCAGTTATCTGGACCGGGCGCGCCAAGTGGGCGCGGACAGCATCTGGTTCAAAGATGTGAGTCGGGAAGAACTGATGAAAGTAGTGGAGCGCACTATGAACGGTGAATCGGTCTACCCGGACACAACGCCTGAGGTCATCCTAGGAAACGCCACCAGCTATGAGTTTTCCGAAGCGGAAATTCGCGTGCTGCGCCTGCTGGTGGAGGGCATGACCTATAAACAGATGGCAGATGCTCTGGGCATCACCATTGATACGGTGAAGGCCCATGTCAGCAGTATGCTTTCTAAAACGGGCTTCCCCTCTAAAACAAAGCTGGCAGCCGTGGTCATCAGCAAAAAGCTCATTGTAAATGGATTCTAAACACAAGTTCTCGTATTGAGCAGCGTCCGGTTTTCATGCCGGGCGCTTTTTTTGCACTATTTTTCGAACTTTCTTGCCCTGATTACCCAAATGGGTAATGTGCTTTTTTGAAAGTCTTATAAAATGATAAATGTAATGAAATAGTTGCGCCGATTATTTGAAAGTCAGGTGAACCATATGCGACGTGTTGTGATCGATATGAAAAATTACCTCTTTGCCGATGCCATTGCCCGTGCACTGCAAAGCGCAGATTCGGATTTTGATGTTTACCGGATAGAAAAGCAGGGGGACACCGCTGCCCACTGCCAGCTTGTGCAGCCCTACGCGCTGCTTATGGAGGTCTCAGGCTATCCGCCGCTGCAGTTGGAACAGCGGTTAAAGCTGCGGGACGAGGTCAAGCGGGAGTGTCCTATGTGCAAGATTGTTTTGATTGTGGACGAAAACGCCGAAAAGGCTCAGGCTGTCAAAGTACTGCAAGCCAAGCGCGACGGGCTCATTGACCAATTTATCTACGGCTCGATCTCCGCAGCATATCTGTCAGCGGTAATCGATACTTTATAATGAGGAGGGGGCGTATGAAACGCCGCAAATATATGGCGCTCCTGTTGGCGCTCATTCTGCTGCTGGGCTGCACCGGCTGCGGCACGGCCCGGCAAAAAGAGGATCCGGTCACGGTAACCCTCTGGCACGTCTATGGCGCTCAGACCGACTCGCCTCTAAACGACCTCATCAATCAGTTTAACCAGACTGTGGGGGCGGAACAAAACATCTGTGTCAAAGTCACCAGCGTCAGTAATACCAACACCATCCACGAGGGCGTACTGGCTGCAGCCTTTGGCGACCCTGGCGCACCAGAGCTGCCAGATATGTTTGTCTCCTATCCCAAAACGGTGCTGGCCATGCCGGATGAGTCTGTGCTGGTAGATTACAGCGACTATTTTAACGAGGAGGAAATTTCTGAATTTCTGCCCTCTTTTATTGCGGAAGGCACGGTGAATGACCGGCTGGTGGTACTGCCGGTGGCAAAGTCCACTGAGATCATGTTCATCAATAAAACTGCCTTTGACCGATTCTCCGCCGCCACCGGTGCAAAGCTTTCCGACTTGGAGACCTGGGAGGGGCTGTTCAATCTCGCCGACGACTATGTGGCCTGGACTGATGCCCAGACCCCGGATATTCCGGACGACGGCAAGGTGTTCTTTGTCCACGACTATCATTTCAACTATTTTCAAGTGGGTGTGGAATCTCTTGGCGAGAACTTTTTTGACGGAGATGGGCTGGCGTTTAGCCCGGCGTTTGATACTGTCTGGGAACCGTATGCCAGAGCGACGTTAGCCGGCGGCGTATGGCTGCAAAGCGGCTACGCCACCGAGCCTTTGCGCACCGGCGATTCCATCGTGTCGGTTGCCTCCTCGGCCAGCGTCCTTTACTACTCCGATACCGTGACCTACGCCGACAATACCAGCGAGCGGGTGGAGATTATGGCCATGCCCTGTCCCGGCTTCCAAGACGGCGAAAAATTGGTTATGCAGCGCGGCGCGGGCATCTGCACGGTGAAGTCCACCCCGGCACGAGAGCAAGCCTGCGTGACCTTTCTCAAATGGCTGACGGACGTGCAGCGGAACGTGGAGTTCGTCACAAGGCTGGGGTATATGCCGGTGAAACAGGAATCCTTTGACACCTACCTGCCAACCGCCATCGAGAACCTGGAAAATCCCATGTATGCCTCGCTGTATCAGGCATTTTTGGAGACACAGGCCGGGTACGAGTTCTATACTGCGCCTAAACTGGACAGCTATTTGGAGCTGGAAACCCGATTTGAGGAAAATGTGCGGTATGCGCTGAAATATGGCATCGCAAAATACAAAGCGGCGGGGCCTGATGCCATAGAGGATCAAATCTGGGCCACACTGGACTATTTCAAAGAACATTACTGATCAGGCAGCTTTTGGAAAGGATGGTGAAAAATCATGCTGAGCAAGCTCAAAGAACTCCGGCGCTTGACCAATGCGGCAAAGCAGCAGGGCGTCAGTATGCAGCGCAGACTGCGGCTGTACTGGATGTCCATGGTGCTGGCGGTTTTTGCGGCTTTAATTCTGGTCCTCAGCTTTGCCGGCGTTTTTTCCGATCCTGCCCAAAAGCTTTCTGATGCGCTGGCGATTCAGCAGCAAAACACGGTTGCCGCCCTTTCTGAGCAGCTAAGCGGACTGACTGCCCAGTGCGTTGCGCTGTCTAAAACCCTATCCAAGGAAGTTTCCAATACGCTGATAGAGCACGGCGCGGTCTTTGACGATTTAAGCGACAACCAATCGCTGATTGCCGAGGTGGAGGAGGCACTGTATGGGCCGCTTCACGCTACGCTGCGTGCCAGCGACTGCAGCGGTGTACTGGTTCTGCTGGACGCTACCACCAACACCGGACTTGAAAGATCCCAAGAGTCCCGCATGGGCCTGTATTTGCGCTATTCGGATCTGAACCGCACTGGCAGCGCCAACCAGCATCTGACCTACTTTCGCGGTGCCTCCGAGATTGCCCGCAGGCAGCAGGTGCAGATGCACAACCGTTGGAATCTGGAGTTTGATACCACCTGCCTTCCCGGCTATGACAATTTTATGGACACGCCGGTGGACCGTCTGGCGGATGGAGGCATATGGTCGGAGCGCACGCATCTGAAGGATACCTGGGAGGATGTGCTGCTGCTGTATGTGCCGGTGCTGGACGGCGACGGCGGGGTCTGCGGACTTTGCGGTGTAGAGCTCAGCGAGCTGTATTTTCGCCTTTCCTATCCGCCCATCGTCTCAAATTACGGCGGCATGGTCACGGTCCTTGCTCCGCTGAACGGAAATGAACTGCTGTTGGACAGAGCCATGCTGGGCGACTCCATGGGCCTCCGGCTGGAACCGAAGGGGACACTGCGCTTCAAAGAAGGAACTTATTACAACACCTATTCCTCCGGCACGGAGCGATACATCGGCCTGCATCAGATTCCGCGCTGTGCCTTGGTCAGCGGGCGGGATCTGGCAGTGGTGACACTGCTCCCGGAGAGCAGCTACGATAAGCTCTCGGCCTCCAGCCGCACCGCATGGATCGTCGGTTCTTTGGCATTCCTTTTGTGTATGCTGACGCTGGCACGGTATCTCTCACGGCGTTTTGTCAGGCCGATTACCCAAAGCATCAAGGCGATTCAAGAGTCTCCCACGGGAAAGCAGCGTTCTGGCATCTCGGAGATTGACGAGCTGCTGGCCTTTATTCAGTCCAAAGCCGATCAACAGCAGATCGGTGATGAGCTGCCGCCGAACATCGAGGCGTTCTTCTCTGAATTTACCTGCCGTGTGGAGCAGCTTACGCCCATGGAAAGGACCGTGCTGCAATACTATATCGATGGCTGTGAAATCGGCGAGATCGCCCAGCGGGCATTCATCAGCATCAATACGGCAAAAAAACACAACACCAACATCAATAGAAAATTAGGCGTTTCCACCCGTGAGGAACTGACACTCTACATCGACCTCTTCCGCAGATGCGGAAGATTAGAACAGATTACCTATCATATCTGAACACGGCCCGCCGGTCTTTATGACCGGCGGACTTTTTTAAAATCCATATATTGTATAATCTAAATAGCGCACACGATATATTGTATACTACTCAGTAGTATTTTTTGGAAAACGGCCTAAAATACTACTCAGGATCATATCTTTCCTCTTGACATTTTGATAAAAGGAGTATGTAAACGATATTGGCCGGCGGCTGAAAGGTGGTGAGAAGATGAGTCAAATAGGAAAGGATTTATTGCAGGACTGCTCCACGCAAAGCGAGTTTTGCTTTTCCCTGCGCTGTGCGGAGTGTGGGGAGGTCTGGAAGTCAAGGGCCATCCGCTTTTCACGGGCGGGGGTAACGCCGCCCAGCGAAGGGAAGCGAGTCATTTTCGATACCCTTTACAAGCGGGAAAAGGACGAGGCACTGTTGCGTGCAGCGGAGGAAGTAGGCAAGGCGTTTAACCATTGCCCCATCTGCCACCGGATGGTATGCGACCACTGCTTCCTTGTTTGCGACGAGCTGGACATGTGTGTTGCCTGCGCCAGGCATTTACAGGAGCATGGAGAACTGGTGGCCGAATGCACAGAGGGGGGAACAGGATGAAGCCAATTGAATTTATGCTGAGCATCCAAAATGCGGAAAATTGCTCCTGGCAGGGAACTGTGAAATCATCAGATAGCGAATTGACATTCCAAAGTGAATTGGAGTTGCTTTTCTTCATACAAAAGGAGCTTGAAAAACACGGTGCAGCGCTTGTCGCCAAATCCTCATTTGCCAAAAAACGAAAGAGGCGATTGAACTGATTCGCCATTCATATGAGGGAAGCGCCGACTGCACCAGGGGACAGAACATCACTTTCCTGCATTGCTTCATGGGCAAATAAGCAGAGGCGGCGAAAAAAGAAGGGCAGCAGGCTGATTCCGTCTGGCTGCTGTCCTTCCATCAAAACAATGATATTCAGCAATGATGGAGAAACATGGAGACGATAGAGAACCAAGAAATTGCACGCTTTACCGTTTGCGTTACATCCACAGATGACGGAACATGGCAGAGAATCGTGGAGGCAGAAGGAGTGCAGTTCCTGTTCCAAAGCGAGATGCAGCTCCTGAAGTGTCTGTGTGCCCAGTACCCTGACCTACTTCCGGAAACGAGCTCCCATAAGCCCTCCAGCCCGGAAAAGCAAGCCGCGCCGATGGACAGGGAAGTAGCATTCCGGCCGGTATCCGCTGCCAAGACGGATTCCGTGCTCACGCAGATGTGCGATAGGAGTAGCCGTAGAAAATGAATTTTTCTACGGCTACTCCTAAAAACAAAATTATCAAAGGTACAGCCCAAAATGGGTTTCATCGGATTCCCCGGATGAGGACGATCGGATTTTGGGTATCAAATGCCAAAACAGGAATCGAAAACTTTTTTCGGACGTTTCTAACGGTTTTTTATCGTTTCCGCTCGTTTTCCGTTACTCTCGTGACCTCTTTGGAACCCCCATTTCCGCCTGTTCCACGCGCGTCTGTAGTAATCCATGTGGTCAAAAACGCTTCCCGCCCAAAAAGACGGGAAGCGTTTTCTATGTTCAAAGTGTCTGCATTGTAACTCCGGGCAGAGGGTTATGCAAGTGGTTTCTGCGGGGTAGCAACTCAAAGATTGAGCCGCTATAGACAAAGAATAGCCCCATCACGAAGATCACTTTTCCAAAAGATCCTCCATTGTGCAGCCAAGGACTTTGGCAAGGCTGAGAACCGTCTCCGCGCTGGCTTTATTGATATCCTTGTTGTGCTGCTCGTACATTTGAATTGACCGGAGGCTGACGCCGCTTCGCTTGGCAAGCTCTGCTTGTGTGCAGCCGTAGGTCGTACGGATGCGCTTGAGATTGGTATCTGTAAAATACGCACGCACTTTGGCATCGGCAATATCGGCAAATTTGCTGATGTCTGCTTCGTGAAGCGGAGCGTACATCTGTAGCAAATCCTCGAACGAAAGGGCCTTGAAAATATCGCTGAATTTCCGGCCGGAAAACCATTGATAGTACGCGATAGCCCAGCCAATCCAATACTCTCTGGAACGGCTGAACGTTACCTGCGGTTTGGCAGTTGGCGCTTTGCCGGTCGTCTCGACAAGAATATCTTCCACGACTTCAATTCCGCTTTTTCCTGCCAGATAGGCAGGCTCACCATTCTCGATTCGCTTGCTGACAGAGCTTACGGAAAATAGCTTCACAAAGTCATTTCCTGAAATACTGCAGGCGTTGATGGCATAGTCAAAAGCGTCGCCCAGCAGCGCCTGTGCGTTACTTAGATGCATTTCTTGGTATGCGTGGGTCATCGTTTTGAATGCCTCCTCTCAGGATATCCAGCATATACAGACCATCGGTTTCTTCTTCAAGTATGCTCACATAATGTTGATCGGCTTCATCGTTCCGGGCCTTGCGGAGAACATAATATTTTTCCTTTTCTGCGATGGAAAATCCCTCGTAATGCAGCAGCGAGAACGCATATTTGGACTTGACGACGATCTGCTCTCCCAGCTTTCCCAGCCGCATGGCTTTTGCAAGCTGCTGTACGGAAATTCCGTTATTTAAGAAAGACTCGGCATAGTCAAAATAGGAGTCATCAGCGCGATAGCCAATAATCAGGTCATAGGCATTGACGTTGACGCTGAAATTGTCAATCAAGTGCCGTTTTGCCCGCTGCGCTGCCGGGGTTTTGATGGAAAACAGGCGGTGCTCCACCAAGACGGCGATCCAGTTCAGGATCGTATAGTCCGGGCTGTTCAGATTCAGGATTTTTAGGTATTCCGTATCAAGACTGTAACGATTGGCAAAGCCATTGCGCAGAGAGGACACGGCCCATTCTTTCGCAAGTTCTTCGCTTTCCGTGCAGTAAAAGCCAAGACCGAAGTCATTGTTTTTCTTGCCCAACCCGAAAGTCGGCGTTTCCACAAGCTGCTCGGAGCCGTGATACAGTGTGATTTTCTGATTCATCCGTGTGTCCCTCCCGCATATCTCTATCTGCAATAGTATCACCAAAGTGATATAAAATCAAGTCGTATTTGTAGAGAGACTTCAAGAAAGAACGTTCCTAGCGTGAAACAAATTTCTCTGCGAGTGGCTTCTTCAAAAGCAACAGTTCAAAGGTTGCGTCGCTATAAACAATGAATAGGCGGTTTACGACTAAGATTATAAATCCCTTAATTCAGGCATAATAGTAAGGGATTTATCGCACAACCCATTGACTATTCCCTTATTTTATTCTAATATTTAAGGGAAACAGAATGGAGGTAAGGGAATGAGGATCTTCAATTACTCTGCAATCAGGGAACAAAAGTGGGACTCGGACGTTCTTGGTCTGATTGCGGCCATATACAAGGAAGCCGGGAAGCAGGAACTGTATTTGAAGCAGCGCCCGGAGGAACTCGAAAAGCTCGTGGAGATTACCAAGATACAGAGCACCGAGGCATCGAACGCCATTGAGGGCATTGTCACCACGAGTACCCGAATCCGGCAGCTTGTCAAGGAGAAAACCACGCCGAAGAACCGGGATGAGCAGGAGATCGCCGGTTACCGCGATGTGCTGAGTATCATTCACGAGAGCTTTGACGCGATACCAATCACGCAGAACTACATCCTGCAGCTTCACAAAATCCTCTACAGCCACATGAATAACCCGCTTGCGGGACGCACAAAGATCACACAGAATTATATCACCGCTACCTATCCGGACGGTCATGTGGAAACGCTGTTCACGCCGCTTGCCCCTTATGAGACGCCGGAAGCATTGGACAGGATCTGCGCAGAATACAACCGTGTAATTGGCAATATGGAACTGGAGCCGTTGATTGCAATCCCGGTTTTCATCCATGACTTTTTGTGCATCCACCCCTTCAATGACGGCAACGGAAGAATGAGTAGATTGCTCACGACGCTGCTTCTGTATCGCAGCGACTTTTACGTTGGCAAGTACATCTCCCTTGAAGCAAAAATCGCCAAAAACAAGGACCTGTATTACGCCGCACTTGCGCAGGCGCAAATCGGCTGGCACGAAGGAACTGAGGATGTAGTGCCCTTCATTAAGTACCTGCTGGGAACGATCCTTGCGGCGTATAAAGACTTTGAAGATCGTATGGCGCTTGTGAAAATTAAACTGCCCGCGCTGGAAATGGTGCGCAGAGCCAGCAAAAACAGAATCGGACGGTTCAATAAGCAGGACATCCGGGAGCTTTGCCCGACGCTCAGTGACAGTTCCATAGAGGGCGCCTTGCGGAAGTTGGTTGCAGCCGGAGAACTGAAAAAAGAAGGAAAAGGGAAAAATACCTGCTATTTCAGGCTGAATTAAATTCCGTTCAATACGAGCGACTTTTTAGAGGACCGCACCTGCTCATGCGAACAGCTGCGGTCCTTTTAGTTACTATTTGCAATATACATCGGTTGCGGATACGACGCCACGACGGTAGAAATCCTACCGCTGCTCAGCGCCCCGGATTTGGAGAAGCGATGCTTTTTGCGAAGACAGGCGACAGCTTCGCACACATAGAAAACAGGAAAGAGAACGGTTATTCGTTCTCTTTCCCCTTTGCCGCTTTCCTGCGAGGCTTCGGCTTGGTCAGCTCATAGCTCACATCCAGCAAAAGCTCGATCGTTTCTGCCGGCACGCTGCCGTCCAGCGCGACCGTGATCCAACTGGCTTTGTTCATATGGTACGCCGGAAAAATGCCAGTCTCGCCGCGCAGGGACGAAATCAAAATCGGGTCGCACTTAAAATTGACGATATCGAGCTTCTCCGTTCCCGCAAGTCCCAGCTTGTCCCGCGGCACTTCTATCATCAGCGCAAACCACTTCCGGTTAGCTACATGACGAAACACGGCGGCGCGCGGTGTGTCCGCCCAAGGATAATCCGGTTCTGTGCTGTAGTGGTTCAGAATGTAGGCTTCTAATTCTTCACGATTCATTGCAGACCTCACAGCGCTTCAAAATGATACCTCGGCTGACCGACGCTCTTTTTGCCGTACTCGATCGCTTCTTTTGGGCAGTAGCAGATGCACGCCATGCAGTGGGTACAGTTCTTGCCCCAAACCGGCTTGCCGTCTTTGAGCGTGACGTTGTTCATCGGACAGCGCTTCGCGCACTGCCCGCAGCCGATGCAGGCATCCGAAGCAGTGAAAGCATCTGCCTTGACGAAGCATTTATAGAAAATCGGATTGACCGGGCCGCTCATGAGGCGGTCATAGAGATTGTTCCGCGTCGGCGCAAACGGTTGATTGCGCTGAATCGCCGCAATTGCTCGGTCGATGCTGGGCTTGGCGTGACGATAATAACTCGCTCGCCGGTTTCGACGGGCGAAGTGTCACCGGATTTGATGCGGTCGTTCAGGTTCACAAGCGCATCGCCCAGCGCGTCCGCAATGCGTTTGGCAACATATTTGCTGTTTCCGGTGCCGGAAAAATACAAAATCATATCAAAATTCCCTCGCAATGGTCGATTTCGTGCTGAATGATCTGCGCCGTCCAGCCGGTGAACGTCTTGATGCGCGTCTGGAACTGCTCATTCTGCCACTGCACCTTGATGGTTTGGTAGCGCTTTGTTTTCCGCGTGCCGGTCAGAGACAAACAGCCCTCCTCCGCGTCATACGGCGCGGATTTTTTGACGATTGCGGGATTGAACATGACCATGTACTCACCAATGTTGTCGAAAGCAATAATGCGCTTGTTGACACCGATCATATTCGCCGCCATGCCCACGCAACCGTCCTTGTGCGCGGATAGCGTGTCCAATAAGTCCTGCGCTACACTCAAATCATCCGCCGTCGCGGGTTCTGCCTTCTGAGACAGAAAAAATTCATCTTTGCAGATATCACGGATCATGGAAAAACCTCCGTTGCGTTTTTCTTATTGTAATTGTAGCAGAGAAATGGGTAAGGCTCAACTGCATTTATGGTGGATTCGATGAAGACACTTAATTAATGTTTGCGCATTCGGTACGAATAGCATAGAATTTTCGCGCGCAAAACAGCACGATTCATGCGCCTTATGAGATGCAGAATTTGCGCGGCAATAAACAAAGATAAGGGCGAATTCGATAAGTGGTCTTCGAAATAAAAATCGTTCGTTTTTATCATTTCCTTGCATTTCCCATTCTGTTTTGATACAATAAAATACAACGCTGCGAAGCGCTGTTGTTAGACTTGGCAGCTTTGCACAAAGGTGTTCTGCAAAGCAGCAGAGCACTTTTTTCATCTGGAGGAATCGAACTATGGCTGTGAGCTACAAGAAGCTTTGGAAACTGCTGATTGACAAGGATATGAAAAAGAAAGATCTGTGCGCGAAAGCGGGCATTAGCCCGGCATCCGTCACAAAAATGGGGCGAAATGGTCATGTTACGACGGAAATACTTTTGAAAATTTGCACGGCACTGGACTGCGGCGTGGAAGATATTATGGAAATTGTGCCGGATTCGAGTGAAAACACATGATCAAGTCCGCTTTATGGGACAGCCAATATGATATGATAATAATGAGCTTAATAAAATCTGTCGTTTGGGAGTGGCTGTAATGAACGTAAGACCGCCAGCGTGGGATAAATATGAAGCAGTGATCCTCTTGGAGGGGATGATTGATATAAAGCAGCATGATATGCCGCGCAACATTGTAGTAGAGCGGGTATCGCAGGATTTACGAAAAATGGCTCGAAATCGCGGGATAGAAATAGACGAGTTATTTCGTAATGTAAATGGAATAGCATTTCAGCTTCAAAGCATGGAATCAGCTTATTGCGGATACACCGTATTCAAGCCAGCGTCTAAATTGTTTACTGAGATTGCCGGGGTATATAAGACAGATCACACTAGTTATGAGTTGCTGCTGAAAGAGGCTAAGAAGATGATAGTGGGAAGTAGCTCTGTTGAATCTCTATTTTTCGAATATCTTGCCTCAAAGGTAACTCCTGCTCAGCTTTCTGCTTTGTATCCTTGCTATTCGGAAATAGAAATTTTTTGCACAAAAGCAAAAGTTCTTCAGAAACCATTGTTTGAGACCACCGAACGCGATGTGATCCAAAATGTCCAAAGAACAATTGAGCAGAATAAGATTTTTCGGGTTACCCACAGAAAGCAATATGACAAAATTCTGTCTGCGGGCAGATACTATTTTGATTTTGTGTATGAAGGAAGCTTTCTTAAAAAAGAATCGTTTGCTGTAGAAGAAAAAGAAACCAAAGGCTCTGCGTGTCCAGAGGTAAAAACTACATTAACGCGTATTGACGAAAAACAAAGGGCGGAACATAATTCAGTTGATGCAGATGCAGTTCATACCCTGTCCTTTTCCTCGGCTAACAATCTTGCATATACGAAACCGGTTCGATTCGTATTTTTTGGCGAAGAAAAAGAATTTGAGCCTAACTGGACGGCATTATATGTCTGCTTTGTTTCGAGTATGATTGAAAAGTACCCACACAAGTTTAGGGTAGGAATGTCTTTTTCAAAGAACGTCGGCAAGCGTATTGAGCTAACGAAAAAGGATAATCTTGCTAATGTAAAAGTCAAGGGTAAAATAAAAAAGTTTAGGCTCCAACAGCCTAAAAAGGGTGCAAAAACCAAACCCACAGTGGTTGTGGATTTGAAAATAACCTGTATAATGAGATCTAGATTTACTGTTGCTTTAGTGTTTCCATTGCTCTGGCATAGTAGATCCGGAGAAACTTATTAACGCCGGCCATCTTGGCTACGTTATAAGGTTTTCCTTCCTGCTCCTTCTTTAGGACGAATTGAAGGACAGGGTCGTCTTGAGGTCGTGTAAGTTTGAGCGCCTGCATGACCTCAAAACAATACTTTCTGAGAGCCGCATTCCCACGTTTTGATATGTGGCGAT
>NZ_FOXE01000029.1 GCF_900115635.1 Oscillibacter sp. PC13 | reverse complement strand
ATGTGTTAAGCACGCCGCCAGCGTTCGTCCTGAGCCAGGATCAAACTCTCTATAAAATGGTATTAAATCGGACCGTAGTCCGCTCTAATCATTTCACAGAGCTATTCGTCATAGCTTCATGTCTTTTTATAGTTACCTTTTTAGGAGAATTGACTACTCCCTACTTCGGCAACTTCTCGTTCGCTTTTCTGGTGATTTCTCACCATCCAAGCTTACGTCTGGTGCTTTCTTTTCGTTACGTTGTTTAATTTACAAGGTACACGCCTCTCCCGGCGGAACATTGCTATTATAGCAAACCTCATTCCGATTGTCAAGAACTTTTTTCAAAAGTTCTTGACGCTCAATCTGTTCGCCGCTCACAGCAATTTTTTTATGCTATCACATCCAGAACGCATTGTCAACTGTTTCTTCTTCCTTTTTCAGAAGTTTTTTCAGCTCACTTACGCCCTGCCAGACAGCTTTGTTAGAATACCAAACCCCTCCCCTTTTGTCAATACCTTTTTCCGAAGTTTTTTATTTTTTTGATATTAACTATTTCCCTTGCTTATTGCACGCCGGCTTTCTGCAAAGCCGAAAACACACTGGGCAAATGTTCGCCCCGGTGTTATAATGTCTCTATCATAAATAATGTATACATCATAGGAGTGATCGTTCTGCTGATTCAACGCATGATCGCCGTTTTCGGCAAACTTCAGAACCAGACATTGGAATTGACAGAAGGGCTGAATATTATTCAGGCCCCCAACGAAACCGGCAAGTCCACCTGGTGTGCTTTTCTGGCCGCCATGCTGTATGGCGTTAACAGCCGGGAGCGGGATCGGGCCGGGTTCATCGCCGACAAAAACCGTTATGCCCCTTGGAGTGGCATCGCCATGAGCGGGCGGCTGGATTGCCGGACTGCGGCCGGGGAGCTGTCCCTTCTCAGAACCACCCGGCGGCAGACTAGCCCCATGGGAGATTTTCAAGCCGTTTATGCAGGCACGAAGGATCCTGTTCCAAATCTGACCGGGCAGAACTGCGGGGAACAGCTTCTCGGCGTCAGCCGGGAAGTCTTTGAGCGCAGCGCCTTTATCCGGCAATCCGGCCTCACCATCAGCCAAGATCCCGGATTGGAGCGGCGGATCGCTGCCCTCATCACCTCCGGTGAAGAGGATACTTCTTATATAGAAGCAGAAGACCTTTTAAAAAAACAGTTGAACCGCCGGCGCCATCATAAGACAGGGTTGCTTCCAACCCTTGAGGCAGAGATCCAGGAAATTGACCAACGGCTGAAAGAGATGGAAACCCTGGCGCAGCAGCTGGCGGAAGAGCAGGCGGAGATAGCTGCGCTTCAGCAGCAGGAATCCGCCTTATCGGCAGAAGCAGCCCTTCACGACCAGTGGGACGGGTATCAAAGGCAGCGCATTTGCCAGGAGGCCGGAGCCGCCAGTGAACGTGCCCGCCAAAAGGCCGATGTGCTTCAGCAGCGTTTGGAGTCGGATCGGATTCCTGAAAATGAAACCATCGGCCGCCTGCGGGGCGCTATTGTCAATCTGGAGACCGTGCGCAAGGCGGTTGACAGCGCCCGGACGGAGCGGGACGCGGCCATGAAGGCTGTTTTGCGCGCCGAGTCCGCCGTAAATGAAAGTCCCTTTTCCGGGCAAACACCGGAAAGCGCCCAAAAGGAGGCCGCCGCGCCACCCACTCCATCCAACTGGAAAAAATGGCCGGGACTGCTGGTAATCACGGCGGGCACTCTGGCATCCTTCGTTCCCTTTTATGCGGTGGGAGTCCGCCTTACCGGTTCCCCCTGGCAAAAGCCCGCTGCCTTGGGTGTTTTGTTGGCCGGTCTGTGCATCACCTATTTTTTTGCAGGGCAGCTGCGCCGCCGGGCCATACAGTCCGCCCAGGCCATTTCTCTGCAAAAGCGTTTCGGCACAGCCGATCCGAAAGCGATCTGCGCCATGGCAAACGCCTATTCTGAATCCTGTGCGGCCAGAGACGCAGCCCAGGCAGCCGCCAACGCCAAAGCCGCTACGGCAGAGGCGCTGTATACCTCCCTCTCCTCCAATGAGCAGGGCATCCTGCTGGAGATTCGCCGTTTTGCTCCCGCTGCGTTCGACATTTCCGCCGCGGATCAGCTGCTTCGCAGCTGCGCGCTTCGGCGGAGAGAGGCTGCCGAAGCAGAGGCCGCCGCACGGGAAGCCCAGGCCCGGTATGAGGTGCTTCGCCAGCAGATACCCGGAGAGCCCGCGTCTGCACCTCCCTCCTCTCCACCAGACCGGAGCCGCGAAGCCACCGCCGCGCAATTGGATGAAACCCGTTTCGCCCTATCCGCCAGCCGTTCCGCCGCAGACCGCCTTGCAGGGCAGCTTCATGCCCTGGGCGATCCCGTGGTTCTGCGGAGCCAGGTATCCCGGTTGAACGAACAAAAAGACGCGTTGGAAGCGGAGTACACCTCCATTCGTCTGGCCCTGGATGCACTCAGCAGTGCCAATACCATTTTACAAAACCGTTTTTCCCCCGCGCTTGGACGCCGGGCCGCTGAAATCTTCTCTCAGTTGACGGATAAACGCTACAGCGGGGTGGTGCTGGACCGGGCTTTTCGCCTGGCCGCTGAACCGGCCGGCGGCAGTATCTACCGGGATGCAGCCCTGTTGTCTGCCGGGACATCTGATCAATTGTACCTGGCCGTCCGTCTGGCCATCTGCGAACTGGTCCTGCCAGCAGAAAAGCGGGTGCCCATCATTTTAGATGATGCCCTGGCAAATTTTGACGAGGACCGCTGTGCCGCCGCCCTTCAATGGCTGAAAGCTGCGGCACGCGGCCGGCAGATTCTTCTCTTCACCTGTCACACCCGGGAAGCGGATTTTTTCCGGGAGGATATGGAAGTTTCCATCCAGCGGTTGACGAATGCGGGATGACAGGTATAAGATAGGAGTTGTTCAAATGGGCATATGCCCCAAACCCCTGTATTATAGTATAAAAAGCCATGCGCAATGCGCAGGCAAGGAAAAAGGAGTATTATCATGAGCGAATGCACCCATGACTGCAGCAGCTGCGGCGAGAGCTGCGGTGAGCGGCAGGAACCCCAGTCTTTGTTGAAAGAACACCATCCCGAGGCCCATGTCGGCAAAGTTTACGGCATTGTATCCGGCAAAGGGGGTGTCGGCAAGTCCATGGTCACCAGCCAGTTGGCGGTTACGATGCGCCGCCGGGGCTATCAGGTGGGCGTTTTGGATGCCGATATCACCGGCCCCTCCATTCCAAAGGCATTTGGTGTCCATGGCCAGGCGGAAGGCAGCGAATCCGGCATCTACCCGATGACTTCCTCCACCGGGATTCAAATCATGTCCACCAATCTGCTGCTGGCCGATGAAACGGATCCGGTTATTTGGCGCGGCCCCGTGATTTCCGGCGTGGCGCAGCAGTTCTGGACGGATGTTCTCTGGAACTGTGATTATCTGTTCGTGGATATGCCTCCCGGAACCGGCGATGTGTCCCTCAGCGTATTCCAGTCCGTCCCGCTGGACGGTATCATTATCGTGGCCTCTCCCCAGGAGTTGGTTTCCATGGTCGTGGAAAAGGCCGTCAAAATGGCCGAGATGATGGAGGTGCCCATTGTTGGCATCGTGGAAAACATGAGCTATGTGACCTGCCCGGACTGCGGCAAGAAGTTCCATCTCTTCGGAGAGGGGAAAACCGCCGAGGCCGCAGAGCGGCACAACCTGTCCGTCCTGGCGGAGATGCCCATCGATCCCGCGCTGGCCGCGCTCACGGATGCCGGCCGCATCGAAGACTTCCAAGGTGCCTGGCTGGACGGTGCCGCCGACAAGCTGGAGAACAAATAACGGCATTTGCCGCGCTGTGCTTCCGCACAGCGCGGCCGTTTTCTCTCTTTTTGTCCGCATCCGGCGGCAATAATGGACAAGCTCCCCCGATACACGAGATCGCTTTTTGTTGGGAAAAACAGTTGCAAATCCGCGTGTAATTCGCGATAATAAAAAGAAAGCTATATTCTTTTAGAATCAGATAAAAACTACACAAATTTTAGGGGGATATCTTCATGCAGGAACTGAAAGACCGCATTGTGAAAGAGGGCAAGGTACTGCCCGGCAATATCATTAAGGTGGATGGATTTCTGAACCACCGGATTGATACGCAGCTCATGGATCACATTGCCGAAGAGTTCGGCAAGCATTTCAATATGGATGAGATCACCATGATCCTCACCGCCGAGGCCAGCGGCATTGCCCTGGCCGCCATCTGCGCCCAGCATTTTCACAAGCCCATGATTTTCGCCAAGAAAGCCAAGAGCGACAATATTGAAGGCGGCCTGTATCAGAGTGACATTTTCTCCTATACTTATAAGAAGAAAGTCACTCTGCTGGTTTCCAAGGAGTGGCTCTCTCCCGATGACAAGGTTTTGATTGTGGATGACTTTATGGCCAACGGAGAAGCCATGCGCGGTCTGTGCGACATTGTTACCGCCGCCGGCGCCACGCTGGTGGGAATCGGCTGCGCCGTTGAAAAAGGCTTCCAGGGCGGCGGCGACCGCCTGCGTGCTGCCGGCTACAACCTGAAATCCCTGGCCATCATCGAGTCCGCCGAGCCGGGTAATATCGTTTTCCGGAACGAGGACTGACCCGCAACCACCCCTCGATTTTTTCATCTGTCCCTTCAGAAGCATTTTTGAAGGAGGCTGTACTGATGAAAAAATTTTTTGCGTTCCTGTTTTTGCTGCCGGTGTTGGCTATGCTTGCCGGCTGTGGGCCGGAGGCGGAGGTTGCCGCCGCAAAGCCGGTCATCTACCTCTACCCCGAGGAAGAAATGGAAATCACCGTTCATCTGGACTTCGATGGAGAACTGACTTGTACCTATCCCTCCTGCAAGAACGGCTGGACCGTCACAGCATCGCCGGACGGTGTTCTGACAGATGCCGGCGGCCAGACTTACAATTATCTTTACTGGGAGGGGACCTCCGGCACAGATTACGACTTTTCCAGCGGCTTCTGCATTGCCGGATCAGACACGGCAGCTTTTTTGGAATCGACCCTGGCGCAGCTTGGCCTCACCCGGCGGGAGGCCAATGAATTCATTGTCTACTGGCTTCCCCGTATGGAATCCAATCCTTACAATCTGATTTCTTTCCAGACCGAGACCTACACAGACCATGCCCGCCTCACGGTTGTCCCTGAGCCGGACAGCACCCTGCGGGTCTTCATGGCCTGGAAGCCCCTGACTTCTTCTGTCAAGCTCCCCGCCCAAACTCTGCCGGCCTTTAACCGTGACGGTTTTGCCGTTGTGGAATGGGGTGGTGCAGAGGTGCGATGAGCGACTATTTTACAAAGGAGGAATCCCCTTGTCCCACCAGACTGTCATTGTTTTGGACTTTGGCGGGCAGTATAACCAGTTGATTGCCCGGCGGGTCCGTGAATGCGGTGTTTACTGCGAGGTAAAGCCCTACACCACACCGCTGCCCGATATCAAAGCCCTGAATCCCATCGGCATTATCTTTACCGGCGGTCCCAATAGTGTGTACGATCCCAATTCTCCCCAAGTGGATCCAGCCATTTTTTCCTGGGGTCTTCCCATTCTCGGCATCTGCTACGGCTGCCAGTTGATTGCGCACAACCTCGGCGGCCGCGTCACCGCCGCCACTGAGGACTCTGCCCGGGAGTACGGTAAAACAGAGACCTACTTTGACACCGGCTGCAAGCTCTTCAGCGGCCTGCCCGCCGAAGGCATTACCTGGATGAGCCATGGGGATTATATGGAAAAGGTTCCGGAGGGCTTTACTCTGGTGGCCCATTCTGGTGCCTGTCCCAACGTGGCCATTTGTGATGAAGCCCGAGGCTTTTACGGTGTCCAGTACCATCCAGAGGTTAACCACACCCAGTATGGTACAGAGATGATCCGCAACTTCCTGTACCGGGTTTGCGGTGCCAAGGGTGACTGGACCATGGGCGATTATAAGGAGACCGCCATTCGCCAAATCCGGGAAAAGGTGGGAGACGGCAAGGTTTTACTGGCTCTCTCCGGCGGTGTGGACTCCTCTGTGGCTGCGGCCCTGGTGGCCGAGGCCGTGGGCAGCCAGTTGACCTGTGTGTTCGTGGATCACGGGCTCATGCGCCTCAATGAGGGTGACGAGGTGGAGGATGCCTTCAAAAAGTGGGACATCAATTTCGTCCGCGCCAATGCAGAGGAACTGTTCCTGGGCAAGCTGGCTGGCATCAGCGAACCGGAGCGGAAGCGGAAAATTATCGGTGAGGAATTTATCCGCGTTTTCGAAGCAGAGGCCAAAAAGATCGGCCAGGTGGACTACCTGGTGCAGGGCACGATTTATCCTGACGTGATCGAATCCGGCACCGGTGACGCCGCCGTGATTAAAAGCCACCATAATGTGGGCGGCCTTCCTGATTACGTGGACTTTAAGGAGATTATCGAACCGCTGCGGATGTTGTTCAAGGATGAGGTTCGCCAGCTGGGCCGCGAACTCGGATTGCCGGAATACCTAGTCATGCGCCAGCCCTTCCCCGGCCCCGGCCTTGCTATCCGGGTGATTGGGGACATCACCAAGGACAAACTGGACACCTTGCGTCTGGCGGACTTCATCTTCCGCGATGAGATTGCCAAGGCGGAGCTGGAGGGTACCATGAATCAGTACTTTGCTGTGCTGACCAACATGCGTTCCGTCGGTGTTCAGGGGGATGGCCGTACCTATGACTATACTCTGGCCCTTCGCAGCGTCACCACAACGGATTTTATGACCGCCGACTGGACAAGAATCCCCTATGACGTATTAGACCGCATCAGCGTCCGCATCGTCAATGAGGTTCCCAATATCAACCGCATTGTCTACGACATCACCAGCAAGCCCCCGGCCACCATTGAGTGGGAATGACGCTCGAAACGGCGAAAACCCGCATGAATACAGGCTTTTTTGCCCGTCCATACTGCTCTTGATACTGGATTGATACTATTTGTGTCCGCCCGGTATTCTCAAGAGAAAAATCCCAAAAGGACAAGCAAAACCGCCCTGCTGAACGACAAATTCAGCAGGGCGGTTTTTTTGCTTGTCTTATTTATTTTTCCGCCAAGGGATATAATATTCGCTTTCCAGGCCATCGTCGCAGGTATGGGGCCAGTTGAGTTTCCATTCAAAATACTCTTCCCTGGTGATCTCCCCGGCGTGTAACTCCTGCTGACGAAAAAGCCATTCCCGCATGAACTCGTCCACAAGGCCATACTGGAAGTACATACCCACGGGAGGGTGTGCGGGCCAGTCATCGCTATCATTGTACCGTACAGCGGTATCATCAGCGGCCCCTGCTCTGCCCGGATTGCGGACAAGTTGGAACAGGCGGATAGCGCCAGGGCTGTCCTCGTCCAGCCAGAAGAATGTCCGCATGAAGTCCTCGGCAGAGCCGGGGGCGATGGTGTAGAAGTTCTGGCGGTCTACCCGCAGCGCCTCGGCCATCTTGTCCAGCAGTTCCCGTTTCGGAACACGGTAATTCGTCTCATACTGGGCGATCCGGTTGTCCGCTCCCTTTTCCTCAAAGCCGATAGCAAGCCCCAATTCCTTTTGTGTCATGCCTCGAAAGGTGCGGATTTTCTTTATCTTGTCTCCGACTGTCATAATATCCCACCGCCTTTGCCAATAGTATAGCGCAAAAAAGCGAAAGATGCAAGATAATCTTTAACAAAAATGCGAAATAAATTCTTGACATTAACACTTATGTTAATGTATAATGAAGATGGTGACATTAACATATTTGCGAAACTAAAATAAGGAGGTGCTGACCATGGAAAAGGAGCTGTTTGTGAGAGCAGAGGAGGTCGCCAGGGAGCTGGGCATTTCCAAGCCCTACGCCTACAAGCTGGTGCGGGAGATGAACGAGGAGCTGAAGAAAAAAGGCTTTCTCACCATTCCCGGACGGGTAAGCAGGCGCTACTTCGAGGAAAAACTCTATGGGCTGCGGGACAGACAATAAGGAGGGAACCACAATGCCGGCATACAAAGACAAGGCAAAGGGCACATGGTATGCGTCCTTTTACTACGAGGACTGGACGGGCAAGAAAGTAAAGAAAATGAAACGGGGCTTTCCCACCAAGCGGGAGGCTCTGGAGTGGGAGCGGACATTCCTGCAACAACAGACCGCCGACCTGGAAATGACCTTTGAAAACTTCGTGGCTGTCTATGTGGCGGACATGAAAGGCCGTATCAAGGAAAACACCTGGGGGACGAAAGAGCATATCCTCTACAAGAAGTTGGTGCCGTACTTCGGCAAGCGGAAGATGTGCGACATTCACTCCAAGGAGGTCATCGCCTGGCAGAATGAAATGCTGGGTTACCGGGACAAGAACGGCAAGCCCTACTCTCCGGTGTACTTAAAAACGCTGCACAATCAGTTGAGCGCCGTGTTCAACCATGCGGTACGGCACTACAATCTAAAGGTCAATCCCGCTGCCCAGGCGGGCAATATGGGAAAGCCAAAGGGACGGGAAATGCTGTTCTGGACAAAGGCGGAGTATCTGAAATTCGCCGAGGCCATGATGGACAAGCCCCTTTCCTATTACGCCTTTGAAATGCTCTACTGGTGCGGCGTCCGGGAGGGGGAGCTGCTGGCCCTCACTCCTGGCGACTTCGACTTTGAGAAACAGACCGTCACCATCTCCAAGTCCTACCAGCGGATTAAGGGCAAGGATGTGATTACCGACCCCAAGACCCCTAAGAGCAACCGGGTCATTCAAATGCCCGCTTTCCTCTGTGAAGAAATGCGAGACTATATCAAGAGCCTGTATGGGGTGAAGCCCACCGACCGCATTTTCACGGTGACAAAATCCTACCTCCACCGGGAGATGGACAGGGGTGCGAAAGAGGCCGGGGTAAAGCGGATCAGAATACACGACCTGAGGCACTCCCACATTTCGCTGCTCATTGACATGGGCTTTACGGCCCTGGCAATCGCTGACCGGGTGGGACATGAAAGCATTGATATTACCTACCGCTACGCCCACCTGTTCCCCACCCGGCAGGCGGAGATGGCGGACAAACTGGACATGGAGCGAAAGGGGGCCTAAATCATGTCAGTGAAAAATCTTGACCGACACAACCGCTGGAGAAACAAAACTGTGGCTTTCCGGGTGTCCCCGGATGAGGACAGGGAAATTGAAACCGCTGTGCGGCTCTCCGGCCTTACCAAACAGGACTACATCACCCGACGGCTGCTGTGCCGGGATGTGGTGGTACAGGGCAACCCCAGGGTGTATAAGGCCCTGCGGAACGAGCTGGCCGCCGTTCTGGAAGAACTGGAGCGTATCGAGGCCGGGAATGGCGTGGATGGGGAGTTGCTGGACACCATCCGGCTGATCGCCGCCATCATGGACGGCATGAGGGAGGATTGATAGATGGATAGATTGCAAGAGAAAACGACTGCCCCATATCCGCCTGTTGGCGCAGACGGGGGACAGTCGCTCTCACAAAAACCTAACCAAAGTATAGCAGAGGGCGTGACAGAACACAAGCCCCCGGAAAGAGATTTGGAGGAAATCCTGCGGCAGATAAGCCGGGTCAATGACCCGGCCTATCTGCCTACCGTGTCTATGAATGACCTCTACGAACAGGTGTACCCCGGCAGACCTCCTGTGGTAGACGGTCTGCTCTATGCGGGGACATATCTCTTTGTGGGCGCTCCCAAGGTGGGCAAGTCCTTTCTCATGGCCCAGCTTGCCTATCATGTGAGTATGGGCCTTTCCCTGTGGGGGTATGAGGTGCGCCAGGGGACAGTCCTCTATCTGGCCCTGGAGGACAACCACCGTCGCTTACAGGAGCGGTTGTACCGGATGTTTGGAGTAGAGAGTACCGGAAACCTGTTCTTTGCCATCGGAGCTAAGCAGCTCGGCGGTGGCCTGGAGGAGCAGCTAAAGGGCTTTGTCCGGGAACACACGGACACCCGGCTTATTATCATCGACACCCTGCAAAAAATCCGGGAGGCCGGGGCAGAGAAGTACAGCTATGCCAACGACTATGAGGTAATCACCAAACTGAAACGGTTTGCCGATATAAGCGGGGTTTGCCTCCTGGTTGTACATCACACCCGCAAGCAGCAGGCCGATGATAAGTTTGATATGATCTCCGGCACCAACGGCTTATTGGGTGCGGCAGACGGGGCCTTTCTGCTCCAAAAGGAGCGGCGGGCAGACAACGCCGCCACCCTGGACATTTCTGGGCGGGATCAGCAAGACCAGCGCCTCTACCTCAAGCGGGACGAGGAACGGCTTGTGTGGGAGCTGGAGCGGCGGGAAACGGAGCTGCGGCAGGAGCCGCCTGACCCGGTGTTGGAGGCTGTTGCCGCCCTGGTAACGGCGGAACGGCCAGAGTGGAGAGGGACGGCCACGGAACTTGTCGCCGCCCTGGGGCTGGATATGAAACCCAATGCCCTGGCTATGCGGCTGAATGTCCGGGCGTGGCGGCTGTCCTATGAGTACCACATCCACTATGAAAGCGCCCGAACCCATGCCGGGCGGAGTATCAAGCTCACGTTGGAGGAACCCCAGGCGTGACGACCGTGACAGCTGTGACAGCTTTTCGGAGTGCGGAGGCGGTGTGTAAAACATCGTCACGGTCGTCACGGCTGTCACGGGGAGCGGGGGCGAAAGTCAAGGGGGGCATACCTGCGGGTGGAGATTGCCGCAAGTCAATACAACCCGTACCCCTTGACTTTCGGCCCACGGAAAACACTTGCCGGGCGGTGGAAAGGCCCCTGGCCTTTCCACCCTGCCCAACGGCGAGTGACAAAGTTTAGGCGGGGTGCAGGGTGCCCTTTTCAAAGGGCGGCCCTGCTGGGGGAGGCAACCGCAGTTGCCGGGGGCAAAGCCCCCACACCACCCCGTAGGGCGCAAATGCGCTTTTGATGGCCGTCAGGCTGTCAAAAGTGCTTTTGCGTTACTTTCGCAGAAAGTAACAAAGGCTCGCCGCTTGCGCGGCGGAAAAGGGAGGAGGGATTGATTTGAAAAGGACAATCAGCGCCATGGTGGGCCAAGGATCGGTGAACCATAACAGTAGAAAATTCCACGCCAAGAACACTGACCCGGAACGCTCCCACTTGAATATAACCTACTGCCAGGAGAATATCAAGGCGGTGTACCATGAACTCTTTGACGAGGCTCTGGAACGGTACAACGCTAAACAAACCAGGGCCGACAGAAGGATAGAGGATTACTATGAGAAGATCCGCTCCGGCAAGCAGGAAAAGCCGTTCCATGAAATCATCCTGCAAGTGGGCAATCGAGATGATATGAGCGCCGACAGCGAGGAGGGACAGCTTGCGGCAGCGGTTTTGGACGAGTACATGAAGGGCTTTCAAGAGCGCAACCCCCAACTCCGGGTGTTCTCTGCCCACCTCCACATGGACGAGGCTACGCCCCATCTGCACATTGACTTTGTACCATTCACCACCGGGAGCAAGCGAGGGCTGGACACGAGGGTATCTTTGAAACAGGCGTTAGCGGCCCAGGGTTTCCAGGGCGGCACCAGAGGGGACACAGAGTGGAGCCAGTGGGTGCGCTCGGAAAAGGAGCAGCTTTCCCTGGTCATGGAGCGCCACGGGATTGAGTGGGAGGACAAAGGCACCCACGACAAGCACTTGTCTGTGCTGGACTACAAGAAAGAGCAGCGGGCAAAGGAGATCGCCGTTCTGGAGACGGTCAAGGCGGAGAAAGAAAACCAGGTGGAGAGCCAGGAACGGCGGCTCAAAGAACTTGCCCCGGCGGTGAAAAATATGGAGCGGTTGGCAGCGGATTTCTCCGCCAATCCGGAGGAGATTTTGCCGGAGCCGGGAACGCTGGAAACAGGCCGGGCCTACCGAGAGAAAAAGGCAAAGCCCCTGCTGGCCCAAATCGTCAAGGTGCTGCGCTCCCTGTATCTGGCCTATGTGGAGCTGCGGGGGAAATTTGAGCGTCTGCAAGGGGACTATGGCCGGGTGAGGGAGAGCAACATCCGCCTGTCTGATCGATTGCAGGAGGTCAAGTTGGAAAACAAGGCCATGCGGCAAGTCTCCGCTGACTATGAGCGGGTCAAAAGGGCCTTTGGCCCAGAACAAGTGGACAGAATATTAGAGGCAGCTTACCAGCAGGAACATGCCGAAAAGGAACGGAAACGGGCCGCAAAGTCAAAAATTCGGATAGACGCACGATAATCACCAAAACCGGAGGGTATTCCAGTGAATACCCTCCGATTTTATTTGTGGAATCGGTAAAATGATTTCTTGTTTTTTAGAGCGTACTATGATATACTGCTATTATCCTGATTTGAGGAGTCTATCAAATATGCGGCAAGGTATTCTTAAATAAAATTTGATAATGGGCGCAAAAATGATTGCCCCTTGCAGGGGCTTGGTTTTTGTACCCAATTTTAAGAATACTTTTGCCTTTTTAGTAAATATCGTGACGGACCGCGGCTTATGTAAGTCGTGTATGTTTCTGTGTGTCCGAAGTCATGATCCCCAGCGGTAAAAGTATTAGCCGCTGGGGATTTTTGCGCCCATTCGGGCCTTGTATGGAGGATAGACATGAACATTATCAATATCGGGATTCTTGCCCATGTAGACGCTGGAAAGACGACCTTGACGGAGAGTCTGCTATATGCCAGTGGAGCCATTTCAGAACCAGGGAGCGTCGAAAAAGGGACAACGAGGACGGACACCTTGTTTTTGGAGCGGCAGCGTGGGATTACCATTCAAGCGGCAGTCACTTCCTTCCAGTGGCACAGATGTAAAGTTAACATTGTGGATACGCCCGGCCACATGGATTTTTTGGCGGAGGTGTACCGCTCTTTGGCTGTTTTAGATGGGGCCATCTTGGTGATCTCCGCGAAAGATGGCGTGCAGGCCCAGACCCGTATTCTGTTCCATGCCCTGCGGAAAATGAACATTCCCACCGTTATCTTTATCAACAAGATCGACCAGGCTGGCGTTGATTTGCAGAGCGTGGTTCAGTCTGTTCGGGATAAGCTCTCCGCCGATATTATCATCAAGCAGACGGTGTCGCTGTCCCCGGAAATAGTCCTGGAGGAAAATACCGACATAGAAGCATGGGATGCGGTCATCGAAAATAACGATGCATTATTGGAAAAGTATATCGCAGGAGAACCAATCAGCCAGGAAAAACTTGCGCGGGAGGAACAGCGGCGGGTTCAAGAAGCCTCCCTGTTTCCGGTCTATCATGGCAGCGCCAAAAAGGGCCTTGGCATTCAACCGTTGATGGATGCGGTGACAGGACTGTTCCAACCGATTGGGGAACAGGGGAGCGCCACCCTATGCGGCAGCGTTTTCAAGGTTGAGTACACCGATTGCGGCCAGCGGCGTGTCTATCTGCGGCTATACAGCGGAACGCTGCGCCTGCGGGATACGGTGGCCCTGGCCGGGAGAGAAAAGCTGAAAATCACAGAGATGCGTATTCCATCCAAAGGGGAAATTGTTCGGACAGACACCGCTTATCCGGGCGAAATTGTTATCCTTCCCAGCGACAGCGTGAGGTTAAACGATGTATTAGGGGATCAAACCCGGCTCCCTCGTAAAAGGTGGCGCGAGGCCCCCCTCCCCATGCTGCGGACGACGATTGCGCCGAAAACGGCAGCGCAAAGAGAACGGCTGCTGGACGCTCTTACGCAACTTGCGGATACTGACCCGCTTTTGCGCTGCGAAGTGGATTCCATCACCCATGAGATCATTCTTTCTTTTTTGGGCCGGGTGCAGTTGGAGGTCGTTTCCGCTTTGCTGTCGGAAAAATACAAGATTGAAACAGTGGTAAAGGAACCCACCGTCATTTATATGGAGCGGCCGCTCAAAGCAGCCAGCCACACCATCCATATCGAGGTGCCGCCCAACCCGTTTTGGGCATCTATCGGACTGTCTGTTACACCACTCCCGCTTGGCTCCGGCGTACAATACGAGAGCCGGGTTTCGCTGGGATACTTGAACCAGAGTTTTCAAAACGCTGTCAGGGATGGTATCCGTTACGGGCTGGAGCAGGGCTTGTTCGGCTGGAACGTAACGGACTGTAAGATTTGCTTTGAATACGGGCTTTATTACAGTCCAGTCAGCACGCCGGCGGACTTCCGCTCATTGGCCCCGATTGTATTGGAACAGGCATTGAAGGAATCGGGGACGCAGCTGCTGGAACCTTATCTCTCCTTCACCCTCTATGCGCCCCAGGAATACCTTTCCAGGGCTTATCATGATGCACCGAAATACTGTGCCACCATCGAAACGGCCCAGGTAAAAAAGGATGAAGTTGTCTTTACTGGCGAGATTCCCGCCCGCTGTATACAGGCATACCGTACTGATCTGGCCTTTTACACCAACGGGCAGAGCGTATGCCTTACAGAGCTAAAAGGGTATCAGGCCGCTGTCGGCCAGCCGGTCATCCAGCCCCGCCGTCCAAACAACCGCCTGGACAAGGTGCGCCATATGTTTCAGAAGGTAATGTAAAGATACATAATCGTCAAGACGGCAACAATCAGAAGTTATGGAGGGTAACAATGGAATATCGTAAGGAAGATTTAATGGAAGCAAAAAAGCAAATTTTGGGAGTGGGAGAGAACATGGGAACAGAGGAAAGTAAAAAAATCTGGGAGGAGAACGCACAATTTTGGGATAATGCAATGGGTGACGAATCTAATGAATTTCACAGAGAGGTAGTGCGTCCCAAAGTAACGGAACTTCTATCTCCTAATCCTGCGGATTATATTTTGGATATTGCGTGTGGCAATGGAAATTATTCTTCGTATCTTGCACAAAGAGGCGCTTCGGTTGTCGCTTTTGATTACAGCAAAAAAATGATAGAATTGGCTAAAAGACGGCAATCACAATATGCAAAACAAATTGAATTTTGTGTGGCGGATGCGACCAATAGAAAAAGTATATTAGAATTAAAAAGAAATCGAGCCTTTACGAAAGCAGTTTCTAATATGGCAATTATGGATATTACGGATATTGAACCACTTCTTATGGCTGTTTATGAACTGTTGCAGGAAAGCGGAATTTTTGTCTTTGCAACGCAACACCCTTGTTTTGTCACGTTGACTGAAAAATATATGACACCGCACAGTTACTATGATATAGCGATTGAAGGGCAACCGAAAGAGCAGATTTATTATCATCGTTCCATACAAGATATTTTTAACCTTTGTTTTAGAGCTGGATTTGTCATTGATGGATTTTATGAAGAATGTTTCAAAACCAACAAAGAAATTCCTATGGTAATGATAGTAAGGCTTAAGAAGGTAAAACGTGATACCTTACAATAAATTCAAGTTTGTCGGGTAAATAGCAAAGCCAGCCGAGCCAGCGGGCGGTCAAGATGAACGGGCTTCGCCCACCGTTGACAGCCCCGCCCGGTTTCGCAGTTAGGCAGTCAAGGAGCGACAGCAAGGAGTGCTGCCGCCCCGCACTATTATTCAGAGAGGGGGAATTTCCATGACAGACCAGAAAGCCTATCAAGAATATATCCAGCGCAGGTACAACGCCTCTTGCAAGGCTGTTATCCGCTGTGCCTGACAGCGTCCGTCCGTGCCGGAATTATGTAGAGCTCCACATAATTCTGTTGTATTTCCCAGCCTTTTGTGATACTATTTTGATACTAATAAACTTTACAGCCGAAAATAGCAGGTGGAATATTAACATATTTGCGAAAGTTTTTCCTGCGAAATCACCTCAAATACACCCTAATATATCTGAATTTGCCGAGTGGGAATAAAAACAGAGCCTGGAACCCAGCATCATGTTGGTTCCAGGCTTTTTGTATAATTATAAGTTTGAGTTTAATTTTGGGAATTATAAATTTTTTGCACAGACAACATTGCGTGCTCAGGATAGATGCCCATTTTGTAAGCAATAGAGAGCCATTGCAGAAATTGCTTGTTAGCTTTCGTACGATAAATCTAGAATTTGGCAAGGAGTAGATATGGATACAACTTGGAAAGATGAATTAGTAAGAGGATTGCAACACTTTGGCGGAGAGGCCCATAGGAAAGAGCTCTTTGACTATATTGGAAAACTACTGCAAAAAATATTACAAAGGAATTTGTTAGAACTTTGCAGAAAGAGCTAGAACGCTTTTTAAAAGATTCCATAAATTTGGGGGGTACAGATATTTTTTATAGTGTAGAAGGAATTGGCTCTGGCGTTTAGGGAATCAATGATTATAAAGCAGATGAAAATATGGATATTACCCAAGATGACATTAGCTATCCAGAAGGCAAAGAGCAGTTGAAGCAGCACATAAAAAGGAACGCAATGCAAAGCTTATCAGAAATGCAAAGAAGCAGTTTAAAATGAAACATGGCCATTTATATTGTGAAATATGTGAGATTGATTTTGAGAACATCTATGGAGAAGTCGGGAAGGACTTTATAGAAGCTTACCACAATAAGCAGCCGGTATCTGATATGGTTGGAAACAACAGCACTAAGATTGGGGATTTAGTTATGTTATGCCCAAACTGTCACAGCATGGTACATCAGTTAAAGTTGTATCATGTAAAAATAGATAAGCTTCAGAAAATTTTAAAGGAAAAACCTCAATGTTAAAGCTTCATGTTTTTTGATTTATGTATGGAAGGCAGTAATTGCGGGTGCGCGCTCTTTTCCATTATTTCCGGGATCGGCACCGAAAGCATCTTAGTTCTGCAGCATTTCGAAATCGATTTGGGCGCAAACTTTTGTGATTTATAAAAGGAGTACCGGCTGATTTCATCAAAACCAGCCGGTACTCCTTTTTTATGAAGTAACCGCCCTATGTGCAGCCAGACAATTACTTGCATTGCCTGTCTCTCATACGTTCGCCTTACCCATGCTCTCCTTCAAAATCTCCAGGACTTCTTCGCGGGTTAATACCTTGTAGCCGCCCCGCCGGATAAGGGTTCCGTCTGCAATTCCATCCAGCATGTCCTCTGTTACGCCCAACTCGCAGAGATTCATCACAAGGCCCAGATCCCGCATCCAATTCTCCATACAGGCCAAACCCTCATCTGCAATCTCCTCGTCTGTTTTTCCATCCGGCGAGACATTCCATACGTTTTGCGCATACCTCTTAAATTTAGAAAGGCCATATGGAAGAATATGCCGGTAATACGGTATGGAAACGGCAGACAGCGTCATTCCATGCGTGGCATTTGTATAAGCCCCCACGGCCTGGCCAATCATATGCACCTCCCAGTCAGTAGCCTTTCCCATGGCCACAAACTTGTTCAATGCCCAAGTGGCAGTCCACATGATGTTGCTCCGCGCCTCATAATCCATTGGATTTTTCACGGCAGCAGCGGCACTATGGCACAGAGAGTGCAGCAGGCCCTCCATCACATAGTCAGAAGTATTGTCATCCTCTCCAGAGAAATACTGCTCCAGAATATGGGACATGATATCAAAAATACCAGAGATCATTTGATACTTTGGCAGGGTAAAGGTAAAGGTCGGATTCAAAATGGAAAACTTAGGGTATGCCCTCTCGCCAAATTTGCTGTCTAATTTGAGCTTTGCAGGGCCGCCTTCCAAATCTTCAGCCGTATTTGTGATAACCGATCCACTGTTCATCTCCGATCCGGTTCCCACCATTGTCAGCACGCAGCCAACCGGAATCACCGGATTGTCAGCCATCTCTCCCCGCAGGTAATATTTTTCCCACGGATTCTCCTCGCAGTAAGCCGAAACAGAGACCGCTTTTGCATAGTCGCAGACAGATCCACCGCCCACTGCCAGGATGAGGTCCACGTGATGCTCTCTGGCGAGGGTGCATCCCTCAAGGACTTTTTCCATAGTGGGATTGGACATTACACCTCCGTCCTCTATGACGGTTTTTCCGCACGCCCGAAGGATTTCAACAATCTGATCATAAATGCCGTTCTTTTTGACCGATCCTCCGCCGTAAGACAGCTGTATGTTTTTTCCGTATTTGGGCAGTTCTTCACGCAAGCCATCCAGTGCATGTTCTCCAAAATAAAGTCTGGTGGGGTTGTAATACATAAAATCGCCAAGCATCAGTAATTCCTCCGTTCATTTGTCTCCCTTGTGTCAGATACCGGAATGCCGCCGTTGTTCCGGCTGTGCTTTTAACAGATTTCGGTCTAAAAAAGCCGTCAGTACAGCTTTGCAGCACTGTATGGCAGATCCTCGCTTTGTTCCAAAGTCTTCAAAAGCACGCTGCTCTTCTATGCGAAATGATATAACGTCCGGAAATAAATCGCAAGCGTTTCGCGTTCAAAATGCCCCGCCAATGCCGCCATGCCGCTTTCTTTAAGCAGCATTTGTCATGAATGCAAAATACTGATAGGGGAACTTCCGCATATAAATCATGTTATTTTTCTTACAAAAGCGCTAAAACATGCAATGAATTCAAAGCCTCTAGTCGTTCTGTTCCATTCCGCTTCCAGCATTCCATTCATGTCAAATTGGCATAGTGTTATGCCATTGTGTCGATTGTGCTTCTCAAAAACCCGCGGTATATTATATTATAATGAGCAAGTATACTTTTTCATCAGGATCACACAAATATGGCAAGGGAGCCAATCGTTTCCCTTGCCATGTTTTTATTTTTAAAGCGAAATATTTTTAAAATTTTGTATCTGTATTGGTATTTTTCTGACTCTTTTTTATGCTGTCCTCTCTTTTTCAGCATGCGCATTGTCCGCTATTTTGACATCATAGCCAGCCGTATTCAACTGGTCAAATTCCTTGCTTTTGCCGCTGAACACGTTGTTATTTCAGTATTTTCGCCAAATTTCCAAAAAACCACGTGATTGCGTATGCAGCATTTTTTCTTTCATAAAATCGATGACCTTTTTGATATCTATGCCAAATTGGCATGTCATTATGTCATTGTGTCGATTGTGCCATAGCAAAAGTTTATGTATAGTTATTACAAAGAATCTGCACATCACGGATGATATGTTGTTTATTTTTGATTTTTACATTATTTAATCAGGAGGACAGAGACATGAGCGTAAGCGGGGAAAAGAAAAGATTGCTGCCAAAGGCCATCAGCTTCGACAT
>NZ_FOXE01000030.1 GCF_900115635.1 Oscillibacter sp. PC13 | reverse complement strand
GCGAAGAAGCTGTTCCCGCAGTTCAAGGACTACATCTCGATGGCGCTGACGCCGATGGTGATTACGGCGCGGATGGTGAAAAAGGATCATCCGGACGCGCGGATCTGCTTTATTGGGCCGTGCGCGGCAAAGAAGCTGGAGGCAAACCGGAGGTCGGTGCGGTCGGATGTGGACTTTGTGCTGACGTTTGAGGAGCTGCAGGGGATATTTGATGCGAAGGACATCGACTTTGGGGAGCTGGAGGGCGACCCGAACGACGACATGAGCGAGGGGACGGCAATGGGCCGGGGGTTCGCAGTGGTCGGGGGCGTGGCGGCAGCGGTGGCGGAGGCCATCAGTCACATGGAGCCTGGACGTGAAGTGAAGTACGAGTACGGAGACGGGTTGAAAGAGTGCAAAAAGATGCTGATGATGGCGAAGGCGGGGAAGCGGGACGGCTACCTGCTGGAGGGGATGGCGTGTCCGGGGGGCTGCGTGGCCGGCGCGGGCACCATTACGCCGGTGCGGGAGAGCGCATTGAATGTAGAGCGCTTTACGAAGGAGGCCCCGGAGGTCAGCTCCACCACCAGTCCCTTTGTCGCCCGCCTCAAGGACGTTGAGGAGTGAGCAAAAAATCTATCCGCCAGTGAACTTTCACTGGCGGATAGACAAAAGACATATTCAGAAAAGAGAAACGAGTTTACCGGCGGATATAGACACCCTGTGCGGGATCCTGGTATCCTAGAGAAAACGAAATTTTGAGAGTGGCTCGGCGCAGTTCTGTGACAGTACGGTCAATTTTTTCATCCGTCATGTGGGACGCATGGCCGCTGACACTCATGGCCGCTGCAATTTTTCCGGTATAATCCAGAATCGGCATAGCAACACAAATCAGGTCTGGCTCAAATTCACAGCAATCCATAGCATATCCCAGCTTGCGGACTTTTGTCAGCTCAGCAATCATGGCGTCCGCTGTCATAATGGAATTCTCAGTCATTTGAGTAATTTTGTGTGTTGCATAATACTCCTGAACTTCCTGGTTCGTGAATTCGGACAGATAAATCTTCCCGAGGCCAGTTGTATGCAGCGGCTGCAAATCACCAATCATAGTAGAAGCATGAAGGCGGCTTTCCGGTTCCCGCCTATCAATAATGACAACATCATTGTCGCTTCGGATTGCAAGATTGACCGTTTCAGAAAGACTTTTGCAAAGCTCGGACATCATGTCCCGGTAGTCCGTGGAAAGAAGATTATTGGTGGAGGGGACGGACAGACCCAACTCATAGAGTCCCCATCCCAAACGGTAGGTTTGGGCGGAGTCCAACTTTTCCACAATTCGATAGGATAAGTAGGTATCTAGAATTCTGTGAACGCCGCTTTTGCTGATACCCGTATTATCACTGATTTCTGTAATGGTGTTTCCGCTTACACTTGGATGGTTTACCATATAGAGAAGAACATCCATGGATTTTTCAAGTGTCTGTACAGGGTATTTAGGCCTGTAATCACTGCGTTTCATATGACTTCCTCCTGGCGGATGATAATACTTGAAAAAGAATTGATGACTTTTTTAATAATAGCACAGTTTTGGTAAATTTACAAGTTGATTTTAATATATAGAATTATATTTTATATATTGATTTTTCGGCCTTGCGCTGTCAAAATTTTTTAAAAAATAAGAAAGAAAGCAGTATCAAACAGGAAAAAGAATTGGCAAGAAGATATTGATAAATGGAACAGATAATGATAAAAAAGCCATTAAATTTTGTGAATTATTAACATGATTTTTACTATTTAGCCTTAAGGAATTGTGCGTTGCGAATATATACAAAATTTGTATAATGAATTTTGGGCGTTAAGGAAATACACACAAAAAATGGCCATTTATATAGTGAGTTTGCTAATTGACAAAAGAACGCTCTGTAATTTATACTATGCTATAGATTCCAAAAGATAGAATTAGATTCTATTATACGGAAAACGAAAAAATTAAACATTTTATTTTATGAGGAGGAAAATGACATGATTGGCGAAAAGGTAACATTGAGAGTACGGATGTCCGCTGGCGAGGCGCACTATGCCGGCGACTTGGTAAACGGCTCCCACATTCTGGACTTCTGGGGCGATGTGGGCACGGAGCTGGCCATCCGGCTGTTCGGCGACGAGAGCCTGTTTTTGGGCTATGAGAACGTCCGCTTCACGGCTCCCGTCTACGCCGGCGACTTCATGGAGTACACCGGCTGGATTGAAAAGGTGGGCAACACCTCTCTGACCTGCAAGTTTGAGGCATACAAGTACATCACCCTGCCCCGCGACCCTGCTCTGGCGGACTCCGCCGCGGACGTCCTCCCCGAGCCCGTCCTCTGCGGCGAGGCTGTCGGCACCTTGGTCGTGAAGAAGCCCTTCCAGCGCATTGACCACGCTGACCCCAAGTTCCAGGTTCGCTAATCCCCAATATCAACCAAATATGCAAGCTTCCAGCTGCAGAAAAGTTTTTCAGCCGGAAGTGCAGATGAAAGGGACATCCCTTTCATTCATTCCATGCAAAACATGGAATGAACATCTATGGTAAATATGGAAAAGGAGATTATCACATGAAAAGAATGCTTTCTGTAGTTCTTGCTCTGCTGATGGTACTCAGCTTGGCCGCCTGCGGCGGTTCTGACACCTCCGCTCCGGCTGATGGCGATGCTGCCAGCGGCGCTGGCGCCGCTTCCGGTGAAGTTCTGCAGCTGACCTTGGCCCATACCTTGGACAGTGAGCATCCCGTGCATCTGGGTGCAGAGTATTTTGCCGATCGCTTGGAGGAGCTCAGCGGTGGCACGATGGTGACCACGGTTCACCCCAACTCCGGCTTAGGCGGTGAGGACGAGGTCGTGGAGATGCAGTCTTATGGTGACTCTGTTACCTTCTCTGTCCCCTCTGGCTGCGCACTGCAGAACTATGCACCTGCTATGTATGCGGCGGACTTCTATTTCCAGTTTGCAAACTATGATCAAGTTTGGGCTTTCTATGACGGCGAGTACGGCGATTATGTGAAAAACTCTCTGGACGGAACCGGCTTGGTTGTGACTTATTTCTGGGACAACGGCTTCCGGAATCTGACCACCACCAGCAAAGAGGTCCATACCGCGGCTGATCTGAAGGGCGTAAAAATTCGTGTTATGAACGCAGAAACCCATCTGGCTGCCTGGAATGCCATTGGTGCTGCCGCTACTCCCATTGCTTACTCTGAGGTTTACAGCTCCCTGCAGCAGGGTGTTGTCGACGGACAGGAGAATCCGGTGTTCAACATCATTGGAAGCCGATTCCAGGAAGTTCAAAAGAACCTGATTATGACCCGCCATGTCCATGATGTGTCTCCTTTCATTATCAGTGGTACCGCTTGGGAGTCTTGGACTGACGAGCAGCGCGGCTGGGTCGAGCAGGCCAGCCAGGAGGCCGGCGACTATATGCGTCAGCAGGCAGTTGAGCTGGAGGATGTGAAGCTTCAGGATTTGAAGGACGCCGGCATGAACGTTTATGAACTGACTGATGCAGAGCGCCAGACCTTTGTGGACGCCGTGAAGGATGTTCCCGCTCAGTTTGCAGACAAGATGGGCTCTGAGGCTTACGAGTTGTATCAGAAGTGCATTGCTGAGGCACAGAAGGCTGGTTAAACAGATGGGCGCTTTACTCTTTTAATATACCATCAGAAAATATATAGGGAGATAGGCGCATCAAACCCGTAAACTTTTATACGGCCGGCACAATTTAAGAGCTGTATCTTAGATTGTGCCGGCCGTGCTAGTTATTCAATTTGGGAGGAAATAAATAATGTCTGAAACTCCGAAGACGACAGAATCCCGCTTTTTCCTCTGGAGGCTTTTAGGCGTCCTAGAGAAGATTTTTTGTGTTGTACCCGTTGCCGTGATGACGGCCCTTGTCTTTGTGGCGGTTATCTGTCGGTATGTGTTCAAAAGCCCCATTGGTTGGACAGAAGAGGTGACTCTGATTTGCCTGACTTGGTGCGTATTCGGCGCTGCTTCCTATGCGTTTTACAGCGGAATCAATGTCGGCGTCACGTTCTTGGTGGATCGGATTGGCGGCAAGAACAACCACAAAGCCAAACACATCGTCAACATTGTGATTAATCTTGCAACCATTGTATTTTTTGTAATCCTGCTGTATACCAGCAGCATGACATTGGCAAATGTTGTCGGAAAATACAGTATGGCCGCGCATATTCCGCTGGTAATTCCCTATTCCGCGCTCCCGGTTGGTTGCGCCATGAGCATTCTCCGGCTGATTGAAATGATTCTGGATGATGCAAAAATGATGCGGAGCGGTGCAGAAAAAGAGACTGTCACTGAATAAAAGCTCTCAGTAAAACGACAATTACGGCAGAGAGAAGCAATTGCATATCCGCTGCCGTTAACCTGAATTGATACGAGGTGTACATATGTCAATCGGTATTATCCTGTTTGTCTGCCTGTTTGTGCTGTTGCTGGGCGGCTTGCCCATTGCAGCCTGCATCGGCGGCGCAACGTTGATTACGATTGTTGCCGGTGGTCTGCCGCTGCTGAACTTTGCGTCCAAGGTTTACTCCAGTGTCAACAGCTTCACACTGATGGCAATTCCATTCTTTATGTTTGCCGGTTCCCTGATGGCCACCGGCGGCATGTCCCGCCGCCTGATTCGGTTGGCCAGCGCATTGGTGGGCTGGATTACCGGAGGCCTGACCCATGTGATGATTTTGGCTTCTGCTTTCTTTGCCGCTCTGTCCGGCTCCGCTCCGGCCACCTGCGCGGCCATCGGCGGTATGATGATTCCTGAAATGAAGAAAAAAGGCTTCCCGCCGGAGTTCTCTGCTGGTGTCCAGTGTGTGGCCGGTACGATTGGCCCCATCATTCCCCCCAGCATCCCCATGGTGGTGTATGCCATCAGTGCCGGTTCTTCTGTGGGAGCGCTGTTTGCAGGCGGCCTAATCCCAGGCCTCATTTATGCGCTTTGCCTGATGGGCGTCTCCGGATATATCTGCAAGAAAAAGGGCTTTGGCGCAGAGAGCAAGAGCAAATATGACAAGCACGAGGCATGGGAAGCATTCAAGGATTCCTTTTGGGCGCTGCTGGTTCCAGTGATTATTCTGGGTGGTATTTATTCCGGCATCTTCACCCCCACGGAAGCGGGCGCTGTGGCAGCTGCTTACGGCTTGTTCGCCGGCCTGGTAATTTATCGTGAGTTGAGCGCCAAGGACATTCTCAAGATCTTGATCGATACAGCTGCCAATACCTCTTTGGTTATGCTGATTGTTGGCTGCGCCGGTGCTTTTACATGGGTGCTGAATATCAAGGGAATTGCAGCGGCCATCGGCGGCTGGTTTGCTGCCGTCTCCAGCGGAAAGTTTGTCTTTATGGCGCTGACCATTCTGCTGCTGCTGTTTATGGGCTGCTTCATGGAGTGCTGCGCGTCTGTGCTGATGGTGGTGCCCATTTTGCTGCCGGTGGCAACCTCCTTGGGCATCGATCCTGTGTATTTCGGTGTCATCGTGGTTATGACGTTGTCTCTGGGTATGGCAACTCCCCCCGTCGGCGAGGATTTGTACATTGCAGCCAGTATCGCAGGTATCAAGTTCGAACAAGAAGTCAAATATGTATTGCCTCTGGTTGGAGCGGCAATCCTGGCAATCGTGATTTGTACAGCCCTTCCCGGACTTGTGATGTTCCTACCCAACCTGATTTACGGCTAATCGTTCCTCCCTTTTCAATCCCCGCGGAAATTCCGCGGGGGTTAAATTTATTAAACACATATCTTTACTACATGGAGCGTGAAGACAGTGAGTAGAAATGCACTGCAGCTGGCCAAAACAGACAACGTGGCCACAGCGATGGAAGACATTGCAAAGGGCGATGATGTGGCAATTGCTGATACAGACGGCCTGGAGGAGGACCATATTACAGCAAGAGATGACATTCCGCGGGGGCATAAAATGGCCCTTCGGACGATTCATATAGGTGACGAGGTGGTCAAATATGGATACGCCATCGGCATTGTCACAAGAGAAATTCAACGGGGAGTACATGTTCATACGGACAATCTCTCCAGTGCGAGAGGGCGGGGAGATCTATGAAGACGCTGCAGATGTATCAGAGGGAAGATGGTGAAGCAGGTGTCCGGAACCGAGTTGCTGTCATTTCCACGGTGGCTTGCGCCAACCATGTGGCAGAGCAGATTGCCGCGCAGGTTCCCCTGGCAGATGCCTATACACATGCCTACGGATGTGATCAGCTGGGTGATGATTTAAAGCTCTCCTTCCAGTGCCTGGAGAGAATGGGAACTCATCCGAATGTTGGCGCAGTTCTGGTGGTCGGTTTGGGATGTGAAGAAATTCAGGCGGCTGACCTATGTGCGGAAATTTCCAAAAAGCGGACACGCTGCGCCTGCCTGACCATTCAGGAGGAAGGCGGAACCACGCGGAGCATTGCGCACGGTGTGGAAATCATTCGGCAGTATGCCGCAGAGCTTACCCAGATGGAGCGGACGGAGTTCCCGCTGTCGGCCCTGACAGTGGGGCTGGAATGCGGTGGGTCGGACTTCACCTCCGGCCTGGCGGCAAACCCGGCGATGGGGAAAATGGCTGAGCACCTTTGTGAGGCAGGCTGTAAAGTGATCTTCGGTGAAACCACCGAGCTGATGGGGGCGGAAGGCATTCTCAAGGAACGGTGCACCCGCCCGGAGCACTACACATGGATCTGCGACCGCATCAAGCGCGTGGAGCAGGTGGCACTGGATATGAAGGTGGATCTGCGGATGAGCCAGCCCTCGCCCGGAAATATAGACGGTGGCCTGACAACCATAGAGGAGAAGTCCCTGGGAGCGGTGTGTAAAATTGGCACACTTCCAATTTCTGATGTATTAAACTTTGCGGAACCGGCCAAGACACCCGGCATCTCTTTCATGGATACACCGGGGAATGACCTGGCATGCTCGCTGGGATTGAGCGCCGGTGGTGCCCAGGTGCTCCTGTTTTCCACCGGACGCGGCTCGCCGATGGGCTTTGCAGCCTCGCCGGTAATCAAGCTGACAGGAAACCGGATCGTTGCCGAAAAAATGACGGAAAATATCGATGCGGACCTCTCCGGGATTGTGAGCCGGACCATGAGCGTTCGAGAGGGCGGCGACATGCTTTACGAGTTGCTTCTCCGTACGGCAGAGGGTCAGGAAACAGCCTCGGAATGTCTGGGACACCGGGAGTTTGGACTGTATCGAATTTCTCCGATTTTAACCTGAAAAAATAGGAAAGGATGAAGAGCAATGCTTCCCAAAATGCTTTTAATCCGGCAGAACCGCCCGGCAAACAAGCCTGTGGGGGACATGCGGGAAACCATTCAGAAGACGCTGCAGAATATTCAATTTGATCCCACAGTCCTTCGCGGCAGGAAGGTCGGTATCGCCGTGGGCAGCCGCGGTATCAGCCGGATGGTGGAGATCGTGTCAAACGTTGTCAAGGTGGTTCGCGATGCAGGCGGCCAGCCGGTTATTTTTGCCGCCATGGGCTGTCATGGAGACGGCAATGCTGCCGGCCAGCGGGAGATGCTCCGCTCTCTTGGAATTTATGAGGAGGCAGTGGGCGCTCCTGTGGAGACCTGCGCAGAGACCACACAGTACGGCGTTACAGAATCCGGGATTCCCGTTTACGGCAACACGCTGCCTCTGGGGTATGATGCGGTAATCCTGATCAACCGGGTCAAGATGCACACGGATTTTGAAGATGTCACGGAGAGCGGACTGCTGAAACTGCTGGCCATCGGCGTTGGAAATCCCACCGGCTGCAAAAACGTACATTCCAACGCCCTGCGCTTTGGATATGGCCGGGTCATCAGGGAGACGGCTGCCGTAATGTTGAAAAGGCTGCCGGTGGTGGCTGGCTTTATGCTGACAGAGAACTGGAAGCATGAACTGGATCGTGTAGAAGCGGTTCTGCCGGAGAATTTTGTGGAGCGGGAGATAGATCTGCTGCAGGCGGTGAAGGATCAGGCTGTCAAGCTGCCGGTGTCTAAGGCCGATGCCTTGATAATTGGAGAGATTGGAAAGAACATTTCCGGCACCGGAATGGATACAAAGGTTGTGGGACGGATTCGAATTATCGGTCAAAAGGAGCCGGAGACACCGGCAATCGGCCGTATTGTTGTGCTGGATATCACAGAGGCCTCTCATGGCAACGCCATTGGCATCGGCCTTGCAGATTACTCCACTATGGCAGTGCATGACAAGATCAACATTCACGCAACCTCTCTGAATGCATATTCCTCCATGGCACCGGAGCAAGGATGCCTGCCGTGTTTCATGCTGGATGACAGGGAGGCGCTGAATGCTGCGGTGGAGACGGTAGGGCTGGAAGATCCCAGCAAGGCGCATGTTTTGTATATTCAAGATACAAACTCGCTGGAGTACCTGGCCGTATCGGAGGCGCTTTACGAAGATGCCCTGAGAGAAGATCCCAGCATTGAAAAGGTGGGCGAACCCTTTGAACTGCAGTTTGATGAACGGGGTTCCCTCTTACAGAGATGGAAAGGAAAGAAGCTGGTCAATTTATGAGAAGTCAAGATATCCGAAAAGAAGGACCAGAGGTGGATCCGATTCTTCTGGGAACCGGCTGGAGCAGGCAATTGCTGGATCGGCCCCAGGTTTTGCTGGAGAGCACCTTCGGCGACGCACATCCCGGAAGCCATCATCTGGATCAAGTGGTGGATGCGGCAAAAGCCGCTTGTCTGGCCAACGGGCTGATGGGGGCAAAATACTTTATTTCCGATATCTGCGACGGCGTGGCCACCGGACATGATGGCATGAATTACTCACTCCCGTCCAGAGATCTCATCTCTGCCTTGGCGGAGATTCACATGATGTCCGGACCGTTTGATGGCCTGATCACATTTGCCTCCTGCGATAAATCCATCCCGGCCTTTTTGATGACACACCTGCGGCTGAACATGCCTGGAATTCATGTGTCCGGCGGCTCCATGGAACTGGGACCGGGAATACAGACCTCGGCGGAGGTTTGCTACGGCACCAATGATTTGGTCCGGACTGGCCAAATGACCCCGGACGAGGAGTTTGTTCACAAGTACTCAGCCTGCCCCAGCTGCGGTGCATGCCAGTATATGGGAACGGCCTCCACCATGCAATCGATGGCTGAGGCGCTCGGGATGAGTCTGCCGGGAAATGCGGTGATTCAATCGACGGGGCCGCTGCAGCACCTTGCTGAAGAGGCTGGACGGCAGATCGGCGTACTGCTGGAGAAAAATTTGTGTCCGCGGGACATTATGACGCGGGCGGCCTTTGAAAATGCGATGCATGTCCATGCCGCCATTGCCGGATCCACCAATATTCTGCTGCACCTGCCGGCGATTGCCGCACAGGGAGGGATCCGACTGACGCTGGAGGACTTTGCCAGAGTGAACCGGGAGACGCCGGTGCTCTGTTCCGTCATGCCGTCCGGAAAATGGCCAACTCGGATTTTCTGGTATGCGGGCGGAATTCCCGCCATTATGCGGGAGCTGAAAAACGATCTGGATTTGACGGCTATGACTGTGACAGGAAAAACGGTAGGGGAAAACCTCTATGACTTGGAGCAGAACGGCTTCTTTGCCTCCCGGGAGCGGTATCTTTCCAATTTCAATCTGAAAATTCAGGATGTCATTCGCCCGCAAAGCGCGCCTTTCCGCCCACAGGGCGGGATTGCGGTGCTTCACGGAAACATTGCGCCCGCCGGTGCCGTGGTCAAGAGTGCGGCTGTACCGGAGGATATGCAGGTGGTGACCGGCATTGCGAAGCCCTTTAACAGTGAGGAAGCGGCCATCGATGCCATTGACCGAGGGGAAATTTCCGGAAGGGATGTCGTCATTATCCGCTATGAAGGCGCACAGGGAGCCGGCATGCCGGAAATGCTGAAGACATCTGAAAAGCTGTGCAATATCCCGGGACTGGAGCATTGCGCACTCGTCACGGATGGACGGTTCTCCGGCGCGACAAAGGGACCATGCATTGGACACGTCTCTCCGGAAGCTGCGGACGGAGGACCGCTGGCTCTGGTGGAGGAAAATGATTTGCTCTCCATTGACATTCCAAGCGGCAGGCTGGAACTGGTCGGCGTGGATGGGAAACCATGCCGTCCGGAAGAGATGGAGAAAATTTTGGAGGAACGGCGCAAACGCTATCAAAAACCAAACCTTCCGGAAAAGCATGGCGTCTTGCGGTTGTTTATGGATAATGCCAGCGACGTGGAACACGGTGCCTCTGTCTTTCGGTAAAAGCAAGTACTCAGCGTAAAAAAGCGCTGATAAGGAGCCGCTGGCTACATGTAAAGCAGCGACCGACCAACCAATAAAAGGAATTAGAGTAGCTTCCATAGAGGATACAGAGAAAAGCGGGCAAAAGCAATTGCTTTTTGCCCGCTTTTTTCCACGTGCTCGTTTGGATTGTATCACATTATTTTGAAGGTTCACGCTTACGTTTTAATCGTTCTTCTGCTTCCTCAATACGTTCACCGTCCTTTGCAAGATAGCGAACAACGAAAGCGTCCTCTATTTTCGTATAGCCACCGACAACCGTATCTTCAATTTTTTCAAAAGCAACAACTTTTTCCTTTGCTTTTACAAGTTTTGATTTTGCCATCTTCATCTACCTTCCTTTTTATTTTGCTGATTATCCGGTTCAATCCGGACATCCATACAGACAGGCAGACTGCAGCACCAGTTAATCCGTTCATCATGTACGCGTTCCTGCTGGGCAATTTGCCAAAGGAAGCAAACATTGTTTTTGATACTGCAGACGTCAAAACTCATTTATGCGGCAGCTGCAAGTTGTAAATTGGAGAGGCTGCAACCCGTAATCTTCTCCATTCCAAACTATTTCAAATAAATATTTTGAATAAGAACAGCATATACGCCGATTTTGAAAACGGGATTTGTCTTACCGCTATATTTTTCTGCTCCATGTATAGAGCAGACAGCATGTGGTGCTCACTCCTGAATGCCTTTTGTTAAAGGAATTAATCAGAGCAGGATAATGATACCGGCAAGACCGATTACCACACCCATTATCATCTTTTCCAAGACCATGCTAAAAGCACATTCCAACGCCCAGCGCTAAAGCGCCAACAACGCCAACAATAACCGTAAGGAGGGTTTTGGCTGGAAAACGGATAGGAACTTTATGCTCCATTTTTCTCCATACGATTAAGGTCACAAGACCGAGAAACAGACCAATGCAGCCGAAAACAATACCCGGCTTAAAAGCGCACCATTCCGAAATAAGTGCCATGCACATACCGAGGGCAAAGAAAACCACACTGACTGTGCCCAATACCATTGCGGCAAAACTGCTGTTTTCATCTAAAAGCGCCTCCATAAATTATTCAAACAACAATTGTTACTTTCTTATAAATTGAGTATAATGATGCGGAAAGCAGAAATTTAATAGCAATGATTATTTGCGGCTGTTCCATCATATTAAAGAAAATCAATTATTTTACCGCACGTACTTCAAACTTGGATATGACAACCAATTCAAGCTGGGACACTATGATATTTATCAAGCAAAACAGCATTTTGATAATCAATATATTGAGTATCACATAGAGTTTTTCAGAAGCGGATTGAATGCGATAGTAAAAAAGTGGCTGGCAGGTGGGTGCAAAGAAACGCCGGAAGAGATGGAGAGCATCATTCGCAGTGAATATCAAGGGCGTTCTGAGTTATAAGAATGAAGCAAATCATTGTAAGTTAAAAAATTTGCAGCGCTTTTCTTTGCTGGCCTTTGGCAATTCAGAAACTTTTCCATATTAAGAAGTGAAAAAGCAATTTCAGAGGGGGTTGGAGACCTCCCAACAAATAAAATACGGGGTATTTACAAAGAGGTTAGATGCTGAAAAATGCAGAGGCCGATACAAAGAGGGCTCATTTTAATTTTAAATGCAATATGCTGCAAACAGCATGTTCTTGTCGAAAAAAGATGGCTGTGATAGAATGTGAAAAAACAGGGGAGAACATCATGGACAGATTTGCAGAATTGACACCGGTATTTTTCAAGAAGGCCGTTGTATTTCCGGGAAGCCTTGGGAAATTCAGATACAGGTTTCAGCACAACGGCAAAATGAATGACGGCACGATTAAAATGTGGGTATATGAGGATATCTGCTTTGAGAAAGCACAAAATGTTGATCAGGCAGAATTCCCATGGACAAAAGAGGGCGCTGCAGAATTGCGTGCTTGGCTGAATCAGAAATATGAAGAACGAATGATGTGAAAATGGGAAAGCAAACAAAACTGCGTGATGTACCATCCAAGCAGGCGAAAACATGAGTCAAAACAATAGATGGTAAGATGGATTCCATAGGTTCTGTACGCAGTGGCTTTAAGAAATTGTGATTTTTGAAGAACGTACCTGAAAATCAAGAGGGGGGAGCGGCACAAGCCGCTCCCCCTTATTATGACATTTTATCCGTGTTACACGAATTTCAGCGAACCTGGAACTTGGGGTCAGCGTGGTCAATGCGCTGGAAGGGCTTCTTCACGACCAGGGTGCCGACAGCCTCGCCGCAGAGGACGGGCTCGGGGAGGACGTCCGCGGCGGAGTCCGCCAGAGCAGGGTCGCGGGGCAGGGTGATGTACTTGT
>NZ_FOXE01000031.1 GCF_900115635.1 Oscillibacter sp. PC13 | reverse complement strand
AGAACACCGATGGACTTCATCGTGTCCAAGGGGCTGCCGCCACCTAAGGCAATCAAGAAATCGCAGCCCTCAGCTTTGTACTGGCCCAGTCCATCCCTTACCATCAGATCGGTTGGCTCGCCGCCGATACGGTCAAAAACAGTATAATGAATGCCCGCATCTGCCAAGACCTTTTCCACCTTGGCACAGTTGCCCAATTCCACCATCATGGAATCGGTGACAATCAGCGCCTTCTTACCCATTCTTTGCAAAGTAACGGCTGCAGCATCTAATGCTCCAGAGCCTGTCAGAATGCTTCTTGGTACTAAAAATTCCCTTGCCATAACCACTTCTCCTTGTACAAAATTTTAACAAATGATTTTAAGGTGAGTTTGCTGCAATCCGCTTACAATAGTTGATAAAAATCCAACACAACTGTCCAGAGAAAAATTGTGCCGGCTCCCAACAGGGAACTCATTCCAACTTGGTTTGCAGCGAACACACCGTCACTGTTCATCACCTGTGCCATGGAATAGGAAGCGACGGCAGTGGGCGTCGCCATGATGATCAGGACCGTGTAAAGCTCTATGCCGCGCCATCCCAAAAACGCTGCTCCAGTTACGCCGATGGCAGGAATAATTACTAGCCGCATAAGTACAGAAGCTGCCAGGGCGCTTTTGCACGTGCACTGTCCCATCTGCAAACTGGCGCCGATCAGCAAAATTCCCATGGGTGAAGCCATATTAGCCATAGCGTTGACCGTTCTCTCCATAAAAAATGGAAGATGGATATCCATCACCACTAATAAAATGGCAGAGGCACCAGCAATCAGCACCGGATTTTTCAAAATGTTTTGAACGATCTTTCGGGGGTCCGGCCTCTGTCCCCGGTAAACTTCCAGTGTAATTACACCGATTAGATTAAATCCTACAGTGGTGAAGGCCGAGAGAATCGTGGGACAGCCCAGATCCTGGCCAGCAAACAACTCGCTGATTACGGAAAGTCCAAATATCATTGCGTTGCTGCGGATTGTGCCTTGAATAAAAGCGCCGCAAGTGCGCCGATTCGGAATCCACCGTGGCACAAGAACCATCAGGATAAGCCAAATCGTGCACAACACTGCCAGCATATACAGCAGCAGTCCGGCATCAAAGGCTGTCTTCAAATCTGTGGTGTAAATATTCCGAAAGGCCATCATCGGAAGAAAAATCGAGAAGACCATCTTGTTGATTTGTGCAATCACAATCTCTCTATCCGGAATTTTCCGAAAAGCCATTCTGCCGATGAGCATAACGAGCGTCATGTACAGCGTAGTACTCAAAGACACTGTCAGGTTTTCCACGATACCACCCCTTAATAGTCGGCACTTGTCATCATTTACAGCAAATTGCCTTCCGCATCAAAGGCCAAGGGTTCAGCCTTGCCAACAATCTCCAGCCCAAGATCCCGTGCCTCTTTCGCCAGTACCTCAGAAATCTGGATGCGCTCCAGCTGCATGGTGTTAGGAATCCGCGCCATCCGGAGTTGGGACGCACACAGCTTCCCGGTTAGTTTGATTGCCGCCTGGATGGCTTCCCGGTCATTGTCGAAATACAATGGAATACGTCCGGATTCTGCCACTCGGGACGTCAAACCGTTCACATACATGCTCTCACGGTCCAAGTGATCCACAACACGGCGGGTTGTCGTATCCGCCACACCCAGGCCACAGCCATTTCCGTGGGTCTCCTCGGATAGGCCCAGAACCGCGATCCGTTGCGCGGCGGGTACTGCTGGAATTTCCTTACTGTAAAAGCGCCCCGTCACATTGGGGTCCATACCGGAACCGCTGTAATTTTTGCCAATCCGGTCAACAACCAGCACGTCCAAATTGGGCACACAGATGTGGGGCATATTGGCCTTGGCACGTTCCAGCAAACCTGGTTCACGCGCCATGATCTCTTGTGCCGGAATCCCTTCGATGGCCATGGTGCGGTCATAGGCATTTTCCAACAGGCCAACCCCAAACAGTATCGGTAAACGCCCCAGCAGGAACCGGCTGATGTCCTCCACATTTTTGGACATGTTTTTCAGCCCCAGCCGGTGACAGCATTCAGCGCCTCGCTGCTTACCAAGACCAATCGTCAACATTTTCAGAAGACCGCTCTCATAAGGACCACGGAACTGCGTGTGCGCCTTGATGCGGTTGACCAATATGATCCCGTCCGCTTCGCTGGCAATACGATCTGTATATGCCGGAAGGCCTTCCGGTGTCATTCCCATCAAAACCGTATCCATAGAGGCATGGATGGGCATTTCGACACTCTCCTCGGTAATTCCGAGACCCTCTAGAACTAATATCTGTCCAGATACAGTGGCACCGCCATGGCTGCCCATAGCCGGAACCACAAAGGGATTCGCTCCCTGCGCCCGCAAGAATTCACCGATAAACCGCAGATAGTCTACAATATGGTCAATCCCGCGGGAACCGGCTGTAATGGCGATGCGCATGCCAGGCCGAACCACCTCATTTACCCCGGCGGAGATCAATGCGTGTTCCAGGGCGTCCTGCCAATTTTCCAGAACCTCACATGAAAAACGCTGCCTGACCGGGATCATCTGCGGGATTTCAACAGTATCGAGCAAATTTCCAAGTGAATTCCACATAGTTTTTTTATTCAGCAATCAGGCTGGTAAACTGCTTATAAACTTCCTCGCTGACTTCCAGACCATTTTCACTGACGCGGATCTCGGCGCGGTGCTCCAACTCACCGGGGAACAGGATCTCAGCGTCGGGAGAGGATTTCTTGCTGGCTTTGACCATCTTGACATAGTCATCCACACGTTCAATGAAAGCGTCTTCTGCCAGCAATTTGGAGGGATCCAGCGCCATGATGAAGTTGCCGCAGTTGGGAACATGCTGGTAGTCGTCCAGAGGATGGGTCAGGTTTCTGCCGGAGTTTCCGCCGGAGAGAAGCGCGGAGAAAACCTCGACAACTATGCCGATGCCGTAACCCTTGTGGCCGGCAATGGGCAGCAGAACGCCTTCCAGAGCAGCCTTGGGATCGGTGGTGGGCTGACCGTTCTTGTCCAAAGCCCATCCTTCGGGAATGGGTTTGTTGGCGGCAGCGGCGTTTTTGATTTTGCCGCGTGCGGGAGAGATAGCCATATCCAGAACGATGGGGAACTCCTTACCGGGAATGCACCAACAAATGGGATTGGTGCCGATTACGGGCTCAGCAGCACCTGTGGTGGCCACAAAGGGGGTCGTATTACACATGATATAGGCAATCATACCTGCATTGGCAATCTTCAGGCCGTAATGGCTCAGCAGGGCCATGTGATTGGTATGATAGGAAGACACGCAGCAGCAGCCGTATTTCTTGGCGCGCTCGATGGCGATATCGGCAGCCGCATCAGCCACTATCTGGCCCAGACCGTTGTCGCCGTTCAAATGCACCAGAGTGGGGCAATCGTTTTCAATGCGGATGTCGGGGGTGGGATTGATTAGGCCCTGCTTGATGCGGTCGCGATAAACCAACAGACGGGCAGTGCCATGGGAGGCCACGCCGCGGATATCAGCGTTGACAGCAGCCTCAGCAATGGTCATGGCGTCCTTTTCGGAAACGCCCACCGTAGTAAACAACTTCGCGCAGATTGCGCGCCATTCGGCAGGATTGACAAACATGATGAATACCTTCCTTTTCGTTTACATAAATACGCCGTTTCGCAAAAAACGGGGTGCTTTTTTAAAAATGTTCAAATTTTTTGGTAAAAAGCCAAAGGATGCCCCATGGCTTTTTACCAAAAATTTAGGTGCGTAATAAAGTAGGGGAATTCCCTCGGATCAGTCGCCCACCTTGCTGGTAGCCTTGCTGGCAGCCTTGCTCTTTCTGTCGGAACGAATGCTCAGAATGGTGACCAGAATCAGAGCTGCCAACACGGCTAGGCCAAATGGACGCAGCAGCATTCCACTGATGTTGCCGGCATACTGGGTCAGTGCACGGCGCAGGCAGGTGTCAGCGGTGTTGCCTACCAGCATGCCAAGGACCAGAGGGGCGATGGGATAGTTGTATATTTTCATCAGCAGCCCCAGAATGCCGAAGAACGCCAACTGGACCAGGCTGAAGGGCGTGTTGGTGGTACCATAGGCGCCTACAGCACAGAACACAGCGATTAGAGGCATCAGCACGGACTCGGGAATGGACAGCAGCCGGAGCGTGACGCTGGACGCCAAAAAAGCGATGACCAGCAGACCCAGGGCGGCGACAACGAACAGCACGCAGATGCCGCTCAGGATTCCGGGGTTCTCCATGACCAGGGTGGGACCGGGGCGATAACCCATCAGGTACATGGCGGAGATGAAGATAGCCACAGTGGCGCTGCCAGGGATGCCCAGAGACAGCGCGGGGATCAGAGCGCCTACAGAAGAGGCGTTATTGGCCACCTCGGCGGCGATCATGCCCTCGGGGTTGCCCTTGCCGAAGGTCTCTTTGCTCTTGGAACTGCGCCTTGCAATATCATAAGAGAACCAGCAGGCCGCGCTCTCGCCGATGCCGGGGATGAACCCGATCCAGATGCCAGCCAAAGAGGACTTGATAATGTTTGCAATGTTCTGGGCAAACACACCGAGCTTGATGATTGGCAGACCGGCCTTGCCTTCTACCTTCGTACTCTGCTTGTTCATCAGGGTGTACAGCACCTCTCCGATGCCGAACAGTCCCAGCATGGCCACGGTGCTGTTAAAACCAGACAGCAGCTCACTGCGGCCAAAGTTGTAGCGGACGACAGACTGCACACTCTCGGCACCGCACATGGAAATGAAGAAACCGATAAATGCGGCGAGCCAGCCTTTGACCGGACGGTCGCCGGACAGAGAACCACATACTGTCAGGCCAAACATGCAGAACAAAAACGTCTCCCAGTCGCCAAACTTTAAGGCAATCGTGGTGACAAAGGGCTGAATAAGAAAGATAAAGACAGTTGCCATCAGTGTGCCGATAACGGATGCAAACACAGAATAGCCGCAGGCCTCCCTGCCGCGGCCCTGTTTTACCATTGCATACCCATCCAGACAGGTCGCTGCTGCGGCGGCAGTGCCGGGGATGTTGATCAGGCTGGCAGTGATGCCGCCGGAACCGACTGCGGCCACGAAGATGCCAATCAGCAGAGCCATGCCCTGTTCCACCGGCAGCCTATAGATGATTCCCAAAGACAGTGCCATACCCATTGTAGGGCCGAGACCCGGCATAACGCCGACAAAATACCCAAGTGCAGTGCCCAGAATCAACATGACCCATACCATGGGCTCGCCCAGGTAACTGGAAATGGCATCGGGCAGATAACTCCAAATAGTCAATAAAGCTTCCATTGATTCCTCTCCTTAAAACAGCATCAGGTTCAGATTCAGCATCCAGGGAACCAGGAATACCGTTACTGCGGTGTAGACTGCGGCCACTGCCAGCAGCAGGATGGAATTCTTCTGCTTCCAGTTCAGATACAACAGCATGACGAGACAGTACACAAACGTGGGAATCAGGAACCCCGTGAAGTAAACCGCAATCAGGTAGACCAGTGTAATCAGTGTCAGAATCAACACGCGAATCCAGGACTCCTTCGGCATACTGGGCGTGACCAAAAGCCCCTTCTTCAGCTGCGAAGTCAGGATGACGCCCAAAATGATGACCAGAACAGAGACCGCAATGGGCAGCATCTTCGCCTGAACCAGTACGTTCAAAAATCCGGGAACCTTTACCGGGTTGTTCCGGATCTGCAAGGACAGGATCAGGCAAACGATGCCCAGGACGATCATAATAGGACCTTCCAGGCAGCGCCCAATTTTCTCGTTTTTCATGTATAACCTCCTGTTATGCACAAGGGGCCGCCCAAAATGAGCGGCCCCTTTTTACGAAACCGTGTCACATAAGATTATTGGTTTCTATAAATCAGACGTTCGGCCATGGGTTGATGGCAGCAATGCGGTCATTGGTGGGATACTTGAAATCCTCAATGCGAGGAATACCAAAGTCCTCGGGAGAGATCCCTTCGGCAGCCAGTTCTTGATCATACAGGCCCCAGGCATAAATGGATTCCAGTCTTGCGCACATCTCGTCAGCTTCGGGGCCGCATGCAGGAGCGGGAGTCAGAGCATTGTCGGCGCAGTACTTGGCAAACTCGTCTGTTTCAACAGCATACTCGAAGGCCTCCTGGATGCGGGCAACCACTTCGGGGGGGGTGTCGCGAGGTACGCGGAAGCCCCAGAACAGCAGGCCTTCCAGAGTGGACAGGGTGGGGTAGTCGGTCAGCATAGAGGCAGCTTCATAAGCGCCCTTCGCGCAGTCGATGGCAAGAGGCTCGGAATCGCAGACGCCCAGAATGCGGATGTCGCCGCTCAGGGCCAAGTCCATAACGTCAGAGATGCCCGCCCAGGACCACACGACCTCGTTGGCAATGACCTTGACGGCAGCTTCGCGGCCGCCGTTGTAAGGAACGGTGGTACCCTTCAGACCTACGATATCCAGCATCAGCTGGCCAGTGAGCTGGTTGATGGAGCCGAAACCGGCGTTGCCCCACTTGATGCCGGCGTCAGCCTTCATGGCATCAAACAGTTCCTGATAGGTGGTGTAAGGAGAGCTGCCAGCCACAAACAGGACGTAGGGAGCGGTGGCGCCGTAAAATCCGTACCAGTCTTCCCAGCTCTGATCGGCGTAATCCATGACACGCCAGCCGGAAGCGGTATGGGCAACGTCACCAAGCCAAGTGTAACCGTCGTGCTTGGCCCCCATGACCTGCTGACCGGCAATGGATCCGGAACCGCCGGTCACGTTGACGACGTTGATGTTTACGCCCAGGTACTCGCCCATGATGGAAGCCAGAGCACGATTGGCTGTGTCGGCAGTACCTCCGGCGGAATAGCATACATCGATCTCAATGTCCTTCTTAGGGAAATCGGTTTTAGGCGCTTCAGTGCTAGTAGGAGTATTGGCATCGGCAGGCGTTCCCTCTTCCTTTTTGTCGCCGCAGCCTGCAAGGCAACCTGCAATCATGACAAGTGCGAGAAACAAAGTAACAAATCTTTTCACGGTGTCTGCTCCTTCCATACTTTTCTTTTTTGATGTAGACCTAAAGTACACACGGTTTCGTACATGTGTTTAAATAAAATTGCCCGTCTAGTTCACTTTTTTCAATTATGCCTGCGGGTGGGGGGAGATCACCCGTCGAAATAATTGTGTATATCACAACGGAATAACCATTCACCGTTACTTAAAACGATGGTTATTATTAAGCCTTTTGGCTATAGCCATTCAAAATACTGTATCTTACAGCAGGCCCAGGCCCTTCAAAATTTCCTTCAGTTCAGCGGTCTCCTTTTCATTGGGACCGGTCAGGGGCAGACGCATGATGCCGCCGTGCAGGCCCATCAGGTTCATGGCAGCCTTCACAACACCAAAACGGAAGTTGCCTTCGCCGTAGATGGCAGTGCCGGGCTTGTACAGAACGCCGGTGTCCTTACGGGCGGCGTTGCAACGGCCAACGAAATCATAGTAAGGTTTCATGTGGTCGATCAGCTCGCCGATCTTCTTGTTGTCGCCCTTCTGAGAAGCCAGGAATACATCTCTGGGATACTCGGGGAAGAAGTTGCCGAAGGGAGTGGCCAGACCGTCAGCACCCCAAGGATACTGATACTTGAACCACTTTTCACCGAAGCCGCTGTACAGAGGCACGCCGAACTGGCTCACAACCTTAGACATGCCGTCAAAAGACATCATGTGAGGCGTATTATCCTTCACGCCGGCAATCTTGCCGTTACCGCCAAAGCCTTCCAGCATTTTCTTCATCAGAGGAGGCTGGATCCAGGAACCGGAGAAAGCGGGGTTATTGTAGATCACGATACCGATGTTGATGGCCTCAGCCAACTTTTCATAGTGCGCATACATACCCTCTTCCATGGGAACAAAGTAGTAAGGAAGAATAACCTGCACACCATCAGCACCGATCTCCTCGGCGTACTTGCTCAGTTCGATGGTTTCATAGGTGCTGGCACGGCCGGTACCGCAGATAACAGGTACAGCGCCGTTGACTTCGTCTACACAAACCTTAAGCACCTTCTTGTGCTCCTCATGAGACAGATGGGGGAACTCGCCGTTGCTGCCACAGGGAGTCAGAGTGCAGTTTTCAAAATCCTTAATCTTGTCGACTAACCAACGGATATTTTCCCGATAGCCGTCATAATCGACCTCTCCGTTTTCCTTGAAGGGAGTGACCGCCATGTAGCTGACGCCGCCCTTTTTCAGATGCTTTTGCAGTTCAATGGGTTTCATAGACATTACTAACTTGCTCCTTTCAAAATTTCGCAGTACTGTTCTGCTCCTGAAACACAGGGCAAACATCTTTTCACTCAAAAGGTTTTGCCTCGTTGTTCCATAATTAGCGTATCTCGCTTATTTCTCCATGTCAAACCAGCTGCCCCTCCTCCTTTTTTACTAATCTTTTTTACGTGTTTAATTAATTTCTTTTTTGAAATATTCTAAAAGTGAAACTTTTTTTGCAGGGTTTTAGCAAATCAAACATGTACAGAACAAATGTTTTTTCCGCGAAAAGCATTTGTTATATCAATGGCCTCGTCTATATCGCATTCATATTTTTTATAACCCGTGCGTAAAATAGGAGTTCCCCCTTGTTTTGCCACTGTTCAAACATCAATTTTTGCGCATTCTATTTGGGGAACGAATAAAATTTTGTGCACATTACCCACAAATGACGTGGCTTATTATACACGAAATTACCAAAAACTCAGAAGATACAAGGATGCTTGGGACAGCTGAAAATCATTTTCTGCATTCGGATCATCAATGAAATTCCGTAAAACAGGGGCTTCCTGCTGCTTAAAGGGAACAGGTGCCGCAAAAGAAGGGAGCCGCTGTCTGCATGCAGGCATCATATCAGGGACACTAAGAGCATTGATACCGAAGGCGCATACAAAGAAATACATATCTCCCGAGGCCTATGAAGCGGCAGGTGGATGAGATCGTGGATCAGCTGCAGGGCATCCCCATTGTGGATCAATGCTATCAGAAATGGTGGGAGCTCCAGTGTCAGGTGAACGAGTTCTACTCGGGGAAGAAACAGCAGCGTCCGCCGTTGTCAAAGCAGAAAGAGTTCCGGGCCATCAAGAACGCGGTCATCCGGGAGACGGAGAATATCCGTCTGGGCAAGATCACCTTCGAGGACGAAAAGATGGAAGAGCGAGGTGAGTGGGTGGACAACCGGGAAGTCTCCTACGAGTGTCTGCGGCTGCGGGCTAGGATCGAGGACAGTAAGCTGCCGCTGGCCCAACGGGATGAGGCAGCGGAAGAGCTGGAACGGCTGGCGGAGAGCGGCGACGTCCACGCCCAGTACTTCCTGGGATTGCTGTACCGGGACGGCGGCCTGCTGCTGCCGGATATAAAGCAAGCCGCCCACTGGCTGGAGTTGGCGGCAAAGCAAAATCTGCCCGCAGCTCAATATGCGCTGGGGAAATTATATCTCTCTGATGATCCGGAGGTGCATGACGGTGAAGATGGAATCCAATGGTTGGAGAGAGCAGCGCAAAATGGAAATTGTGACGCCACCTATCGCCCGGGAAAGGAATATCTGACGGGTAAATCCGCGCAAAAGGACGCAGTCAAAGCGGCGGAGTATCTCCGTCACGCGGCCGACCAGAATCGCCCCTGGGCCAGCTACCTGCTGGGGAAGCTGTACCTCACAGGCAATGGCGTCCCCAAAGACGGAGAAACGGCCTGGAACTGCTTTCAGATGGCAAATGTGTATGGTCATCCCTACGCCCAGTATGTTCTGGAACGGCAGGAGCAGTGGCGTCAGCCGGAATTGCTGCTCACAGTGTCCCGTCTGCTCTACCACATGAGCAATATCTTCCGGGACAATGCACCCACCGCACCCGCGCAGCCAAGGCTGCACATTGACCGCAAGCGGATGCGGGAGCTCCAGGAGCTGCGCATCGCTCTGGGCCACCAGCCCGACGACCATGAAGAAGAACAAACGCAGACCTTGGGCGGCATGGCCATGAAGGGGTGGTAAGGTTCTGCAGTACATAAAACTCAGATGCGAATTCTGAAAAGTATTCCTGCTTTGAATAACTACAGATTCTTTCGTGATACTCTGACTTTTTATTGCTGATTTAAAATTGCGCATGTTGTTGCGCGAAACTGTACAACTTTTTCCAATCGGGAGCCCGTATGTAGGAGGATTTATTCCTTACTTTATACAGGAGGTCTATTTATGACCGAAGAAAACTACAATTACCGAACCAGTCAGACGCTGCTTCGCAACCAGTTTTCTGGCAACGGAAAGTTGAAAATCCCCATCATTCCCAAGTTCCAAGAAAAGCCCGGAGACTTTGACGATCTTTTGTTGATAGGCTTTGACAAGACCCATCTGGAGGATCAGAATCATCTTGACCGGATGGTTCACTTCTTCCTATATGACTATCGTTTTGAGCGGGTTTGGAAGCACCCAGATAATGACGTCGAAAAACTGGCCCGATACCGTGCGGTGCTGTCGCCGGATTTCAGTATGTACCTGGAAATGGCGCCTGTCATGCAGCTTTACAATGTATTTCGTAATCGTTGGTGCGGCGCTTACTGGGCATCCAAAGGGCTCCGGGTCATTCCGACTGTCAACTGGGGAGATGAATCCACGTTTGATTTCTGCTTTGAGGGGCTCGAAAGAGGCAGTGTGGTGGCTGTCTCCACCTACATGGCGTCCGAACACGACAACCGCCAGGATCAAAAAGAGTGGTTCATGGCTGGATACAACGAGATGCTGCGTCGTATTGAGCCGGAAAAAATTATCTGCTACAATACACCGTTTCCCGAAATGCAGGGCAATATCATCTACGTGGATTACGAGCGCAGTTCCTGGAGGTATATGAACTATGAACGAAGTTTCCGTCGTGAAGATTTGGATGCCTTTAAAATTGGCGGCACATCCAGTAATAATCGTGATACAATAGAGCCGTACCTGATTGGAAAAGGCGG
>NZ_FOXE01000035.1 GCF_900115635.1 Oscillibacter sp. PC13 | reverse complement strand
GCCGTTGATCAGGTTGCCAAGATAATGACCATCGTTTTCCGCTGTCATCATTTTCCTGAAAATTACCTTGTTGCCAATCATTTTCCTTTGCCTCCGTTTTGTTTTATATGATCTGTTGGAGCCAAGAACGCTCTAGCACAGATGCGAATGAAATTGCAGAAACAGGATGGGGGGGGAACTGCGGTGCCTGAGATTACTCAATTCCCAAATACATCTTCTGAACGTAATCGCTGGCCAGCAGCTCCGCGCTGGTACCCTGGCCGTTGATGACACCTTTTTCAAGAATGTACGCCCGGTCTACAATCTTGAGCGTGGTATTGACGTTTTGCTCCACGAGAAGAATAATGACGCCTTCGTTCGTCAAGCCCTTCAGCGTTCTGAAGACGTCCAGAACCACTGAGGGAGCAAGACCCAGGGAGGGCTCATCCACCAGCATCAGCTTCGGCTCAGACATCAGACCTCTTGCAATACCCAGCATTTTGCGCTCGCCGCCGCTCATCAGGCCGGCCTGCTGGTTCAGCCGCTCGCCAAGGCGGGGGAAAAGGCCAATGACCTTTTCCGTGAGCTCGGCCTTCTTGGACTTATCCTTTATATTAAGGGCGCCCATCAATAGGTTTTCTTTTACTGTCATGCCGGAAAAAAGGTTGCCGCCGTCCGTTACAAAACTCACGCCCAAATCATGAATCTGCTTCATGGATTTGTTTTCCAGATGTTCATTATTGAAAACAATGGAACCGCTCTTGGGCCGAATCATACCACTGATTGCCCGCATGGTGGTGGTTTTGCCGGCACCATTGGGGCCCACAATGGCAACGAACTCACCCTCATTGACTTCACAGCTGACATCCCAGAGAACATCCAGCTTTCCATAGCCCGCACAAACGTTTTCTAATTTCAGCATGGTACTTCATCCTCTTTTCCGAGATAGCTCTCAATCACAAGCGGATTGTTCAGAACTTCCTTCGCAGTTCCCTCTGCGATTTTCTCTCCGAAGTTGATGACGATGACCCGGTCACAGGTATCGGTGATAAACTTCATCACGTGCTCAATGCAGATAATCGTAACGCCGCTGTCCCGGATTTGCTTTACCAGAGAAATAAAATCCGGAAGCTCTGCGGTGGTCAGGCCCGCTGCAACCTCATCCAGCAACAACAGCTCGCATTTGGTGGCAATGGCTCTTGCCAGCATCAAACGCTTTAGCTGCATCGTGTTCAGCGTCTCAGCGATCGTATCGTGTGACACTGCAAAGCCCACCTCGTCCAGCAGCTCATGGGCTTTTTGATCAGGATCCTTTACCTTTTCTCCGCCGCCGTAAATAATGGCTGTTTTAACATTATCCAGGGCGGTCATTTTAGGGAAGGAACGTACAATTTGGAATGTGCGGGAGATGCCCTTCCGGCAGAGATCATAGGAGGTCATGCCGGTAATATCTTCATCATTGAAATAAATTTTTCCCTTTGTGGGAGCATAAAAGCCGGAGATGCAGTTCAAGAATGTGGTTTTGCCTGCGCCGTTTGGTCCAATGATTCCGATGATCTCACCTTTGTTAACTTCCAGAGATACGTTGTTTACGGCTGTCAGGCCACCAAAACACTTGGTTACTCCTTCTGTGCGTAATATCAAAATTGGCACCTGCTTTCCAATTATTTATGTACGGGCTGCCATTGCCGGGAACGGCCCGCAGATGTGTTCGAAACTCAAGCACTTTTGAAATGTCGGGTCAGCAATTTTCGGTACTTCGCTGAGAGAAATTTTCGTTGGGGAAAAAAGCAAGCGGCAGGTACGGGCTTCCGCCCCATACCGTCACAGGCAGGGCCGGTTTCCATCCGTCGTTGCTCATTTAAAACTTATATTGCTTGAAAGAAGCGCGCTGCACGTCCATGCAAGTTTTGCCGTGTCGGACGCGGATTGAAAAATATCTCCTTTTATCTGCGTGTAAAGCGGCATAAACCCGCTGAATCTGTAGATTTGCTTCTCATTCTCATCATAGGAATAGAGGCTGCGGTGTGTCGCTGCTCATTAATAAAGAAGCGCTCTTTTGGTGATGGGGGCTGGGAAGCGGGAAATCAAATGTATTTCTAATCGCTGTTTGTTATCGCTGGAATGAAATTTTCAATGGAAAGAGGGAAAGGCGGCCACAGAGCGGCCTTTCCGCCGCCTTGAATCTGTTTGCAGCTTGCCAGCCGCTCTGTGGTGAATCCGTTTCCAGCCCGGCGGCAGCCGGTAGGGCTGCGCCAAGGCACTCATGGTTGATTCGGGACCGGATGAGGTACCCGGCACAACACGCTCCTGATAGATGCCTCCATGGAATATCTGCCCGCTGGAAAACCGTGGGGCTGTTCAGGAAAAATACGACAGACAGGAAGCTGTGGCCTTACAAATCAGAAAATGGCATCTGCCGCTGCGCGGGAGTTGGGCCACACGGCAACAAACTGGCCGTTCTGAACCTGACCCAGCGGATAGTAGAATGCATCCTCGCCGACCACGGGAGAGAGTCTGCCGGGCTCCCACTTATAGGCGGCCTGCATAATAGAGTTCTCAAACACCCAGTTCCCAGTCTGGACTTCTTCACAGCCGAACTTGTAGATGGTTTCAGAGTCAAGGACGCCGTACATGTCGTAGCAATCCTGTAGCATGTCAATGAAGCAGAGGGCGCAGTCATAAGCAACGCTCTCGCAGGCGACAGATGCATCATAACCCATCCGCTCTTTCCAGCGGGCCTCAAACTCAGCGCCGCGCTCGTCTACATAGCCGGGAAGCTGGTCGAACACGCCCTCTGCAGCGTCGCCGCAAAGATCGTGCCAGTCTGCATTCTCATTCAGGGAGTGGCAGATAATTGCAGAATCAAGGCCGATTTCCTTGGCCTGCTTCAGGAAAGCAGCCGCCGTGGCCGGAGTATTGATGGTGCCGGCGACGATGGATGCACCGGTGGACTGAATCTTGGAGAGCACTGCATAGAGATCCGTTGTGCCGGCGGCAAAGTATTCGTTATATACGATCTCATAGCCTGCATCGCCGAAGTACGTCTTGAAGTTGTCACCCAGTGAATGGCCCCAGTCGGTGTCCTCACCGTAGATGGCAATGGTCTTTTCGCCGGTCAGCTGGCCGCTTTCAAAGGCATTGTTGAAAACGTCGCGGTACTCCTCTGCGATGAAGTCCGTGGTGGGGTACATTTTGCCGATGTAGTAGCTGTACTTCTCAGGATCGGTTGCCCACTTTTCGTCAAGGGCCTGGCCTGCGCCGTAGTTGAACATATAGGGGATCTGGTATTTGGCGGCCACATCCATGGTCGACATGGCAATGGTAGTGAACCAGCCCTGCATCGCGACCTGTGCGCCGTCCTTCACAATGGCCTGCTCAAGGGCCAGGGCGCCCTTTTCGGGGTCATCGGTCAGATCGACGATGATCGGCTGAATCGTATAATCGCCGACCTTATAGTCGATCTCTTCGAAGGCCATTTTGGTTGCTTCCTCAAAGGCGGTGCCGGCTTTTGCACCTGTGCCAGTCAGAGAGCAGCCAACAGCAACTTTCAAAACCTTCTCGCCGTCTGCCGCCCCGCCGGAACTGCTGCTGCCACCGCAGGCGGAAAGCGCAAGAGAAAGGATCAGTGCGATGGCAAGGATCATGCTGGTCTTCTTTTTCATAGTAAATCTCCCCTTCATTAAATTTGTCTTATCATGCCTTGGCAGCATGAGAGGCCTTGTCGGCTTTCCGATCTGCTGCCAAGGATTTGACCTTTTCCGGAATTTTGCAGAGACCGCCGGGGAAGTAAATCATGGACACAATCAACAGCAGGCCATAGATAATGTACTTAATTTCTACCAGACTGTTCATGGCCTCAAAAACAGGCATAATGATAAAGCTTGCAAGCAGTGGACCCCAAATGCTTCCGCGTCCGCCGATATAGGCCAGCACCAGAATCTGCACCACATTCTTTGTGCCAAGCACGTTGGGGGAAAGCACGCCGACATAGTGACCGTAGAAGCCGCCGACAATTCCTGCAATGAAACAGGAGACAACGAAGTTGATGGTCCGGTACTTCAGCGGACTGATACCGACGGCCTTTGCCGCTTCAATATCCTGGCCAAGCGCCCGGAAGGACAGGCCAAACCGGGAGTCAACGATCTTTCTCAGGGCGCAGAAGGTAATCAGGCAGATGACAAATATCACGTAGAAATAGGGCTTGGCCCACGGTGTAGAGAACAACTGCGTGACATTCAGACCCATGGCGCCTCTTGTGATGTCCGGGACAGCTGCAATGATGTTCTGAAGCACAATGCCAACGAACCACGCCAGAAGAGCTGCGAACATGGCGTCCATTTTCATCGTGAGCAGAGCAATCAAAAGACCCAGCAAGGCCGCCATGATTCCGCCCAGAAGCATGCCAATCCAGGGGCTTACGCCGAAATACTGATTCATTAGGGCGGACAGATAGGCACCCATTCCCATCAGAGCTGCATATCCCCAGTTGGATACGTTGATATAACCGACGGAGAAATCGAAGCCCATGGCCAGCGTTCCCCAAATCAGGCAGGTGACGCCGAGTTTGGTATAGTACTCGTTTGGAGAAAAGAATGGGAATAACCCGATTAAAATAAACGCAACCAGACTGATGGGAGAGAGCCCCACTTTGCTGAGAGGCCCAGAAAATTTACGATAAAATCCATTAAATTTTTCCATAATATCCTCCCGTCATACCTTCTGCTTGCGGCCGAACAAGCCGGCTGGCTTGAACAGCAGTATCAGAATGATTACTGAAAGCGAAATGACATTCTGCCATGCAGCACCCACAAGATACGTGGAGGCAACTTCAATCAGACCCACCATAAAGCCGCCTACAATGACGGCACTCAGGTTGCCCACGCCTACCAGAATGACAGTGAACCACGCCGCAAGGTTGGGGGCGGTGCCCATGGTCGGATAAGCGGGAGTAATGGAAATCAATGCGCCGCCTGCAAGAGCGGCAAGCATACAGCTCAAAGCATAGGTAAGCGTGTGGATTTTTTTAATATCCACGCCCATCAGCATGGCGCCGGTTTCATCGTCTGCAACGGCAAGAATGGAAATACCCGTTTTGGTCTTTTTGAGAAACAGCCAGAAAACAGCCAGCGTAACCATTGCAATACCAAAGGCAATAATACGGTCATAAGAGACATTAAAGCTGCCAATTTTGACATTGCCGTCCCAAAGCTTTTCCACGCCAAAATAATTTGCTGAGAAAATGTACTGCGCACCATTTTGTATAATCAGCTGAATGCCGGCGCCTATCATGAAGGCGTTGGTTACCCAGTCGCCAGTATTCCGTTTGCGCAGGGGAGAGAAGGTTATTTTCTCAATCAGCGCACCCAGAACAAACCCCACCACTGCTGCGAAAAGAATGGCGATGGACGGTGGCCAGCCAAAAGCTGTAAATGCGAAATATGTGGCATACGCACCGAATAAATAGTACTCGCCGTGGGCGAAGTTGGGAATGCCCATTACACCGTATACCAGTGCGAGGCCCAGCGCAATCAGCACATACATGCCGCCTCTGAGGATGCCGCTTATTAAAATATTAATCATGGCTCATTCCTTCTGAATATCAATTAGTAATGAAAGCCGTTTTCTTCGTCGATGGCCTTGAGACCTCTCAGATATGCGGCATAGGTTTTCAGATCGCCCACGCACACATCCTCC
>NZ_FOXE01000037.1 GCF_900115635.1 Oscillibacter sp. PC13 | reverse complement strand
TGCAAAGAATGGGTAAGAAGGCGCTGATTGTCACCGATTCCATGATGGTGGAATTGGGCAACTGTGCCAAGGTGGAAAAGGTCTTGGCAGATGCGGGCATTCATTATACTGTTTTTGACCGTATCGGCGGCGAGCCAACCGATCTGATGGTAAGGGATGGACTGGGCCAGTACAAAGCTGAGGGCTGCGATTTCTTGATTGCCTTAGGTGGCGGCAGCCCCTTGGACACGATGAAGTCCATCGGTGTTCTGGAGGCTGACGGCGGCGATGACATCACGGTTTACATGGGTAAGGAGATCACGGTTCCCGTACCTCCCATGGTCGCCATCCCCACCACTGCCGGTACTGGTTCTGAAGCAACGCAGTTCTCCATCATCAACGACACCAAAAACAACATCAAGATGCTGCTGAAGGGCAAGGTCATGCTCCCCGATCTGGCGATTGTCGATCCCCAGTTCACCATGACCGCACCTCCCAGAGTGACGGTCAACACCGGCCTGGATGCCCTTTGCCACGCTGTGGAAGCCTATACTTCCCGTAAAGCACAGACAATGTCCGACGTGTTTGCTGTCTCCGCGGTCAAGCGAATCTTCAAGTCTCTGCCCGTCGCTTTTGATGACGGCAAGAACGAAGATGCCCGCATTGAGATGTCCATTGCCGCCCTGGAAGCCGGTATTGCCTTCAACAATGCTTCCGTGACCCTGATCCACGGCATGAGCCGTCCCATTGGCGCCCTGTTCCACATTGCTCACGGCATGTCCAATGCCATTTTGATGAACGTCTGCCTGCGCTTTGCCGTGTCCGGCGCTTACGATCGTTTTGGTCAGCTGGGCCGCGAAATTGGTGTTGCAACTGCGCAGGATGATGATAAAACCGCGGCTGAGAAGTTCTTGGACGCTCTGGACGCCCTGACCGCTGAGCTGCAGGCACCCACTCTGGCTTCCGCCGGTGTAAACAGAGATGAGTTCTTCGCCTGCATCGACAAGATGGCACATGACGCCATGGACAGCGGCAGTCCTCAGAACACTATGCGGGACATGACCGAGGAAGACGTGAAGGAACTGTATAAGCAGCTCTGGTGAGTTCCGCGCAATTACACAACACAGAACACCTGAATGATAATTTAAGGAGGACTTTATGATGTACGAGCATCTGTTGATGGAGACCAAGGAGCAGGTAGCAGTTGTCACGATTAACAACCCCAAGTCTCTGAATGCGCTGAACAGCGCCACGCTGGCGGAGCTGAACGCATGCCTGGCAGAGATTGAGAAGAGTAAGGACATCCGTGTGGTAATTATAACGGGAGCCGGTGCCAAAGCCTTTGTGGCCGGTGCGGATATCTCCGAGATGGTAAATGCCACCGCTGCGGAGGGGCGCGCCATGGCCCTGTTGGCCAAGGAGGCTTTCCGCCGTCTGGAAACAATGCCGCAGGCGACCATCGCCGCTGTGAACGGATACGCGCTGGGCGGTGGCTGTGAGTTGGCCATGAGCTGCGACATCCGCGTTGCGGCAGAGAATGCCGTGTTTGGCCAGCCTGAGTGCGGCTTAGGCATTCTGCCTGGTTTCGGCGGCACACAGCGGCTTGCCCGTCTCGTGGGCAAGGGCCGGGCAAAGGAGCTGATCTTTACCTGCGATAAGATCGACGCCCAAGAGGCCTATCGCATTGGCCTGG
>NZ_FOXE01000041.1 GCF_900115635.1 Oscillibacter sp. PC13 | reverse complement strand
CACATCTCCAAGCTGGCCGACCACCGCATTGAGAAGGTGGAGGACGCCTGCAAGATCGGCGACATGATGTGGGTCAAGGTCACGGAAATCGACGAGAAGGGCCGCGTGAACCTCTCCCACAAGGATGCGGTCAAGGAAATCCAGGCAAAAGAGGCCGCCGGCGAGCGGATAAAGTAAGTTTTCCCAGACCTGATGCGGGGGCGGGCGTTTCGCCCGCCCCCGTTCCTCTTTCAGGCGGGGGAATCCCACTGTGCGGACTTCCCGGAGGCGCTCTTCGAACAATTCAGCGGCGCTTATGGAGCTGTGCGGGCGGATCAACATATTTACAGGAGGTTTTTTTCATGGATTACAGAAGATTTGGAAACACCATTGTGGTCCGGATGGATCGAGGCGAGGAAATTCTGGAACAGATCCGGATCCTCGCGGATCAAGAACACATTCAACTGGCCGCTGTCCAGGCTCTGGGCGCCATCAACGACTTCACCGTGGGAGTGTTCAACACCGTAACAAAGCAATATGCCGCCAATTCCTTTCAGGGCGCCTATGAGATTGTCTCCCTTACCGGCACCATTGACACCATGGACGGCAAATTTTACGCCCACCTCCACATGAGCGCCGGAGACGCCGACGGCAAGGTCTTCGGCGGACATCTGAACCGGGCAGTTGTCAGCGCCACCTGCGAGATGATCGTCACCGTGATTGACGGGCAGGTGGATCGGGCCTTCAGCCAGGAAATCGGCCTGAATCTGCTGCGCTTTTCCTGATTTTTATGCAGAGTGCCGCAGCCGCTGCAGGCTGTAAGGCGTCGTCTTTGCGGCGGACTGCCGCGGGAAAGGAGCTTTTCCATGCATCTTCGTCCATACCGGCCGGCGGATCTTCCGGCGCTGCTGGAGCTCTTTTATCAGACCGTCCATACTGTGTGCCGCCGGGATTACACCGCCGCCCAGCTGGACGTCTGGGCTCCGGCGGCAAGGTCATCCAGAAGATCGTGGCCGACACCGGCGCGAAAATTGACATCAACGACGACGGCTCCATCTTCATCGCCGGCGTGGA